>NZ_JBFALP010000001.1:0-788204 GCF_040660235.1 Streptomyces sp. NPDC049970 | reverse complement strand
CGGCTTTCGCGGCCGCTTTCCGTGCGGTATTCGCCGCGCGCCGTGCGGTGCTGAACCGCTGCCGCGGCGTGTCAGCGCACTTAGACGCGCCGTGGAGACCACCGGCCGGCCGCTTTCGTACCCACACCCCCTTCTCGTCCCCTTGACGACATGAGGGTGACCTCGTTATCGTCGCAGTGACGAGAAAGAGGGGGTCCCGAGATGGCCGACATCACCCGGCGCTTCGGCCGGCGACACCTGCGCTCCGCGCCCACCGCCCACATCCGCCACCACAAGCGCGGCGTCCTCGTCCACGACGGCCCGGGGGCGAGCTTCTGGTACCGCTCCCTGACCGCCGCGCTCTCCGAGATCCCGGTGGACGACCGCGAGCTGGCGATGGCGTTCCACGCCCGTACGGCCGATTTCCAGGACGTCACCGTGCAGGCCACGGTGACCTACCGGATCAGTGATCCCGCCGAGGCCGCCGCCCGGCTCGACTTCTCCGTGGACCCCGACACCGGGGTCTGGCGCGGGGCTCCGCTGGAGCAGATCGCGACCCTGCTGACCGAGACCGCGCAGCAGCACACCCTCGACGTCCTGGCCCGGACCCCGCTCGCGACCGCGCTCGTGGACGGCGTCGCCGCGGTACGGGAGCGGGTCGCCGGTGGTCTCGCGGCCGAACCCCGGCTGCCCGCGACCGGCATCGAGCTGGTGACCGTGCGCGTCGTGGCCATCCGGCCCGAGGCCGAGGTCGAGCGGGCCCTGCGCACGCCGGCCAGGGAGCAGATCCAGCAGGAGGCCGACCGGTCCGTCTACGAACGACGGGCGGTCGCGGTCGAGCGCGAGCGCGCCATCGCCGAGAACGAGCTGGCCAGCAAGATCGAGCTCGCTCGCCGCGAGGAGCAGCTCGTGGACCAGCGCGGCACCAACGCCCGCCGCGAGGCGGAGGAGAAGTCGGCCGCCGACGGGGTGCGCACGGAGGCCGAGGCCGCCCGTACGGTCCGCCTGGCCGCCGCGGAGGCGGAGGCCGCCCGCGGTGTAGGCGCGGCGCGGGCCGAGGCACAGGCCGCCTGGCTGCGGGCGCACGCGGACGTGGATCCTGGCACGCTGCACGCCCTGGCGGCGACCCGGCTGGCCGAGAACCTGCCGCGCATCGACAGCCTCACCCTCTCCCCCGACGTGCTCACCGGCCTGCTCGCCAGGCTCGGCAGGACGGAACCGGGGGCGTGAGCCTGGCCCCACGCGCGGTGCTGGTGCACCGAACGACCGAGTACGAGGAGCTGCTGGCGCGGCACGGCACCCACGGCCAGGCCGCCTTCGTGCTGGCCGGACGCGGCCGGTCCGTCGAAGAGGTGGCGGAGCGCCACCGGCGTAACGAGCGCGCTCTCACCGATGTGGCCGCCGCGCTGCCCCTGCGGTGGCGACGGACACGGGTGGAGCGGTCCGACCTCGACCGCTTCCTGTTCGGCCCGGAGGACGTGGTCGTCGTGGTCGGGCAGGACGGCCTGGTCGCCAATGCCGCGAAGTACCTGTCCGGCCAGCCCGTGGTGGGCATCGACACCGACCCCGGCCGCAACCCCGGAGTCCTCGTACGCCACCGGCCCCGTGACACGGAGGCGCTGTGCCGAGCGGCTCTCACCCCCGGCGCACGGGTGGACGCGCTCACGATGACGGAGGCCGTCGCCGACGACACCCAGCGGCTGCTCGCACTCAACGAGATCTACCTCGGATCACCCGGCCACCAGACCGCGCGCTACCGCATCGGCCCGGACGGCAGCCCCTCCGCAGCCGAGGCACAGGCGTCGTCCGGCGTACTGGTCGGCACGGGGACGGGGTCGACCGGCTGGCTGCGGTCGCTCTGGATCGAGCGGGGCGGCGCGCCGCGACTGCCGGCCCCGTCCGATCCCAGGCTGGTCTGGTTCGTGCGCGAGGCCTGGCCCTCACCGGCCACCGGCACCTCCCTGGTCGCGGGCGAACTGGCGCGCCAGGACGGCCTCAGGCTCACCGTCGAGACGGACCGGATGGTGGTGTTCGGCGACGGAATGGAGTCCGACGCGCTGGAGTTGACGTGGGGTCAGTCCATTCGCGTCGGAGTCTCGGACACCACCCTCAACCTGGTCCACTGAAGGCTGCCCCGTGATCGCCTGTGGATACAACCCTTAGGGTTCTTCGCATGGATTCCGCAGACGCCCCGACCCGGAACAGCCGTCCGCCGCTCGTCCAGGCGGCCTTCGGAGTGGGAGTCGTCGTACAGGACGAACAGGGCAGGATCCTGCTCGGAAGACACCGCTCGGGCACTTGGGAGCTGCCGGGCGGCAAGATCGACCCGACGCACGAGTCGGTCGCGGCGGCGGCCGCGCGGGAGCTGCGCGAGGAGACGGGGCTGCGGGTGCCCGAAGAGGCCGTGGACGTCTTCGCCATGCTCCACGACGTGGTGGGCGGCATCAACAGGATCAGCATGGCGGCCCTGGTGACCGTGGCATCGGCGGTCCCCCGCGTCACCGAGCCGCATCTCGTCGGCGAGTGGCGCTGGACCGCCCCCGACGAGCTGCCGGGCGCACTGTTCCACCCCTCGGCCCAGATCCTGGCCGTCTGGCGCCCCGATCTGGACATCCCGCATCCGGCCGCGCACCACCTGCCGATCGCCGCCACCCGCCCGTCCGGTCCGGGCGACCCCGGCGCACCCTATGGGAATTAAGCATTTGCCTAGGGCTCATAGGCAGGTTTAGCGTTGACGCCATGAGAGCAGTCAGCGAGCAGGACATACGGGCGTCGTTCGTCAATTGCACCAAGGGCGAGGCGAAGCGCCTGCCGCTGCCCCGGGACCTCGACGAGCGCCCCTGGGGCGACCTGGACTTCCTCGGCTGGCGCGACCTCTCGGCACCCGACCGGAGCTATATCGTCACCGAGCTCCGCGGCGAACTGACGGGCATCACACTCCGCTTCCCGTCCCGGCAGCGCGGCTTCCTGCACCGCAGCATGTGTTCGATCTGCCTGACCACGCACCCGGGAAGCGGCGTCTCACTGATGACCGCCCGCAAACGCGGCCAGGCGGGCCGGGACGGCAACTCGGTGGGCGTCTACGTCTGCACCGACCTCGACTGCTCGCTGTACGTGCGGGGCAAGAAGTCACCCGCACCCGGCGGACGGTTCGAGGAGTCGCTGACCGTGGAGCAGCAGATCGAGCGGACGAGGGACAAGCTCGCGGCGTTCCTGGACACCCTTGCCGCCTGAACCGCCAGAAATGCGGACGTACGGCATCAGGGGTACCAATAGGGGACTGCCCGTGCGATCGGAGTAGACCCATGGACGACTATCCGCTGCTGAACCTCTTCCTGACCATGATGTACCTGTTCCTGTGGGTGGTGTGGCTGTTCCTGCTCTTCAAGGTGGTCACGGACGTCTTCCAGGACCACTCCCTGAGCGGCTGGGCCAAGGCGGCGTGGGTGATCTTCGTGATCGTGCTCCCCTACGTGGGCGTACTCGTCTACCTGATCGCCCGCGGCCGGGGCATGGGGCGGCGCGAGGCCAAGCAGGCCGAGGAGCGCGAGACGGCCTTCCGGCAGTACGTGAAGCAGGCCGCCGGCTCCGACGGTGACACCGGCAAGGGCAGTGGACACGTCTCCGACCTGGCAAAGCTCGCGGAGCTCAAGGACAAGGGGCACCTCAGCCAGGCGGAGTACGAGAAGGCCAAGGAGAAGCTCCTCGCCTGACCTGCCGGTCCCGCACGAGAGCCGGCACGCGACAGCACACGCTCCCGCCCGGGACGACCGACCCGGGCGGGAGTTCCGCGTCGGGGGCCCGGGCGCGCGGGCCGGTCCGGCGGAGGACCGGCGCGCGACGGGCCGGCCGCCCCGGGAGACCGGCGCGCGCGCCCGGCGGGCCGCCCCGGGAGACCGCGGTAGTCCGGCCCGCGGGCCGCGCGGCCTCGGGAGGCCGGCCGTCGTCGCCCGGGTCAGCCGAGGCGCACGGCCACCGGAGTCTCCCGCAGCGCCTCGACCACGCTGTCGACGTGCGCACGCGCGGCAGCCTCCGCCGCCGCCCCGTCGCCCGCGACGACCGCGCGGATGATCGCCAGGTGCTGCGGCAGCGACCGCGCGGGGCGGCCAGGGCGGAGCGCGAGGCGGAACTGGTAGCGCACCATCTGGCCGTTCATCCGATCGAGGAGAGCCTGGGCCACCTTCTGGCCGCTGACCTCACCGAGGCACTCGTGCAGCCTGCGGTTCAGCAGGGAGTAGGCGTCCGGATCCCCTTCCGCCACGGCGCGGCTCATCGCCGCACCGATGCCCGTCAGCTCATGTCGCACCTCGTCGGAGGCGAACTCCGCGGCCCGCCGGGCGCACAGCCCTTCCAACAGGGCCCGGCACTCGGTGATCTGCACCGCCTCCTCGACGGAGATCACCCGCACCCGCGCCCCGCGCCGGGGAATCAGCTCGACCAGGCCCTCGGCGGCGAGATCCTGCAGCGCCTCGCGCACCGAGCTCCGCGTCGCCCCGAAGACCTCGGACAGCTCCTGCTCGACCAGACGCTGCCCGGGGACCATGTCACCCGCCGCGAGCGCCTCCCGGATACCGCTGGAGACCGCGCTCCGGCCCGCCCGACCGGTGGCCTGATTCGACGTCACCCCTCCGCCTTCCGTACATCGTCCGGTAAATCCCCGCTGCCGCGCGGCAGAGACCACGTCGGCACTGTCAGCGATAATGCCCGAAACTTTCTCGTCAGGCATATTGTCAACAATTTCATCGACGGTTACGGTGGCGTGGCAGCCGGCCGGGTGGGACGGTCGCACAGCGGCACCCCCGGCCATGCAGGACACAGGCACTTCGAAGAGGAACATCGATGATCATCGACTGCCACGGCCACTACACGACGGCACCTCCCGCGCTGGGTGCGTGGCGCGACCGGCAGATCGCCGGACTCGACGACCCCTCCGTGACGCCCCGGAGGCCGGACCTGGGGATAAGCGACGACGAACTCCGCGAGAGCGTCGAGTCGAACCAGTTGCGGCTGATGGACGAACGCGGCATCGACATGACCGTCTTCTCGCCCAGGGCGTCGTTCATGGCCCATCACGTGGGCGACTTCCGCACGTCCTCCGAGTGGGCGGCCATCTGCAACGAGCTCTGCTTCCGCGTCAGCCGGCTCTATCCGGAGCGCTTCGTGCCCGCGGCCATGCTCCCGCAGTCACCGGGCGTGGATCCCGCGACCTGCGTGCCGGAGCTCACCCGGTGCGTGGAGGAGTACGGGGCCGTCGCACTGAACCTGAATCCGGACCCCTCCGGCGGCCACTGGACCGCGCCGCCCCTCACCGACCGCTCGTGGTACCCCCTGTACGAGAAGATGGTCGAGTACGACGTGCCGGCGATGGTCCATGTCAGCACCAGCGTGAACCCGGCGTTCCACACGACGGGGGCGCACTACCTGAACGCCGACACCACCGCGTTCATGCAGTTGGTGCAGGGCGACCTGTTCACGGACTTCCCGACGCTGCGTCTGGTCATCCCCCACGGCGGAGGTGCCGTCCCCTACCACTGGGGGAGGTTCCGCGGTCTGGCGATGGCGCTCGGGAAACCGCCGCTGGAGGAGCACGTCCTGGGCAACGTCTACTTCGACACCTGCGTGTACCACCAGCCGGGTTCGGACCTCCTCTTCGAGGTCGTACCGGCCCGGAACATCCTCTTCGCCTCCGAGATGATCGGCGCCGTCCGTGACGTCGATCCGCGGACCGGCCACCACTTCGACGACACCCGCCGCTACGTGGAGGCCGCGGGACTGTCCCCGGACGCCCTGGCAGGAGTGCGGGAGCACAACGCACGCGCCGTCTACCCGCGCCTCGACGCGCTGTTGAGGCGTCAGGGCCGCTGAGGGCTGTCCACGGCGGCGGCGCACGCGCCTCCCGCCCTCCCCTCCCCACGCACCACGAGGAGACCCATGAGCACTCGCTCCCCCAAGTCGCCCGGCTGGCTGGACTGGTACCGGGATCCGTCCGTACCGGCGTTCCGGCTCCCGGCCGGCAGCGTCGACTCCCACTGCCATGTGTTCGGCCCGCAGGCCGAGTTCCCGTTCGCGGCCGAGCGCAAGTACACCCCCTGCGACGCGGGCAGGGACGAACTGTCCTCCCTCCACGCACATCTGGGTGTCAGCCGTGCGGTCGTCGTGCAGGCCACCTGTCACGGCACGGACAACACCGCCATGCTCGACGCGGTCCGCGCGGCCGACGGCCGGGCACGTGGGGTCGCCACCGTCCGGCCGGACATCTCCGACGCCGACTTGCGCGCACTGGACGCGGCGGGGGTACGCGGTGTGCGCTTCAACTTCCTGCGTCGTCTGGTCGACACGTCGTCGCTGGAGGACCTGGCGACGATCGCGGGGAGGATCGCCCCGCTGGGCTGGCACGTCGTGCTCTACTTCGAGAGCGCCGATCTGCCCGGGCTGGAGGGCTTCTTCCGATCCCTGCCCACACCCCTCGTGGTGGACCACATGGGCCGGCCCGACGTGTCACTCCCCGTGGACGGACCTCGGTTCAGCCGCTTCCTCCGCTTCGTCGGCTCCCACGACGTATGGGTGAAGGTCACCTGCCCCGAGCGCCTCAGCCTGACGGGTCCCGCCGCCCTCGACGGTGAGCGCAGCGCCTACGCCGACGTCGTGCCCTTCGGGCGGCGCGTCGTCCAGGAGTTCCCCGACCGGGTGCTGTGGGGCACGGACTGGCCCCATCCCAACCTCACCGGGCACATGCCCGACGACGGACTCCTGGTCGACCACATCCCGCACATCGCCGTCACCCCCGAGCAGCGGCGCCGACTCCTCGTCGACAACCCCATGAGCCTGTACTGGCCCGGCGAAGACGTCTGACCCTCTCCCACCCGCACCCGCACACCGACAGGGACCGTCCCCATGCAGCACGCCAACGCGGCGAACCGGCTGGACCGGCTGCCCATCTCACGCTTCCACAAGACGACCCTGCTGGCTGTCGCCTTCGCCTACTTCTTCGAGTTCGCGGACATCAACAGCTTCGCGACGACCGCCCCGAAGCTCATCGAGCTCTGGGGAGTGACGGTCAATCAGGTCGCCTACGTCACCTCACTGTCCTTCGTCGGCATGTTCATCGGGTCCATCGTCGCGGGCGCCCTCGCCGACCGGTGGGGCCGCAGGAGGACCCTGCTCCGCACCACCCTGTTCTTCGGGTTCTTCTCGTTCGTGTCGGTGTTCTCGTGGGACGTCTTCTCACTCGGCGTCTTCCGGGTGCTCACCTCGGCGGGCCTGTCGGCGATGACCGTCGTGGCGGTCATCTACGTCAACGAGATGTATCCGGCCGCCGTCCGCGGCAAGTACCAGGCGTACGCCATGGTCATCGGCATCTGCGGTACGCCCGCCACCAACCTGATCGCCAGTCTCGTCGTCCCGCTCAGCGACTGGTCCTGGCGGCTGGTGTACCTGTGGGGTGCGCTCGGCGTCCTGCTCGTGCTGTTCTCCAAGCACATCAAGGAGTCACCGCGCTGGTACGAGAACAGGGGCGACCACGCCGCGGCCGACGCGGTCCTGCGTGAGATCGAGGCCTCGGTGACCGCCGAGAAGGGGCCGCTGGCCGAACCGGCCGAACCCGTCGAGGAGCCCCCGGCGGTCAAGGCCCCGGTGCGTCTGCTGCTGCGCAGGAGGTACCTCGCACCGACGCTGCTGCTCACGGTCCTGTGGGTGACCCAGACCATCGGCTTCTTCGGGTACTCGAGCTTCGCGCCCACCCTGCTGGCGAAGGAGGGCTTCAGCGTCGAGAAGTCCGTCTTCTACATCGCCCTCACCACCGTCGGCGCGCCCCTCGGCTCCTTCCTGGCCTCCCTGGTCACCGACCGGTTCGAGCGCAAGTGGTGCCTCGTCGCCTTCGGCACGGTCATCGCGCTCTGCGGTCTGCTGTACGGGCTGACCTTCGACCCGGTCCTGATCGTGGTCTTCGGCTTCCTGGTGAACCTCTTCGAGCGCGGCTACACCGCCCTCGCGTACGCCTACTCCCCCGAGCTCTTCGACACCCGGAGCCGCTCCCTGGGAACGGGCATCACCTACGGGATCGGCCGGCTGTCGAACGCCGCGGGCCCGCTGATCATCGCGGGGCTCTACAACCGCACCGGCTACCAGAGCGTCTTCTACTTCATCGCCGCCGTGTGGATGGTGGGCGCCGTGGCCCTGGCCGTCTTCGGTCCCCGGACCAGGCCGTCCCGGCCGGCCGCGCGGCGGCCGGGACCCGTCACGTCCGCTTCGTGAGCAGCCGGGCCCTGGGCACCACCACCGGGGAACCGTCGCCCGGCGCGGCGAGTACGTCGGCGTCCACTCCGTAGAGCTCCTTCACCAGGGCCGCGTCGACCGTCTCGCCCGGTCCGCCCCGGGCGACGACGCGTC
This sequence comes from Streptomyces sp. NPDC049970, assembly GCF_040660235.1. Classification (NCBI taxonomy): domain Bacteria; kingdom Bacillati; phylum Actinomycetota; class Actinomycetes; order Kitasatosporales; family Streptomycetaceae; genus Streptomyces; species Streptomyces sp. NPDC049970. The sequence goes on along the minus strand of NZ_JBFALP010000001.1, from coordinate 779,837 downwards.
CGTCCTTCATGGCGACGATCGTGTCGGCGTAGCGGGCCGCCGCCGCCAGGTCGTGCTGCACCATGACAACGGTGCGGCCCGCGGCGGCGACCTCCCTCACGAGTTCCAGGACCTCCACCGCGTGTCCGAGGTCGAGAGCGCTGGTCGGTTCGTCGAGCAGGACGACCGGGGTCCGCTGGGCGAGGACCATGGCGAGCCAGCAGCGCTGACGCTGGCCGCCGGAGAGCCTGTCCAGGCGCTCGGCGGCCAGTTCCGTGGTTCCGGTGGCCTCGAGTGCCTCGCGTACGGCGTTCTCGTCCTCCCGGGACCACTGCCGCAGGAGACCCTGCTGGGGGTGGCGGCCGTAGCGGACGAGGCCGGCCACGGTCACGGCCTCGGGCGCGCGGGGCGACTGGGGCAGCAGCGCGACGCGGTGGGCCGCCCGGCGCCGGGTCAGTTCCCAGATGTCGTCTCCGCCGACCCGGACCGTTCCGGACTCGGGACGGTGCAGGCGCGCGACGGTGCGCAGCAGGGTCGACTTCCCGCAGCCGTTGGGACCGACGATCGCGACGACCTGGCCGGCGGGGACGGTGAGGCCGACGTTCTCGACGACCGGACGGCCGGGGTATCCGGCGTGGAGGGCGCTGACTTCGAGACCGGGGGCGGTCGCGCGGGGTACGTCGTTCATGGGGGCGGTCAGGCCTTTCCGGTGGCACGGTCCGGGCGGAACAGGACCCAGAGCAGGAAGGGGCCGCCGAGGACGCTGGTGACCACACCGACGGGCAGTTCGACAGGTGCGGCGACGCGTCCCAGCGCGTCGGCGGCGGCGATCAGGGCGGCGCCGGCCAGGGCGGAGCCGGTGACCGGGACCCGGGTGGGGCCGGTCAGGCGCTGGGCGAGGATCGGGGCGGCGAGTGCGACGAAGGCGATGGGGCCGCCGACGCCGACGGCGGTGCCGGCGAGGGCCACGGCGAGTGCCAGCGCGACGGCGCGCAGCTTGCGCAGGTCCACGCCGAGCGAGGCCGCGACGTCGTCGTCGAATCGCAGGAGTTGGAGCCGGTGGCCGACGGCCAGGGCGAGCGGGACCAGGAACAGCAGGACGAGTGCGAGCGGTGTGCCGACCCCCCAGTCGCGGCCGTTGAGACTGCCCACGGCCCAGAGGAAGACGCCGCCCGCGGTGTTGTCGTTCTGACGCGACATGACGAGGTCGCCCACGGCTCCGATGAACGTGGAGACCCCGATGCCCGTCACGAGGACCCGGTAGCCGGCGCTCCCGGCCCCGCCCGCACACAGGACGACAACCGCGGCGGCGGCGACGGCGCCGATCGGGCCGAGCCACCAGGCGCCGACCATGCCCGTGGTGGAGCCGGCCGCGGCGGCGACGACCGCAGCGGTGGCGCCGTCGTTGACTCCGAGCAGGTCGGGTGTGGCTAGACGGTTGCCCGCGAGCGTCTGGGTGAGGCAGCCCGCGATGCCCAGCGCGGCACCGACCATGAGCCCGGCGAAGACGCGGGGCAGCCGGAAGTCGCGCACGATCATGACGGTTCCGGCGTCACCGGTGCCGAGGAGGCCGGCGAGGGTGTCCGACAGGCTCATTCCGGTCGAACTCGCCATCACCGCGAGCGCGGTGAGTACGGCGAGGACCGGCAGGAGCAGGGCGGCGGCGAGGACGCTGCGGCGCGGGAGGAGCCAGGAGAGCGCGCCCGCGCGCACCACGGTGCTGTCCGGCGGAGTCACGTCCGGACCGCCGCTGCACGGACCGGTGTCCGGCGGCGTCACCTGCGAACCCTTCGTGTACGACGCGGTATCGGGCGCCGTCACCTGCGAACCATCCGTGTGCGGCCCGGCGTTCTGCGGTGTCACGTCGGTCATTCCGTCGCTCCGGCGGTGGACAGGCGGGACGACCGGGCGATCAGGACGAGGAGGGGGCCGCCCACGAAGGCGAGCAGCACGCTGACCGGCGTCTCCCACGGGCGGATGACGATCCGGGCGAGGACGTCGGCGAGGATCATGATGTCCGCCGCGATCAGTGCGGACAGGACGAGTTGGGCGAGCATGCGCGGCCCGGTCAGCGCCCTGGCGGCGTAGGGGGCCAGCAGGCCGAGGAAGGCGACGGGACCGGCCACGGCGACCGCGCACCCGGCGAGCAGCGAGACCGCGCCGGCGACGACGAGCCGGATCCGGCCGGGGTGGTGGCCGAGCGAGCGAGCGCCGTCGTCCCCGAGGCCGAGCGCCGACAGCGGGCGGGCGCAGCCGAGGGCGGTGATCAGGCCGAGTGCCACGAGGGGCAGCAGGGGGGCGAGGTCGGAGATCTCGACTCCGGCCAGCGAGCCGATCGTCCAGTAGCGGTAGGTGTCGAAGGTCGACTGCGTGCCCAGCAGGACGTACGACGTACCGCCGTGGAACGTGGCACCCAGCGCGGATCCGGCCAGCACGAGTCGCAGCGGGGAGCCCGCGGTGCGCCCGGACCCGGCGAACAGCAGTACGACGGCGCTCGCGGCCATTCCGCCGCCGAGGGCCCAGACGAGCAGCGCGCCCGGGGAGTCGGCGCCGAAGAAGGTGAGCCCGAGTACGACGGCGAAGGCGGCACCGGAGTTGACGCCGAGCAGCCCCGTCTCGGCGAGCGGGTTGCGGGTGGCCGCCTGGAGCAGGCAGCCCGCCGCGCCCAGGCAGGTGCCGACGAGCAGGGCGGCCAGGGTGCGCGGCAGGCGTACGTCCATGACGGCCAGTCGGATCTGGGCGTCGGCCCGCGCGGCGGGGTCGCCGATCAGGAAGTCCCAGGCGCGCGCCACGGGGCTGTCGCCGGTTCCGATGACGAGGGAGAGCAGCACGAGGGCCACGAGGAGCAGCAGGAGCCCCACGGTTGCCGGGAGGACCGAATGCCCCTGGGGCGGGGGGCTTTCACGTGGGCGGGATCCGGCTGTTGTCGACCGACCCCCTTGCGCTATCGACATAAGGTTAGCCTAACCTAAATGCACTCGTCCGGTTCCGGCGGGTCCTGGGCACAGCTGTGCCCGGAAGTGGTGCGACGCGCACCGCCTCTCTCCGTTTCGGAGTACGGGGGCAGCTTGCCGGGACGCGATTCGACCGAACGTAAACCGAACGTAAACGGAGATCTCTGGCCATGGCGCCGTATTCGTCCCCCTCGTCCCGCGGTATCGCACGTCCCGTCGTGTCGGTGGCCCTTCTCGCGCTGTGCTCCCTGACCCTGAGCGCCTGCGGATCGTCCGAGGGGAAAGCGGGAGCCGACGGCGCGGGGAACACGGCGACCACGAAGGTCACCGACGCCACGGGCACGAAGGTCGACGTCCCAGCGGCGCCCGAGCGCGTGGTCGCCCTCAGCGAGATGGACCTGGACGCGTCGCTCGCCCTGGGTGTCGAGCCGGTCGGTCTGACCGCGGGCCGGGGCCAGAAGGGCGCGCCCCAGTACCTCGCGGACCAGGCGGAGACCATCCCGGTGGTGGGAGCAGTCACCGGTCCTGACATCGAGAAGGTCGTCCAGGCGAAGCCGGACGTGATCCTCGCGGGTCAGCTCGCCGACGAGCAGGTGCTCGCGCAGCTCCGCAGGATCGCGCCCACGGTCGTCACCATCGGCGGCACCAAGGACTGGAAGAAGGCCCTCCGCCTCACCGGCACGACGCTGGGCAGGACGAATGAGGCCGAGAAGTTCCTCACCGACTACGAGACCCGGGCCGCCGCGCTGAAGACGGATCTCGGTCCGCGAGCAGGCACGAAGGTGTCCGTCGCCCGCTATTCGGCCAAGGGCACCGCGGTCATGCAGCAGGGCGTCTTCATCAGCGACGTCCTCAAGGACCTCGGCTTCACCCGCCCCGGAATCCAGAACGAGCAGGGTGAGGGCCACTCGACGCCGCTGAGCGACGAGAACCTCAAGGAGATCGACGGCGACTGGTTGTTCATCGGCACGCTCGATGCGGGCACCGACTCCGAACTGCTCGCCGAGCTGGCCCGGAAGCCCGCCTACGGACAGCTGGGCGCCGTCCGGGACAAGCACGCGACCGTCGTCGACGGGACCAAGTGGACCAGCCTCGGGGGCGCGCAGGCAGCCGTCTCGGTGCTCGACGACATCCGGAAGGCCATGGTCAAGTGAGCCTCGACCAGGAACTCGCCGGCCGCACCGCGCTCGTGACGGGTGCGGGCCGCGGCATAGGCGAGGCGGTCGTCCACGCCCTCGCCGCCCGCGGGGCCCGTGTCCTCGCCACCGACGTGTCCGGGGACGCCCTCGCACCCCTCGCGCAGGCGTACGACGGTCAGGTCGCCTCGCGCACGCTCGACGTCACCGACTCCGCTGCGGTGGAGGCGCTCGTCGCCGAGACGGAGGTCGCGCTGGGTCCGCTGGAGATCGCGGTCAACGTGGCCGGAATCCTGCGTGGTTCACGGGTCGCGGACCTGACGGACGAGGACTGGGCGGCGACCTTCGCCGTCAACACCCATGGCGTGTTCCATGTTTCACGGTCCGTCTCCCGCCGTATGGCGGAGCGTGGTTCGGGCAGCATCGTCACGGTCGCGTCCAACGCCGCGGGCATCCCCCGCACGGGCATGGCGGCCTACGCGGCGTCCAAGGCGGCCGCGGTGATGTTCACCAAGTGCCTCGGCCTCGAAGTGGCGCCCCGGGGTGTCCGCTGCAACACCGTCTCACCCGGCTCGACCCTCACCGACATGCAGCGCGGCATGTGGACGGCGGGGGACGAGGAGGCCGCCTCCCGCCGTGTGGTCGAGGGTGATCCGGCCACGTACCGCACCGGCATTCCGCTGGGCCGTATAGCCGACCCGTCCGACATAGCCGACGCCGTCGCCTTCCTCGCGTCCGACCGGGCCCGGCACATCACCATGCACGACCTGTACGTCGACGGCGGGGCCACCCTGCGGGCCTGAACCCCGCTACCCGTCCGCCGCCCACCGCAGCTCGAGCCACCCCCCACTGGAGACCACCCATGTCCGCCTCTCTGCGCGTACCCACCGCTCCTCCCCCGCACGACACCCCCGGCGCGGCCACGGCTCTGCTGGAGGCCTACCGGCCCGGCACCGACCGTTTCCTCGCCACGCCCCGGCACACCCTGCTCGGCTCGGGCACCTCGGTGCGGATACCCCACGACTCACGGCCCCTGGCCCGGCGGGTACGGGAGGCCCTGGACTCGGCCCGGGGCGCGGGTGATCCCGCGCCGGTCGTCGTCGGCTCCGTGCCGTTCGCCCCGGACGGCGTGGCGTCGCTGGCCGTCCCGCGGGCCGTTCGGTGGGCGAACGCCCTGCGCGCCGACCCGCTCATCGCCCTGCACGGCCCGGACGCGGACGGGGGCGACGACTGGCGGATACGCGAGGTCCCGTCCGCGGAGCGGTACTCCGAGGCCGTCGCGGCCGCGGTGGAGCGGATGCGTGCCGGGGAGTTCGACAAGGTGGTCCTCGCCCGCACGCTGGAACTGACGTCGTCCCGCGACCTGGACCTGCCCGCCATGCTGAGCCGTCTGGCACGGCGCGACCCGGACGGCTACACCTTCGCCGTGCCGAGCGGCCCCGGCCGCACCCTGGTGGGCGCGAGTCCCGAACTGCTCGTGGCCCGCCGGGGGGCACGGCTCGTCGCCAACCCGCTGGCCGGCTCCGCCCAGCGCAGCGGCGACCTGGCCGAGGACGTCCGCAGGGCGGCCGCTCTCCTCGACTCGCCGAAGGACCTCCACGAGCACGCCGTCGTGGTGGACGCCATCCGTGAGGCCCTGGCACCGTTCTGCGTGAGCCTGGTGGTGCCCGAGCGCCCCACCCTCGTGCGGACCGCCGCCATGTGGCACCTGTCCACGACGCTGACCGGAGAGCTGCGCGATCCGGCCTCCACCGCCCTCGACCTGGCGTCGGCCCTGCATCCCACCCCGGCGGTCTGCGGAACGCCGACGGAAGTGGCCCGGCAGGTCATCGCCGACTCGGAGCCCTTCGACCGGGGCGCGTACACCGGCATGGTCGGCTGGCAGGACGCGGACGGCGACGGCGAGTGGGTCGTGACCATCCGCTGCGCGGAGGCCGAGGGCCGCACGCTGCGGCTGTTCGCCGGCGCGGGTGTGGTGGCCCAGTCCTCGCCCTCGGCCGAGACGGCGGAGACCGAGGCGAAGTTCCGTACCTTCCTGAGCGCTGTGGGGGCCGCGCTGTGACCCCCGTAGGAGTTCCCGACGCCGCGACCGCCGCACGGCAGCCCGACGCCGCGGACCCCGTACGGATGCCCGACGCACCCACCTGGCCGGCCGGGTTCGCGGAGCGGTACCGGGCCGCGGGCCACTGGCGCGGGGAGACGTTCGGCGGTGTGCTCAGGGAGCGCGCAGCCGCCCACCCGGACCGGGTGGCGGTCGTGGATCCCGCTCCCGAGCGGCGCTCGTGGACGTACCGGGAACTGGACGAGCGGGCCTCGCGACTGGCCGCGGGGTTCGCGGCGCGCGGTATCTCGCCCGGTGACCGGGTCGTCGTACAGCTCCCGAACATCGCCGAGTTCATCGAGGTCGTCTTCGCGCTCTTCCGGGTCGGCGCGCTGCCGGTCTACGCGCTGCCCGCGCACCGGGAGACGGAGATCGGCTACTTCTGCGCGTTCACCGAAGCCGTCGCCTATGTGGTCCCCGACCGGCACGCGGGCTTCGACCACGTCGCGCTCGCGTCACGGGTGAAGGAGCGCACGCCGACCCTGAAGCACGTGTTCGTCGTCGGTTCGCCCGGCCCGCACACCGCGCTGTCGGAGGTGCCGCGCACCCCCGCCGGCACCGCCCACGAGCCCCGGCCGGACGATCTGGCGTTCCTCCAGCTGTCCGGGGGCACGACGGGCGTGCCCAAGCTCATCCCGCGGACGCACGACGACTACATCTACTCGCTGCGGGGATCGAACGAGATCTGCGGAGTCGACGCCGACACACGCTTCCTCGTGCTGCTCCCGGCCGCGCACAACTTCCCGATGAGTTCACCGGGGTGGCTCGGCGCGCTGTACGCCGGCGGGACCGCGGTGCTCTGCCCGAGTCCCGACCCGGCGACGGCCTTCCCGCTCGTGGAGCGCGAGCGCGTCACGATGACCGGGATGGTGCCGCCCCTCGCACTCGTGTGGACGGAGGCGGGCCCGGGCACCGAGCACGACCTGTCGAGCCTGGAACTGGTCCTGGTGGGCGGGGCCAAGTACAGCGAGGCGGCGGCCCGCCGCCTGGAACCCGCCCTCGGCTGCCGCCTCATGCAGGTCTTCGGGATGGCCGAGGGGCTCGTCAACTACACCCGGCTGGACGACGACCACGAGACCGTGGTCACCACCCAGGGCCGGCCGATCTCCGAGGACGACGAGGTGCGCCTCGTCGACGACGCCGGCGAGGACGTGCCGGAGGGCGGCTTCGGCCACCTGCTGACGCGGGGTCCGTACACGATCCGCGGCTACTGGCGTGCCCCCGAGCACAACACCAGGGCCTTCACCGAGGACGGCTTCTACCGGACCGGCGACATCGTGCGCCGCACCCCGACGGGCCACCTGGTCGTCGAGGGGCGTGCCAAGGACCAGATCAACCGGGGTGGCGAGAAGATCGCACCGGAGGAGATCGAGAACATCATCCTCGGCCATCCGTCGGTGCACGACGTGTCCGTGGTGGGGGTGGCCGACGAGTACCTGGGCGAACGGACCCTGGCCTACGTCGTCCTGCGCGAGGGCGCCGAGCCCCTGAAGCCGGTCGCCGTCAAACGCCTCGTGCGCGAGCGCGGAGTCGCCGCGTACAAGGTCCCCGACCTCGTCGAGTTCGTCGAGGCCTTCCCGCAGACCGGAATCGGCAAGGTCAGCAAGAAGGGGCTGCGCTCCGAAGCCGCCCCCGCCGGCACCGTCCCGGACCGGCACTGAGATCGAGTTCCGCCCCGCGCGGCACCGAAAGGTTCCCCCCATGGCTCTTCCCGCCATCAATTCCTACGCACTGCCGACCGAGGCCGAACTTCCCCCGAACCGCGTGGACTGGACCGTCGACCCCGCGCGGGCCGTCCTGCTCGTGCACGACCTGCAGAACCACTTCCTCGGCGCCTTTCCGCCCGGCGAGCAGCCGCTCACCGGCATGCTCGGCAACACCTCACGCGTCATCGAGGAGTACCGGCGCATCGGCGTCCCGGTCGTCTACTCGGTGCAGCGCGGCGGCCAGACCGCGCAGGAGCGCGGACTCCAGCTCGACTTCTGGGGTCCGGGCGCCGCGGACGACCCGCGGGCGCTGGCGATCCCGGAGACCGTCGCGCCGGCCGACGGCGACACCGTGCTGACCAAGTGGAAGTACAGCGCGTTCGTACGCACACCGCTCGGGGACATGCTGCGGGAGACCGGCCGCGACCAGCTGGTGATCACCGGTGTCTTCGCGCACATCGGGGTGCTGATGAGCGCCTGCGACGCGTGGATGCGGGACGTGCAGGCCTTCGTGGTCGCCGACGCGGTGGCCGACTTCTCCCGCGAGGACCACGACATGGCCCTGCACTGGGCCGCCGGCCGCTGCGCGGTGGTCACCACGACCGACGCGCTCCTGAAGGAGATCTGATCACCATGGCGCTCACCCTCGAACTGATCCGCCACGACGTCGCCGACGCACTCGGCGAGGACCCCGCGGACATACCCGTCGACGAGAACCTCCTGGACCACGGACTCGACTCGGTCCGCATCATGGCGCTGCTGGGACGCTGGCGCCGTGACCACGGTGTGGAGGCGGACTTCGCCGACCTCGCCGAGCAGCCCGCCATCGAGGCGTGGGCGCCGCTGCTGGGGGCCTCGTGACCACCCTGCTCACCGACGCCGGCGCCGGGCCCCGTGCCGCACCGGTCGTCACACTGCCGCTGACCGCCGCCCAGTCGGGCATGTGGTTCGCCCAGTCGCTCGATCCGCTCAGCCCCGCGCAGAACACGGCGGAGTGCCTGGAGATCGACGGACCGCTCGATCCCGGTCTGTTCGCCGAGGCGTTGCGCCGGGTGGCCTCCGAGACCGACGCACTGCGTGTGCGCGTCGAGGACTCCCCCGAAGGCCCGCTCCAGCACGTCCTGCCCTCGGTCGGACTGCCGCTGACCACGCACGACCTGCGGGAGGCGCCCGACGCCGGCCGGCGGGCCGAGGAGTGGATGAGCGCGGACCTGGCGGAGCCCTTCGACCTGGCGGCCGGTCCGCTGTTCCGGCACGCCCTGTTCCGGGTGGGTGAGGAGAGGTGGCTGTGGTACCAGCGCATCCACCACCTCGTCATGGACGGCTTCGGCTACTCACTCCTCGTACGGCGCACCGCCGAGGTCTACACGGCGCTCGCCCGGGGCGCGGAGCCCGCTCCGCGTGCGTTCGGGACGCTCGCCGACCTGGTCGCCGAGGATGCCGCGTACCGGTCCTCGGAGGCCTTCGCGGCTGACCGCAGGCACTGGGCCGAGGCTTTCGCGGACCGCCCCGAGGTCCCCCGCCTCGCGGGCCGGGGCGCGCTTCCCTCGCGGACGTTCCTGCGCCGCACGGCGCATCTCGGTCCCGAGGCGACGGAGGGTGTGCGGGAGCTCGCGGACCGGCTGCGCGCCACCTGGCCCGACGTGCTGATCGCCGCGCAGGCCCTCTACACCTCCCGCGCGACCGGCCGCCGTGACGTCGTACTCGGCCTGCCCATGATGGGCCGCGTGGGATCGGTGTCGCTGCGGGTGCCCGGCATGGTGATGAACGTGCTGCCGTTGCGGCTGGACGTCCCGCCCGAGGCGACGTTCGCCGAGCTGGTCCGACAGGTCGTGCTCGGCATCCGCGAGGTCCGCCGCCACCAGCGCTTCCGCTACGAGGACATCCGCCGCGACCTCCGGCTCCTCGGCGAGAACCGGGGGCTGGTGGGACCGCTCGTCAACGTCATGCCCTTCGACTACGACGTGGCCTTCGCGGGCGCTCCCGCGCGCGCCCGGAACCTGTCCGCGGGCCCGGTCGACGACCTGACGGTGAACGTCTACGACCGGTCCGACGGCCACGGCCTGCGCATCGACCACGACGGCAACCCCGCGCTCCACGGCGACGGGGACCTCGCCGCACACCAGGAACGGTTCCTGCACCTGGTGCAGCGGCTGAGCCGGGCGGACCCGCACCTGCCGACCGCCGAGCACGGCATCGCGACGGAGGCCGAACTCGATCTGGTCCTGGGCGCGTTCAACGACACCGACCGCACACTCCCGGCCACCACCCTCATCGGCCCGATCGAGTCGCGTGCCGCTCGCACCCCTGACGCGACCGCCCTGGTCTTCGGGGAGACCTCTCTCACCTACGAGGAGCTGAACACCCGCGCCAACCGGCTGGCCCGGCACCTGCGGACCCTGGGCGCCCGGCCGGGCGCGGTGGTGGCGGTGTCGGTGCCACGCTCGGTGGAACTGGTCGTCTCGCTACTCGCCGTACTGAAGGCGGGGGCGGCGTATCTGCCGCTCGACCCGGACTACCCGGAGCAGCGGCTCACGTACATGCTGGGCGACGCGGCCCCCGTGTGCGCGGTGACCGACCGGACGGGCCGGCTCCCCGAGGGCACCGGGACCCCGCTGGTCGTCCTGGACGGCCTCGACGTCTCGGAGTACCTGTGGGTGAACCCGTCGCGGCCCCTCACCCCGGCCCACCCGGCTTACGTCATCTACACCTCCGGTTCGACGGGCCGCCCCAAGGGCGTCGTGGTGTCGCACGGTGCGATCGACAACCGGCTGCGCTGGATGCAGGGCGCCTACGGCCTGACCCCGGACGACCGGGTGCTGCAGAAGACACCGTCGTCGTTCGACGTGTCCGTGTGGGAGTTCTTCTGGCCGCTGCGCCAGGGTGCCGCCCTGGTCGTCGCCGAGCCCGGCGGCCACCGGGACCCGGCCTACCTATCCCGGCTGATCCGCGAACAGGGCGTCACCACCTGCCACTTCGTGCCCTCGATGCTCCGGGTGTTCCTGGCGGAGGCGGACCCGGAGGCGTGCGGCAGTCTCACGCGGGTGTTCTGCAGCGGTGAGGCCCTGCCCCGTGAGACCGCCGGCGCGTTCGGGCGCGCACTGCCCGGCGCCGAGTTGCACAACCTCTACGGCCCGACGGAGGCGGCCGTCGACGTCACCTTCCACGCGTGCGCGGCGGACGCCACCGGGCCGGTGCCGATCGGCCGCCCGGTCTGGAACACCCGCCTGTACGTGCTGGACGCGGCGCTGCGACCCTGCCCGCCCGGCATACCGGGGGAGCTCTACCTGGCAGGCCGTCAGCTGGCGGCGGGCTACCTGAACCGTCCCGAGCTGACCGCGTCCCGCTTCGTCGCCGATCCCTTCGGCCCCCCGGCAGGCCGGATGTACCGCACCGGTGACCTGGCGCGCTGGACCCCGGACGGCGAGGTCGAGTACCTCGGCCGCACCGACGACCAGGTCAAGCTCCGCGGGCAGCGCATCGAACTCGGCGAGATCGAGACGGCGTTGGCCTCCTTCGGCGGGGTGGACGGCGCCTGCGCCCTGGTGCGCGAGGACCGTCCCGGCGAGCAGCGGCTCGTCGGCTACGTCACCGGCGGTGCCGACCCGGCGGCCGTACGCGCCTCGCTGGCACGGGAGTTGCCCGAGCACCTGGTGCCGGCGGCGGTCGTGGGCCTGGACGCGTTCCCGCTGAGCCCCGCCGGCAAGCTGGACCGTCGCGCCCTGCCCGCTCCCGTGTTCGGCGGCGGCGCCGGCGCCCGGCGTCCGTCGGGCGCCCACGAGGAGGCGCTGACGCGGCTGTTCGCGGAGGTGCTCGGCGTCGAGCGGGTCGGACCTGACGACCCGTTCTTCGACCTGGGCGGCACCTCGCTGCTCGCCGTACGGCTCGTGGCCCGCGTGCGCGAGGAGTTCGGCACCCGGCTGACCATCGGATCGCTGTTCGAGGCGGCGACACCGGCCGCGCTCGCGGCTCGCCTGGGTACCACGGGCGAGGCCTCCGAGGACGCTCTCGACGTCGTACTGCGACTGCGCGGCGGGGAGGAGCGTACGCCGCTGTTCGCCATCCATCCGGCCGGCGGAATCGCCTGGTGCTACGCGGGCCTGTCGGCCCGGCTCGGTCCGGGGCAGCCGGTGTACGGCATCCAGGCGCGCGGACTGGCCGGGGACGAGCCGTTGCCGCGCACCCTGCGGGAGGAGGCGTCCGACTATCTGGGGCACATCCGCGCGGTCCAGGAGCACGGTCCTTACCGGCTGTTGGGCTGGTCCGTCGGCGGGGTGCTGGCGCACACCGTCGCCGTACTGCTCCAGGAGTCGGGTGAGGAGGTCGAACTGCTGGCGCTGCTCGACGCGTTCCCGGCCGAGCAGTGGCGGGAACGGCCGGCGCCCGAGGAGGGCGACGCGCTGACGGCGGTGCTGCGGATGGCGGGCTTCGATCGCACGCACGAGCGGGACCGCGAGGACGTGCTGGCGACGCTGCGCCGGGCGGGGAGTCCGCTGGCCGGGCTCAGCGGGCGCGCGCTGTCGAAGATCGTCGACATCGTGCCCAACCACGCCCGCATGATGCGCGAGCACGTCCACCAGTGCTACGAGGGCGACATCGTGTTCTTCACCGCCGCCGCTCCGCGCGCGGAGGACTGGCTCACCCGCGAGGCGTGGCGGCCCCATGTGACAGGAGCCATCGAGAACCACGACCTCGACTGCACGCACCCGCAGTTGATGCGGGACCGCCATCTGGACGACATCGCGGCCGTCCTGGCCGCACGGCTGAAGGAACTGGACGCATGAGCGCGAGGACCGGCCCGTTGGACCCGGGCCCCGAGGACGTCGCCACGCACCAGGTGCTGGAGAGCACCGCCGGCCCGCGGTCGCTCTGGCCGGCCTGGCGGGAGGTACCGGCGGGTTGGTCCGTCCGGTTCGGCCCGGCGCCGTACGGAGCCTGTGCCCACGCTCTGGAGCGGGGCCCGGACGCGGCGTGAGGCGGGCCGCGCCTACGCGGTGGGGGCGGCCCCCGGCAGCAGCTCGACGAGTCCGTCGGCCAGTTCCGTGCGCCAGCACAGGTAGTCGTGGCCGCCGTTGAACTCCCGGTACGAGGCGTCGTCGTAGCCCGCCGCGGCCAGCGCCTCGCGCAGTCGCCGGGCGGCGGGGAGGGCCACCCACTCCTGCTCCCCGAAGGAGAGCCGGAAACGGACCGGCAGGCGCGGTGACTCCGCTATCCGGTCGGTGAGCCACTCGGCCTGCGGCCCGTCGGGCCACCAGAAGGAGCCGGACTGCGCGAGGACGTTGCCGAAGCGGCCGGGCGCCGACAGGGCCGCGTGTGCGGCGGACAGGCCGCCGAGGCTCTGTCCGGCGACGACGGTACGGGCGGGGTCGTCCGTGACCGGGAGGCGGGACGCCGCCCAGGGCAGCAGCTCGTCGGCGAGGAACGCGACGAACTCCGGGCGGCAGGTCAGCTCCGACCACCGCGTGTCGGCGTCGACGGACTCCGGCAGCAGCGCGACCAGCGGCGGGATGCGGCCGTCGGCGACGAGGTTGTCCAACAGGTTCGCCAGCCCGAGACGCGGCTGCCAGTGCTCGCCGTCGAGGAGCACGAGCACGGGCAGGTCCTCGGAGCGCCCGGAGTGCCCGGAGCTCTCGGAGTGCCCGGTGTCCTCGGAGTGCTCCGGGGCGGGCGGCGGCTCGTACAGCCAGACACGGCGCGGGCCTCCGAGCTTCTCGGCCGGGACCTCGTGAACGGTGGTACGGCCACGGGCGACGCCCGGCCTCGGTTGCCAGTCCTGCCCGCCGGGTGCGCACGGGAGCTCGGCGTACGACACCGGGTCGCCGTGCCAGCGGCGCGGCAGCGTACGGCCGTTGAGCGGGTCGTGACGGCGCCGGGTGCGCAGCCACCGCCAGTGGTCGGCCGTGCCGGGTTCGGGGCCGCCGCCCTCGTCCACGTAGAAGTCGTACGTGCCGCGCCAGTCGTTCCGCAGGCGAACTGTCCAGTGCCAGACGTCGGTGCCGGGCACACACTCCATCAGGTTGCCCTGGGGCGCTCGGGGATCGCCGATCTTGTTGGGGAGCACCTGTACGGCGCGGGTGGTCGGGCCGCCCCGCCACAGGAACGTCACGGCGGTGTGGTCGGCGCTGCCCTGCGGGTCCGGCGACAGCACGGGCGTGCCCGTGGCGCTCACGCCCGCCCAGAAGTCCTCGGTCTCCCCCGGTGCGGGAAGCGGGAATCCCGGCTCCCCGAGCCGCGGCACTTCATCCGGGCGCGCGATCCGTGGCGGTCGGCGCGGAGCGCCTTGCGGCGGCACTGAGGTGATCACGAGAGGAGCTCCGAACGGCGAGGCGACAGCAACTTAGGGTCACCTTACCTTCAAGCCGCCACGCAGGGAGCTCCAACCCGATGAGGTTAGGCTAACCTAAGTTCACTGAACCACTGTCAGGGAGTTGACCCAGCATGACCTCGTCCACCCGCAGAAGCCGTCGCACCGTCACCCGCGCCGCCGTCGCCCTCGTGGTCGCCGCCGGCACCACCGCCGCACTGACGGGTACCGCCTCGGCGTACGGCAAGGGCGACGCCGTCACCGTCGCACCGCTCGCCAAGGGCCTCTACCAGTCCTCGTACTCCGAGCGGAACAACGTCCTCTGGGCGACCACCGCCGTGGGGCGGCCGCCGGTCGTGAGCTCCAGCCTGCTGAAGCTGGACCCGAGGACCCTCGAGGCGAGGCAGACCGTCACCCCGCCGGTCACCGACGCGGCCACGGGTGCGCTGGAGGCCGTCTACGGAGTAGCCGTGGACGACGAGCACAACACCGTCTGGACGACGAACACCCGCAACAACAGCGTCGCCGTGTACAGCCAGCGGACCGGCAAGCACCTCGCCACCCTGCCGAACGTGAACCACGCCCGCGAGATCGTCGTCGACGAGCGCCACGACACCGTGTGGGCGAGCGCGTTCACTGACGGCACCCTCGTCGCCTTCGACTCGAAGACCCTCAAGGAGAAGAAGCGGATCACCGTGGCCGGCTCCGGACCGACCGGCCTGGTCGTGAACGAGCGGACCGGTACCGCCTACGCCGCGGACCTGAACGGCGACCAGGTCATCGAGGTCTCCAGGAAGTCCTCGACGCCGCGCCTCATCCCCGTGGGTGACGGCCCGATCTCGATCGCGCTCTCCAAGAACGGCCGGACCGCCTACACCGCCGACCAGACCGCGGGCGGCGTCTCCGTGATCGACCTGAGGAAGGGCCTGGTGACCAAGTCGGTCGCCACGGGTGCGGGCGCACTCTCCGTCGCCGCCGACGACCGCACGGGCAACCTGGTGGTCGCCAACCGCACCGCCGCGACGGCGACCGTCGTGGACCCGGCGAAGGGCACCATCGTCCGGACCGTGACGACCGGCGCCAACCCGAACCACGTCGAGATCGCCGACGGCACCGCCTACGTGGTCGACAAGTCCGGGGCGGGCCTCGGCGGCGCGGACCAGATCCACCGCTTCCGCGTCACCCGCTGACACCGCAACCCGGCCACGGGACGGCCTGCGGGCCCCGAGGCGTCGACTCCGCCTCCCCTCCGCACAGCCGGGTGCCCGGCCCCTCCGCCCATAGCGGCGGGGCCGGGCACCCGGCTGCTCGCGCGTCGCCGGACACCTGGCATCCGGCCCCGCGTCAGCGCACGCCGCGGGTGCGGTACTGGACGCTGATCCGCGGGCCCTTCGCGTGCGCGGTCTTGGGGATGGCGTGCTGCCAGGTGCGCTGGCAGGAGCCGCCCATGACGATCAGGTCGCCGTGCCCCAGCGGACGGCGTACGACGTCACCGCCGCCGACGGGCCGCAGGAGCAGGTCGCGCGGGGCGCCGAGGGACAGGATCGCCACCATCGTGTCCTCGTACCGGCTGCGCCCGTTCAGGTCGCCGTGCCAGGCGACGCTGTCCCGGCCGTCGCGGTAGTAGCAAAGCCCCGCCGTGGTGAAGGGCTCGCCCAGCTCGTCGGCGTAGTGGGAGGACAGCGCCTCGCGGGCCTCCACCAGGACGGGGCTCGGCAGGACCTCTCCCTCGCGGTAGTGGGCCAGCAGCCTCGGCACGTCGACCATCCGGTCGTACATCTGCCAGCGCTCGGCCAGCCAGGGGACCTCGGCCACGAGCTCGGTGAAGAGGTCGTCGGCGCCGCCGAGCCACCCCGGCAGCAGGTCGATCCACGCCCCGGCGCCGAGGACGGTCCTGCGCACCCCGGCGAGCGGGCCGAGGCGCGGACTGTCGGCCTGGTCGAACAGCGAACCCTGGAGATGAAGGGACATGGGGCCAGTCTACCCAGGCATTAGAACAAACGTTCCCTTCATCGCTGCGAACGCTCCCCGCGAGCCGGATCGGTCCGCTCGGTGTCGGACGATTCGGGGTCGGCGGACCCGGGGTCGTCGCCGCTCAGCTCCGGCTCCAGGCCCTCGGCCACCTCGGTCCGGCCGAGACCCGCGTCGGCGCGCCACGCCTCGAAGGACCAGCCGGTCAGCGCGACCACGGCCAGCCCGAGCGTCCAGCCGCCGACCACGTCACTGAACCAGTGGACGCCCAGCGCGATGCGGGTGAAGCCGACGCCCAGCACCGAGACGACGGCCACGGCCCAGAAAAGGGGCCGCAGTCCCCGGCGTACCAGCGGCAGCAGGACCAGCAGCAGGATCGCGAAGGAGGTCGTGGCCGTCATCGCGTGGCCGGAGGGGAACGAGAAGCCCGGGGCGTGCGCCACCGGATCCGGCAGGGCCGGCCTCGCCCGTTCGACCACGGTCTTCGCCAGCAGACCCGTCAGCCCTCCGGCGATCGCCGTGACGGCGGACCAGGCAGCGAGCCGCCATGCGCGGCGGTACACCAGCCAGAGCGTGAGCACCGCGACCGCCGCGCGCAGGGTCACGGGGTCCCACACCACGTCCGAGAAGAAGCGCAGGGTGCCGGTCCACGCCGGATGGTCCAGGGCGGTCCGGTTCAGCCACCGGGCCGCGCCCGCGTCCAGCCGGCGCAGCGGCTGCCACCCGCTCTCGACCAGGACGAGCAGGAGGCCGAAGAGGACCGCCGCGACCGCCGCGGCGGCTGCGGAGCCGAACAGGCGGATCCCGAACCTCCGGTCGGCGTCCCTGCGGGTCCCTCGTGAGGCGGGTGGGGCGGGTCGGGCAGACATTCAGGCTCCTGGGTCGGGTTGTACGGGTCCGGGCCGCTTGGCCCGGACCGCTTCGAGCTGGGCGGCGAAGGAGAGGCCGAGGAAGAGTGCGATGGAGGTGAGGTAGGCCCACAACAGCAGTGACATGAACGCGGTGAGCGGGCCGTACACGGTGTCGAAGGAGCCGCTGATCGAGAGGTAGAGGCTGAGGAGCCAGGTCAGCGTGGTCCACAGGACCAGGTAGACGGCGGCGCCGAAGGCCAGCCAGGTGTAGCCCGGCTGCCGGCGCCTGGGTGAGCGCCGGAAGATCGCGCTCGCGGAGAGGAGGACGAGGACGACCCCCGCGGGCCAGCGCAGCAGGTCCCAGGCGGACCGGGAATCGGCTCCGAGGTCGTAGACGTCGACCACGGCGGCGACCAGGTCCCCTCCGGCCACCATCGCGATGAAGCCGATGCCGAGCGGGATGCCGGCGGTCAGCGACATGACCAGCCCCCGCAGGTACTTGCGGTGGAACACCCGGTCGCGCTCGACGCCGTATATGCGGTTGGCGCCGCGCTCGATCTGGCACATGGCCGTCGTGGTGTTGGTGAGGGAGAAGACCAGTCCGAGCCAGAGGGCCAGCTGGGCCCCGTCGTCGGCGTGGCGCCGGCTGCGGTCCAGGGCGTCGTCGACGACTTCCGCACTGGGCCCGGCCGTGATCCGGTGGATCGTCAGTTCCGCCACCCTGCCCAGGTTCTCCGTGTGCAGGGCGGTGGACAGCCCGACGAAGGCGATGACGAGCGGGACCACGGCCAGCACGGTCTGCAGGGCGAGCGCCCGGGAGTGGCTGAAGCCGTCGGCGTAGCGGAAGCGGACGAAGGAGTCGCGCAGCAGCGGCCAGCGGCCGTAGCGGCGCAGGGCGGCGAGCGCCTCGTCGCCGGAGAGTTCGCTGCCGACCATGTCGCGGGTCTGCGGGACCTTGGTAGCGGTACCCATCTCATTCCCCCCGCACGGGCATCAGGACGGTGAGCGCACCGGGCCGCACCCGGACGGTGAGCTGCCGGCCGGGACTCACGGGATCGCCGTCCAGCTCGCGCGGCTGCGGGGCGTCGAAACGGATGTCCGCGCTGCGGAAGGTGAAGTACTCCACGGAGCGGTGCGACCCCGCGGTCAGCGGGCCGTCCTCCGGGGCGGCCTTCGCGTCCGGACGGGGGCGGAGCAGCGATCCGACGGCGCTCAGCCACCCCGCCGGTCCGCGCGGGTCGAGGATCATCAGGTCGAGCACGCCGTCGTCCGGACGGGCGGCCGGCACCAGGGCGGCCCCGCCCTGCACCTTGCCGGTGTTGGCGACGAGCACCATACGGGCGCTCCGTCGCACGGGGCGCGCTCCGTCGACGGAGACCGTCAGGCGCATCCGCGGCGCCCGCAGTTCGCGCAGCCCTGCCATGACGTAGGCGGGCCAGCCGAGCACGGCCTTGGCCCGGTCGCTGGTGCTCTCCAGCATCGCGGCGTCGAGACCCGCCCCGGACATCGCGGTGAAGTGCGCGGGAGCCAGGCCGTCGCCCTCGACCAGGCCGAGGTCGACCCGGTGCGGGGCGCCGCCGAGGGCGGCGGTCAGTGCCTGAGCCGGCTTCACCGGCAGGCCCAGGTTCCGGGCGAGCAGGTTGCCGGTGCCGCAGGGCACCACCACGAGCGGCACGTCCGTGCCGGCGAGAGCCTCCGCGGCCGCGCGGACCGTGCCGTCACCGCCGCAGACCACGACGAGCGTCGCGCCCTGCCGGATCGCTTCGGCCACCTGCCCCTCGCCGGGGTCGTCGGCGGTGGTCGGCACGAAGTCCGCTCCGGCGTGCCCGTGTTCGTCGAGTACCCGCCGCAGCGCCGTCAGGGTCTCCTCGCCGGTCACGGTGGGGTTGTGGACGACCACGGTGCGCCCGGGGTCCTGCCCCCACACGGTGGCGGGCCGGGGAAGAGTCGCTTCCGCGGCCGGTGCCGGTGCGGGTACGTGCGGTCCGGTCAGCAGGGCGCGGCCGACGATCAGGAGGGAGAGCCCTCCGTTGAGGATGCCTCCCGCGACGTCCGTCGGATGGTGCATGCCCCGGTACATCCGGGCGAGGCCGACCAGCAGGGGCACGAGCAGCAGGAGCGCCGCGAGGACCTTGCGCCAAGGTCCCTTGACCCGGTGCAGGACGAGGACCGCGAGACCGGCGTAGAGCGCGGTCGCGGCCCCGGTGTGCCCCGAGGTGAAACTGGACGTGGGGGGTGACGCGTCGAGGCGTTCGACGTCCGGCCTGTTGCGGTCCACCGACTCGGTGATGGCCAGGAAGACCAGGGACTGGAGTGAGACGCCGACCGCCAGGAAGATCGCGTCGCGCCACCGGGGCAGCCGCGGGACCAGGAGGAGGACGAGGCAGCTGACGAGGGTGCCGATGACGACCGTTGCGGTGTTCCCCGCCTCGGACACGACGAGGGACACCGTGTCGAGCGTTCCGGTGCGGGCGCGCTCCAGCCCGTCGGTCACTCCGTCCTCGGACGTCAGTGGCCAGACGTCGGCGGCCGGCCCGGTGATCAGCAGTCCGAACCCGACCATCAGGGCGGCCTGGCAGACCGCCATCGAGGCGATGATGCCCGCGGCCCGCCCCGTGCCTCCGGCGGTCTTCGGGGCTTGTCGCGGGCCGACGGCCGCGCCACGCCCGCCGGACACGGGCCGGGTGACCACCGTGCGGTCGGCGGGGACGGGCGGCACGGTGGAGACGGACGCGTCGGTGAGGGCCGCGCGTCTTTCCGGTATGTCGGTCGGCATGTCGATCCCGTCGTTCGGTGCCCGGGGGCTGTGAGTGGTTCCGGAGCTGAACCCCGGCGTCTCGCCGTCTGCCCCCTCCACGCCCCTCCAGACCTGTCGCCCCGCGCTTGTTCTCCCGCTCCGCGCGGTGGGCGGCCGGTCCGTCCCCCGGTCGCACCGGTCCGGGATCGGTCATAAGCTGCCTGGGCCGAGTGATCGCGGGCCCGATGTGGCTGACCAGGGCTTCCGCCCTCCCCGCCCGCCCTCGTGGCGCTCCGCCCGATACGGGCGACGGCGGACACGGCGTACTTCGAGGGAAGGAGCGACCGGATGTCGGACGACGGACGCGGTGACGACGTGTACCAGCCGGACGGTTCCGACGGGGCCGACCGGCCGGCGGACGGCCTCGACCCGGAGAACGTGATCGACGAGCCGGGGCTCGACGACATCCTGGACACGGGCTACTCCCCGCCGGAGAAGCCGCTGGGCGTGTCGAAGCACGGCACGACCGGCGAGGAGCAGCGCGAAGGCGAGTCACTCGACGGACGCCTCGCCCAGGAGGAACCGGAGCAGGACCCGCTCCTGCCGGACGGGGCCGACGACGGGCCCGAGGACAACGGTCCGGAGGAGGACGACGCCGGGGACGAGCGAGCGGGCCGTGTCGCCGCCCCCGAGGAGGCCGGCCGGCTGCGTAACAACAGGGTGATGGGCCGCGACGTGGGCATCGACGGGGGCGCCGCGTCCGCGGAGGAGGCCGCGGTGCACATCCAGGACGACGACAGCGGCACCTGAGCCGCGCCGCATGCCGAAGGCGGTACCGGACTTGGCTCCGGTACCGCCTTCGGTCCGTTCCGGCCGTCCCTCCCGGCTGTGCGAGGCGTACGTCGCCGGAGTGCGCGGCCGGACACCGGGGGCCGCCCCCGCGCTCCTATGCGCCTCGCCCGCCGCCTATGCGTCCTGGCTCCCGATGCATGGCACCGCCGGCCCGGAGGCGGTTCAACTGAACCCCGAGAACCCGGAACCGGTCGATTGCACATCACCCACACGGGAGGCGTCCGATGACAACACCTCTGGCCGACTACGCACGGTTCGCCGGAAAGCGGATCGCGATCGTCGAGCACATGCAGAACCATCCCTTCGTCCTGGGGCTGAAACAGGCTCAGGAACACGGCCTCGAAGTGTGGTTGCTGACAGGTGACCGATCCTGGTACACCCACGGGCACGACTGGGACACCCACCCGCTGGCCATAGTGGACCGGGTGGTCGACGTCGACACCACCGACCTGGACGCGGTGCTGGCCGTCGTGACCGGCGAGGACGGCACCCCCCTGGTGGACGGCATCACCTCGTTCTCCGACTACCACACCGAGCTGGCGGCCCAGGCCGCGCGCAGCCTCGGGCTGCCCGGCCCCGACCCGGCGGCCGTGCGCACCGCCAACATCAAGGACCATCTGCGGATCGCGCTCGGCGACCAGCCGTTCAACATCCCCCACGTGCTGGTCGGCCACCGGAGCCAGCTCGACGAGGCGGCACGCCGGCTCGGGTTCCCGATGATCGCCAAACCACCGGCCGAGGCGATCAGTTACGGCGTCCGCAGGGTCGACGACATGGCCGGGCTCGTCGAGGCGTGGGAGGAACTCTCCGCCGTCCGGCACAGCCTGCGCGGCCAGCCCCGCAGCGGCGACGTCCTGCTGGAGCAGTACGTCGAGGGCGAGGAGGTCAGCGTCGAGACGATGACCGTGGACGGGCACACCCACGTCTTCGGCGTCACCTCCAAGGACCTCTTCGGCGACCCCGCCTACATCGAGTGCGGGCACACCTTCCCCGTGCCGCTCCCCGACGACGAGCGGGACGAGCTCTACCACGTGGTCCGTACGACGCTGGAGATGATCGGCTACCGGCACGGACCCTGCCACACCGAGGTCAGGCGCACCGAGTCCGGCTGGCGGATCATCGAGGCCAACCCCCGCACCCCGTCCAGCTGCATGACGATGCTGGTGACCGACGTCACCGGGCGCAGCCCGATCCTGGACGCCTGGCTGCTCACCATCGGCGTCACCCCGCCGATCGAGCCCGTCGTCCACAGCGGCGGCGCCGCCGTGCGCATGATCTACCCCACCCGGCGCGGGACCCTCTCGCACGTCGACGGGCTGGAGGCAGCGGCGGCGGTGGAGAACGTGCAGGTGCTGCTGCACGTCGAGAAGGGCGACCACCTGCTGCAGCGCATGGACAACTCCTCCTGCGTCGGCTTCACCTACTGCAACGGCCCCGACCGGGTCGCCGCCCAGGAGCTCGCCGACAAGGCGGCCGCCCTCCTGGACTTCGTCGTCGAGGAAGACCTTCGGTGAGCCCGTATACGGCGAACGACGACGGGGTGCGGGCGGTCGCGAACGCGGCGGGGCTGGAGGCGGCGGGCTGGAACTCGCTGCTGGGGGCTGAGGACTTCTTCCAGACCCCGCGTTGGCTCACCGTGCAGGAGCACAACTCCGGTACGGCGATGGACTTCCTGGTACGCGAGCGGGACGGGGCCCCGGTCGCGGGGCTGGTGACCGCCTGGGCCGACACCTCCGTGGCCTGGCTGCTCGCCAGGCCCGACGCCATGCTGAAACGCGCCCTGGAGCAGGAGGTTCCCGAGGCCGCCGGTGTGCTGGGCGGGGTCGCCGGGGGCGACCCCGACAGCCTGCTGCCCTCGCTGGTCTGCGGCGGACGGCATCTGGGGCGGACCAGGACGCTCGCCTCGCCGGAGTCCGGCGAGGCCGATCTGGCCGCCCTGCTGGAACGGGCGGAGTCGATGGCGGCGGACCGGGCAGCGGCGACCGTCTGCTTCCCGCACGTCGACGTGCGGGACACCTCCCTGGTCGCCCTGTTGGAGAGCCGGGGTTACCAGCACCACCCGTCCGACCACTACGCCTGGCTGGACATCCCGCCGGGCGGCTTCGAGCAGTTCGTCGAGGAGATGAGCGCCCACCGCCGCCGCCGGGTGCGGCTGGAGCGCCGTGCGCTGGCCGAGGCCGGTGTCGAGGTGAACGTCGAGCCGCTCACCCAGGCACTGGCCCCCCGCCTCGGCGAGCTCGACGCCAACCTCCTTCGCAAGTACGGCAATCCGGCCAGTGACGAGGGGTCGGCCCGGATGATCGGCAGGATCGCCGAGATCATGGGCGACGACGTCCTGGTGTCCGTGGCCCGGCAGGAGGGCACCGTCATCGGCTTCGGCATGGTGCTGCGGTCCCGGGCCCGGGGCGAGGAGCAGTGGTACGGCCACCGTGCCGGATTCGACTACGAGGCCCAGGGCAAGCTGCCGCTGTACTACGACGTCCTCTACTACCAGGTGCTGGACGCCGCCGCCAAGGAGGGCGTCACCGTCCTGCACGCCGGGATCGGCAGCGTCCAGGCCAAGCTGGCCCGCGGTTGCCAGGTGAGCGAGCAGCGCTCGTACCTGCTGCCGCTGCGCCGTACCGAAAGCAGCGCGGGCACGCCCGCCGACGACCGGGAGACGACCACCCGATGAGCGCCACCGGCTTCCAGGAAGACGACGGCTGGAACGCGGCCGTCGGAGCGAGTGTCAACCCCTCCGGACGGCGCGGGGGCACGCTGCGGCTGGTCTCCTCCGCCGACGTCGACTCCCTCGACCCGGCGCGGACCTACTACGTCTGGGTGTGGCTGCTGCAGCGGCTGCTCAACCGCACCCTGATGGCCTATCCCACGGACCCCGGACCGGCGGGCCTGGTTCCCGTACCCGACCTCGCGGAGGCCCCCGGGGTGTCGAGCGACGGCAACCGGACCTGGACCTACCGGCTCCGCGAGGGCGTCCGCTTCGACGACGGCACCCCGGTGACCTCGGCCGACGTGCGGTACGCCGTGCAGCGGATCTTCGCCCAGGACGTGCTTCCCGGCGGCCCCACCTATCTGGTACCGCTGCTGGACGACCCGGACCGCCCGTACGCCGGTCCCTACCGCGACGGAGGGGAGAACGGCCTGGCCGCCGTGCTCACCCCCGACCCGCGCACGATCGTCTTCCGGCTGCGCACCCCGTTCTCCGACTTCGACCATCTGATGGCCCAGCCCTGTGTCTCGCCGGTGCCCAGGCACGCCGACACGGGAGCCCGGTACGGCGAGGACCCGCGCTGCACCGGTCCGTACCGGATCGCGGAGCACCGGCCGGGCAGCCGGCTCCTGCTGGAGCGCAACCCGCACTGGGACCGGGCCACCGACCCCGTGCGGCCCGCGCTCCCGGACCGGGTGGACGTCACCATCGGCCTCGACCTGGACGAGATGGACGAGCGTCTGACGGAGGGTGAGTTCGACGTCAACCTGGAGGGGCGCGGCCTCCAGCACGCGGCTCAGGCCCGGCTGGCCGATGATCCGGTGCTGCGCTCACGCACCGACAACCCGAAGACGAGCTTCCTGCACTTCGTCTCGCTCCAGCCGCACATCCCGCCCTTCGACAACGTGCACGTGCGACGGGCCGTGCACTACGCGGCCGACAAGATCCTGCTCCAGGAGGCCCGCGGCGGCCCGGTCACCGGAGGTGATCTGACCACCGCGCTCTTCCCGCCCAGGCTCCCCGCCCACCAGCCGCTCGACCGCTACCCGACCGGCCCCGACCTGCGCGGCGACCTCGACGCCGCCCGCGCCGAGCTCAGGGCCGCCGGGCTGCCCGACGGCTTCGACGCCGTCATCGGCACCCAGCGGGGCAAGTTCAGGCTGGTCGCCGACGCGGTCGTGGAGTCCCTCGCCCGGGTCGGCATCCGGCTGACCGTCAAGGAACTCGACGTCGCGACCTACTTCAGCCAGGGGGCCGGTTCTCCGGAGACGATCCGCGAACACGGGCTCGGCCTGATCGTCACCGACTGGGGCGCGGACTTCCCCACCGAGTACGGCTTCCTGGCCCCTCTGGTGGACGGCCGGCTGATCCGGCCGGGTGGCGGCAACTGGAACATCGCCGAACTCGACGACCCGAAGGTCAACGAACTGATCGACACCGGGCTGCACACCGCCGACCCCGCCGACCGCGCCGAGCTGTGGCGCGAGGTGGAGCGCCGGGTCATGGACCACGCGGTCATCCTCCCGCTGGTCCACGACAAGACCCTGCACTACCGCGGCCCCCGCGTCACGAACGTCTACGTACACCCCGCCTTCGGCCTGTACGACATCCAGGCCATGGGCGTCACCGATACCCGCACCGAACGGGAGAGCGACACCTTATGAACTACGCAGCATCGGACCTCCGCCTCGTCCCGCTGGACGCCGGCGACCCGGCCACGCTGGACGCCTGGCTCCGGCTGACCACGGACAGCGCCGAGGACGTCCCGCTCTCCGCCGCCCCGCCCTGCGCGGCGGACCTGGCCGGATCGGTGCGCTTCGCCCCGCCGGACACCGCTCTGGCCGGCGAGGTCGCCTTCCTGGACGGGCAGCCGGTCGGCGCGCTCCGCCTCGTACTTCCCGACGGGGCGCCGGTCGCCGTCGTCGACCAGTTGCTGACCGCGCCGAAGGAGCGCCGCCAGGGGATCGGGACCGCCCTGTTCCGGCGGGCCCGCGCCCTGGCGGGGGAGCACGGCCGGACCCTTCTGGTGGGCGATGTGGTCCAGGCGCTGCCCGGGGGGCCGGTGCGGCACGAGGGTCCGGCCGCGTTCGCCGCGGCGCTGGGCGCCACCCCGTCGGACGGGCCCGAGGGCATCCACCAGTGGCTGGACCTCGACGGGCACGACCCGTCGGCCGACGGCGGTCCGGAGGTCCCGGCCGGCTACCGGCTCCAGCGGTGGGGGACCATCACGCCCGACGCCTTCGCCGTGGCCGTGTCCGAGCTGGGCCAGTCACTGGGCGAGAGCCTCCCGGAGACCTGGGGCGAGGGGCCCGAGGCGGTCCGCACCAGCCATGTGCGGCGGTACGAGCGGATGCGGGTGGGCCGTGGGCGGCGCGCCTACCATGTGGGCGCCGTCCACGAGGGGACCGGGGAACTCGCCGGCTTCACCAGTGCGTCCAAGACGACCGGCAACCCGCGGCATCTGCTCCAGGGCATGACGGTGGTGGCCAAGGGCCACCGGGGCCACGGCCTGGGGCTGCTGCTCAAGCTCGCGAACCTCGCCCACGTACGGGAGTACGAGCCCCGGGTGAGGCTGATCGAGACGGCCAACGCCTCCGACAACCACCCGATGATCGCCCTCAACCGGGCGATGGGCTTCGCCCCTCAGGAGCGCTTCGTCTCCTGGGAGGCACCGGTCGCCCCGGCCGGCTGACCGCTCGGCGGCCGTCCCCCGCTCCCCTCGGGGACGTGGGTGACGGCCGCCGTGCCTCCGCGTTCCCGCAGGAAGCGCGGCAGCCAGCCCGTGCCGAGCAGCACCCCGGCGACCAC
Source organism: Streptomyces sp. NPDC049970 (assembly GCF_040660235.1). Classification (NCBI taxonomy): domain Bacteria; kingdom Bacillati; phylum Actinomycetota; class Actinomycetes; order Kitasatosporales; family Streptomycetaceae; genus Streptomyces; species Streptomyces sp. NPDC049970. The sequence goes on along the minus strand of NZ_JBFALP010000001.1, from coordinate 753,728 downwards.
GACGATGCCACCGGCCACCGCCCATGCGGTGGGGCGCTCGTGCAGCGCCAGCCAGGCGCCGGCCATGCCGACCACCGGGACCAGCATCGAGAACGGCGCGACCACACCCGCCGGGTAGCGCTTGAGCAGCGCCGTCCAGATCCCGGAACCCACGACGCTGCCCAGCACCGCGATGTAGACGAGCGCGACGAGACTCGGCCAGCCCTCGGGACCGAACGCCGATCCCAGCGCCCGCCATCCCGTGGCGGGACCCTCCATCACCGCGGACAGCGCGAGCAGCGGCAGCGGCGGCACCACGGCCATCCAGAGCGCGAAACGCAGCGGGTACTCCGGCTTCGCCTGCCGGCTGGCCAGGTTGCCCACCGCCCAGCCGAGCGCCGCCAGCACGGTCAGCACCAGGGGCAGCAGGGGCGCCGTACGCGCCCGGTCCACCGCGATGACGACCATCCCCAGCACGGCCAGGCCGATGCCGGCGAGCTGCCGCCCGGTGACGCGCTCGCGCAGCAGCAGCGCCCCCAGCAGCACGGTGAAGGGCGCCGACGCCTGCACCACCACGGAGGCCAGACCCGACGGCATGCCCTGCTCGATGGCGAGGAACAGCAGCCCGAACTGGGCTACGCCGAAGCCCAGTCCGTACCCGAGCAGCCAGCGCAGCGGCACGCCGGGACGCGGTACGAACAGGACCACCGGCACCGCGAGCACCAGGTAGCGCAGCGCCGCGAGGAAGAACGGCGGGAAGTGGTCGAGGCCGACCCGCACGGCGAGGAAGTTCAGCCCCCAGAGCACGGCCACCAGCACGGCCAGCAACCGGTCCCTGGCGGTCACCGGGACGTGCCGGAGAGCAGTCCGGACTCGATGACGCGGCCGCCGACGCCCCGCAGGAACTGCCCGTCGCCGATGAGCTTCTGGTCGTCGGCGCACTGCTGGAGCACCAGCGTGTAGCGGACCCCGTCGGGGTCCTCCAGCAGCCAGCAGAACATCATCACCCCTGGGCACGAACCGCCCTTGAACACGGCGCGCGGCCAGCGGGCGGAGTCGATGGGCACCCCCGGATACGCCGTCAGGATCTCGTCGACGGCCCCGCTGGTGTCCCGTATCCCGTCCTCGACCAGGGCGCCCAGCACACGTGCCACGTCCCAGGCGCTCATGTGCCAGTCCAGCCCCGAGCGGTGCACGGTCGGGCCGAGGTCGGAGCCGCGCACGGTCATCGGGCCGGCGATCCGCTCCAGCAGGCGCCTGCGTCCGTCCTCGTCGGCGGCGGTCCACTCCGCCCGGTGCTCCGGGGCGCCCCAGCCGATCTCGAACACCTCATGGCTCGTCAGGAACGGTCGCAGCAGGGCCGGATCGCTGTGCCCGCCGGCCACCACGGCCCGCTCCACCGCGTCCCGGCCGAGCAGGTCCTGGATCAGGTCGGCGGCGGTGTTGTCGCTCATCGCGATCATCTTGTACGCGGTCTCGCGGACCGGGACCCTGGTGCCGTCGGGCAGTTCCTGCATGTCGCCGGTGGGCAGGCTGCGCAGGGCGGGTGTGACCGTGACCTCGTCGTCCCAGCGTACGGAGCCGGCGGCCACCGCCTCCGCCAGCGCGCGCATCAGATACAGCTTGTACGAGGAGCCGTTGGGCATCGGCCGGTCGGCGTCCTTGGCGTACAGCGTCTCCGTCACGGAGCCTTCGGTCCGGGCCACCAGCGCCGACCAGGTCACCCCCGGCTGCTCCAGCGCCCGCGCCAGGTCGTCCCACGTCCGCACCGGCGGCGTCACGACCTCGGGCCCCAGGTGCAGTACGCGGATCAGTCCGGTGGAGTCGAGCGTCAGCGACAGCGTGGAGCGGACCCCCGTCGGACCCTCCAGGCTCACCCACGACTTGTGCGCCACCGGCTGGTAGTCGGTGACGGTGAAGGGACCCAGCCCGCGCCACCCTTCGACCGTCGCGGCGAAGCCCTGCGGGTGCCGGGCGAGGAAGACCGGGACGAAGTTCCCGGACAGATCCTCGTCCAGGGGCGCCCGGGGGCCGGTGAGCAGTTCCACCGCCCAGCGGGTGCGCAGCCCGAGCGGGGTGCCGTCCGCGTCGAGCGCGGCCTGCGCGTCCGGGCGGACGGAGGCGTCGGAACCGGGCAGATCGATCATCATCGCTCCTCGACGGCCGTTGCCGACCGGTGGTGTCAGTCCTCGGTGACAGTGATGGCCGCACAGGGACAGAGGTCGGCGCACAGCCGGACCGTCTCGTGCAGCTCGGGCGGCGGTTCCGCCATGAGCAGGACCACGGTGCCGCTGTCCGGGTCCTGGTCGAAGACCTGCGGCTCCGTCGCCGCGCAGCGGCCCATGGCGCAGCAGGCTTCCGTGTCCACGGCGACGGTCAGCCGGCCGGTGCTCACCAGGTCACCGGCAGTGCGCCGAGTCCGTAGCTGGACACCTCGTGGCGGAAGTCCAGTTCGTCGAACGGTACGGCGAGCCGTGCGCCTGGCATCCAGCGCAGTACGCCGGCGAGCATCTCCTCCAGCTCCACCTTGGCGAGCCACTGGCCGAGGCACTGGTGGATGCCGTGGCCGAAGGCCAGGTGGCGGCGGGCGTCCCGGCCCGGGTCCAGGGTGTCGGGGTCGGGGAAGACCGCCTCGTCGCGGTTGCCGGCCGACAGCGACACGACCACGCCCTCGCCGGCCCGGATCGTCACGTCGCCCAGCTCCACGTCCTCCAGGGCGGCGCGGGCCAGCCCGTTCTGCACGATGGAGTGGTAGCGCAGCAGCTCCTCGACGGCCCGGGGCAGCAGCTCCGGGTCGGCGGCCAGCTTGTCGGCCAGGTCCTGGTCGGTGACCAGGCTGAGGAGGCTCAGGCTGGCCTGGCTGGTCGTCGTCCCGTGGCCGGCGACGAGCAGCAGCCGGCACATCGGGACCATCTCCTCGACGGTCAGGTTCCCCGTGCGCACCTGGTCGACGACCAGTCTGCTCAGCAGGTCGTCACCCGGCTCCGGCGTCCGCATGCGCTCCTCGACCACCTCGCGGAGCAGGCCGTCCAGTTCGTCGCGCGCCGCGGCGACCTGCTCGGGCCGGTAACCGCGGTCGATGAGGATGCCGGCCCGGTTCTCGATCAGCTCTCGCTGCTCGTCGGACACGCCGAACAGCAGCGCGATGACGCGGGACGGGACCGGGATCGTAAGCCCGCGCACCAGGTCCACCGGGCGTTCGCCCTTGACCAGTTCGCCCAGCATCTCGTCCAGGTGCTCGCGCAGCACCGGCCGCATCGCCTCGGCCCTGCCGTGCAGGAAGTCACGGGTGAGCATGGACCGCAGCCGTGAGTGGTCGGGGTCGTCCATGCGGATGAAGGAGGCGGTGTGGGGCTTGTCCCGCACCAGGACGGACGTGGTCGTCATCATCGGGAAACCGGGGGCGCTGGTGACAGCGGTGAACCTCCGGTCCGCGAGCACCGCCCGGACGTGCGGATGCGCCGTCACCAGCCACACCTGGCCGCCGTCCCACATGGTGATGCGGCTCGCGGCGGGGCCGGACCTCAGCAGGGCGAGCGGCGGCGGTGGATCGATCGGGGAGACGCGCTCCATCGGGTAGGACGGCGCGGCCGTCACCTTCGGGGATGCTGCGTCCTGCGTCATGGGTCCCACCTATCGCTGCCCGGGCATGCCGACGTGAAGTAGCGGCCCCATCCTCACCGCCCGCCGCGCGAGCTCCCGTCCGGGGGGTCCGACCTGCATAACCGGCCACGAACGCACATAACAGGGGCCGCCGATGACCGTTCACCCGTCGTACACCCGGCTGGTACGGTCGGCGCGCCGTACCGTCGGACGCTTTTCGGCCGGATTCCCGATCCAGCCCAACACCCCGAGAACGAGGACCACATGAGTTCATCGCTGCAGGGACAGGTCGCACTCGTCACAGGAGCCGGTTCAGGAATCGGCCGCGCCACAGCACGCGCCCTTGCGGCGGCCGGTGCCTCGGTCGCCCTGGCCGCCCGCCGCGTCGACCGCCTCGAGGAACTGCGCGGCGAGCTGGAGGCCGAGGGCGCGACGGTCCAGGTCCTGGAGCTCGACGTCACGGACGAGCAGGCCGTGGCCGCCGCCGTGCGGTCCACCGTCGACACCCTCGGCAGGCTCGACATCCTGGTGAACAACGCCGGGCTGATGCTGCTGGGGCCGGTGGAGGACGCGGACACCACCGACTGGACCCGGATGATGGACACCAACGTCATGGGCCTGATGTACATGACGCACGCGGCCCTCCCGGAGCTGATCAGGAACCAGGGCGCGATCGTGCAGATCTCGTCCATCGCCGCCCGGGTCGTCGGACGCGGCAGCGCCGTCTACAACGCCAGCAAGTTCGCCGTCAACGGCTTCAGCGAAGGGCTGCGCCAGGAGGTCACCGAGCGCGGGGTGCGCGTCGTGGTCATCGAGCCGGGCACGGTGGAGACCGAGCTTCGCGACCACATCACACACGCCCCCTCCAAGGCCGCGATCACCGAACGCGTCTCGAAGATAAGGCAGTTGCAGAGCGAGGACATAGCCGACGCCGTCCTGTACGCCGTCACCGCGCCCCCGCACGCCACGGTCAACGAGATCTTCATCCGCCCCACCGACCAGGCCTGAAGCACGTAGCTCCCGGCGGGCGCCGCACTGCGCGGTGCCCGCCTTCGTGCTGTCCGGGGTCGCCGCCGGTGAGAGGAGCGAGAGAAGAGAACGCCTGCCTAACGTGAGCCGCGACAGGCCGTCACAGGTGAAGAAGAGGCGTCATACATAAGCGTAAGGAAGCCGTCCGTGCCTTCTGCGATACACGTGCCCTCCGTTCCCGACCGGTTGACGCGGTTGCCCTTCTCCCGTCCGGATCTGCGGCTGCTGGACGCGGTCGGACAGTGCGGCGACCTCGCCGAGGCCGCACGCCGGGCGGGTCTGAGAGCACCGGCCGCCCAGCGCCGGCTCGACCGGCTGGACCAGGCAACCGGTCTGCTGCTGACGCTGCGCGACGCGCGTACGGCGCGGCTGAGTCCGGACGGCGCGCGGGTCCTGGTGGCCGGCCGGCGGTTCTTCCGCCAGGTCGACCAGGCCGTGCAGACCGAGATCTACGGACGTGGCGCCGAGGCCCTGAACGCGCCCCGCATCCTGAACATCGCCACCGCGGAACCGCTGATGGAGGACTTGGTCGAGGATGCGGCCGACACCCTGGGCATCCTTCTGTCGGTCAGTCACGACACGCCCCGTCAGGTGCTCCGGCAGCTCGACGGGTACCGGGTGGACGCCGCGCACACCTGGGGCCTGAACCCCCTCTCCCGATCGGTCGACCGCACCGTGCGCACGTACGAGGTGCTGGACGACCCGCTCTGGGTGACGCTGCCTCTCGGCCATCCGCTGGCGGGCCGCGCCACGGTCTCGCTCGCCGATCTGCGTGAGGAGAACTGGGTGTCGGAGGCCGGGCCCGAGGCGGAGGTCCTGGTGAGCCGGGTCTACCTGGCGGCCGGCCTCACCCCGCCCGCCCGCATCCAGGTCACCGGCGCCTCGGTGGCCCGGGGGATGCTGCGGCGCGGTGACGCGGTCGGCCTCGGCTCCCCGGCCTGCCCGGCCGTGTTCGCCCCCTCTCTGGTACGCCGCTCGCTGGTGGAGCGGCCCCGCCGGGCCGCCGGTCTGCTGGTCGATCCCGCCGTGGTCCCCGGCGCCCTGGCGCAGCGGCTGGCGGCGCTGCTCACGACCCGCTGCCTGAGCAGGTTCACCGAGCAGCACGGGGACGTGCTCCGCGATCCGTGGTGGGCCGACTGGCTGCGCGGTCAGCGGGCGGAGCTGGAGCGGCGCACCGACGACGCCCGCGGCCTGCAGGCACCGCCCGCGCTGCCCGACGAGTCGGTCCAGGTCGACGTGGAGGACCTCCACCTGCTGCGCGCGGTGGCGGACCACGGCAGCATCAACCGTGCCGCGGCCATTCTCTCCATCAGCCAGTCGGCTCTCACCCGGCGCATCCATCGTCTCGAACTCCGCCTCGGAGCAAGGCTGTTGCTGCGCAGTTCACGCGGTACGGATCTGACTGCGCCGACCCGGCAGTTCCTGGCCCGGCTGGCCGCATTCGAGGCCGAACTCCACGCGGTGGGCCTCACGGGCGCGGGGGAAGGGCTTCAGCAGGCGGAGCCGGGCGGCGGCACACAGCGCCGTGCGTACCGGTCGGCCCGGGGCGGCGCCGTGCGCCCGGGGCGTCCCGCACCCGAACGTGGCGCGGCGCGGCCCGCCGTCGCCGGCCGGAGCTGACCCGGCCGACGGCGAAGGGGCAGCGGGCGGGCGACGGGGCCCGCCGGCTGCCCCCGGCCGTGCGTCAGCGGGCGCCCAGCGCCACGTAGTCGTACATCCCGAAGGATCCGGTGACGAACACGTTGCGTGCGTCCGGGTGGCGGTAGAGCAGGGAGCGCGGGTAGAGGTACGGCACGATCACGGCGTGGTCCATGGTCTTCCGGTCGATGCTGTGCCAGATGGCCGCGCGTTCCGCCGGGTCGTCGCTGACGGCTCCTCGGTCGAGCAGGGCGTTGATCTCCGGGTCGTCGAGCTCACCCATGTTCTGGTTGCCGCGTTCCTTGATGGCACGACCGTCGACGATCTGCTGGAAGAAGCCGTAGCCGTCGGGGAAGTCGGCGCCCCACCCGAACATGATGATGCCGATGCCGTGCTCACGCAGGTACTCGGGGCTGCCGCCGTAGCGGTCGAAGTAGTCGCCGGACGGGAAGTCAAGCACCTCGGCCTCGATGCCGACGCGGGCCAGCCCGGCCGACAGCGCCTCGGCCGCCCGGTACTCCTTGAGGCGGTCCTTGCGGGCCGCGATCTTCGTGCGGAAGCCGTCCGGCATTCCGGCCAGGGCCAGTTCGGCGCGCGCCGCCTCCAGGTCGCCGGTGCCGTCCTCGCCGACCGGGTAGCGGTCGAAGGGCTGGTAGCCGTCGATGGTGGGCGGAAGGATCGTGGTGGCGATGTCACCGCCGACGGGCCCTCCGTACGCCGCCTGCATGGCCGCCTTGTCCGTGGCGAACTGCACCGCGCGGCGGCAGTGCACGTTGTCGAACGGGGTGATCCGGCTGGAGAGGCAGTAGATCCAGGTGAAGCCGGTGAGCGGGTTGTCGGCGTTGGCCCGCAGGGCGGGGTCGGCCAGGATGCGTTCCTGCGCCGCGGGCTGCACCCCGAAGCCCGCGAGGTCGATGTGCGCCTCGCCGGAGAGCAGCATCAGGTCCACCTCGTGCGGGTCCTTGCCCAGGTGCACCTCGATCCGCTCGGCCCGCTGACGGCGCACGGGGTCGGTCTCCGGGTCCCAGTGCGGGTTGCGCTCCAGGACGACGAGCTTGCCGCGCTCGTAGGACTCGACGCGGTACGGACCGGTCGCGACGGGGCCGAGCCGGTAGCCGATGCCCGTGTCGCGGGCCCTGGGCACCGGGGTGGTGCTCGGCATGGTGGCCAGCAGGTCCATGCCGGCGAAGGGTTCGGTCAGCCGCAGGACCAGGGTGCGGTCGTCGGGGGTCTCCACGGTGATCGGGCCGTCCACGTCCGGCTCGCGCCAGGGACCGCCGTAGTCGGTGCCCAGCAGGTGGCGGAAGTAGGTGGGGCCGACGCCCAGCACGTCGGTCCCGTAGTTGCTCCTGGCGATCGCGTACTTGACGTCCGCCGCGACGACGGGGGTGCCGTCCTCGTAGAGCAGCCCGGGGCGCAGCCGGTACGTCCAGGTCCGCCCGCCGTCGGAGGCCTCCCCGAGCGACTCGGCCAGGTCGGGGACCAGGCGCTGGCCGGCCTTGCCGGGCGCGGTGTCGAAGGTCACCAGGGTCCGGCCGACCAGGCGCAAGAAGTTCCAGGTGTAGGCGTAGTACGTGTTGCCCGGGTCGAGCGAGTCGAAGTCGTCGGTGCGCACGAGGCGGAGCGTCCCGCCCAGCTTGTCGGTCGGGGCGACGACGCCGCCGACGGCGGCGTCGAAGCCGGTGGTGCCCGACTGTTCGGTCTCCATGTCCCAGCCCTTCTCGCGGTGATTTCCGCGCCATTCTGCGGGGATCCGGGGGTCCGGAGCGGGGCGGAGGGGCACGGGCGCATAGCCGACGGCGGGTCGGTATAGCGGGAGAGGCGGGAAAGAGGCGGGGAAGAGTTCCGGGTGATGTGCTCGCGGCCCCCCACGCGCGAAGCGGACCCGCTTCCCCCCACGCGCGACCCGGGCGTCCGGAACGAGGCGAGCACCACGTGTCCCGAAGAAAAAGATGGCATATACCTGTCATAACTGTCGCCGCGGCGGCACTGCTGGCGGGCTACCCGTCGGTTTCGATGGCCAAGACCCCCACCCCTCCGCCGGGAGCGGCTCAGGGCTGGTCGCAGAAGGACGAGGCCGACGCCGCCGAGCCCGGCCCCGCCGAACTCCCCGAGGCCGTACCCGCCGACGACCGCGCGGCGCTCCTCGGCTCCGGCTACCGCACGTCCGACGACCTGGCCTGGACCACCTCGGGTGACGCGACCGGCTTCCACGTCATGGTCGCCGCCGCCGGGGACGGCTACCACTGGCGGACCGCGGCGACCCTGTCCGAGCCGGGTTTCGAGACCGACACCTGGATCGGCAACGCCTGCCTCACCGCGTCCGGCAAGCGCGCAGCCGTCACCTACGCGCCCCGCACCTTCACCAACAAGCCCGCGCTGCTGACCCGCGGCGCCTTCACCGCGATCGTGGACCTGACCACCGGCGCGGTCACCAAGCTTCCCGTGCAGTCCAGCCTGAGCTACTTCTCGCCCGGGTGCGGCAACACGGAGAAGGCGGTCTTCTCACAGTTCTCCGACGACGAGTCGGAGCGCAACGAGACCCGCCTCATCGGGGTGGACACGGCGAGCGGCAAGGCGGCGAAGCCGCTCGAACTGCCCGGCCAGGTCACCTCCGCCGTCCCGCTCGCCGACGGCTACGCGGCCGCGCAGGGCGCCCGGCTGGTCCGGGTGGCACCCTCCGGCGACGTGCGCGTCGCAGCCCGCACCGCCGCAGTCCCCTTCCAGCTCACCGCCGCCGCGGACGGCTCGGTCGTGTACATCGACCGGCCCGGCACCCGCGCGAAGAACGCGAAGACGAAGGCCGTCACCGAGCGGGCCGAGGTCCGGCGCGCCCCGGCCGCGCTCTTCGGCTCCGCCGGCGCCACCGGCACGACCCGTCGCGTGGCCACCGGCGCCCTCTCCGACTTCGACCTGGCCCGCTCCGCCCGCACCGGCACGGTGTACGTCACCGGGAAGGCCGAGGCCACCGGCACCCTGCCCGCGTCCGTGCGCATGCCCGCCTCGGTGGCCAAGGACGCGGTCCTGTCCACCAGGGGCGAGGCCGCCGTCACCACCGCGTGGGCGGACGGCAAGGACTCCAGGATCTCCCCGCAGGAGGCCGCCTCGGCGCGGACCGCCCGTACCGCGATGAAGATCCTCGACACCGGGCGCAGCGTCACCCTCGACTCCCGGCCCGGCACGACGCTCGGCTCCACCGCGAAGACCGCGGCGGGCCTGGCCACCTCACCGGCGCTGACCCGTGGCACCGCGGCTGCCGCACCGGCGCTCGCCGCGGGCTCCCCGACCAACCCGGTCGAGGACGAGCGCTACTGCTCGGTGGCGCGCGGTGACGTCCGCAAACAGGCCTTCCAGCCGACCCCGCGTCAGGTCGAGTGGGCGGTGGACCAGGCCGTGGTCGGGAAACTGAACACGCACGTCTCCCGCGCCGCCAACTGGAAGAACACCGGGATGTCGGCCTACCAGCCGCAGTCCCTCTTCCCGCTCAAGACCATGGCGGGCGACCCCAACGGAACGCCTGACGCGGCCGACGGCTACCACATCCCCGCACAGGTGATGCTGGGCGTCACCGCCCAGGAATCCAACATGTGGCAGGCGACCCGATTCGCCGTACCGGGTGTCACGGCGAACACCCTGATCGGCAACTTCTACGGCATCAGCCATGGTTCCGACGGCGAGACACCGGACCCGTGGGCGATCAACTGGGCGAACGCGGACTGCGGTTACGGCATCGTCCAGGTGACCGACGGCATGCGCAAGGCGGGCCACGAGAAGCCCGGCGAGACCGCGCTGTCCGTGCAGAAGCAGGAGGCCGTCGCCCTCGACTACACGGCCAACATCTCCGCGGGCGTCAACATCCTCGTGGACAAGTGGAACCAGACGTACGGCGCCGGGATGACCGTCAACGACGGCGGCCCGGAGTACATCGAGAACTGGTTCTTCGCGCTCTGGGCGTACAACTCGGGCTTCTACCCGCAGTCCTCGGCCGGTTCGCACGGCGGCCACTGGGGCGTCGGCTACACCAACAACCCGGCCAACGCGCTGTGGAAGGCCAACCGCACCCCGTTCCTGGAGAACTCGGCCGGCGGGGACGACTACTCCCACGCCGCCCACCCGCAGGACTGGCCGTACCAGGAGAAGGTGATCGGCTGGGCCGCCCGCCCGATCTCCGCGATGTTCGCCCCCGGCGACTTCCAGCCCGGCTACCGGGCCGCCTGGTGGACGGACCCGATCTACCGCACCTCGGCCAAGCCGCCGGTCGGGACGTTCTGCGACTCGTCCAACAACTGCGACCCCAGCAAGATCACCGACAGCGACACCAGCACCAACGGCGCCTGCCAGCTGAACAACCCGTCGGACGAGTTCTTCCTGCACTGCTGGTGGAACAAGAAGGCCGCCTGGAAGAACTGCGAGTCCGCGGCGACCTGCGGCTTCGCCCTGCACCGCTTCGACACCACCTACCCGGAACAACCCGACGGCAACGCGTACCCGCCCCGGTGCTCCAGCGGGCTGCCGTCCGGGACGTACGTGATCGACGACGTGGCCTCGGGCGTCACCCCGGCCGGTTCACCGGCGCGCAGTTGCGGGGCGACGACCTCACCCGGCACCTTCGGCTTCAACTTCACGGCCAGCGGGGCCAACTACCCGGGCAAGATCGACACGCATCAGATCGGGGCCGGCTACGGCAACCACTTCTGGTTCGGACACACCAGGGACCAGGCGACGGCCGAAGGCGCCCGGATGCGCACGACCGGCACCTGGACACTGACCAACGGCATGACCGGCTGGGCCCGGGTCTGGGTGCACCTCCCCGACCACGGAGCCCACACCAGGCAGGCCTCCTACACCATCTCCGGCACCAACAGCAGCAGTCCGGTACGGGTGCACCCGCAGCGCGTCATGGAGAACAAGTGGGTCTCCCTCGGGGTGTTCCAGTTCACCTCCACCCCGAAGGTCTCGCTGTCCACGCACGCGGCCGACGGCAGCGGGTCCGAGGACGTCGCGTGGGACGCGGTCGGGTTCCAGAAGCTGACGGCCAAGCCCAAGGACATGGTCGTCGCGATGGGCGACTCCTACTCCTCGGGTGAGGGCGCCTCGGCCGCCGGCGGTGTCGACTACTACAAGGAGACCAACTACCGCGACCCCGGCACCCCGTCGACCCGCGACGCCTGCCACCGCTCGACCAAGGCGTGGTCCCGCCAGGCCACGATCCCGGGCCGCTCGGCGTCCGTGGGATCCATGGACGACAGCCGGTCCGCGGCGATGGACTACCACCTGATCGCCTGCTCGGGCGCCCGCACCTACAACATCGCGAGCGTCGGTGAGAACGGCGAGCTGCCCCAGCTGTCCAAGGGCTACCTCGACCAGAACACCAGCTTGGTGACGATCTCGATCGGCGGCAACGACGCCCGGTTCGCCTACATCATCCAGAAGTGCATCTTCGGCGGCATCGGCTGGCCGACGCTGTGCCAGAACCAGAAGTTCGACGACGATGACAAGCGGGTGGACGACGCCGCCTACCAGGGGCTGGACATCGGCGTGGCGGCCACGCGACTGGCGAAGGAACGGGTGCGGCCGGCCATCACGGACGCCCTGAAGAAGATCCAGGCGAAGGCTCCGAACGCCAAGATCGTCCTGATGGGGTACCCGCCGCTGCTGGAGAAGTCGGGGCAGTGCATCCCCGGCATCGGTACCGAGGAGGCCCCCTGGCTGAACGGCATGGCGGGCACCCTCGCCACCGAGATGCAGGGCGCCGTCGACGACGCCAAGGCCGCCGGCACCAAGGCCTGGTACTCCAACCCCGCCCAGAACTTCGCGGGGAAGGCGGTCTGCGGTGACTCGGAGCAGGTCCACGGCATCGTGCTGGACCTGGTGCAGAGCGACGAGCCCGCGATCGACTGGCCGATCCTGCAACTCGGGGCCTCTGCCCAGTCCTTCCATCCGAAGGTCGGAGGAGCCCGCCTGTACGCGGACTCCCTGGAGCGGACGATGCAGGGCATGGGTCTCTGACCCACCACACCTCGCGTGCCCTCCCCGTGCGGTTGCGGGGAGGGCACGCGAGCACCGGCGGAGAGCGGTGAGGCGGGTGCGGCGGCCCCGCTCCCGTGCTGTCCGCTCGTCCCGGGGGCGTGCACGTACTGCGGACCGGACCGAGACCGGACCTGGGACTCACCGGCCGCCCTGGTGTGCCTGACCGCACCGCGGGTGTCCGTCCGGCGGCACCGGCCGACGCGGTGCGGTGCGGGCTCGGACCAGGGCTGCGGCCGGCCGTCCCGGGAGGGGGCGGCCGGGACCGCCCGGACGGGCTCAGGTCCGTGGCACGCCGAAGCGCTCCCCGGCAGCCATGTCGGGGAGCGCGGCTGTGGGACGCTGACCAGGGTCAGTACCGGGCCATGCCCGGCACGGCGGAGAGCATGTCGGCGTCCTGCCGGAGGATCGCCCGCTCCAGCGTGGTCAGCCTGGGGCCGGGGTAGATGCCCAGCTCGTCGGTCAGCGTGTTTCGGGCCCTCCGGAAGACGGCGAGGGCATCTGCCTGCCGACCGGAGAGATACAGCGCCTGCATCAAATGCGCGTACAGCTCTTCCCGCAGAGGGTGCAGGGCTATGAGGTCGGTGAGCTCACCGATTGCCTCCTCGTATTGGCCCAGAGAAATTTCCAGGCAAATGCGCTGTTGCAGTGCGGCGACGCGTTCTTCTTCCAGCCGGGCGGCACGGGTCTGTAGCGCACTGCTCGAAATCGTGGCGAGAGCGGGCCCCCGCCAGAGGGCGAGCGCCTCCTTGAGGAGGTCCAGAGCCTCCTCCGTGAGTCCGGCCCGTACCATTTTCTTCGCCGTCGCGACGTTGCGACGGAAGATGTCGCTGTCGATCTCGCAGTGGGCGGAGTCGAGCTGGTAACCGGAAGCCGTCGACAGGACGGTTTCCTGCGGCGCGCCGACCGCTGCGAGCGAGCGGCGGATCATCCACACGCTCGTCTGGAGCTGACCGGGGGCGGTCCGGGGCGGACGCTCACCCCATAGGTGGGTGATGAGTTCGGGCGTACTGACGGCCCTGCCCGACACGAGTGCGAGCGCGGTGAGAACCCGGAGCTGCCGCTGCCCGGCGAGCGGGACCGGAATGTTCCTGGAAAGCATGGAGATCGGACCGAGTATTCGAATCTGGACGCCGGCCATAGGGGTCTCCCGTTCTGCCGTCCATGACTTGATTCCCCTGCCATGAACTGCTGGATATTCGCACGCAATGTCTTGGGATGCGCTGTTCGGTGGAGGGAATGCAGTGGTCCTGGCTTCGACCACTACGCGCGTAGCGGGGTTCTGCCCTATCGAGTCCGGACAGTAATAAGCCAACCTTGCCGCGTCAACGACGCCCGGATCGGCACGGCTGAAAACTGTCGTACCGAGCCCAGCGAAAATGCTGACCGTGGAAAACCGCAGGTGGCGGGTGCAGGACGAAGTGGCCGGTTTACATGATCGCGAATTGCGCGGAGTAATCACCGGATCCGGAGCACCTCGACACGGGACCGGGCACGACCCCCGGAACGTCGCGCCCCGGCGGAGGATGTGCGTCCGCCGTGAAGAAAGCGGGGACTACGCGTGGTGAGTGAGGTTACCCAGCGCTCCGATCCGGACCGCGAATCGCCACCTCAGAGGTCTAGTCCAGTGATGGCGGAAACCGTACGCCGACGGACGGTACGTCAGGATTGCGGGAGCCGAAACGCGACGACCGGACGCACCGCGGCCCCGGTGGCGCAGCCTCCGGGCACCGGAATCGACGGCTCCGGGCACCGGAATCGACGACTCCGGGCGCGAGGGAGCCACACCTCGGGGCACGAGGCTCCCCGGGTCCGGGGACCCCGAAGGCTCCGGCCTCGCGCGGAACCGGGGCGACCGCGGGATCAGGCGACCGGGAGCCCCGTGACGTCGAGCAGTTCCAGATGCCGGGGGTCCAGCACCCGCGTCCCGGCACCCGGCGCCCGGCGTTCGGCGGCCTCGGCCAGCGCCGCCGCCGCGCCAGGGGTCGTCGTACGGGAGATCCCCGAGTCGCCCAGCGGCGTCACCATGTCGTCGTGGTGGCAGGGCAGGAGGACGGAGGGCGAGCCAAGGGCGGTCAGCAGCCGGTCCGGATAGCCGTGGACGACCTCGTGGCCGCTCATCCCGATCACCGCAACGTCGGGCCGCGCACCCGCCAGTTCACGCTCGGCGACGTTGCTGGTACCGGTCAGGAGCACGGACTGCCCGCCCTCGACCGACACCTGGAAGGCCAGGGTCTGCCCCTCGACCAGGTCACCCAGGGTCCGGGGCCGCGCGGGGACGTCGTCGCGCGCCCCGGGGGCGAAGGACGAGTAGTCCTTCTGCCTGCTGTGCAGACTCCGGAACACCTCCACGCTGTAGCCGTCGAACTGCAGGTGGTCGCCTCCGTTCACGGCGACCACGTCGGCCATGCGGTGCGCGGGGGTACCCATCGCGGCCAGCAGGTTCCGCGAGGTGGTGTCGCAGAGCGTCCGCACCCGCCGGCTCCTCCAGCCCGGCCGGGACAGCAGGTGCGGCACGTCGGCGAGGTGGTCGAAGTGCCCGTGGCTGATGAGGACCAGCTCCGGCGCACCGGTCAGCTCCTTCTCCGCGACGTGCTCGACCGCTTCGGGGTCAAGGCGCAGCGGCAGTGCCGGATCGAGGCCGCCGTCGGCGTCGGCGTACGGCATCCGGCTCAGATACGGGTCGAAGAGGATGCTGCGGCCCGCGAAGGACAGCTCCCACCCGGCCACTCCGAGCCAGCGCAGACCGATCGGGGTGCCCTTCGGTGCCGAACGCGGATACACGGCCGACAGTGGGGCGGCACCGCCGACCAGCAGCCCCGCCGCCCCGACACCCAGGGCTCCCTGCAGAACCGACCTTCGCGACTGACCCATGCGCCACCTCGTTCACTTTGTGCTGATCACACGTCACCCTACGGAGCGGACGTGTCGAGGCGGCACATTTGAGTCAGTGGCGGGGCCGGGGCGTGGCGGATCAGGTGGTGTACTCGGAGTTCAGCCGTACGTATCCCTCCGTCAGATCACAACCGTAGACGGTGAACTCCCCTTCTCCGATACCCAGTCCGATGCCGATCACCACCTCTCCGCCGCGCATGTGCTCGGCGACCGCGGCCCGCAGTTCGGCGTCGCCGGGGCCGTCGGCGCTCTGCGGGTAGACCTGGGTCCCGCCGAACCGGACGGTGACGTTCTCCTGGAGGATGTCGGTGTCGTCGGTGCACTTGCCGATCGCCATGGTGACCCGGCCCCAGTTGGGGTCGCTGCCGTGCACCGCGGTCTTGACCAGCGGCGAGTTGACCACGGTCTTGCCCACGCGCTTGGCCTGCGCGGCGTCCCGGGCCCCGGTGACCCGCACCTCGATGAGCTTGCTCGCCCCCTCGCCGTCGGAGGCGATGTTCTTCACCAGGGCGAGGGCCACCTCGTGCAGCGCGTCCTCGAACTCCGCGGGATCCACGTCGCCGGCCAGCCCGTTGGCGAACAGGACCGCCGTGTCGCTGGTCGAGGTGTCGGTGTCGATGGAGACGGCGTTGAACGTGCGGTCCATGACGTTCCGGAAGATCCGGTCCTGCACTTCCCGCGGCAGCCGGGCGTCGGTGGCGAAGAAGGTCAGCAGGGTCGCCATGTCGGGCTCGAGCATCCCCACCCCCTTGGCGATGCCGACGAGCGTGGCCTCCCCGCACCGCACCCTGACCTCCTTGGGCCGGGTGTCGGTGGTCATGATGGCGCGCGCGGCCCGGTCGAAGCCGCCCTCGGGGAAGGGCCAGGAGAGTGTCTTGATGTGTGCCCGGATCTGCTCCATGGGGTACTGGAGGCCGATCACGCCGGTGGAGGCGATCAGCAGCTCGCCCTCGGGAAGCCCGGTCTCCGCGGCCACCGAGTTCCGCACCTCGCGGGCGTTGCTCTCCCCCTCCGGGCCGGTGGCGACGTTGGCGTTCCGGGCGACGACGACCACTCCGCGCGCCTGCCCGTCGGCCACGGCCGCCCGGCTGAGCACCACGCTCGGGCCGGAGAAGCGTGACTTGGTGAACACCGCGCTGACCTGCGTGGGCACGGTGGAGGCCAGGACCGTGAAGTCGTCCCGCCCGTCGTCCGAGAGTCCCGCCGGGGCGGTGTGCACCACGAACCCCGCGGGGTCCCGGGTGGTCGTACCGGTCATGATCGCCTTCTTCCCTCAGCGGCTTCTTTATGCGGGTGACTGTATTCCTATTCATCTATCACAGTAGACGGAGGACAGGGCCCGAACCAGTCCCCGGGCCGCCTCGAAGCGCACTACAGCGCGGTCGGATAGGCGCTGGAGAGGCGGTGGAGAGAGCGCCCCGGCACGGTGACGACATTCCGCATCCCGTCGAAATCCTGGAGACGACGCCGCATGTCCCGTGTATCGACCAAGCCCAGCAACAACCCGACGGCCGCACACGCACTGCTCAAGCGTCTCAACGAGCACGGTGTGCAGACGGTGTTCGGTGTCGTCGGCCGCGAAGCCGCCTCCATCCTCTTCGACGAGGCACCGGGTATCGACTTCGTCCTGACCCGGCACGAGTTCACCGCCGGCGTCGCCGCCGACGTCCTGGCCCGCATCACCGGCCGCCCGCAGGCCTGCTGGGCGACGCTCGGTCCCGGTATGACGAACCTCGCGACCGGCGTGGCGACCTCGATCCTGGACCGCTCGCCGGTGATCGCGCTGGCCGCCCAGTCCGAGTCGCACGACATCTTCCCCAACGACACCCACCAGTGCCTGGACTCCGTCGCCGTCATGCGCCCCATGACGAAGTACGCGGTCGAACTCCAGCGTCCCGACGAGATCACCGACCTGGTCGACTCCGCCGTCGCCGCCGCGATGACCGAGCCCGTCGGCCCCAGCTTCATCTCCGTCCCCGTCGACCTGCTCGGCGCGGACATCGACACCTCGATCGACCACCCGGCCGCGCGCACCCCGGCCAAGCCGGTCGGCGCCGTCCAGGCGGGCTGGGAGGCCACCGCCGACGAGGCCGCGGCCCTGGTCGCCGGTGCGGAGCACCCGGTGTTCGTCGTCGGCGCGGCGGCCATCCGCTCCGGCGCGGTCCCCGCGATACGGGCCCTGGCCGAGCGCCTGGACGTCCCGGTCATCACCACGTACATCGCCAAGGGTGTCCTGCCGCACGGCCACCGCCTGAACTACGGCGCCGTCACCGGATACATGGACGGCATCCTGTCGTTCCCCGCCCTGGAGACCCTCTTCGGCCCGGCCGACGTCGTCGTGACCCTCGGCTACGACTACGCCGAGGACCTGCGCCCCTCGATGTGGACCCGCGGCGCCGAGAAGAAGACCGTCCGCGTCTCCCCGACGGTCAACCCGATCCCCCGGGTCTACCGTCCCGACATCGACGTGGTCACCGACGTCCTGGCCTTCGTCGAGCACCTGGACTCCGCCACCTCGGACCTCGCGAGCAAGACCCCGCACGACATCACCCCGCTGCGCGAGCGCATCGCCGAGTTCCTTGCCGACCCCACCGAGTACGACGACGGCATGCGCGTCCACCAGGTGATGGACTCCATGAACACGGTCATGGCGGAGACCGCCGCCGCCGGTGAGGGCACGATCGTCTCCGACATCGGCTTCTTCCGGCACTACGGGGTGCTCTTCGCCCGCGCCGACCAGCCCTTCGGCTTCCTCACCTCGGCCGGCTGCTCGAGCTTCGGCTACGGCATCCCCGCGGCGATCGGCGCCCAGATGGCCCGTCCCGGCCAGCCCACCTTCCTCATCGCGGGGGACGGCGGCTTCCACTCCAACAGCTCCGACCTGGAGACCATCGCCCGGCTGAACCTGCCGATCGTGACGGTCGTCGTCAACAACGACACCAACGGACTGATCGAGCTCTACCAGAACCTCGGCCACCAGCGCTCGCACGACCCGGCCGTCAAGTTCACCGGGGTCGACTTCACCGAACTCGCGCGCGCCAACGGTGTCGAGGCCGTGAAGGCGAACTCCCGCGAGGACCTGCTCGCCGCTCTGCGCAAGGGAGCCGGCCTCGGCCGCCCGTTCCTGATCGAGGTCCCGGTGAACTACGACTTCACCTCCGGCGGCTTCGGAGCCCTGAGCATCTGATCATGGCGCACACACTCCCCGCCGCCACGGGGTTCCTGGTCTCCGCCCAGCTGGGCGGGGACCAGGCCCCCGGGCCGGTCTTCGCCACCCGGGGCGCCCACGAGACCGTGGCCGAGGCCCTCCGCAACCAGACCCTGAACGCCGTACTCGTGCACTCGGGCTCGGCGGGCGACGCCGTGGCCCGCTTCGGCGACACGGCACTCGTCCTGGCCGGCGAGCTCTACAACCGGGAGGAACTGCTCACCCTCCTCCCCGCCGGCACCGAACCCCGCACGGACGCGCAGTTGCTGCTCGCACTGCTGGGCGTCTACGACCTGCACGCCTTCCGGCTGCTGAACGGCCGGTTCGCGGCGGTCGCGGCCCTCGGCGACCGTGTGCTCCTGGCCACCGACCACGCGGGCTCCGTCCCGCTCTACGCCCTTCCGGTGCCCGGCCGTGTCCTGGCCGCCACCGAGATCAAGGCCCTCGTCCCGGCGACCGCCCAGGCCCCGCCGTCCGGGCGGCCCGTCGCCGAGGCCCGCAGGGTCCGCAGGGTTCCGGGCGTCCACCAGGTGCCGGCCGGCACGGTCCTGGACCTCGATGTCCGTACGGGTACCGCGGCGGCCTCCCGGACCTGGACGCCGCCGGTGTCCCGGCGGATCATGCACGAGGCCGACGCCACGGCGGCCGTGCGGGAGACGCTGGAGCGGGCCGTCCGGGCTCGCACCGGCGGCACCACCCCGCTGGTGGTGCTCTCCGGAGGAATCGATTCTTCCGGTGTCGCCGCACTCGCCGCCGCACACACCGACGGCCCCCTGGACACGCTGTCCATGGGCACCGACACCGCGAACGAGTTCGCCGAGGCACGCGTGGTCGCCACACATCTCGGCTCGGCCCACCGGGAGATCACGGTCCCCACGGCGGACCTGCTCGGCCAGCTCCCGTACGCGATCTGGGCGTCCGAGTCCGTCGACCCGGACATCATCGAGTACCTGCTGCCGCTCACCGCCCTGTACCGGGCGCTCGACGGGCCCGCCCGCCGCATCCTCACCGGCTACGGCGCGGACATCCCCCTCGCCGGCATGCACCGGGAGGACAGGCTGCCCCAGCTGGACACGGCGGTGGCGCTCGACATGGCCACCTTCGACGGGCTCAACGAGATGACCCCGGTGCTCTCCGGCATCCAGGGCCACTGGTCGACCCATCCGTACTGGGACCGCGACGTACTGGACCTGCTGGTCCCTCTGGAGGCCGGGCTGAAGCGCCGCTACGGCCGCGACAAATGGGTCCTGCGCGAGGCGATGAGCGCCCTGCTCCCGCAGGAGACGGTCAACCGGCCGAAGCTCGGGGTGCACGAGGGCTCGGGGACGACGTCGTCCTTCAGCCTCCTGCTGATGGACGCCGGGGTACCGGAGGCCGACGTTCACCGGGCCAAGTCCCAGGTGGTGCGGGAGATCTTCGACCGGGTGGTCGTCGAGGGGCTGCCACCCGCCGAGGTGAGCACCGCCGACGCCGTGCACCAGGTGGCCGCGCGGCTGAAGGAGACCGAGTGAACCGCCCCAGACTCCGTAGCGGCCGTCCGCGGCCCGTCCGACAGGAGGGATGACGCCGTGGAACGTGTCGACACCGCGATCTCGCCCCGCTATGCGCAGATCCCCACCTTCATGCGCCTGCCGCACGATCCGCAGCCCACCGGCCGCGACGTCGTCGTCATCGGCGCCCCGTACGACGGGGGCACGAGCTACCGGCCGGGTGCCCGCTTCGGCCCCCGCGCCATCCGCAACGAGTCCGGCCTGATCCACGGGGTCGGCATCGACCGGGGGCCGGGCACCTTCGAACTCATCGACTGCGTGGACGGCGGGGACATCGACCTCACCCCGTTCAACATGCACATCGCCATGGAGACGGCCCACCGGCACCTGCGCGGCCTCCTCCAGGACAACGTCGCCTTCCTGATGCTCGGCGGCGACCACTCGCTCACCCTGGCGGCCCTGCGCGCCGTGGCGGAGCAGCACGGCCCCGTCGCCGTGGTCCACCTCGACGCCCACTCCGACACCAACCCCGCCTTCTACGGGGGCGAGTACCACCACGGGACGCCGTTCCGGCACGCCATCGACGAGGGCATCATCGACCCCGCGCGGACGGTGCAGATCGGGATCCGGGGCCACAACCCCCAGCCCGACTCGCTGGACTACGCCCGCGGCAAGGGGGTACGGGTCGTCACCACCGACGAGTTCGTCGAGACCGGCGTCGCCGGGACCCACGCCCTCGTCAAGGAGCTCATCGGCGACCGGCCCGTCTACGTGTCGGTCGACATCGACGTGGCGGACCCCGCCTTCGCCCCGGGTACCGGGACCCCCGCGCCCGGCGGGCTCTCCTCCCGCGAGGTGCTGGCCCTGCTGCGCTGCGTGGGCGAGCTGCGGCCGGTCGGCTTCGACGTCATGGAGGTCTCGCCCCTGTACGACCACGCCGGGATCACCTCCGTCCTGGCGACCGAGATAGGCGCGGAACTGCTCTACCAGTACGCCCGCGCTCACATCAAAGGAAGGAACGACGCGTGACCGTCATCGACTGCTCCGAACTCCGCGACGAACTCCTGGCACTCGCCTCGCGCCTGCCCGCGGTGCCACGTGCGGACCTCCCGGCCTTCCTCGGTGCCGCGAAGGAGGCGTCCGGCGACCTCCCGGCCTCGATCGCCGAGGCGCTCGACGCCTTCAACGCGTCCGGCAACCAGGACGGTTACCTCCTGCTCCGCGGCCTTCCGGTCGAGCCCGAGGGCCAGCTGCCGCCCACGCCGGAGACCACTCCGGCCCCGGTGGAGCGCCCGCTGCTCACCATGGAGGCGATGCTCGCGGTCGTCGGCCGCCGGCTCGGCCTGCACACCGGGTACAAGGAGCTTCGCAGCGGCACCGTCTACCACGACGTGTACCCCTCCCCCGGCGCGCACCACCTCTCCTCGGAGACCTCGGAGACCCTGCTGGAGTTCCACACGGAGATGGCGTACCACCGGCTCCAGCCCAACTACGTGATGCTCGCGTGCTCCCGCGCCGACCACGAGCGCAGGGCCGCGACCCTGGTCGGCTCGATCCGCAAGGCGCTGCCGCTGGTCCCGGAGGCCTTCCGCAGCCACCTCTTCGACCACAAGGTGCCGTGCTGTGTCGACGTCGCCTTCCGCGGCGGGGTCGAGGACCCGGGCGCCATCGCCGAGGTGAAGCCGCTCTACGGCGATCCGGCCGACCCGCTGCTCGGCTACGACCGGGAGCTGCTGGCACCCGAGGACCCCCGGGACGTCGAGGCGGTGGAGTCGCTCTCCAAGGCGCTGGACGAGATCACCGAGTCCGTGCACCTGATCCCGGGTGACGTCCTGATCATCGACAACTTCCGTACGACACACGCTCGTACGCCGTTCACACCGCGCTGGGACGGGGCGGACCGGTGGCTGCACCGCGTCTACATCCGCACCGACCGCTTCGGGCAGCTCTCCGGTGGCGAACGCGCCGGCGACGTGGTGGCCTTCACGCCGCGCGACTGACCTGGCTCTCCATCGCGGCCCGGGCGGGCCGGTGGCGTCCCCCGACGGCGGGGCGCCACCGGCCCGCCCGTCGTGCCACCCGCTGTTTCGCGCCACCCGCTCCCGGTCCGCTCTCGACTCACTCTCCCGGCGCTCTCCGCGGTGGCCCCGCGCCGGGGGGCAGCGGTTAGCGTGTCGGACAGGTGATCGGAAGCGGTCCGGTCGCGGGAGAGGTATCCGCAGCAGACGAGGAGACAACGCCAAGTGTCGGACCCCACCTTGCAGCAGATGGCACGTCATGACCGCGCGAGGCGTCGCGGACCACGCACGGGAGCGGTGCTGGGAGTGGCGGTGGCCGTCGTCCTGGCGGCCGGCGCGGGCTGGTGGGGGTACCGGGCATGGTCCGGGGACGGGGCGGAGGACCCCGAGGTGGCCGCGGCGACCGAGCGGCTGCAGTCGTTCCTCGACGCGTGGGGGGCGGGCCAGGCCGCGAAGGCGGCTGCCCTGTCCGACTCGCCGGAGAACGCCGAGTCCCTGCTGACCTCGGTGACGACCAATCTGAAACCCACCAAGGCGGAGCTGTCGGCGGGGGACGGCAAGAAGAACGACAAGGGCGATGTGACGGTCCCCTACACCGCGCGGTTCACCGTCCCGGCCGTCGGCCTGTTCAGCTACGAGTCCGAGGCGACGCTGGTCAAGAAGGCGGAGCAGTGGACGGTGGAGTTCGGCTCCCCGATGATCCACCCCCGGCTGAAGCCCGGACAGACGCTCGCGCTGAAGGCGGTGGCCGAGCGCGCAGCCGTGCTCGACACCAACGGCGAGGACCTGCAGGCCGCCTCGCTGCGCGGCTCGGTGGACGAACAGGGCAAGGGCACCTTCGGACTGGAGGCGCGCTACGACAAGCAGTTGAGAGGCGGCGACGGCGCGGCCACCAGTGAGGTGGTGATCGCCGACCGGCAGTCGGGCCAGGCCGAGGCCTCGCTCACCAAGAGCTCCGCGAAGCCCGGCACACCGGTGAGGACCACGATCGACCCGAAGGTGCAGAGCGCCGCCGCCGCTGCCATGGAGGGGCTGAAGGTGAACGCGGCACTGATCGCCCTGGAGCCCTCGACCGGGAACATCCTGGCCGTCTCCAACCGCCCGGCGGGCGGCCTGAACCGGGCGCTGGCAGGGCGGTACCCACCCGGTTCGACGTTCAAGGTGGTGACGACGGCGGCGATGCTGAAGGCGGGCATGAAGCCCTCGGACGTGGTGAAGTGTCCCAAGTTCGCGCACGTCGACGGGCAGCGGTTCGAGAACCAGAACCAGTTCACGCTGCCGGCCGGCTCGACCTTCAAGGACTCGTTCGCCAAGTCGTGCAACACCATGTTCGTGGAACACCGCGCCGAGGTGGGCGGCTCGGCCCTGCACGACGCCGCGGAGGCCTTCGGGATCGGCGGGGTCTGGGATGTGGGCGACACGACGTACGACGGTTCCGTCCCGGTGAGCACGTCGGACAACGACCTCGCGGCGTCCACCATCGGGCAGGCCCGGGTGCAGGCGTCCCCCCTGGTGATGGCGTCGATCGCGGCGACGGTCAAGGAGGGCACCTTCAAACAGCCGGTGCTGGTGCCCGACGCGGTCAAGAAGAAGCACGAGGCGAAGGTGCCGCTCGACCCGTCGGTGACCGGTGACCTGCGCGACATGATGCGGGCGACGGTGACGTACGGAGCGGGGAGCGCCCTGACGGGCATTCCCGGGGAGCCGCACGCCAAGACCGGGACGGCGGAGTTCGGCGAGGAGAAGCCGCCGCGCACCCACGCCTGGATGATCGGCTACCAGGGCGGCAGCGACCTGGCGTGGTGCGTGATGCTGGAGGACGGGGGCTCGGGCGGCGCCGACGCGGGACCGGTGGCGGCCAGATTCCTGAAGAGCCTTCAGGGCGGCGCCTGACCAGCGGGAAACGGCGAGGGGTGCCACCGGTGGCTACACCCGCCTCGGCCCCTCTCCCGGCACAATGCCTCCCATGACGAACATCTCCTCCCGCCCGCCCGGGCGTTCCTCGCTCTCCCTGTGGTCGAAGGACTCGTTCTTGTCCATCGCCTCCGTGGGATCCGTGCTGTCCATCGGTTCGGTCGGCAGCGCGCTGTCCATCGGGTCCATCGGCTCGTCGGTGTCCGTCGGCTCGATCGGCTCCGCCCTGTCCCTGGTGTCGCTGGGGTCCGTTCAGAGCACCGCCAGTGCGCTGTCCATCCAGGCACGGCGCTCCGTACTGGCCATCGGTCCGTACCGGGTGCTCGGCTCCCCGGCCACGCTCGCACTGGTCGGATCGGGCGCGCTCGCGGCCGCCGGCGCGCTCGCCCTGCACATCCGTACCAGGTCATGAGCGGTCCGGTGCCGGAACAGCCGAGCCCCTGAGACGCCGGCCACGGGCGACCGAGCACCCTCCGCACACCTCGGCGTGCCGCACTCACTACCGAAAACGATCAAGGGCCGGTTTCGGATTGCTCCGAAACCGGCCCTTGATCCGCGACTGTCTCCAGTCGGGACGACAGGATTTGAACCTGCGACCCCTTGACCCCCAGGAGTAGGGGTCATCCCTTTTTCGCGGCATAAAGATCGAGTGTCCAGGATCACGGGGTTCACTGGACGGCTTCCCCTACCCGCTGCGCGTCGCGGTAATGGGCTGCGTCGTCAACGGGCCCGGCGAAGCCCGCGAAGCCGACCTCGGAGTGGCATCCGGCAACGGCAAAGGACAGATCTTCGTCAAGGGCGAGGTCGTCAAGACAGTCCCCGAGTCGAAAATCGTCGACGCCCTGGTCGAGGAAGCGATACGCCTGGGCGAACAACTCGCCCCCACCGACACGGAAGGGGAGACACAAGCATGAGCGTCCAAGCCCCGCCCACACTCTTCGACCAGGACGCGGTACGCCGCGCGGTGGACACCGTCCTCACCGACTTCCTGGCCACCCAGACCCACAGCGCACTTGACCGCATCCTGCCGCAGCAGGCAGCCCAGGCGCTGAGCGGCTTCCTCGGCGCGGGCGGCAAACCCATCCGACCCGTGCTGTGCGTAGCCGGCTGGCAGGCCGCCGGAGGCACCGGCACCCCCGACCCGGTCATCAGGGCCGCCGCGTCACTGGAGATGTTCCACGCCTTCGCCCTCATCCACGACGACATCTCCGACGCCTCCGACACCCGCCGCGGCCAGCCCACCGTCCACCGTCAGACCAGCACCCACGCCGCCATCCTCATGGGCGACCTCGCCCTCGTCTTCGCCGACCAGCTCCTCCACGGTGTCGGCCTCACCCCCGCACAGCTGGATGCGGTCCTGCCCATCGCCAACGCCCTGCGTGCTGACACCATCTACGGGCAGTACCTCGACATCTCCCACGCGGGACAGCCCTCCGCCGACCCCGGCGGCGGCGACGCCATACGCGCCACGCTGACCGCCTGCGGCATGGCCGTGGGCGAGGCCTTCCAACTCCGCGACGGTCTCCTGGGCATCTTCGGCAACCCCACCCACACCGGCAAGCCCTCCCTGGACGACCTACGGGAAGGCAAAGCCACCGTCCTGATGGCCCTCTCCCTGCAAAACGCCGACGGACCCCAGCGCCGCGTCCTGCACCACCACGTCGACAACCCGCACCCCATCGATGCCGGCGCAGACCAGATCCGCACCGTCCTCACCGACACCGGCGCCTAACAGCGGTAGAGGAAATGATCACCGAGCGGCGCCAGAGCGCACTGACCACCCTGGACACCGCCAACCTGCCCACCCACATCACGGCCGTACTGCGCTCTCTGGCCGTCAGCGCCACATCGAGGACCACATGACCATCACACCCCCACCGAAGTCGGCGTCGCAGCCCGGCCGGGTCCTGCTGGCCTCACCCCGCGGCTGGTGCGGCGGCGTGGACCGCGCCGTCCTGGCTGTGGAAAAGGCCCTGGAACAGTGCGGGCCCCCCATCTACGTCCGCCACGAGATCGTCCACAACAAGTACGTCGTGCAGAGCCTGCAGAAGAAGGGCGCCATCTTCGTCGAACAGACCGACGAAGTACCCGAAGGCGCCATCGTCCTGTTCTCCGCTCACGGCGTGGCCCCCACCGTCCACGCCGAAGCCACCGAACGCCGTCTCGCGACGATCGACGCGACCTGCCCACTGGCCACCAAAGTCCACCGGGAAGTCGTCCGCTACGCAGCGCAGGACTACGACATCCTCCTGATCGGCCACGAAGGCCACGAAGAAGTCATCGGCACCAGCGGCGAAGCCCCCGACCACATCACCCTCGTCGACGGCCCCGGCGACGTCGCCGACCTCTGCGTACGTGACGAATCGAAAGTCGTCTGGCTCTCCGAGACCACCCTCTCCGTCGACGAAACCGTGGAAACCGTCAACGCCCTCAAAACCCGATTCCCGAACCTGACCTCACCGCCCAGCGACGAAATCTGCTATGCTACCAAGAACCTCCAGACTGCCGTGAAGAAACTCGTCGAGAACACCGAACTCGTCATCGTCGTCGGCTCCGAGAACTCCTCCAACTCCGCCCGCATGGTCGAAGTGGCCCGCAACGCCGGCGCCCCCGCCGCCCACCTCGTCGAATTCGCCCACGAGATCGACGAGACCTGGCTGGAAGGCGTCACCACCGTCGGCCTGAAATGGCTCGCCGAACGCGGCTACAGCGACGTCGAGACCGTGACGACCGCCGATG
Source organism: Streptomyces sp. NPDC049970 (assembly GCF_040660235.1). Lineage (NCBI taxonomy): Bacteria > Bacillati > Actinomycetota > Actinomycetes > Kitasatosporales > Streptomycetaceae > Streptomyces > Streptomyces sp. NPDC049970. Next base: position 727,188 of record NZ_JBFALP010000001.1, on the reverse strand, counting down.
AATCCATCACCTTCACCCTCCCCCACGAACTCCGCCGCAACCTTCGGTAGGCGCCACCGGAGATCCCTCCGGAGCTGGAAGGTTCTCTGACCGGCTGTTCTCTATCCGCTCGGGTGGTCGGCTGGGCCTCGAACAGAGTGCTGGATCAGATGAGTTGTCGAATGTTCGGGCATGAAGGACGGGCCTCCCGGTAGCTCGCAGATGTCGAGTCCAGTGAGAAGCAAGAGGCCCTGTTGTCGAAGTGTCGCGTGATCGCGGTCGCCCGGTCCAGTCCGTCCACTCCCGGGTGTGGCTGTCTCGCCCACAGGCTCGGGAACGCTGCCGACCGGCCGGGGCGCCGGCCCCGGTACGGTTCGGCATGAGCGATGCCGAGTGGGCTTCGTGCGTGGCCTGCTGCCGGTGCCGAGATGCTGGCCGGGCGGGGCGGCCGCCCGGAAAGCTACTGCCACCGGCAGATGATCGACGCGATCCGCTACCCCGTCGACAACGGCATCAAGTGGCGATCGAAGCCGTCGGACTTCCCGCCCTGGCCGCGCGTGTACGCCTTCTTCGCCCGCTGGCGGGACGCGGGACTCGTCGCCGAATGCCCGAGAAGAGCCTGAGAGGCGGTAGTGCCATCTACGGACCCGCCCCTCTCGCGGAGAGGAACAGGATGCCCGGCCATGCGCCGAACAACAAACTTGCCGCGCTACTCGCCGAAGCTGGGTGGAGTGCCGGCGATCTGGCTCGTTCGGTGCGAGCCCTGGGCGCGGCCCAAGGACTCGCGTTACGTTACGACCGTACTGCGGTGGCCCATTGGCTCACCGGCACTCGGCCTCGTCCTCCCGCCCCTCATCTGATCGCCGCGGCACTATCCGAGCGCATCGGGCGTCTGGTCACGATCCAGGACGCGGGTTTCGCCCCGGCCCCGCAGGCACCGTCAGCGCCAAGCTCTACGCCGTCTGCGGAAGCTGATCCTGTGCATCATCTGTTGAATCTGTGCCGCACCGAAACCGACCCCGAGCGCCGTTCGTTCTTGGCCAAGACGGCCTACGCCGTGACCACAGCCGCCTCTGCTCTGCCCGACTTCGGCGCACTCCCCGTCGAGGGGCAGAAAGAACCTACCGGCATCCAGGTCGCCACCTGCGACGTCGAAGCTCTGAAGGAGATGACACAGACCTTCGCCACCCTGGCCGACCGCCACGGCGGCGCCCACGTCCGCGCCATGCTCGCCTCCTACCTCGCCGACCAGGTCGGCCGGCTCCTCCACGCCCCCGCCAACGGGGCCCTACACAACGACCTGCTCCAGGGCGCCGGACAGCTCACTCATCTCCTGGCTCTGACAAATGACGACTCCGGCCACCCTGGGTTGGCGCAGCGCTACTTCCGCACCGCCCTCGATCTGGCAACACGGGCCGGTGACGCCCGTCTATACGCGATCACGCTGCGCGCACTGAGCGCCCAGGCTCTACGTCTTGGCCATCTACGCCACGCCCTTCAACTTGCCGAAGCCGCGATCTCCGCGTTACCTGCTCACGCAGACCCAGCCCCCCGAGCGTTCCTCTTGGCCCAGCGTGCCTACGCCGGTGCCGCCCACGGTGACCGCCGACGTGCGCCCGCCGATCTGGCCCTCGCCGAAGAACACCACGCCCAAGCCACCGCTGCCACAGGCCCGTTCAACACCTATCCCCGCGCCGGCCTGGACTATCAGCGCGCCCAGACACTGCACGCACTCAGCCTACCCGACCAAGCCCTCGCCGCCCTGCAGTCCTCCGCCCGTCACCGCTCCCCGGACGAACGCAAGCCCGCCGCCCTGACCCATGCCCGCCTGGCTGAGATGCAACTGGACATGGGTCACGTCGACGCCGCCGTCATCCACGGTCACCTCTTCCTAGATCTCTGCCCTTACCTGCATTCCACCCGAATCGACACCGCACTCCAACGCCTCCGTCAACACCTTGCGCGCTACCCCCGTCAACGGCAGGCGGTCACGCTCGCTGAGCGTCTCCGCGACGCCTGTCGTGTGCGCCGGGGATCCTTCCGTACATGACGACAGCTCCTCACCTTCTTGTGTCGCACGGCGACGGGCGACGCCGAGCTTCCGCTGTTCGCTTGCGGACCAGAACATCACAGGGCTGAAAGCAAAGGGATCGTTCACATCGCATGAATATGCCATCCTGGCTACATCCATGCGGATGACACTCCGATGACAAAAAGGTCACCACAGGTTCGGCAAGGAAAAACGATAAAGCGTACCCCGCGCGCTCAGATATCTCACTGCCACTCCCACCAGGCCCTGCTCGACAAGAACCAGCCGTTTTCCCCTCGGCGAGGCGGGCCGTCCCATCGTTACAGGCCCGGCAGCCTTCGGGCCGTTCACTGCAGGATATTTCAACGTGTTCACGCATCCCTTGCTCCGCAGGCTTTCGTTCCCAGCGCCGGAAGAGAGTCTGACTCTGTCGCTGCTGCATGCAATGAGTGCCCGACCCTGAATCCGACGTGTTGGAACTGTTCCAGCGGCCGCAGTTCGGCGTGAACAGAGCCTGTGGGTGCTAAGCGGTGAAATCGTCTCGCTCAACAATAATTCCGCTTCTGCCGAAAGGGCTCCTGCGCTGCCGAGTTGAGACGTCGAACACCTCCCTCAACGGCACGGGAGCCCTGCCCGTTGCGCACGCCAACCCCGCTCCACCCTGTCACCCGATCAGCGGCCACACTGAAAACGCCCAAGGGCTGATCACCGCTACGAACTTGCAATGATGACCCTGCGCAAATCGTCTCCATAAGAAGAATCATTTGCGGATTTTATTTTAGTTTCTTGATCCGCGAACCGGGCGACGGTCATGTGCCATTCATGATTTCCGTGAAAGACGGCGCGAAATGCATGTGCATACCGCATGGCATCTTCGTACTGTCGTCCGGTGCAGCCGACAGATTGGAGCTGGGCGGGGACCCAGGACTCAGCCTCTACGTAAGCGTCTACGACATTGATGGCCAGGCTCTTGACTCGTTCAACGGCTTCGTCGAGGGTGCAGCGATCTCGTGTCCGAATCGTCGTAACAGCGTTGTGCACACCCCCAACGCGTAGGTCTTTCTCCAGTGAAAGCAAATCATTACAGAGGCCGACGTAGTCGGAGCAAAGATTCCCCAAGGACTGCACTGAGGGTAAGTTGCGGACATGTTCTTGCAGGTCCACTCGTTCGGCTACCTCCAAGAGATCAACATATACAAGCTCAGTAACGCCGACCCGGCGGCGTTCAAGATATTCTTGCAGAGGCGGTGTGCGACCGCTCAGGTCGTCGGCGACACATGCTAGGGCCTCCCATCCCGAGACCTCCCAGTGGCGGGCGAGCGTGTGCTGCCACATGGTGGAGCGTTGCGGTATGCGAGTCTCGTGCCACAAATTTTCGAGCGCCTGCATCAGCGGACTTGAATTTCCTTTCCCTTCGCACATAAACACCTTGACGGCGGATATGCATTGCCGGGCAGATACGGGGTCGTTGCGGCATAGCACGTCATCCATGAGATCGTCATGGATGGCCCCAAGGAGCATCCAGCGGACCAATAGACTGAATGTTTCCAGATCGCAACTAGGATAATAGTAGGCAGCAAGGAGCTCCATCTGTGAGTTCTCGTAACGCTGGCGGAGCATCCCAGGAAGAAGATCGAATGACTCCGCCCAGGAGTACATACGCCGCCGAGCTTCCGGCAGGTGCGGATTGATGTCACTGACCATCAGGTGAGCGGGCAGTGGGGGGAGGGAAGCGGACATGATGAGCTCCTTTGCATCGTGACTTCGGTCCCGGAGAAACGGGCGCGTAGGTTTCCGCCATGCGGGCCTCTGCCGTGACACCCGAAACTCCGGGCCCCAACAGAACCTCCGGTTCTGGTGAGCATCACGCAACGGTGCGTGATACTGCCTTCATTTCCTCGATGTCGTAAGTACAGAAGGGAGGGCACCTCTAATTCAGAGGCGAGCATGTTCTGGTCCTGCAGCCACGTCACTCTCGTTATGGGCTCACAAAACCTAAAGACCGAATCGACGATCCCTACGGGCATAATGGTCCAGTGCGCGGGTCAGGTGCTCTCGGGTAAAATCTGGCCATAGATCGGCGCAGAAGTACAGTTCAGACTGAGCTGTCTGCCATGTCAGGAAACCCGACAGACGTTTTTCTCCGGAGGTGCGCACCACCAGGTCTGGGTCCGGCTGGCCAGCCGTGAACAGATACTGCCCTATCGCCTCTTCAGAGATCACCGACGATGACCCTGGTTCGGGACCCTTGGCCAGCCCATCGCACAGACAGCGCACGGCGCGAACAATCTCAGCGCGACCATCATAGGCAAGCGCAATGTTCGCCTGAAGGCCCTCGCTATGCCGGGTCGACTCCTCAGCCCGGCGAAATGCCTCGGTAACGCTTTTCGGTAGTAGATCCAGGGCGCCCATCGCGCGGACGCGCCACGGGCCGTCCGCAAGGCGTTCAGCCACCTCCTCGTAAACACGGAACAAACCTGCCAGCTCGTCGTCGCTCCGCTTTAGATTCCTCATGGCGAGCAACCACATCGTGACTACCTCCACCCCGGCATCCTCGCACCACGCCAAGACATCGAAGACCTTCAAGATGCCAGCGCGGTGCCCTTCATCGACGCTAAGACAGTGGCCACGTGCCCATCGCCGGTTTCCGTCCAGAATGAAGGCGATATGCTGCGGAACCGCACGTACCTGGGATGTGGTGTTGTCGACGCCAACGCCCTCGAGGTTCTCCTGTGTCATGAGAATTACCCCTGCCTTCCTTGATTCGGCATCAGTGGAACGGTCGGAACCGAGAATTTAAGTCAGTCTGCTTCTCAGACTCAAACCTGAAATGGTCATGGCGGCGTTGTCTCTCGCGCGGCTAGGCACCGCGGAGGTAGTGCGAAGACCGGATGCGATGCGACCAGGTCAGGAAGGAGCGACAGGCCAAGAAACCTTTTTCACAGCTCCTAGGGCACCACTTGCACGTTCACCCGGCAAGGTCTGCTCCGTCACCAGGCGTGAATGCGTTGAAAGGCAAATGAGCGTTTTCAGCGTAGTCGCTGATCGGGCGAAGGGGCGGCGCGGGGTTGGCGTGCGCAACGGGCAGGGCTCCCGTGCCGTTGAGGGAGGTGTTCGACGTCTCAACTCAGCGACGCAGGAGCCGATGCCGCGAAGTTAGCGGGAAAGCTGCCCACGTCAAGCGAGTTGACGGTATTGGTCGTTGAGCCGGCGGTGCAACGGGACCTCTGGTAGCCAGGAATGAGCTTCTTCGAGCTGGCCACCGATCAGGTGACGGTCCACAAAGCACAACGAGCGAGGCCCCCGAGCCGTTGATCGAGATGTCTGACGTCTCAACCACGCTGCTCGGGGGCCTCGTTGGTCATCTGTCCTGCCGCACTCGACCTGCCCCATGCGCTCGTGGAGTGGGTCACGATGCTCATCCTCACCCGGGAGGGTGACCGGCGCTGCAAGCACCGTCCGTCCCAGCGCGCGATGGTGGCACTGGTTTACCTGCGCGAACACACGACCCTGGCGAAGATCGCTGCCGGGTTCGGGATCAGCGAGTCCACCGCCCACGCCTACACCGGCGCGGTCATCCACGTCATGGAGCAGGCACTCCGCGACGGCATCATCAGGGTCAACCCCGCCCGGGTAACCGGCTGGCAGAAGCTCTACAAACAGGCCGAGGACGAACTCCTGGACCCACGGGCACTGGCCCTGCCCGACTGGGAGACCCTGATTGCGCTGGCCGACGCGCTCGTTGCCGCTTCCCACGACCAGTACCGCGGCTGGGGAGACGTGGTCATCTTCGCCGCGTGCACCGCCGCACGGATCGGCGAGGTCTCAGGCTGCCGTGTCGGGGACATCGACACCAACCAATGGATCTGGACCGTGCGACGCCAGACCACACCCGCGCCCGGCGGGCTGGCCGACAAGGGCACCAAGGGTAAGCGGGCCCGTAAGGTTCCCATCGTCGAGGAGATCCGTCCCCTCGTCGCCCAGCGCGTCCTGTCCGCCGGCGCGAATCCCGACGCCCGCCTGTTCACCGGACCACGCGGCGGCCGCATCTCCACCGCCGTCCTGCGCGACGCCACACACTGGGACCACGTGGTCACCAAGCTCGGCTACGAACACCTGCGCCGGCACGACCTCCGGTACACCGGACTGACCTGGTTCGCCGACGCCGGAGTCCAGGTACACGTCCTCCGCAAGATCGCCGGTCATGGCTCCCTGACCACCACTCAGCGATACCTGCACCCTGACGTGCACAAGATCACGGCCGCCGGTGCGGCGCTCTCCGCACACCTCAGCGTGCTCCGCGCACCACGCTCACTGCCGGGCCCGATCGTCGTAACCCGCTTACGCCGGTCAAGGGCGCCGGTCCCCAACTGGTCCCCAAGAATGATCAAGGGCCGGTTTCGGATTGCTCCGAAACCGGCCCTGATCTGCGACTGTCTCCAGTCGGGACGACAGGATTTGAACCTGCGACCCCTTGACCCCCAGTCAAGTGCGCTACCAAGCTGCGCCACGTCCCGCTGCGTATCCGCCCGGTGACTCCCGGGTGACCGCGCAGGACAAACATTACCTCACTCCGGGCACCTCAACGACGTCCGTACCTGCTGGGCGCGGGTCGCCAGCCCTTCGGCGCCGCACGCGGCGGCGAGCTTCTGGGCTCGGGCGAGCTCACGCTGGGACCGGATGGCGAGGCCGTACTCGAAACGGGCCACGGCGTGCTCGTACGCCGACGAGGACGCCTCCAGGTGGCGTACGGACTCGGCCAGCAGACGGGTGGCCTCGTCCTCGGGCGCGAAGAGGGCGGCGCAGCGCAGGGCCTCACCGATCGCCGTGTCCGTGCCGAAGCGCTCCGCGTGGACGCGGGCGCGGGTGGCCAGCTGGGCCGCGCGGACCGGGTCGGTGTCGGCGAGGGCACGGGCGAGGTCGCCCGCCCAGGGTGCCCAGACACCGTTGAACCGGCCTCGGGGCTCCAGCGCCGCTCCCGCTGCCTCCAGCTCGGCCACGGCGTCCTGCGTGCGGCCTTCGGCGAGCAGCAGCCGGCCCCGTACGCAGGGGGCGTCGGGCAGGACCATCGCGCTGGGGTAGGGCGGGCCGAAGTCGTAGCGGTCGGCGACCCGCCGGGCCTCCGCCGTCCGGCCGCGGGCGATCAGGGTGTCGACGAGCAGACAGGCGGCGTCCCAGTGGACGGGCAGCCCGCTGCCCACGCGGTCGGCCAGGCGCAGCCCCTCCCGCAGGAAGCCCTCCGCCTCCGCGAGCCGTCCGCGCCGGCGGTGCACCAGGCCCAGGAGGGTGTGGGCGAACGCGAGATGCGCTCCGCTCCAGCCGGAGATCTCGAAGGCTCGTACCGCCTCGCCGAAGAGCTCCTCGGCCCGGTCGAGCCGGTCGGTGAAGGCGTAGGTGATGCCGACCATGGTGGGGAGTTCGAAGCCCCACTCCGAGTCGGTCCAGCCGAGCCCTCTCGCGGGCCGCCCGTCCACCAGTGCGCGTTCGCAGAAGTCCACGACCACCTGGGCGTTCTCGCCGCGGAGCATCGCGTCGAAGGCCCGGAGGGTGAGCAGGGCGCGCTCGGCGTTGTCGCGGCCCTTGAGGTGGTCGGCGTTGCGGGCGAGCCGGGCCGACCGCGCGTTCCCGTCGTCCTCGGAGGCCTGCATGCCCTCCCACAGGAAGTGCGCGGCCTGAAGGCGCATCAGGCCGGGGCCCGGAGCCGTGCGGGCGGCCTCGGCGGCCAGCGACAGAGCCGCGTCCTTGAGCTGGTTGTTGTGCGACAGCGCGGAGGCGAGCCGGAAGGTGGCGTCGATCCGGAGCGCCCCGTCGAGTCCCGGCGTGTCGAGGGCGGCACGCAGGTACTGGACCGTGGTGGCGGGCGAGGACAGCAGCGTGGCGCAGCCCAGTTCGTAGAGGAGGGCCGCCCTGTCGTGGGGGCGCGGCGGTTCCTCGAGGGCTCGTTCGAGACAGCGCCTCGCGGCTTCCGGGGCGCCGACAGCGAGGTGCTGCCGTGCCGCCTCGCGGAGCTGGGCGACGAGCTCCTGGTCGTCGTCCGGGTGCACTTCGAGCAGGTGGCGGGAGGCCGCCGCGGCCCCGAGCCCGGCCTGGGTGATGGCCCATGCGGCACGCCCGTGCATGGCGGTGCGTGTCGCGGGCGGGATGGAGCGGTAGACGGCGCTGGCGATCAGCGGGTGGACGAACTCCAGCGGGTCGAAACCGCTGACGACCCGGGCGTCGCGCAGCCGGGCCGTGCAGTCGGCGGCCTCGGCGGAGCTCATGCCCGCCAGGGTGGCGGCGAGTTCCTGGGAGATCTCGGTGCCGAGCACGGCCGCCGCCCAGGCGAAGCGGTTGGCGTTGGTGCCCAGGCGTTCGAGTCGGGCGACCAGCCCGCTGCCCCGGGCGGACGCCCCGAGTTCGCGCAGCATTCCGGCGGACTCCTCGACCGGAGGGAGTTCGCGGTCCTGTGCCTTGGCGACGAGTTCGACGGCCTCGTAGGGGTTGCCGCCGGTGACCGCCCAGACCTCGCGGCAGAAGGGGTCGTCGGCGTGGTCCCCCAGTCCGGCGCGCACCAGTTCGGCCGTGGCGTCGGGGGTGAGGGCGCGCAGGGCGACCCGGATGAGCGCGGGGTGGCCGGCGACCCCGCCGTCCTGCGGGGGCCGGTCGGTGGCCCAGTCGGCGTTGCGGTCGGCGAACTCCTGGGGCCTGTGCGCCTGGACGACGAGCACAGGCAGCTCGGAGAGCCGTGCGGTGAAGCCCGCCAGCCAGGCGAGGGACTCGCCGTCCGCCCAGTGGGCGTCGTCCACTATGAGGAGCAGGGGCCGGTGGCTGAGCCTGGAGGCGAGCCGGGACACCACGTGGTCGAGGCCGTCCCTGACACCCTGGGGGTCGGGCTGCGGGCCGCTGGGCTCGGCCAGGCCGAGTGCGGGCGCGGTGATCTCGAACCAGTCGCCGAACAGCGCGCGGGTCTCGTCGTCGGGGAAGCGGTCAAGCGCGGGCTGGAGGAGCTGGCGTACGACGTGGAACGGCACGGAGGTCACCGTCTCGCCCCCGCGCGCCGACCAGACGGTGCAGCGGTCGGCGGCCATCGACCGGATCTCGGCGAGCAGGGCGGTCTTGCCGATGCCGGCTTCGCCGCTGAACACCAGGAGTCCGCCGGTTGCCTGTCCGCCGCAGAGGGCGCTCACGGCCTGTGCGGCTGCGGCGAGTTCCGGGTCGCGCTCGTACAACGGCCGGGACGGCTTCATGCCTCCCCTTCCCAGGGTGATTGCGGAGGGTTCCGAGCGTAGCCGCGCGCGGGTGCCCGCGGACAGGGTTCGCCTTGTTCTCCGCAGGTGCGAGGCACAATCGGACGGTGGACGAATCGCGCAGGGACCGTGACGAGGAAGGGCGGGCGCGCAACGCGCGCCCCCGGGACGGGCTGGGGCGCCCCCTGCCCTACGGGGCTCCGGGCGTGGAGCGGCAGCCCGAGGGCGTGCTCCGCTCCCCCGGCGAGACGGTGCGCGAGGCGCAGCGGCTGCTGGACGCGGGGATGCCCTTCCACGCCCACGAGGTCTTCGAGGACGCCTGGAAGTCGGGTCCCGGCGCGGAGCGCGAGCTGTGGCGCGGGCTGGCGCAGATGGCGGTGGGGCTCACACACAGCGCCCGGGGCAACTCGGGCGGCGGAGCACGGTTGTTGAGGCGTGGGGCGGGGGCCGTCGAGCCGTTCCGGGAGTCGGATCCGCACGGGATCGGCGTGGGCGGACTGATCCGCTGGGCCCTGGAACTGGCGGACCGGGTGGCTCCTCGGGAGGCCGGGCCGGCGGGGTCCGGGGGCGGGCTGGCTCCGGTCGTGGACGCGGCGGCGGAGGCTCCCTGGTTGCTTCGAGGTGACCGGGCCGGTCGGCGAGCGTAACGAGTGCGATAGGTTTTGCACTTTCCTGACGGTGCGTTGATCACGCCTGTCACGCTTACGTTCCATTCTTCGACCAATCGCTCTGGAGACGGACGCCCCGATGACCGACATCATCAACGGCCTCGGCCGTGCCACCGCATACGGGGCCCTCGGCGTCGTACTGCTCGTTCTCGGCATCTTCCTGATCGACGCCCTGACCCCGGGCAAGCTCGGCCGCCAGATATGGGAGGAGCGGAACCGCAACGCCTCGGTCCTCCTGAGCTCGGCGCTGCTGGGCATCGGCGGCATCGTGTTCACGTCGATCTGGACGACGTACGAGGACTTCGGCAAGGGGCTCGCCTCGACCGCCGCGTTCGGGCTGCTCGGCCTCGTCATGATGGCCGTCGCGTTCCTCGTGGTCGACCTGGTGACGCCCGGAAAGCTCGGGGCCACGCTGGTGGAGCGGGAGCCGCATCCGGCGGTGTGGGTGACCGCGTCCTGCAATCTGGCTGTCTCGGCGATCGTGTCGGCCTCCATCGCCTGATCGCCGCGGTGATCCCGGGGTCCGGCGAACTTCCCGGTGCGCAGCCGTTACGATCCGGCCTCATGAGCACTTCTGACACCTCCGGCACCTCTCACCAGGAGCCGGACCAGGCCGTCCCTGATCCGGAGCAGGATCATCCCGTCCCGGAGCAGGACCGGGGCGAGGACCGGGGCGAGAGCCCTGGCGAGGACCGTCCGCCGGGCCCGGAGGCGATACCCGGGCCCGCCGGGCCGGAGCGCAGACTCACACCGAGCCAGGCCAGGCGGCTGCGGGTCGTCCTCTCCTCGGTGGGCATGGCGGCGATGGCGGCCGTACTGGCCCTGCACATCGCGAGCCGTTCCTCCGTCCTGGTGGTCGGGGTGTACGGCCTCGCGCTCATCCTCTGTGGAGTGGTGATCGAACTCAGCAGGAACGGCCGCACGCGGCTGGGTAGTTGGCTGCTGGGTATCGGCCTGTTGGCGGCCGTGGGCGCGGACTGGCTGCTGATCCCCTGACCCCGCGGCGGCGCGGCCCCAACCGGGCGGAGGACCACCGGAGGGCACCCGTCACAGCGCGGTGACGCGTACGGGCGGCCCGTCGGGATCGACATGGTCGAGCCAGTCCGCCGCCAGCTGGAGCGATCGGCCCGGGACCGTGGGCGACAGCCGCCGCCGACGGTGGAGTTCGCGGCCGTCCTGGCTGACGACGAAGACGCTCGGGGGAAGCCGCCGGGCGGTACGCAGCAGGAACCGGTCACCCGGCGGGCGTACCCCGTGCGGACCCGTCACGTTGGGCGTGATCCACCGCAGCGGGGCGTCGACGACCAGCGGAGGCCCGCTTGCCGCCCGCTCCTCGGTGCCCGCCAGGCGGTGCAGCACGGGAACGGCCACGGCCCGGCCCTCCTGAGCGGCGAACCCCGCTCGCTCGACGGCGTGCAGCAGGTTCCCGACGGCGAAGACGCCAGGCCGCGAGGTGCGGTACGCGCTGTCGTACGCGGGTCCGCGGGTCCCGGGGTCCAGGACCAGGCCACCGCGCCTGGCCAGTTCGTGGTCGGGGACGAAGTCGCCGGTCAGGACGACGGTGTCGCAGCTCAGGGTGGTGGTGCGGCCGTCCAGGTGGCGCAGCGTCACCCCGGACAGCCGGTTCCTGCCCAGCAGGCCGCCGACGGTCGCGCCGGTGAGCAGGGGGACGCGTGTCCGCATCCGGACCCTGGGCTCCGGCCGGTCCGTGACCATGGCGACGACCTGGACCCCGGCGGCGCGCAGGGTGCCGGCCGCCGCGTGCCCGACGGGCTCGTCGCCCACGACGACCGCGCGGGTGCCGATCCGCTGCCCGTACAGGTGGACGGCCTGCTGGAGTTCACCGGTGGTGTAGACGCCGGCCGGGCGGGTGCCGGGGATGAGCCGGGCGCTGCGCGGCCGTTCACGGGCGCCGGTGGCGAGGACGACGGCCCGCGCGGTGATCCGTTCGAGACCGGCGGGGCAGGTGGTCTCCACGGTGAGGGGGCCCGCCCAGCCGGTGACGGTGACGCCGGTGCGGAGCACGGCGCCGGCCGACACGGCGGCGGTGGCACCCCGCCGGGCGTACTCGGGTCCGCTCGTCCCCCCGCGGTCGTGGGCGGCTCCGCCGGTGAGGGCCGCCGGAGCCCAGGAGTACGTGGCCCGGGCGCCGAATCCGCCGTGGTGGCAGTGACGGGGGATTCCGCCCGCTTCCTGTTCGCGTTCGAGGATCTCCACCCGGCCCGCGCCCGCCGCGGCCAGTTCGGCGCCGGCCGCGAGGCCCGCGGGCCCCGCACCGACGATCAGGACGTCGACCTCGCGCGCGGCCCGCAGTCCCTCTTCGCGCCCCGTCATCCTCGCGCCTCCTCGTCGTCCTGTGCCCCGGCCGGCCGGGGCGCCTCCTGCTCGTTCCCGGCCGCGGGGCCGCCCGCCTCGAAGAGGGCTCGGACGGCGGCACCGCAGTAGAAGCCCTGGCACCGGCCGCCGCGGGCGCGGGTACGCCGCCGCAGCCCGTCCAGCGAGCGTGGCGGGATCGTCGCCGCCAGCGCGTCCCGGATCTCTCCGAGGGTGACCTGTTCGCAGTGGCAGACGAGGGTCCCGTAGGCCGGGTCCCCGGTGATCAGGGCGGCGCTCCGGTACGGCCGGGGAAAGGCCTCACCAAGGTTGGGCATCGTGACGGGCGGAAGCGGCCGGGGGCCGGTGAGCTCCAGGCCGGCAGCGGAGAGCAGTCCCGTGACGTGCCGGCCGATCGCCATGGACGCGGTGAGCCCGGTGGACCGGATACCGCCCACCGCGACGTACCGCAGGCCGGGGTACTCCTGGATCCAGTAGTCCTCCTGTCCGGTGGCGGCGCGGAGGCCCGCGTACACGGCGGTGACCTCCTCGTCGAGGAGGCCTGGCACGATTCCGCGGCCCTTCTCACGCAGCCGGCGGAGGCCGTCGGCGGTGGATCCGGTCGCCGTCTTGTCGTCGAGGTCCTCGGCGGTCGGTCCGAGCAGGACGTTGCCGAACACGGTCGGCGCCACCAGCACGCCCTTCCCGCCCGGCCCGGGGACCGGCAGGATGATGTGGCCGACGAGGTCGCGGGCGAGTTTGTCGAACACGACGAGCTGTCCGCGGCGCGGGGTCACGGTGAAGACGTCGTTGCCGAGCAGCCGGTCGATCTCGTCGGCGTACAGCCCTGCGGCGTTGACCAGGTAGCGGGTGCGCAGCGGGCCGCGCGAGGTGGTGAGGGTGTGGCCGCCGTCGTCGGCCCCGACGTCCCGCACCCGGCAGTTCAGGTGCAGGTGGACGCCCGCCCGTACGGCCTGGGTGGCGAAGGCGAGCGGGGTGGTCCAGGGGCAGATGATGCTTTCGTCGGGGACTTCGAGCGCGCCGAGCGCCCCTGGTCCCAGGTGGGGTTCGCGGGCCCGCAGTTCGTCGGCGTCGACGGTGCGGGCCGCGTGGTAGCCGTTGCGGGCCGCCTTGTCGAGCAGGCCGGGCAGCGCGGCGAGCTGCTCCTGGTCCCAGGCCACGAGGAGAGCACCGACGCGTTCGACCGGGATACCGGTCTCGCCCGCGTAGGCGGCGAGGAGTTCCCGGCCCTCGCGTACGAGACGTGCCTCGAGCGAACCGGGTACGGCGTCGAAGCCGGTGTGCAGGATCGCGGTGTTGGCCTTCGACGTGCCGCTGCCGATGTCGTCGGCCGCGTCGACGAGTGCGGTACGCAGACGGAATCGGGCCAGCTCCCGCGCGATCGCCGCACCGACCACTCCCGCGCCGACGACGGTGACGTCGTAGCCTCCGGCCTCCCCCTCCGCGCCGCACTCCGCGGGCAGCGGTCCGGCCGCGGTGATCGTGACCGTCATGCGCGCTCCAGCAGGCCGTCCACCGCGGCGCGGAAGCGCGCCAGCCGCTCCGCCGCCTCGTCGGCACCGATCTCGGGTTCGTACACGGCGGACGGGGTCCAAAGCGGCGTCGCCCGGTGCGGCGGCAGCTCGGGGTCGAGTCCCATCCGGGCCACCACGCCGGCGCCGAGCGCGGTCGCGTCCGGCAACGCCGACACCTCGACCGGCCGTTGCAGCAGGTCGGCCTGGGTCTGCATGAGCAGGGAGGAGCGGGTCAGACCGCCGTCGACCCGGAGCGCCGTCAGCGGGGCGCCGAGATCGGACGCCACGGCGTCGGCCAGCGCGACGACCTGCGCGGCGATGCCCTCGCACAGCGCGCGCACGAGGTGGCCGGCGGTGGTGTCGAGGCCGAGACCCGTGACGGAGCCGCGCACGTCGCCGCGCCACCAGGGGGCGGCGAGACCGGCGAACGCGGGCACGAAGGTGACTCCCCCGGTACCCGGGACCGAGGCGCCGACGGGGTCCAGGTCCGCGGCGCCGGAGATCACCCCGAGGTCGGTGAGCCAGCGCACCGCGGAGGCGGCGGTGTAGACCTGCCCGTCCAGGCAGTAGTCCGTCCGTCCGCCGAACCGCCAGGCGACGCAACTGACCAGACCGGAGGCGCCGGTGCTGGGCCGGCCACCTGTCTGGGCGAGCAGGAACGCTCCTGTCCCATAGGTGCACTTGGCGTTGCCGGGCTCCAGGGCGTTCTGCGCCAGCAGGGCGGCCTGCTGGTCCACGAGTAGGCCCGTCAGCGGAGTCTCGCCGCCGAACGCCGTGGTGGTACCGACCGGTCCCGCGCAGTCGACGACGGTGGGCAGCCGTTCACCGGACAGGCCGAAGATCTCCAGGGCGGCGGGCGACCACTCGACGTCGTGCAGGCCGAGGAGCTGGGTGCGTCCCGCGGTGGCGGCGTCGGTGACGAAGGCACCGGTCAGTTGGTGGACCAGCCAGGAGTCGCTTGTGGTCACGACGCCCTCACGGGTCAGCTCGCGTCGAATCCACGCCATCTTCGGGGCGGCGAAGTACGGGTCGAGGGGCAGCCCGGTGAGCCGCCTCAGCTCCGCCCCGCGCTCGGCGAGTTCCGCGCAGACGTCCTCGGAGCGCCGGTCCTGCCAGACCACGGCGGGGGTGAGCGGGCGTCCGGTCGCGGGGTCCCAGGCCAGCACCGTCTCGCCCTGGTTGGCCAGACCGACCGCCGCCACGGGCTCGCCGGCCTCCGCCACCGCCTGCTTTCCGGCACCGAGCACCGAGCCGAGCAGTTCCGCGGGATCGGCCTCGACGAGGCCCGAGGCGCCGTATCGCGGGCGTACGGGCGCGGAACCGGAACCGATCACACCCCGCTCGGGGCAGATCACCAGCGCCTTCGTTCCGGACGTCCCCTGGTCGATGGCGAGTACCGGTCCTGTCAATCGACGCTCCAGCCGTGCGGGCCGCCCTGTTCCGGGCGGAATCGTGATCATCCGGTGACTGCGCCCACAGTCGTGCAGACCACGCGCCGCGTCAAGCCGGGCGAGGACGTCCCGCGCAGGGCCCCGCACGGCGTTCAACGTCCTGCGTGATAGGCGTACTTGAGTAAGATCCGCAAAGTCGTCGGATGGCGGGCGCACGGCGCTCTAAACTCACCGCCGTGCGGCCAACCGGACGATGACCCTGTGTAGTTGACAACCGAAACACCCAACCCCCCACGGCCTTGAGGATTCATGACGAGCAGAACCAGCGCCGCGCCACTGCGCCCGGCACACCGCCGCGCCCCCACCGCGCGTCCAGGGGCGGGGCCCGCACATGGCCCCCAGTGACTTCCGGCCGGTCTACCATCCCGCGGGGCCTGATCACCCGCTGCGCGTGGCACTGCAGGATCTGCGTACGGGTCGATGGCTCGCGATGCGGGACCTGCTGGAGAGCACGCCGGACTGGGCGCTGTGGACCCAGCGCACCCAGGTGCTCGCGGCCGTGGCCGCGGGCTCGGACACGGTGCAGGCCTGGCTCACCGAGGAGCCTCGGAGCGCGGCGGCGAAGGTGATGCACGCCCGGGTGACCGTGGAGCGAGCGGTCCGGGCACACCGCGAAAGGCGCCCGAGCGCCCAGCAGTTGTGGCAGGAGGCGTGGGAGGGCTGCCGGTCGGCCGCGTACGCGTCACCGGAGGACCCGGTGCCCTGGGTCTGCCTGCTGGCCCTGTCGCAGCTCGACGAGGGGCAGCGGCTGGAGGAGCACCGGCTGCTGCCTCCGGGTCCCATGCTGTTCCCGGGGCCGTGGGGGCTGCTGGCGGAGGCGGACAAGCGTGACCCGTTCAACCGCGAGGCCTATCACCGGATGCTGCAGTTCGTCTACGCGCGGCAGGCGAGCGGCACGCTCTCCGAGGCGGTCAACTTCGTCCAGTGGGCGGCGTCCTCGGCGCCTGAGGGCTCCGCGCTGCACGCGCTCCCGCTGTACGTGCGGGTGGAACGCTACCGGCGGGAGCGCGGCAACGAGAAGGCGCTGGACCTGCACTGGGTCACCGAGGACGGCGAGCGCGACGCCTGGCGCGCGCTGACCACGTGGTTCGAGAGGGCGGAGCCGGCATCGCGTTCGCTGCTCGACCTCAACCATCTGGCCCACGCCCTGTGGGGTTCGCTCAGGTTCGCGGACGCCGCGCCGGTCTTCCGCGCCATGGGCCCGTACTTCACATCCGTCCCGTGGGCCCACCGCACCCGCACCCCGCAGGGCCCGGCCGGTGCCGAGGACGTGTTCCTGCGGGCACGGAGCCGCTGCCTGGCCGCCGGACACGACCCGGGGAGAAAGGCGCACGGCTGACCGGCCGGCGCCCTCCCTCCACGTACCCCCACCCATCCCCCACAGGAGGTCATCCCCATGTCCATATCCGCCTCGACACCGTCGAGCACGGAGCCGACACCGCAGAAGGACGAGGAGCAGCGCCTGCGCGAACTCGGCTACCAGCCGGTGCTGGCGCGCCGCATGGGCGGCTTCGGGAACTTCGCGATCAGCTTCTCCGTCATCTCGATCCTCTCCGGCTGCATGACGCTGTACGGCTTCGGCATGTCGACCGGCGGCCCGTCCGTGATGCTCTGGGGTTGGGCCGGTGTCGGCCTGTTCGTACTCTGCGTGGGCATGGCCCTGGCCGAGGTCACCAGCGCGTATCCGACCTCGGGCGCCCTCTACTACATGGCCGACCGGCTCGGTGGCCGCAAGTGGGGCTGGTACACCGGGTGGCTGAATCTGCTCGGCCTGCTGGGGGCGATCGCCGGGATCGACTACGGAGCGGCCCTGTTCACCGGCGCCCTGCTCAACCTGCAGTGGGGTTTCGACCCGACGCCCGGCTCCACGATGGTGATCTTCCTCTGCATCCTGCTGCTGCACGCCGTGCTGAACCTGTTCGGTGTGCGCCTGGTCAGTGTGCTCAACTCGATCAGTGTCTGGTGGCACCTGGCCGGTGTCGCCGTGATCGTGACGGTGCTGGCGATCGTGCCCTCGCACCACCAGTCACCGTCGTTCGTCTTCACCGAGTTCGTGAACGACACGGGCTGGGAGAACCCGATCTACGTGGCGGCCATCGGCCTGCTCCTGGCGCAGTACACCTTCTGCGGGTACGACGCGTCCGCGCACCTCTCCGAGGAGACCTCCAACGCGTCGGTCACCGCCGCGAAGGGCATCGTCCGGGCGATCTGGGTCTCGTGGGTCGCCGGGTTCGTCCTCCTTGCCGGGCTGACCTTCGCCATCCAGGACTACGCGGGCACGCAGAACAGTGCCACCGGGGTGCCGCCGGCCCAGATCCTGATCGACGCCCTGGGCACGGCGGGCGCCACCGCGATGCTGCTGATCGTGATCGCCGCACAGTTGTTCTGCGGCAACGCCGAGGTCGCGGCCGCGAGCCGGATGGTCTTCGCCTTCAGCCGTGACAACGCGCTTCCGGGGTCCGCGTTGTGGCGCAAGGTGAGCGCGCGCACCCAGACGCCGGTGCCCGCCGTGTGGCTGTCCGTCGTGGTCGCCGCGCTGCTGGCGGTTCCGTCGCTGTACTCCGCGACGGCGTACGGGGCGGTGACGGCGATCAACGTCATCGGGATCACCCCGGCCTACGCGATCCCGATCTATCTGAAGCTCCGGGCCGGTGACCGGTTCGAACGCGGCCCCTGGCACCTCGGCCGCTGGTCGAAGCCGATCGGCTGGATCGCCGTGGTGTGGGTCGCCCTCGTGAGCGTGCTGTTCCTGCTGCCGCAGTCCTCACCGGTGACCATCGACTCGATGAACTACGCGTCGATCGCCCTGGTCGCCGTGCTGGTGCTGGCCACGGTGTGGTGGTTCGTGGCACGCCGTACCTACAGCACGCCGGCTGCCTACGGCAACGCGCGTGAGCAGGCGGAGATCGCCGAGGGAATCGTCTGACGGCCCCCCGCCTGGGTGGTCTTCAGCTCAGCAGCAGCTGAAGGCCGCCCAGGACGGTGGCTCCGATGACGATACGGTCGAAGAGCTTCTGGTTGATGCGGCCGACACAGGCGCGGCCGAGGTAGGCGCCCGGGACGACGAACAGCACGAGGGCGGCGTCCAGCAGCAGCGACTGCGCGTCGATGAGGCCGAGGCCCACGCTGAAGGGCACCTTCGACGTGTTGACGATCAGGAAGAACCACGCCGACGTCCCCAGGAAGCCGAGTTTCCGGAAGCCCGCCGAGAGCAGGTAGAGGGACATCACGGGGCCGCCGGCGTTGGCGACCATGGTGGTGAATCCGCCGAGCGCGCCGTACGAACGGGCCTTGAGGCGGCCACCGCGCGAGGAGCCGTCCGCGCCCTCCTCGGCGACCGGGCCGGGGCCTGCGCGCCTGCGCAGGACGGTGACGCCCGCCATGAGGAGCAGGATCGCGCCGATCGAGGTGCGTACGGCGTCGTCGTCGGCCCACATCATGAAGACGGTGCCCGCGACCACGCCGGCCGCCACGGCGGGGAAGAGCCGGAGAAGGGTCGGCCAGTCGGCGTGACGGCGGTAGACGAGCACGGCGAGGATGTCGCCGGCGATGAGGATCGGGAGCAGCACCCCGGTCGACTCGCGTGCCGGGAGTACGGCCGCGAAGACCGCGAGACTGATCGTGTTGGCACCGCTGACGGCCGTCTTGGAGAAGCCGACGAGCGTGGATGCCGCCGCGAGCGCGGCCAGTTGCCAGAGTGTGATGGTGTCCATTCCGGGTCAGATGGTAGACACATATTCACTTCGGCGGATCATCGTTCCGCCCTCCGGCCGCATCGGGTGCGGGTCCCTCGCTATGCTGCGACCGCTCACGGAAACGTTCAAACGAACATCGCACAGCGGTAGGCAGGGGGCCAGCATGCGGGAACCGGTCGAGCTGAGGCGGAAACGCATTCTCGCGGTGGTGCACGCGCGCGGTGCCGTCAAGGTGAGTGCGCTGGCGGACGAGCTGGACGTCTCGCCGGTCACGCTCCGGCGGGACGTCGAGGAGCTGGCCAGGACGGGGATGCTGCGGCGCGGCCACGGGGTGGTCCGCCCGATGGGGGAGGTCGCGCGCACGGCGGCGGTGCCCGCCGCCCGAAGCGGTGGACCGGAGGGCGACGGGGGCGCGGTCGCCCTCGTCGTGCCGGAGCGGCACTCGTATCTCTACGAGACCCTGCACGGTGCCAGGACCGCCCTGGAGGAGGCCGGGACACGGATCACCCTGTACATCGCCCCGCAGGCGGCGGGCGCCGAACGCCCGCAGGTGGAACGGGCCCTGGCCGCCGGCGTGCGCGGACTGCTGATCGCTCCCCGGTGGCGCAGCTCCGCCGGGGAGGAGGCGGACTACGGCTGGCTCGCCGAGGTGGGGGTCCCGACGGTCCTGATGGAGCGCAGGCCCCGGCCCGGCAGCGCGCTGCACGCCCTGGACTCGGTCTGCTCCGACCACTGGTACGGAATCCACCTGGCCGTGGACCACCTGGTCTCGCTCGGCCACCGCAGGCTCGTACTGGCCGCGCGGAACGACAGCCCGACCGCGCGCTCCATCCGGGCGGCGTTCACCGAGATCGCCGCGGGGCGGCCCGAGGTGGAGGACTGGTCGGTGGTGCTCAGCTCCCCGAACGCCGGCCCCGGGGAGCCCGGCACACGGGAGGCGGTCCCGGATCTCCCGGCCCTGCTGCGGGACCGGGGCGTGACCGGTGCGGTGCTGCACGGCGACGAGGACGCCCTGATGCTGGTCCAGCGGCTGGCGGAGAGCGGGATCCGGGTGCCGCGGGACTGCTCCGTGGTGGCGTACGACGACGTCGTCGCCGCGCTGGGAAGCACCGCCCTCACCGCGGTCGCGCCGCCGCGGGCCGAGATCGGACGGGCGGCGGCCGAGCTCCTCCTGCACCGGCTCGCGCACCCGGCGGGTACCACCGGCCCCGTGCGCCGTACGGAGCTGCTCCCCCGCCTCGAAGTGCGCGGTTCGACGCGGGGGTTGCCCCATCCCGCAAACTGATCGATTGAACACTTCAAGCTTCTTTTGATCGATCTATTGACCACTATCGATCAGCCGATCAGTATTCCCCGTGTCTCGAATCAGGAGCCGCGGGAGGCACGCATGCCTGGTCGACAGAGCCGTCGATCCGTACTCGCCACGATCACCGCACTGCCACTCGCGGGCGCGCTCAGCGCCTGCGGGGGCGGCGGCGGAGACACACGATCGGGCGGTACGAGCAGTACCGGCAGGACCGCAAGCAGCAGGACCGGCAGGAAGACACGGATCACCTTCTGGTCCGCGCTGCGGGGCAGTCAGGAGGTCGTGGACGCGTTCAACCGCGGGCACGACAGCGTGCGGGTCGATTTCCAGCAGATCCCCTCGGGGGCCCAGGGCGGTTACGCCAAGCTCAGCAACGCGGCCCGGGCCGGCAACGCCCCGGACGTCGCCACGATCGAGTACCCCCAGGTCCCGGGCTTCGCCATCGACGGGGTCTGCCGCGACGTCACGGACCTCGTGGGCGACGGGCTGCGCGCGAAACTGCTGCCGCAGGCGCTGGAGCTGACCACCTTCGAGAAGCGCGTGTTCAGCGTCCCGCTCGACATAGAGCCGATGGTGCTGCACTACCGCACCGACCTCTTCGAACGGTACGGGCTGACCGTCCCGGGCAGTTGGGAGGAGTTCGAGGACGCCGCGAGGGTCGTACGCCGCAAGGACGGGGAGCGCAGGCTGGCCCTCTTCCCGACCGACGGCGACACCCATCTCGCCGCGTTCGCGTGGCAGGCCGGCGCCCGGTGGTTCGACACGGCGGGCGGCGCCTGGAACGTGTCGCTGGCCGACGCGCCGACCCGCCGGGTGTCCGCCTTCTGGCAGCGGCTGACCGACCAGGACCTGGTCTTCATGAACGCGGTGGAGAGCCGGCAGAGCGACGTCCAGATCGGCAACGGCCTGGTGCTCAGTCGGCTCAGCGGAGCGTGGGACGCCGGTGCGCAGATGAAGGCCCGCCCGGGCCAGAAGGGCGCGTGGGCGCTCGCGCCGATCCCCCAGTGGGACCCGGCCGATCCGGGGGTCGGAACCCACGGCGGCTCGACCTTCGCGGTCACCAAGGACAGCGCGCACCCGGAGGCCGCGATGGAGTTCATCGAGTGGCAGGTCTCGCATCCGGACGCGCTGCGCGCCCGGCTCTCCAGCGGAGCGAGCAGCCAGTACCCCGCCGCCCCCGGACTGGTCGAGGTGGGCCGCAAGGCCTTCGACCGCGCCTACTACGGCGGCCAGGACATCTACGGCCTCTTCGAGCGGGAGGCCCGCAAGATCCGTCCGGGCTGGATCTGGGGACCCCGGATGACGGCCACCGGGAAGATCATGAAGGACGGGCTGGCGCGAGCGAGCGGAGGCCAGGGTTCCATCCTCGGGGCGGTACGGGCGGCGCAGGAGGGCACCATGCCGGACCTCAAGGCACTCGGACTCTCCACCACCCGGCACTCCACCTGACCGGCGATCCGCACCCCTTCCCAGCAGCAGAGAGGCAGGTGACACCCATGACCAGCGCAACCCCCGTATCCGTCCCGGCGGACGCCCCCGCCCGGCCGTCACCGCGGAGCCCGGCAGCCGCAGCGCCCGCACCCACGGCCCGCACGTCGGCCAGACGCCGTCAACTCGGTGCCTGCGGCGTCCTGATGACCCCCTTCTTCGTACTCCTGGTGACCGTCTTTTTGATCCCGGTCGCCACCGCCGTCCGCCTGAGCTTCTTCAGCGACGACCAGCCCGGCCTGGGCTTCGGTCCTGAGCGCACGGTCTTCGCGGGGCTCCGCAACTACACCGCCGTACTGGCCGACCCGACGTTTCTCGCCGGACTCGGCATCGTGGCCCTGTACTGCCTGGTCTACATCCCGCTGATGGTGATCGGCGCACTCGCGCTGGCGCTGCTGCTGGACTCCGGGGTGGTCCGCCTCCGGGGCACCGTCCAACTCGCGCTGTTCCTGCCGCACGCCGTGCCCGGCATCATCGCGGCCCTGATCTGGCTGTACCTGTACACCCCGGGCATCAGCCCGGTGATCGACCTGCTCGGCAGGGCCGACATCACCGTCGACTTCCTCGGTGTGCACACGGTGCTCCCGTCCATCGTGAACATCGCGCTCTGGAGCAACCTCGGCTACAACATGGTCGTCTTCTACGCCGCGCTCCAGGCCGTGCCCCGCGAGGTCGTCGAAGCCGCGGTCGTCGACGGCGCCGGCCCGGTGCGTACCGCGCTGCGGGTCAAGGCGCCGCTGGTGCGGTCGTCGACCGTGATGGTCGCGATGTTCACCCTCATCTTCGCGCTCCAGCTCTTCACCGAGCCGATGCTGCTCAGCCAGTCCACCCCGATGATCAGCTCGCGGTTCTCGCCCAGCATGTACATCTACGACGCCGCCTTCACCCGGAACAACTACGGTCTCGCGGCGGCAGCCTCCGTCATCCTGCTGCTGTGCACGATCGCGCTCTCCTACGGCGTCACCCGCTGGACCAACCGCTACGACGCCGCCGAGGAGGGCGCCCGATGAACGCGCCGACCGCATCCCGCACCGCGTCGCCCCTCCGCCCCCGGCTGCTCGGGCGTTCCGTCGTCAACGTCGTCGTCCTCGTGTCGGTGCTCTACACCCTGCTGCCGGTGCTGTGGCTGGTGCTGGCCGCCGCCAAGGACCGGGACGCCCTGTTCAGCAGCAACATCCTCTCGCTGAGCGACTTCTCCTTCGTGCGGAACATGAAGGACCTGTTCGCTATGGACGGCGGGCTGTACGGGCGCTGGTACGGCAACAGCCTGCTCTACGCGGTACTCGGCGCCGCCCTCGGCGCACTGGTGAGCATCGCGTGCGGCTACGCCTTCGACAAGTACCGCTTCGCACACAAGGAGAAGCTGTTCGGGCTGGTACTGGCCGCCGTGATGGTGCCGCAGACGGTACTCGCCCTGCCGCTCTACCTGATGGCGTCCGCCGCGGGTCTGGTGAACACCTTCTGGGCGGTCTTCATCCCCGTCCTGTTCAATCCGTTCGGTGTCTACCTGGGGCGGATCTTCAGCCAGGGATACGTGCCGGACGAGGTGCTCGAAGCCGCCCGGATGGACGGCGCGGGCGAACTGGCCGCGTACTTCCGCGTGGCGCTGCGGATGCTGGGGCCGGGGCTGGTCACCATCTTCCTCTTCCAGCTCACGGCGATCTGGAACAACTTCTTCCTCCCCATGGTGATGCTCTCCGACCAGGACCTGTATCCGGTCAGCCTCGGCCTGTACTCCTGGAACAGCGCCGCGTCCGTATCGCCCGAGTACTACCCCGTGGTGATCATGGGGTCGCTGCTCGCGGTGGTGCCCCTGATCCTCGCCTTCGCCCTGCTCCAGCGTTTCTGGCGGTCCGGGCTGACGGCGGGCGCCGTCAAGTAGCCCGTACCGCCCCGCCCGGACGACCGCACAGGAGAACCATGCCCAGTACTCCGCCCGCCCGCCGCCGGCCGCGCGCCGCAATCGCCATGGGAGCGGACGCCGCAGCCGCGGTGCTCTCCCCTGACTCCCTGTCAGCGCTGGCCGGGGTGTGCGAGCTCGCACCCCTGCCGGCCATCGACGACTTCACCACCGGGGCCTCCCGCGCCGTACTCGCGGACACGGAGGTCCTGGTCACCGGCTGGGGCTGCCCGCCGATCCACGCCGGCGTGCTGGACTCGGCGCCCGCGCTGCGGGCCGTGGTGCACACGGCGGGCACGGTGCGCGGCCATGTGACCGAGGCCTGCTGGGAGCGGGGCATCGAGGTCTCGTCGGCCGCGGCGGCCAACGCCCTGCCCGTCGCGGAGTACACGGTCGCCATGGTCCTGCTGTCCGGCAAGCGGGTCCTGGAGCGGGCCCGGGACTTCCGCGCCACGCGGACGCGCGACGCCTGGCTCGCCACCCCCGCCGACGTGGGCAACTACCGCCGCACGGTGGGCATCCTGTCCGCCTCGCTGATCGGCCGGCGGGTGATCGAACTTCTGCGCCCGTACGACCTGCGGGTACTCCTGCACGACCCGTACGTCACCGACGCGGAGGCGGCGGCCCTGGGAGTGCTCCCCGTCGGCCTGCCCGCGCTGTTCGCCGAGAGCGACGTGGTCAGCGTGCACACACCGCTGCTGCCCGCGACCACGGGGCTGGTCGGCCGCGGACTCCTCTCCTCGATGCGGCCCGACGCCGTCCTCGTCAACACCTCCCGGGGCGCCGTCGTCGACCAGGACGCCCTCACCGACGTGCTGCGGGCCGGGCGGATCCGGGCGGTGCTCGACGTCACCGACCCCGACCCGCTGCCCGACGACCATCCGCTGTGGGACTGCGACAACGCGATCATCACCCCGCACCTGGCGGGGTCGCAGGGCAACGAACTGCGGCGGCTGGCCGACCTTGCCGTCGGCGAGGTCGCCCGCTGGGCCGCGGGCGACGGCTTCGCCCATCCCGTACGACGCGAAAGGCTGGCATTCCTCGCATGAGCTCCACCCCCTTTCAACTCCCCTCCGAGGACCGTGGTCGGAGCCCGCACACCGGCTACACCCGGGCACACTGGGAGGCGGCGGCGGACGGTCTCCTGGACGCGGCCTGGAAGTGGGCCACTCCCGGCCGGGCCATGCTCGACCTGCCGGGCCGCCCGTCCCGCTCAGGTGTGCGCTCCGACGGCCTGGAGGGATACGCGCGCACGTTCCTGACCGCGGCGTTCCGGGTGGCGGGCGCGGGCGGCGAGGACCCCCACAACTGGCTGGAGCGCTACGCCGACGGGCTCACCGCCGGTACCCGCACGGCCGGGCGGGACGACACCGAGTCCTGGCCGCTGATCCTGGACCACACCGTGTTCGGCCAGCCGATGGTGGAGTCGGCGTCGGTGGCGATCGGGCTGCGCCTGACCCGCCCCTGGCTCTGGGACCGGCTGGACGCGGCGACCCGGGACCGGACGGAGGAGTGGCTGCGCGGCGCGCTGCGGCACACCCCGGCGCCCAACAACTGGTACCTCTTCCCCTTCTCCGTGGCCGGCTTCCTCGAGTCGGTCGGCCGCGGCGACGCCGAGACCGCCCGTGCCCGGCAGCGGGCGCTCGACCTCCTGGAGGGCTGGTACCGAGGCGAGGGCTGGTACGCCGACGGGGACGGCCGGGCCTTCGACCACTACAACGGCTGGGCCCTGCACCTGTATCCCGTACTGGACGCCTTCCTGTCGGGGGACGCGGAGCTGTCCGCGCGCTACGGCGCGCGGCTGGAGGAGCACCTGGAGAGCTTCTCGCTGATGTTCGGCGCGGACGGCGCCCCCATGCACTTCGGCCGCTCCCTCACCTACCGCTTCGCGGCCGGTGCGGCGGTGGCCATGGGCGCGGTGTCCGGACACACCCCGCTGGCTCCGGGCGTCTCACGACGGCTGGTCAGCGGCTCGCTGAAGTACTTCCTCGACCGGGGAGCGACCGGGGACGACGGTCTGCTGAGCCTGGGCTGGCACGGACCGCACGACGCGACGCTCCAGGTCTACTCCGGTCCTTCGTCGCCGTACTGGGCGTCGAAGGCGTTCGTCGCGCTGCTCGCACCGGCGGAGCATCCGCTGTGGACCGCGCCCGAGGAACCCGCCCCCGGTGAGGGCCCGGACCGGGTGCTGTCCCTGCCGTCGCCGGGGCTGCTGGTGCAGTCGACCCGGGCGGACGGCATCGTGCGGCTGCACAACCACGGCAGCGACCACGTCAGGCCGCACGAGGGTGAGACCGCGGCGGTCTCGGACCCGCTCTACGCGCGCCTCGCGTACTCGACGGCCACCGGCCCCACGGCGTCCGCGAACACGGCGGACAACCATCTGGCGCTCCAGCTCGCGGGCTCACGCAGCAGCAGGGTCCGGATCCGTCCGCTGGGCGCCGGGCACGGCGAGGGCTGGGGCTGGGCCGCGTCCTGGCACCGCCCGGTGTTCCCGGAGGGCCCGCCCACCGCGCCGGGGCTGCGGGTGGAGAGCGTGACCGTGGTCAGGGGGCGGTACGAACTGCGGGTCCACCGGGTCGTCGGCGCCCCCGCGGGCGCACGGGCCGAGCAGACGGGATGGGCGACCGACCCCCGGGGCCCGGTGCGCTCGGCGCTGCACCCTCTGCACGGCTGGGCCGACCGGGACGACGTACGCGCGCCGCAGGGCACGGCGTTCACGCGCTGGGCCGTTCTGCCCCGGCTGGCCGCCGATGTGGAGGGCACGGAGGTGCTGGTGGCGCTGGCCTCACTGACGGCGGATCCGGCCGCCGCGCCGCTCGACCAGGCGGTGAGCGCGGTGGACGTGGACGTCGACGGGGGGACGGTCACGGTGCGCTGGGCGGACGACGGCGCGGTCACCCGTGTCTCCTTCGCCCCGCTGGAGGTGACCCACCGCTTCTGAGGACGGTCGGCGGCCGCCGACGCGTTTCACCCGTCGGCGGTCTCCTCAGGCGTCCGTGCGGATCACCACCGCGAGGGTGCGGGGACCGTGGACGCCCTCCACCCGTTCCAGTTCGATGTCGGACGTGGCCGACGGACCGCTGATCAGGGTCGTCGGCCGCTCGGGCACCAGCCTGGCCACCGCCTCGGGCACACCCACGACGACCGACGAGAGGTCGACCACGCACACATGCACGTCGGGGACGAGGGACAGGGCACGCCGGCCCTGGTCGGGTGACCCGTCCAGGAAGATCGTGCCGGTCTCGGCACAGCTGACCGCCGAGGCCGTCACCACCGCGTCCAGGGCGTCGAGGCTCGGTGCGGGGATGTCCGCCGAGTCCCGCTGGACCTCGCCCTCGTAGGCCGTGAGCCACCGCTCGTCCAGCCCGTCCGGAACGCCGATCCGCCGGGCGCCCCGCTCGCGCAGGATCGCGGCGATCGCTTCGGCCGTGCGGTCGGCGGTGCAGGGGTGGACCCGAGCCTTGTAGTCGACGAGCCGGTCGGTCAGGAGCGTGAGGCGTTCGTCGTCAGGCAGCGTGCGCCCGGTGCGATAGGCGCGGGGGATCTCCGGGCCGGGGACGGGGGCGAGGGCCAGGGCGTCCCTGATCCGGGCCAGCACCGTCTCGCGCGCGCCTGTGGTGGTCACCGGCCCTCCTCGGTGTCGTGGGTTTCCTCGGCGATGTGGCGGGCGCCCTCCTCGGCGGCGGCGCGCATCGTCTCCGCGCCCTCGGCCGATGCCAGCCAGGAGCGGAACGACCTCTTGGGCGGGGCCGCGGTGTCGCGGCTGTCGCTCCAGCCGCTGAGCGGGGCGGGCAGCCGCGAGATCGTCGCGTCGCGTCCGCCCACGACCCGGCCGAGGGCCGCGGCCTTCTGCGCCGCGGTGTACAGGCCGGTCCTGCTCATCACCCCGGCGGCAGCCTTCATGGCCAGCTTCTCCGCCGTGGTACCCGACCGCTCGGTGTGCTGGTGGCGCAGTTCGACGAGCATCGAGGGAATGTCGATCTTGACGGGGCAGGCGTCGAAGCAGGCGCCGCAGAGACTGGAGGCGTACGGCAGCGAGCTGTTGGGGTCGTCCTTCGCCGCGTGCATACCGGCGAGCTGGGGGGTGAGGACCGCTCCGATCGGACCGGGGTACGTCGATCCGTACGCGTGTCCCCCGGCCCGTTCGTACACGGGACAGACGTTGAGGCAGGCCGAGCAGCGGATGCAGTTGAGGGCCTCGCGGCCGATCGTGTCGGCGAGCGCGGCGGTGCGGCCGTTGTCGAGGAGGACCAGGTGGAAGTTCTGGGGTCCGTCACCGGGGGTCACTCCCGTCCACAGCGAGGTGTACGGGTTCATCCGCTCGCCGGTCGAGGAACGCGGCAGCAACTGGAGGAAGACCTCCAGGTCCTGGTAGCGCGGCAGGACCTTCTCGATGCCCATGACGGTGATGAGGGTGTCGGGCAGGGTCAGGCACATGCGGCCGTTGCCCTCCGACTCGACGACGGCGAGGGTGCCGGTCTCGGCGATGCCGAAGTTGGCACCGGAGACCGCCACCCGGGTCGTCATGAACTTCTCGCGCAGATAGGCGCGGGCCGCTGCCGCGAGGTGCGCCGGCACGTTGTCCAGGTCCGGGTCGACGCCGGGGATCCGGTCGAGGAAGATCTGCCGGATCTCGTCGCGGTTGCGGTGGATCGCGGGCACCAGGATGTGCGAGGGCCTGTCGTCGGCCAGCTGCACGATGAGTTCGGCGAGGTCGGTCTCGTACGGGGTGATGCCGACCGCTTCGAGGTGCTCGTTGAGGCCGATCTCCTGCGTGGCCATCGACTTCACCTTGATGACGTCGCTGCTGCCGGTCTCCCGGATCAGCCGGGTCACGATCTCGTTGGCCTCGACGCCGTCACGTGCCCAGTGGACGGTGCCGCCGCGCTCGGTGACGTTGCGCTCCAGCTCCTCCAGGAGTTCGGGGAGCCGGTTCATCGTGTCGGTCTTGACGGCCGACCCGGCGTCGCGCAGCGGCTCCCAGTCGGGGAGTTCACCGGTGACGTGGAGCCGCTTGGCGCGGATGGTCCGGGTGGCCCTGCCGAGGTTGCGGCGAAGCTGCTCGTCGCGCAGCTCGTGGCGCGCCGCCTCGGGGAACGTGCGGTCGCCCCGCAGGTTTCCCGTTCCGTACGGGGAGCGGGGCGGGGCGGCGGGCATGCCGAGGAACGTGCTCATCGGGCGGCCTCCAACGGGGCGTACGGCGCGGTCCGGGTGGATCCGAGGATCTGGGCGAGGTGCAGGGTGCGCGTGCCGGACCGGATGCGGGAGAGCCCGCCGCCGATGTGCATGAGGCAGGAGGAGTCCCCGGCGGTGCACACATCGGCCTTCGTGCGGGCGATGTTGCTCATCTTGTCCTGGAGCATCGCGGTGGAGGTCTCGGCGTTCTTGACGGCGAAGGTGCCGCCGAAGCCGCAGCAGGATTCGGCCTCGGGAAGCTCGACCAGATCTATGTCCTCGACGGCGCGCAGGAGACGCAGCGGTTTGTCGCCGACCCTGAGCATCCGGAGGGAGTGGCAGGTGGGGTGATACGTGACGCGGTGCGGGAAGTACGCGCCGACCCGGGTGACACCGAGGACGTCCACGAGGAGTTCGGACAGCTCGTACGTCTTGGCCTTCACCTCGGCCACCCCGGCGCGGAGCGAGGCGTCGCCGTACCGCTCGGCCACGATCTCGTGCTGGTGCCGGACGGAGCCGGCGCACGATCCGGACGGCATGACGACGGCGTCGATCGAGGCGTCCCCGAACTGCTCGGCGAAGTTGCGCACCAGCGGGACGGGTTCGCGCTGGTAGCCGGTGTTGACGTGCATCTGGCCGCAGCAGGTCTGGCCCGGCGGGAACACCACGTCATGGCCGAGGCGGGCCAGCAGCACGGCGGTCGCCCTCACCGCCTCGGGGAAGAGGGTGTCTCCCAGACAGGTGGCGAAGAGTCCGATGCGCATGGGGCCTCCCCGGTTGTTTATGGTCGGACCATACTAGCCTCGGTCCGCTCAGGGAAGCGCGCGGGCGCACACGACCGCGGGAACGCCGGACGGGAGCGGGAACGGTGCGCGCGCCGTTCCCGCTCCCGTCGACAACAGGCCCGACGCCCCCTAGGGCGAGCCGTCCCCGTCGACCAGCGTCCCGTGCAGGCCCCGGATGTGCTCCTCGACCAGGTCCGCCGCCTCGCCGCCCCGCCCCTCGCGCACCAGTCGCAGCAGCTGGGCGTGCTGGTCGTTGAGTGCGCCCGCCGTCGTCGGCCAGTCGTCGACCGCCTCCAGCGCGCGGAGGATCAGCGGGCGGACGGACTCGCGCACCGCCGAGGTGAGAGTGGAGGTGAGCGCGTTGCCGGAGCTCCCGGCGACCAGTACGTGGAAACGGGTGTCGAGATCGTTGAACTCGGCCACACCCAGGTCCGGTTGCCCCATCCGGCCGACGAGCCGCTCCGCCGCGTCGAGGTCCTCCGCACCGGCGTGCCGGGCGGCGGCCTCCCAGCTCGACCGCTCCAGCACGACCCGCGCCTCCAGCACGTCGTGCAGGCTGTAGCTGCCGAGTGCGAAGTGCAGGCGCAGCAGGCGGCCGAGCGCGTCGTCGGGGTTCCGGACGATGCGCGCGCCGGAGTCCGGGCCGCGCCCCGGTTGGGCGACCAGTACGCCGATGGTCTCCAGGACCCTGAGCGCCTCGCGCAGCGCGGAACGGCTGACGCCGAGCACCGGCGCGAGCTCCCGCTCGGGCGGCAGGCGGTCACCGGCCTTGAGCTCTCCGGCGAGGACCTGCTCCTCGATGCTCCGGAGCACGAGCTCGTGGGTGCGGGACTGCCGGACGGGTTGCCACTCGACGGGCATCCGTTACTCCCTGTTCCGGGCGATACACATGGAACGACTATGTCACACAGGGTGTGTGGTCGGACCAAAGCCCGGAAGGGCGGACGAGGTGCGGAAGGTCTCAGCGGCAACGCGGCACCCGGCTCGCCGAGCGCGTCCGTCGCGGGTCGAGGAGCTGGCCCGCCATCCCGGCCACCACCAGGCCCGCGGCGATGAGCAGGCCGTGGCCGATGAAGATCCCCGCCAACAGCGCGACCACCCCGACGGCGAGCCACAGCAGCACGAGGCCGTCGTGGCGTCCGCGCGAGGCACCCCGTCGGGGCGCGACCGGGTGTTCCGGGTCCCCGGTTCGCGGCCGGCTCTCGGTGCCGCCGGGCCGCTCGTCGTGACGGGACCTCCGGTCCCGAGGACCGCTCGACCGCTCGTCGTCGTGGGGCCGTTCCTCGATGCCGCTCAGCCGCTCGTCGTAGTGGGGCATGGTGACTCCCTCCCGGATCAGAACCCGTTGGGCCGGTTCCATCGTCGCGGCGGACGGGGGCCGCCGGCCATAGGGGGCGGCACCCATCTTGGGCGGGGCCGACCATGCAGACGCGGCCGCGGAACCCCCGCACGGCCGCGCGCCGCCGCGGAGCGGCGATAGTTGAGGCAGTGGTCACCCGCGTACCCGTCCGAAGGAGGCCGTGCGGTCTTGTCCCTGTTCTGGCGCATCTTCCTGCTCAACGCCGCGGTGCTGGTCGCCGCCGGGGCCCTTCTGCTGCTCGGCCCGATCACCGTCTCGGCCCCGGTGGTGCTGACCGAGGCCCTCATCCTGGCGGGCGGCATGACGCTGATGCTCGGCGCGAACGCCCTGCTCCTGCGCCTGGGGCTCGCCCCGCTGCAGAGGGTCACCCGGGCGATGGCGACGATCGACCTGCTGAGCCCGCGTCCCCGTCCCGAGGTCGCCGGGGAAGGGGAGGTCGCGGCCCTGATCGAGACGTTCAACAGCATGCTGGACCGCCTGGAGGCGGAACGTGCGACCAGCAGCGCCCGAGCCCTCTGGGCGCAGGAGGCCGAGCGGCGCCGCGTGGCACAGGAACTGCACGACGAGGTGGGCCAGACGCTCACAGCCGTACTGCTAGAACTGAAGAGGGTCACCGGCCACGCCCCGGATCCGCTGCGTGAGGAGCTGGCCCAGGTCCAGGAGATCACCCGCGGCAGTCTGGACGAGATCCGGCGGATCGCGCGACGGCTGCGTCCCGGGGTCCTCGAGGAGCTGGGGTTGGTCAGCGCGCTGACGGCCCTGACGACCGAGACGCCGACGCCCAACGGCCTGACGATCAGGCGCCGGATGGAGAAGGACCTCCCCCAACTGGGCGAGGAGGCCGAGCTGGTCGTCTACCGCATCGCCCAGGAGTGCGCGACGAACACCGTCAGGCACGCCGGGGCGGCCCTGCTCGAACTCTCCCTGCGCCGGAGCGCGGTCGGCGTCGAACTCCGCATCCGTGACGACGGCCGTGGAATCGGGGACGCCCCGGAGGGCGCGGGTCTGCGCGGCATGCGCGAACGCGCCCTGCTCATCGGCGCCAAGCTGACCATCGGCGACGTCGCCACGGGCGGCACGGACGTACGCCTCGACGTGCCCGTACGGAACGGAAGTGACTGACCCATGGCCCACTCCCCCGCCGGCTCCGGGAGAACCCGCATCCTGCTCGCCGACGACCACGCCCTGGTCCGCAGAGGCGTGCGGCTGATCCTCGACGGCGAGCCGGATCTCCAGGTCGTCGCCGAGGCGGGCGACGGCGCCGAGGCCATCGAGATGGCGCGCGCGGAGCGGCCGGACCTGGCCGTGCTCGACATCGCGATGCCACGGCTGACGGGCCTCCAGGCTGCTCGCGAGCTCTCCCGGACCATGCCGGAACTGCGCATCCTCATGCTCACCATGTACGACAACGAGCAGTACTTCTTCGAGGCGTTGAAGGCGGGCGCCTCGGGGTTCGTACTGAAGTCGGTGGCCGACCGGGACCTCGTCGAGGCGTGCCGGGCGGCCATGCGGGACGAACCGTTCCTCTATCCGGGCGCCGTCACAGCCCTGATCAGGAACTACCTGGACCGGGTGAAGGAGGGGGGCGACGTGCCGGCGCGGGCGATCACCGAGCGCGAGGAGGAGATCCTCAAGCTGGTGGCGGAGGGACATTCGTCCAAGGAGATCGCGGGGCTGCTGGTCATCAGCGTCAAGACGGTCGAGCGGCACCGCGCCAATCTGCTCCAGAAGCTGGGCCTCCGTGACCGCCTGGAACTCACCCGGTACGCGATCCGGGCCGGGCTGATCGAGCCGTAGGAAGGGTCCCGCCGGGCGCGACACCGCGCGAACTCCGTTTCACAGGCGGCTCGGCCACCTGGGACGTGACTACGACCACGCTGTGCGTTTCATACGATTCTCAGCCTGGGCGCCTACGGTGCTCTTGTGACCCAGACGACCCCGCCCGGCTGGCATCCAGACCCCGGGCACTCAGGAATCGGCCCCGCACAGGAACGCTGGTGGGACGGGAGCCGCTGGACCGACCAGCTCCGGATACCTCCCGCGACGGTCCGGAGCCGTCGCATTCGCATCGGGGCGGGCATCGCCGCCGGTGTCGTCCTCCTCGCGGCCGTCGGCGGCGGCGCGTACATGCTGGGCAACGGCTCCGACGGCGCGAACAGCGACTCGGCCGGCGCCCCCCGGAACCCCGCCGAGAGCCCACGCCTCCCGGGTGCACCGGACGGCGGCCAGGGCGGCGGCGGGAACGGCGGGCAGGACGGCGGCGAGGGCGGGAACCCGGACCAGCAACTGCCGCAGACCGAGAAGGGGTACGCCACCGACGCGGCCAGCGGCATCAGCATCCCCGTGCCCGACGGCTGGACCGGCCAGTCGGGCCCGATCGGCGCGGGCCTGACGACCGGCGAGTACGCCTGCCCCGGCGACACGGACCAGAAGTGCGTACGGGGCGGGGTGTTCTCCGCACCGGCGCAGGCCCTGAAGATCGAGGAGACCACGGCGAAGGCCGCGGCCGAGGCCGACATCAAGGCCAACGCCGAGGAGTCGTACGGCGAGAAGATCTACGGCGGGATCACCTCGCACGAGGAGCTCAGGTCCGAGGCCGTCACGGTCGCCGGGCAGAAGGGCTACGCGGTGCGCTGGAAGGTCGTGACGAAGAACGGCGACGACGGCTACGTCGAGTCGCTCGCGTTCCCGTCGCCCAACATCAAGAGCATGCTGGTCGTCATCCGTTCCGGCTTCGACGTCAACGCGAAGGCACCGAAGCTCTCGGTCCTGGACGACATCACCGAAGGCATCAAGAAGGCCGAAGGAACCGGCGCGGCCGCCGGTTCCGGCGAGACCGCCTGAACACTTCCCCCGCACGACGGAGGCCGTACCGGACACCCCGGTACGGCCTCCGTCCGTCGCGACGCCCCCGAGGACCGGGGGTGAGCCCTGCGCGGCTCCGCAGAACCCGTGAAACGCGCGAAGGGCTGGAGCGGATTCCTCCGCTCCAGCCCTTCGGACTGCGACTCTCTCGAGTCGGGACGACAGGATTTGAACCTGCGACCCCTTGACCCGAGGAGTAGAGGCCAACGGCATTTTCTGGATGTAGTGGACCCAGGGTGGATAGTGTGCGCAGCAGGCTCCCTAGTGCACCATCGCGCACATCATGTGGTCCCCAAGCCGCCCCCGTGGAACCCTGCAACGCCACCCCGGCCTCGCCGCGCTCTGGCACGGATGACACCACCGCTCCTTTGACCACTCCCTCGTACGGCTCGACCTGCACGGACGAGATTTCCGGCAAGGGCACGGCCGCCTTCCGCTCGGTGTCCAGCTGCTCTCTCAGGCGACCGGTTCGAGCGCGGCGCCGTTCAGTACTCGGGCTCGCTCACGATCTCCGCGGTCAGCCCGGCTCGGCGGACCGAGGCCACCAGCTCGGAATCGCCGGACACCAGAACGACCGGGTGGCCGGCGCCGTCAGCCTCGCGAACGAGGGCGAGCAACTCGGCCCGGCGGGCTGCCTGGTCCGCCTCGGCCGTGCGCACGGTCCAGCCCAGTTCCTCCATCCGAGCCCGGAACCTGGCCAGTTGCGGCGCGTCGGAACAGAGCATGACCGTCGTCCCGGCTCCGGCCGCGATGAGGTGCCCGCGCAGCGTCGCCAGGTCCGGACGGCGCGGCAGGCGGTTCAGCCACCACTGGTCGGCGACGGCGACCTTAGCGGTCCCGGTGCGCACACCGGCCGGGACCGGTGCGAGGGGACGGTTCGGCGCCGCCGAACACGCTGAAAGATTCCCGGCCGTCATCAGCTCCAGCTGGGTCAGGCCTCCGTCGAATCCGGTCACCAGCAGTCCGCGGGTATTGGGCAGCAGGCGAAGCGGCGTGCCGGTCATCACCAGCCGGGTCAACGGCTTCGGGTCCGCATCGGACGGTGCGTCGGGCCACAGCACGACCGAACCTTCACTCGTGGTGGCGGCCACAGCTCCCGCACGGGGCAGGGGCGCGAGGGACCGCACCACGGAACGCTGCCCGAGCTCCCCGACCGTCCACGGCCGGGCGTTGGTTCGCAGCGGCAGACACCGCACGCCGCCCTCACTGTCGCCCGCGTACAGCCGCTCACCGTCCGGCGAGAACGCCAGCGCCCGCCCGTGGCCGTCGAGCCGGCCCAGCGGGGTACGGCCACGGGAGTCGAGATCCCAGAGGCAGACCTGCCGGTCGTGCCCCGTCGTGGCCGCGCACCGCCCGTCCGGAGCGGTGGCCACCGCGCGCACCCGCAGGGGACGGTTCCCGTGGGTCCCCAGGGACTCGGCGGTGCCGGACACCAAGTCCCACACCTCCACCTCTCCCGTGGCTGTGGCCGCGACGAACCGCCTCCCGTCCGGCAAGGCGGCAAGTGTCTCGTAGCCGCCCGCCGTCGCGCGGGTCAGCCGCCGCGGCGGCCCGGGGGCGACGATGGACTCCTGCACCCACAGGTCGCGCTTGCTCTGGGCGATCCACACCAGCGGGCCGTCCGCTCCCAGCAGCAGCACGGCGTGTACCGCGGTGCCGGAGATCCGCACCGGGCGCGGAGCGGTGTCGCCGTTCGTCAGATCCCACCGGTGGACGCCGCGTCGGCCACCGGTGATCACCCGGGTGTCCGGATCGACCGCCGCGACGGCCCAGGTGTCGATGCGCGCCCTGTCGCTCGGCGGGGATTCCTCGTCGTCGAGCCGCCCCCGCAGGACCAGCCCGTCCTTCCCGCCGCTGATCACCGTGGTGGGGGACGGCGTGCCGCCGTCGGGCGACGTCCGTGGCACGCAGCAGGCGACCGCGGTCACCGCGCGTTCGTGCCGCTGCAACGGTCGCGGGGCCGCCACACGGTCCAGCGACCAGGCGAGCACCTGGCCGTCCACAGCCCCAGCGACGACGTTCTGCCCGTCCGGGGCGACAGCCAGAGACCACAGGCGCAGATCGTGCCGCCCCACCTCGCGAGGACCGGCCTCGGGATCGTCCAACGGCCAGGCCAGCAGAGCGTTGCCCTGGTCGATGCCGACGACCTCCCGGCGGCCGGGCGCGACGGCGAGGGCGGTGATGCCGTCACCCGCCGGCAGCGGCGTCAGCTCCACCGCGTGCGAGGGGTAGTCGAGGTCGTAGCGCCAGGCCCGGCCCTGGTTGGTCACGACCACCACGTGTCGCCCCAGCGCCACCACGGCGGACAACGGCGCCGTCAGCGTGGCCAAACACTCCCCGCCCCCGTCGCGCAGGTCCCCGACGGGCGAAAACGTGCCGGCTCCGGTGGGCCAGCGCAGCAGCCGTCCGTCGTCTCCCACGGAGACGACGTCGCCACCGTCCAGCAGTACGACGTCCCGCGCGGCGCTCAGGTGCCGGCCGAGGCGTAGCTGTCCTGCACCGTCCGGCACCCCCGGCTCCCAGGCGGTGACCACGCCGGACGCGTCGCTGGTGACGGCCCGCCGTCCGTCCGGGGAGAGGTCCACCGCGGTGATGGGCGCGGCGACCCGGCCCAGCGACGTGAGCTCCCCGTCGGCGGCGTCCGGTGTCCACAGCCACAGTCCGTCGTCGAGGCCGCCCAGAACCACGCGAGCACCGTCGGCGGACGCGGCGAGCGCCGTCACCATCCCGGCACGACTGCGCAGCCGGGGACGAGTCCGTGCGGTGGACCACCGGGTGGCCAGCCCCACTCGGTGGGTAGTCGTCGTGACCTGACGCAGGCGCGCCGCCATCAGTCCGGCCAGCGCGCTGTCCGCCCGGCCGGAGGTGCGTTCCTGGTGCAGGAGTTGTTGCGGCAGCGTCTCGGGCCCGGCGGCCCACTCCTTCGCGGGCAGTTCTCCGATCTGCTCGTGCAGGGCACGCTGCAGATCACTCAGTCGCACGCCCATCATGCTCCCCCTTCTGCCGGGGGCCGGTCTCCGTCGCCGCGCTGTTCGTTGAGCTGCGCCCGGATCAGGTAACCCCCTTCGCACTCCTCGATACTCATCACGTATCTCACCGTCGGGACGAGCCCGCGCTCACGGCGCCCGCCTTCCCAGACCAGCGTGTAGAGGCGGCCGAGGGTGGGGATCGCGACCTTGGG
The DNA here is from genome assembly GCF_040660235.1 of Streptomyces sp. NPDC049970. Taxonomy (NCBI): domain Bacteria; kingdom Bacillati; phylum Actinomycetota; class Actinomycetes; order Kitasatosporales; family Streptomycetaceae; genus Streptomyces; species Streptomyces sp. NPDC049970. The sequence goes on along the minus strand of NZ_JBFALP010000001.1, from coordinate 690,229 downwards.
GAACTCGTCGCGCAGGACGTCCAGGTCGCGCTGGGCCGCCGCCCACGTGGGGTAGGCGGCCGCAGCCGGAGTTCTGCTGTTGCGGCGGACCCTGCGGAGGACGGGGTGGCCCCAGTTCGGGGCATCGCGCGGGGTCCGGGGGTTGGGAGGCGGACGGTCCTGCACGGGAGGCTTGATCATCGTCTCGACGGGTTCCACGAGCAAGGTCCACGCATCGTCGCGTCGCGCGACCCGGACACGCGCGTAGTGGCCGCGGACGCCTCGCCGTGTCTCCTCGGGCAGGAGCGCGTACCCGGTGATCCAGAGCACGCTCACGTCCCCGTCGTCCTCCAGATCGCAGAGCTGCCGGGACTGGGTGAACGTCGTGGCGATGATCCGCAACTGAGCGAGCGCCTGGTCTCTCGTGGGGAACCGGTACTGGCCTTCTACGACGGCGCGCACGGACGGATAGCGTAGGGAGGCGTAGTGCGTCCTCTTCGGGGTGGGCCGCGGGCCCCTGGTCGGCGGAACCGGACGCCGTCGCTCTGCCTGTCCGTTCTCCGGGAGTTGCACGGGGGGAAGCCCGTCCGGCCACAGCACCACGGCCGCTGCGTCGAACCGGGGCACCGCGACCAGCGCGGTCAGATGGCGTTCGAGCCGGGGCAGGCCGAGCGGGAGTTCGGCATCCTCGTGGGCGCCGATGAACGACTCCCACCAGGACCAGTCCTCCACCAGAGCGCGCAGCCACCCCATCACACGGTCCCGCGAGCCTCGGGCGTCGACGCGGTCGCCCAGAACACGGCCCAGCAGCCGCGTCAGGACGTCCGGCACGAGCGCCACGGCCAGTCGGCGGTGCACCGCGTCCCACCCCGGACCGCCCTCCAGCGGAGTCAACGCCACAACGAAGCGCTCCAATTCCGCGGTCATACCGATGCCCGGCCGGGGGACGAGGCGGGCCGGGTCGACGGCGAGCGATCCGTCCGGTGCCTCGCGCGGCTCGGCGCCCGCGAGGACGGCGTCGCGAATACTGGCGTGGCGCACCCGGACGCGGGCGTCGGGGTGACGCGGTCCGGGGAACACCAGGAACTGGCGTGCCGGCCCCGAGGCCAGCCTCGTCGGCAGATCCTCCGGCCAGGACACGGTCCATTCCGTCCCGACCGGGTCACCGGTGCGGGCGGTCCAGATGCCGGCCAGTTCTCTCTCCGTGAGCCCTTGGGGAAACAGCGCCGCGATCGTGAGGACGCGGGCGATGTCCGCCCAGTCCCGCATGCGCCGGTCGTCGCCGCTGTCGTTAACCGCCGTCCGCAGGCGGTCGAACCGGTCCTCGAAGTGCCGCACCGCGCTGGGCACCGCGTCCTCGGAGGGTTCGGGCAGCCGGCCCTCGTCCTCCCACACATCGAGACTTCCGGACGCGACGATGAACAGGCCCCCGGAGTGTTGGACCACCTGCTGCGCGATCTCGCCCTCGGCCGAGGCCGGGACGGAGCCCCCGAGCAGACGGTCGAGCGCGTAGGCACGGATCTCCTCGTCTACCTCCGGGCCGGTGAGGTCGACCGTGCGGGACGGTGAGAGCCAGGAGGGCGTCTCCGTGGAGGACAGCAGGACCTTCACCCCCCAGCCGGGTCCGGAGGGAGCGGACCGGCCACGCTGCACGATCGCGGCGATCAGGGTGCGCAGACCACCGAGATCCGCCCTCGGGTCGTCGTTCAGTTCGTTGAGGGCGTCCACGAGGACCACCAGTTGCCTGCGTTCCGCCGGCCGCCCGGGCCGGTTCTCAAACCAGGACAGAACCTGGTCGAGGCTGGGGTCGGCGCTCCCGGCCACGATGCTGATCCCGGTGATGCTGCTGGTGACGTTTCGGGCCGTGACGTTCGCGGTGACGGGGCCCTTGAACAGATCGCTCAGCCGGACGGCCGCACCCTCGCCTTCGAGGGCGCGTCGCAGACCGGCCACCAGCGCCGGCGTGGTGAGCGGACGCAGATCGGACTCACTGTCGCGCAGCAGGTCGAACGCCATGTCGACGCGGTCGTCCTCGGCCAGGGTGTCGAGGACCTGGCGCAGCAGCACCGTTTTGCCGGCGCCGGAGGGACCTTTGACGAGCAGGATCTCCGGAGCACCGGGATCCCGGGCCCAGGCGACGATCCGGTCGTGGGCCGCGGTCCGCGGGTGGATGTGGGCCCGGGTGAGGATCTTCGTCCGGGGGTCGAGTTCCTCGGGTATCGCCTCCGAACCCGTCGCGGCACCGAGCAGCAGACGCACTCCGGCGGTCCGCGGGTCCGGTCGCGGACGGGCCGCCTTGGCGACGGCTCGTGACACCCTCGCCCGCAGTTCGTCGAGGTCGTCGACGACCAGCAACCCGGGACCGGGACGCCGGGTGTCCGCCGGGACGCCCCCTGATCCGGCGAGGTCGAGCAGACGGCCGGCATAGGTCTCGTCGGCGCTGTCCGGAGCGAACACGCCGTCCGCCGTCCACCGGGCCCAGCCGGGCTCACCTCCGTCGGAACCGCCGCCTCCGCCACGCACCCGCGCACGCCAGATCCCGAGCGCCTCGTCGAACAGCGCGGCCAGCGCCTCGGGCTGGGAGGCGGTGACGATCAGTACCGGCGACACCTGGTCGTCCTCCGCCAGCAGCCAGTCGCGTACCGCGCGCCGGACCGCGGTAGGACTCAGGGGCTGCGCCGACGTCTCACGCGCTGTCATACGACGCGGTCTCCTACGAAGCGAGTCGTTGGTGGCGTCTCCACGCGGACAGGGCCCGGTGGCACTGGGCCGAGCAGCGCTGCGTCACGTGCCGGTCAGGCGTCCGTCGGCTCGCCGCGACCGGTGCCGTCCACGTCGATGCCGGTGACATGGCCCGTACGTCCCACGTTCCGCGCCGTCACCGAGGCGTCGAGGCAGCCCTGTTCCGTCCCCCACGCTCCTCTGACCGCGATGCCCTTGACCACGCCCTCGATGTCGGCCGCGTCGACGGTCGCGCGCATGCTCGTGGCCTCACGCGACTCGCCGCGAAAGGTGAGGCGCGTTCCGTAGACCGCCTCAAGCAGAGTGCGCAGCGCGCCCAGGTCGTCGGCCAGCCCCGGGGCCTGCGGGGTCAGCCGCCGGGCGTCCAGGGCGTAGGGGCCCAGCCGTCCGTAGAGGGTCTGCAGGGATCCCGCCACCTGATCGGCCAGGTCGAGGTCGGGCGTGAGTTCACCGGGGTCGCCGTCCAGGCAGACGGGCAGCGCGACCGGTTCCTCCCCCTCGCCGGATCCGGCCTCCCCGTCCTGCCGGGCCAGGCGGCGCCCGACGATGCGGTCCAAGTGGCCGAAGAGGAAGCCGAAGGCCGCAGGGAGCCCCGCCCCCAGAACTGTCAGTTCCAACGCATCGCTCACGTGTCCCCCAGATAATGACGGAGTGTCACGAACCCGTTGGGCCCGGACGGGTGTCCAGGGGCTCGCAGCGCCATCTGATCAACCGTCCAGAAAATTTGTAGCAGAAATTCACGAGATGAACGGGAGTTCACCCGAATCCGACGTACTGAGCCTCGATCCACCGGCTTGATTCCGAAGTGATCGCTCCGGGGGAGGCTTCGAATCGCCCCTTGGTTGCTCTGCGAGTTCGGTCAGGGAGCATCCGCCGGCCTGCCGTGGCCTTTGACATGTCCACAGGTCTCGGGCCCCTTTCGGGCGGGTCGGGCACGGCACGTCAGGAGTTCGGAGGCTGATGCACCGCGTGGAACAACCGGGTTAAGTACTCGCTCCAGGGCCGGCGTTCGGGCGGGTGGAGGGTGAGGCGGCGGGCAGAGCGGGCCAGGCGGGCGGGCAGGTCGATCAGGCGGTCGCGGATCGTGGCGGAGGCCGCTTCGGCGTCGAAGTCGCCAGCCGGAGCGCCGGCGGCACGGGTGAGATGGGCCGCGAGGGCGAACCAGGCGGCATTCGCCTGGAGTGCTCCCCTCCCCCTGCGCCATTCAAATCGCCGGCTGGGGCGTCGTCCGCTACACCTCCCCCGGCCTGAACCCGGTCATCACCGGTGACACCGGCTGGCCCACCGGCACGTGAGCCGTCGAAGCGGCGCAGGCTGACTTGCACTCCTTCCGCGGCACGACCCGCAACCCCGTTCACCTGCTCTGCGCCGCACGCGACCTGGCTACAGCTGTACGAGCTCTGTCCCGTCGGGTCCGGGTGTCCGGCCCGCTTCACCGAGGGAAGCGACGCGCCGGCCTGCCGGGCGCGACGTTCGTGACGGCCGGCGAACTGCGTCAACTCGATACAGAGGTAAGTGCATACAGCACACGTCCCTGCGGTCGAATAACGGTCCTGTCTCGCTGGCTGGGACTTTCCGCGATCACCAGTAGCGATGTGAGATGCATCACCCAAGGTTCGGTAAAGGCGTGGTACAAAATCGCAACTCCGCAGGTGAATCCACCAACAACCGTGCTGCGGAGGATCGGCCCCTATCCGCACCGGGCCCCGACGTGATGGCGGCGCCAAGCAGCACCGCACACCAGGGGCCGCATATCGGACAACGACGTTCGCTCAGAGATCACTCATCCGGCGACAACTCCTGTTTGCCGTCCCCGTGCCACCGAGGTAGTCATCTTGTCACTCGACTCCGTCACCCGGTCCGTCGATGAAGCCGTCAGCGGCTTCTTCGAGCCCATAGCCAAGTGGCTGGGGGAGGTGGTCTTCTACGCCGTCCCCGTAGGCGGAACCGATCTGCCTCTCATCGTCGCCTGGCTCGTCGTCGCCGGTCTGGTCTTCACCGGCTGGTTCGGGTTCATCCAGTTCCGCAAGTTCAGACTCGCCGTGGACGTGGTCAGGGGCAAGTACGACGAGAAGGACTCGGCCGGCGAGGTCAACCACTTCCAGGCGCTGACGGCCGCCGTCTCCGGCACGGTAGGCCTCGGTAACATCGCCGGTGTGGCCGTCGCCGTCTCCATCGGCGGGCCGGGTGCCACCTTCTGGATGGTCCTGTGCGGTCTTCTCGGCATGGCCACCAAGTTCGTCGAGGTCACTCTCGGCGTTAAGTACCGCGAGGTGCACGCCGACGGCACCGTCTCCGGCGGTCCGATGCACTACCTCCCCAAGGGCCTCGCCGAACGCTTCGGCAAGAACGGCAAGGCTCTCGGCAAGGTCCTCGCGGTCCTCGCGTCCTTCATGATCCTGTTCTTCGGCCTCTTCGGCGGCAATCTCTTCCAAGTCAACCAGTCCTACGCGCAGTTGGTCTCGGTCACCGGTGGCGAGGACGGCGCGCTGGGCTCCTCCGCCGGTGCCCTGTTCTTCGGCATCCTGATCGCCGCGCTCGTCGGTATCGTGCTCCTCGGCGGCATCCGCTCCATCGCCAACGTCACCAGCAGGCTCGTCCCTGCCATGGCCGGCATATACATCGCCGCGTGCCTCGTCGTCATCCTGGTCAACGTCACCGCCGTCCCGGACGCCGTGGCCACCATCATCGAGGGAGCTTTCAACCCCGAGGGAGTCGCCGGCGGTGTGCTCGGTGCACTGATCATCGGCTTCAAGCGGGCCGCCTTCTCCAACGAGGCCGGTCTCGGCTCCGCCCCGATCGCCCACTCCGCGGTGAAGACCAAGCACCCCGCCAGCGAGGGCCTGGTCGCGCTGCTGGAACCGTTCATCGACACCGTCGTCATCTGCACCATGACCGCTCTGACCATCGTCATCGCCAACCCGGCCAGCTGGGCGGAGGGCCGCGCCGGCGAAGACATCGGCGGCGTCACCATCACCTCCGACGCGTTCGAGACGGTCCTGCCCTGGTTCCCCTACGTCCTCACCGTCGCTGTGCTGCTCTTCGCCGTCTCAACGGTGCTGACCTGGGGCTACTACGGCCTCAAGTCGTGGACGTACCTGTTCGGCCGCAGCCGGACCAGCGAGCTGACCTTCAAGATCCTCTACACCGTGTTCGCCGTCGCAGGATCGCTGCTCACCCTGCAGACCCTGATCGACCTGGCCGACGCGGTCCTGTTCACGCTCGCCGTCATCAACATCATCGGCCTCTACCTCCTCGCCCCGGTCGTCAAGCGCGAACTCAACACCTTCCTGGAGTACGTAAAGGACCGGAAGGCGGGCGGACCCTCGGAAAGCGGGAAGGACCGGGAGCAGGCGGAGAACACGGTATGACCGGCTGACCGCCAGGCCCTCACGGGCCCGTGTCCCTCTCGCGCCTTCATGCGCGTCGGGCACGGGCCCTTTCGCCGCCCTCGGACAGTCACCGGACAGGGCAGCCCCAGTCGGTCAGTGCGGGTGACCTCCTGCGCTCCGCTACCACGGCGCCCTCCCTGGCAGGTCAGCATTCCAGCGGCAGGGAAACGCCGCACCACGCGTGGCAGCCGTCCCGCCGCGAGCCTGGACAGCGCACTGATCCGGCTGTTCAAAGCGTCGCCCGAACTGGAGTCGGTCATACTTGCCCGGTGGCCCGTTGCAGTAGTTCGACTGGGGAGAGGCAGCCAAAGGGTGAGCAGCGACAGCCGGAGTGTGGGGAAGGTCGCGGTGCGACTCAAGTGGGATCCCAATCCGTGGAATGAGTCACCACTGCATTTGGACATCATCGCCACCACCTATTCGGAAGCCGCCACTTACGGGCCGCCTGCTTACGTCGTCCACTTCGACAGCCGCTCACCGGACGGCACCATCAACATGAGTAGGCACAGCCAGACAGGGCAAGGCTTCGGCTACGTCGAAGAGATGACCTTGGAGCTCGATCGCCTCGCTTCCTCCTTCGCACGGGTTGTCGTGGGTGTGGCAATCCACCAGAACGACGGCCGTAAGGTGTTCGCCGACATCTCGAACGCCGGAGTCCTGGTTGCCGAGGGATACGAGGAGCTCCTCAAGGACAACTTCTCCCAGGTCAGCGGATCCTGTGCGGCAACGGTCGCTGAGTTCGTACGGCAGGCTTCCGGAGCGTGGGAGTTTCGGCAGATGATCCGCGGGTTCGACAGTGATCCGCTGCTCTTCACAGCAGAGATGGGCCGCTCCACGCAGCCATAGGCGTGTTCGTTACAGGTCGAACATGAGCCCGCAAGCCTGGTGTGCCGGTTGACACGTTTGCAGGCAGGCCTGGCGAAGGCAGAGGCCAAGGCCACGACGTCTCCCCACCACATCGCTACCAGCGGTCCTGACCTGCCATACGCTCATCCACCAATCCACTGTATGCGTGTAGCAAACCACTGAAGGCGCCGATGAACCGGCCGAGCTCCGGGAGCAGGTCAGAGGCCCCTGTGCGGGCCAGTTCAGGATGCAGGTCCCGATCACCGCAGTTGCAGGGTGACACCGTCAGTGGCAGCTTGCTCGCCGAACGTCCGCGGAGCCTCACGCTCGGCGCGAGTGAGGAGCCTGCCGGTAGCTGCGGCGCTGGTGAGCAGTCGGGCATAGCCGTCGTAGCAGTCCGCAGACGGCTCGGAAGTGCTCGTCGGCCGTCTTCGCGGAGTTCGTGGCCAAGGGCTGTCGACTCACCACGCGTTCGTCCCGTCGCATCCCGGGGGCCAGGATGCAGCCGACGCGGATGCGGATGTGCTGGCGCCGGGCAAGTGCCGGCGAGGGCGCGTCGACGAGCTGGAGAATCTATGGACGGCCTCGGCTCGAAGAGCCGACTGAGCCGGCGCCGGCTCCCCGACGCGCCTGGCATCCGTGGTGGTCCACGACGCACGTCTCCGCAGCCCGCCTATGTGCGGCTGCACCGTCCGGGTACACAGTGCTGATCAGAGGCAACTGGGAACGTGCTTCATGGCAGCGTAAGCCGAAAGGACCGCACAACCGCGAGCGTCGTTCCACCGGCGAAGACCAGCGCAAGGGTGGCCAGGCGCACTTCGGCCGCTGCCTGCTCACCCGGCTGTGCTACTCCACGGGTCGGTGCGCGTCCCGCCGGGTCGTACAGAACCGTGAGCACGTCCCCCGGGTCGGTGAAGCCGGTGCACCCCCGCCAGATCTTCATGCGCGGGGAGACTCCGGGCCCGTCTGGGTCCACCTCGCACAGGAAGCGATGCTGCTGGTGTCCCTTGCTCTCGACGGAGGTGACGTGAGCAGACTGCACCTGGCCCCGGCTGGCCAGCGCGAGCCCCGCCGCAGCCTGGGGCGCCGCCAAAGCGAGACACATACCCAGCACTCCCACAAGCCCTATGAGGATGCGCCCGGCCCGCAGAACCGCCAGATACAGCACCAGTGCGGCGACGAGCACCAACCCGGCCTCCCCGCTGCGGAGGGCCGAGGGACCGGCCCACATGCCCAGGACTCCCGCACCGGTGATCAAGGTGACGCCGAGGAACCCGACCGCGAGACCACGAGTCAGAATGCCTGCCCCCGGAACGCCGACGAACTCTGCCGGCCCCCACAGAGTCGACCGAAAATGGGCCGCGATTCCGGGAGCTGGATCAGCCCCGCGGTGGCTGTCAGGCACCTCCAAGTAGCTCCCCTCCTTTCGACCAGTGGTCCGGCCCAGCTCCGGTGTCGCGGACTGCGCCAAAACATGGTGGCGCCCGCCGCTATTCATGGCAGCGTCGGAATGCCGACACGTAGCGCCTTCTTTCCTGCCGGAATCACGCAGTCACGCGGCCGCCGCCACATACGACGATGTTCAGACGTGGTGCCCCGACGACAGGTCTGCCCAGCCCAGTGGATGCAGAGCGCTGTCACCGCGCGTCGGCACGGCCGGCTCCCCGCCCGCCTCGTTGAAGGCGGTCAAGGCGCTGACAAGGGCGAGGCGCTGGACGGGGTCGAGCCGTTCGACGATGGCGTCGATCTCCTGTTGGCGCCGTGTCGTCGCGTCCTCGACCGTACGGCGGCCCTCATCGGTGACCTGGAGCAAGGTCTCGCGGCGGTTGTCCTGATTGATCTGCCGGTCGGCGAGCCGCGCCGCGATCAGCCGGTCCACCATCCGCATCGCGGTCGAGGGGGCCACACCCAGCAGGTGCGCGAGGGTGACGAGCTTGGTCGCACCACGTGTGGACAGGACGACGAGCATGCGAAATTGCGGCAGTGTCACACGGTCTTCGACCTCGGCGAGCGAACGTGCCGACACCGCGACGAGAAGCCGTGACGCCGTCAACACCGCACGGGTCACCGCGTCCACATCAAACATGCCCTCGGCCGGGGCGCTTCGCTCAACCATGGTCCCTTTCCATCGAGTCCGCAGACCCCTCTACCCCGGCTGGCATCTCATCCCGGTGATATCGGAGGAGCAGCATTGCCGCGTCGTCGTGCAGCGGGCCGGCCACGTGCCGGACGACGTCCCCGCGGAGTTCTTCCAGAGCGACTTGCGCGTCGTCGTCCCTGAGCAGGCCGGCTCGATCCTTCAGGGGATAGAAGTGCCCTTCACCGTCGCGCGCTTCGGTCACCCCGTCGGTATACAGCAAGAGTTGTTCTCCTGGGCTGAATCCGACGCGGTGGGACTGCGGCGGCTCGCCGTCATGGATGCCCAGGCCCAGGCCCAGGCCCAGCGGCGGAGCGTACGACGGAGGCTCCGGGAATTCGATGGCGCCGTCCCGGCTGATCAGCATGGGTGCGGGATGCCCACAGTTGACCATGACGACGGTCTCTTCTTCCGGCCGCACCTCCGCCAGGAGAGCAGTCACGAACTTCTCGCCCTGCAACTCGCGGGCCACACTCCGTTCCAGACGAGCCACAAGCTTGACGAGGTCCGGTTCCTCGTGTGCCGCCTCGCGAAAAGCGCCCAGGACGACGGCCGCTGTCTCCACCGCAGCGAGCCCCTTGCCCTGTACGTCACCGATCAGCACACGCACGCCTCGAGGTGCGACGACGACCTCGTACAGGTCCCCGCCGATCCGCGCCTCGGCCACTGCTGATGTGTAGGAGACCGCCACCCTCAGGGGCCCCGCACGGCGGGGCACCGGTCTGAGCAGGACGCGTTGCGCGGCCTCGGCGATCGAACGGACACTGGCGAGCTCCGCCTCGCGTCGTTGCCGCATGACCGCAGCCACGACTCCCGCTGCGGTCACTCCCCCGACGGATGCCATGGCTGTGTAGCCGCGGCGGCCGTCGAAGAGACCGTCGTACAGGCCGAGACCGAAGCACAGCAACAGCGCCACCGCACCGATGAAGGCGGTGCGCCTCCACGTGCCGATCAAGCCGGCGAAGGCGGGTCCGAGCGACACCAGAGGAAGAAACCCCACCCCAGGCCCTGCGGTGAGATCGACAACGGCCACGACCGCCATCACCACGGCCGGCAGCCATGAAAGTACGGCCGATCCGTCCCATCGCGGGGTCGTGGTCATGGTGCTCCCGGCCGGTATACGAACAGCTACGAACCGCGATCCCGTCTTGCGACTCTTCATTTAGCCTATGCAACGATCTACGTGCGTTGAGGCCGGCAGACCGCTCGTTACTCAATCGAGGCCGACAGCGGCGTCAGCCACCGACAGCACAAGGATCATGCCCGCACCACCCGCCACCCACGCGAACCAGCCCCGGCCCAGGCGGGCGACCACACTGCGACCACCACGCTCCCGGACGCACGAAAGGCCGCCCTCTCGTGGATGAGAGAACGGCCTCCGACCTGCGTTTCCGCACAGTCGGGACGACAGGATTTGAACCTGCGACCCCTTGACCCCCAGTCAAGTGCGCTACCAAGCTGCGCCACGTCCCGATGCCCGTCTGACCTGGGGTTTCCCCTGGCCGAACGTGCATGAGAACAATACCGCACTTGTACGGGTGCTCACGAACCCGTTTCCGGCGCTTGACCTCAACCTTGCTTGACGTTGAATGCTGAAACGCATGACCACCAACACGATCTCCCCGCCGGTCCACGGATACGACCAGCTGGACCGGCTGATGAGTCTCATGACCGGTGACGAGAAGCACGGGCCGGCCGCCACCTCCACCCTGGACACGCTCTGGGTGCTGTACGACCGGGTGCTGCGGGTCTCCCCCGGCACGGCCGACCACCCAGGCCGCGACCGGTTCCTGCTCTCCAAGGGGCACGGCCCCATGGCCTACTACGCCGTACTGGCGGCGCGCGGCTTCTTCGACGAGGGCCTGCTCACAGGTTTCGGAGGCTACGACTCGCCGCTCGGACACCACCCGGACCGCATGCTGGTGCCGGGCGCCGAGATCGGCAGCGGCTCCCTCGGGCACGGGCTCCCCCTCGCCGTGGGCAGCGTGCTGGGCCTCCGGGCTCAGGGACTGACCGATCCGCGCGTGTGGGTGCTGACCGGCGACGCGGAGCTCGACGAGGGCAGCAATCACGAGGCGATCGCCTACGCGGGACCGGCCGGACTGGAGCAGCTGCACACCGTGGTGATCGACAACGCCTCCGCCACGTACGCCAGGCCGGGCGGGATCGCCGCCCGGTTCGAGGCCGCCGGATGGTCGGCACTGACCGTGGACGGCCGGGACCACGAGGCGTTGCACAGCGCTTTCACCGCGCCGCACCCCGGCCGGCCGCACGCCGTGGTCGCCCGCGTAGCACCCAGACGCTGATCGCGCCCACGCGCCGGTCAGCACCGGTACCGACAGCACCCGAGCCCCGGACCGACACACCTTAGGGACACGCCCATGGACACCATGCGAGACCGCTTCATCGCCACCACCACCCAGCTCCTGGAGGAGGATCCCCGGCTCGCCCTGGTACTCGCGGAAGTCAGCCGCGACGGCTTCGACGGGGCGGAGCGGGCGCACCCGGACCGGGTGGTCAATGTCGGGATCAGGGAACAGCTGCTCATCGGCGCGGGAGCGGGGATGGCCCTCACGGGGCTGCGACCTCTCATGCACACGTTCGCCAGCTTTCTCGTGGAGAGGCCTTTCGAGCAGGTCAAGCTGGATCTGGGGCACCAGGGGGTGGGCGGCGTACTCGTCAGCGCGGGAGGTTCGTACGACTGGCCGGCCGGCGGCTTCACCCACATGTCACCGGGAGACGTCGCACTGCTGGACACCCTCGACGACTGGACCGTGCACGTGCCGGGCCACCCCGACGAGGCCGAGGCCCTGGTACGGCAGGCCGCCGCGGGCGACGGCCGGGTCTATGTGCGCCTCTCGCTCCAGTCGAACAGCGTGGGCCGCCCGGTCACCGGCCCCGGCTTCGACACCGTGCGCCGAGGGGCGCACGGGGTGGTGATCGCGGTGGGGCCGATGCTCGACGGCGTGCTCGCCGCGACGGAGGGCATGGACACGACCGTCCTCTACGCGACGACCGTGCGCCCCTTCGACACGGCAGGGCTGCGCCGCGCGGCGGGCACGGGCCCGGCCGTCGACGTGGTGATCGTCGAGCCCTATCTGGCCGGTACGTCGACGGCGGCCGCCAACGACGCCCTCGCGGACACGCCGCACCGGGTGCTCGGCCTCGGGGTGGGCCGCACCGAGCTGCGCAGGTACGGACAGATGGCGGAGCATCTCACGGCGCACGGCCTCGACGCCCCCTCGCTGCGGCGGCGCATCACCGCGTTCCTGAGCGGCTGAGCCCGTCCGAACCGTCCTGACCCGCTGGGCCCGGCCCTGACCTGGAAGGGCACGGATCCGTCGCCGCCCGCTCGCTGCCGCTCGCCGCGAGGTGGGCCGTCTCCCCCGCAGCCGGTGGGGCCTGCGAGTGCCCGGCCCCTCCAGGCCGGGACCGGACCCGGCGAACCGGCTGACGGGTGGCGCACTCGGTAGTACGCGCCGTGCTGTGCCGGATGATCACTCCGGAGCGTCCAAGGCGTCCTTCCGCAGTTGCACCGCCGCCAGGAGGCTCAGCTTCGGCTCCGCCCGGCGCAGCGCCTTCACCGCCGCGACCGAGGCGATGTCCCCGGTGAAGCCGACGGCTGCCAGCCGGGAGCGGACCCAGCGGGCGCGCAGCTGGGTCTCGGTGGCGGCGGCGGTGGACTCCACGAGTGCGACAGCGCGCTCAAGTCCTGGGCGTTCCGCGGGCGATGCCTCGGCCAGCGCCTGACGCAGTGCCACCGTGACGGTGTCCGAGTCCCGGACGACCAGCACGAAGTTGTGCTTCTTGTTCGATCCCGCAAGAGCTGCCATGTGGATCACCCTGACGGTTGCGCTCCCCGCAGGGCAAGGGACTTGAGGATCTACAGAGGCTCGGCCCGGCCGCGTATCGCACCGGACGGGTGGGATCCGAGCGTCGAACTGCGGGTCAGGGACCGACCCCGAAGGCAGAGAGCGGTGCCGGCGCCGTGGCGTTGATGAGGTGCTGCACGAGCGTGACCAGTGCGCCGGTTCCCGAGCTGGCGATCCGGGCGTCGCAGAGCACGACCGGCACTTCGGGGCCGAGGTCGAGCGCCCCCCGCACCTCGTCCGGCTCGTAGCGGTAGGCGCCGTCGAACTCGTTGACCGCGACGATGAAACCGATGCCGCGGCGCTCGAAGAAGTCGACGGCCGGGAAGCATTCGGCAAGCCGCCGGGTGTCGGCCAGCACGACCGCGCCGAGCGCTCCCTTGGACAGCTCGTCCCACATGAACCAGAACCGCTCCTGCCCGGGGGTGCCGAACAGGTAGAGCACGTGCTGCTCGGAGAGCGTGATCCGGCCGAAGTCCATGGCCACGGTGGTCGACGTCTTGGACTCGATGCCTTCGAGGCTGTCGGTCGCCGCGCTGACCTGTGTCAGGAGCTCTTCCGTGCTCAGCGGCGCGATCTCGCTGACGGCACCCACGAAGGTGGTCTTGCCGACGCCGAACCCGCCCGCGACCAGGACTTTGAGGGCCACGGGAAAGTATTCGGAGCTGTCAGAGCTGTCGTCGTAGACCATCGAGCACTGCCTCCAGCAGAGATCGGTCGGTGGGCATGTCATGGAATGCGGGGGCGTGCGCGGTGACCGCCCCGCAGTCGACCAGGTCGGACAGAAGGACCTTGGTGACGACCGCGGGCAGCCGGAGCTGGGCGGCGACCTCGGCGACGGAGGTGGGGCCGCCGCAGAGTTCCAGGGCCACGGTGTGCTCGGGGCCGAGGTGCGCCCGTGGGGCACTGCCCGTGGCCATCACCAGGGAGAGCAGATCGAGCACGGTGGTCGGCCTCGTGCGGCCGTTGCTCACGGTGTAGGGGCGGATGAGCCGGCCGGCCGCGTCGTCGAGCAAAGGTCCGTCCTGCGGGGCCGGCATCCTCACGGCCCCGGGGCGAACGGCGCTCCGGCCGGCTGCCGGAGCGGCGTCATCAGGTAGGGCCGCACGCTCTTGACCAGCATGGCCATCTCGTACCCCAGTACGGCCGCGTCCGCCTCACGGCCGGCGAGGACGGCGAGACAGGTCCCGGCCCCCGCGGTGGAGACGAACAGCAGTGTCGAGTCGAGTTCGACCACGACCTGCCGCACGTCGCCGTTGTCGCCGAAGCGGGCTCCGGCACTCCGGCCGAGTGAGTAGAGGCCGGCGGCGAGGGCCGCCATGTGATCGGCGCTGTCGGCGTCCATACCGTGGACGGATTTCACCAGCCCGTCCGCGGAGAGCAGGACCGCGCTGCGGGTGTACGGCACACGTTGGACGAGGCCGCTCAGCAGCCAGTCGAGGTCCGAGACCTGACCGGTCGGCATTTCGGTGTTCATGGTGCATCTACTCCTTGAACATGTTCTCGGTTCGGGGATCCGGTTCGGAGGGCTGCGTCCCGGGCCGGATCGCGGCTCGCGGGTCCGTACCCGCCGTCGCGGTGGTGGCCGATCCTCGGAACGGCAGCGGGGCCAGGCCGTGGGAGCGCTGTGCCCCGACGGTCACGGCAGCGGGCACGGGCCCAGCGGAGCCGTACGCGGCGGCGGGTTCCAGCTCGTCTGCGGTCTGGGCCTCTGCCAGGTCGACCCCGCGCCGGAAGGCGGCCATCAGGCCTGGGTCGTGAAGCGCGTCGTCGTCCTCGGCCCGCGGGACGGGTGCCTCACGCAGCTGCGGGACCAGGTGCTCCTGGTTGCTGCGCCTGGGAAGCTGCGGGCGGCCCTGCCCGCTGTCCACGGGCGCCTGCGCCCGGACTTGGACCGGGGCCTGGACGTGGACCTGAGCGGGAAACGGAGCCTCGGCCGGGACCGGAGCCGGGGCCGGGGCCTCGGCCGGGACCGGGGCCTCGGCCGGGACCGGAGCCTGGGCTTCGGTGGGAGTGCCGGCGTCTCCGACCGGCACCGCGGGTTCGGGCGGCCCGACGACCGCTTCGACGGGTCCCGGCGCCCCCGTCGGCCCCAAGGGCTCGGCTGTACGGGCGACGGGCGGGAAGGCGGCGAGGTTCGGACGGTCGACCCGTTCCGCCCGCAGCGGCAACGGCGGCCCCTGGTCCGGAGGCCCGCCCTGCGGGGGCTGTTGTCCCGGCTCCGGCGGTGCCTGCGGCACACGGGCCGGGGGCCGCTCACCGCCCGGCGGCAGCAGCGCGGCTCCGCGTGGCGGAACCGCGGCCGTGCCCGGTTCGGCCGTGGCGTCGATGTCGATGCCCAGCAGGACCTGGGGCAGCACGAGTACCGCCTGCGTACCCCCGTAGATGTTGCTCTGGAGCCGTACGGCGATGCCGTGTCTGCGGGCCAGGGAGGCCACGACGTAGAGCCCGATCCGCCCGTCCTGGAGCAGATGGGCGACGTTGACCTGGTCGGGATCCGAGAGAAGGGTGTTCATCCGCTTCTGCTCGGGCCCGGGCATACCGAGCCCCCGGTCCTCCACCTCGAGGGCGAGCCCGGCGGTGACGCGCTGGGCGCGGAGCAGTACCTGGGTGTGCGGGGCGGAGAACACCGTGGCGTTCTCGACCAGTTCGGCGAGGAGGTGGATCACGTCGGCCACGGCGTGTCCGCGCAGGGTGCCGTCGATCGGCGGTACGAGCTTGACGCGCGGGTACTGCTCCACCTCGGCGATCGCCGAACGCAGCACCTCGGTCACGCTCACCGGGCTGCTCCACTGCCTCCGCGAGACGGCGCCGCCGAGCACGGCGAGGTTCTCCGCGTGGCGCCGGATACGGGTGGCGAGATGGTCGACGTGGAAGAGGCCCTTGAGCAGGTCCGGGTCCTCCACCTCGTGTTCGAGCTCGTCGAGGATCTGGATCTCCCGGTGCACGAGGGACTGAAGCCGCCGGGCGAGGTTGACGAAGACCTCGACCTTCTGTTCGTTCCCGTTGCCACGGAACAGCTGGGAGGCCTGGACGACCGCGGACACCGCCTCGTCCTGGGTCCGTTCGACCTCCTGGGCGAGGAGGTCGAAGGCATCGGCGTCCGGGGCGGCCTGCGGTGTGGCCCTGCGGGCCGGCACGGGTTCGCCGTCGCGGAGCTGCTCCACGAGGCGCTTGAGTTCCGCGTGGTGCTGTGCGCTGGTACGGCGCAGGGCCAGGCAGCGGTCGAGAACGCCGGTGGCGACCCGGCCGGCACCGAGGAAGGCCGCCGCCACGGCTGCCACGGCAAGCGCTCCGGAACCGCCGAGCGCCGCCAGAAGACTGCCGGACGGGCTGACACCGGATGCCCGGACGGTGAAGATGACGGCTGCGGCCCCACTGAGCACCGCGGCCACGGTCGGCAGGACGGCCGTCCGGAGCAGCTGTGGCCGCAGTCGGGCCTCGGGCGCGGACGGTGCGGCACGCGACCGGCTCGCGGCCGAGTGCGAACGGCCGCCCGGACGGCCGTGCCGTCCACCTTCGCGGCGTTCCGGTCGCGCTGTGGGTGCGCGAAGTTGAGACATCATCGTCCTCGGTACGTGGGGGCACCAGGAATCGGCCTTCTTGTGGTGACACCTACGGTGGTCGGTCAGGCCCGGGTCAACGCTTGAGGCGGGCCCGACCGATATGAGCCCACCGTTGATCACCGGCAACACACGGTAGTCGTCAATCGCCCGTGCTCGACGTGCAGTTGTCGAAGTTGCCCACTGGTCGTCCCGCTCTGGTATGAGGCCTCGCACGGGCAGCCGATTACGTACGCCGCCGTTTCCGCACGGGCGTCCAGAAGTCGACCCCGCGTACGAATTCGCGCGCGGCTGCTACAGGACGGCCCTTCGGGGCGTGCGGCACGCGAGGGGAACGCCTGCGGCCCGGTCTGTGCTGCGCGCGACGGGCCCGCAGAGGGGGCGCGGACTGTACGGATTCAGCGGGGGTTCAGGCGGCTTCCGTGGGCAGGAGCGCCGCGGCGCCGTGGAGCGCCACCGCGTGGCGGGACAGGTCGGGTTCGCTCCCCCGGTCCGCCGGCATGGAAGCCGTCAGGGCCAGCCGGTCCCGCCAGCTGTTGCCTGCCAGCGGGACGGCGACGGCGTTCATCCCGACAACCGACTCGCCCACGCTGTCGGCACGACCGACGGACCGGATGCGCGCCAGTTCGGCGAGGAGGCCGGTGCGCGAGGTCAGGGTGCGCCCGGTGAGGTCCGGCAGCCGCTCGCTCGGGTAGAGGGCGAGGACCTGCTCGCTGGTGAGCCCCGCGAGCAGCAGCTTGCCCGCCGAGGTGGCGTGCGCCGGGTGCACTCGGCCGGTCTCCAGCACCGCGCGCACCGGATGGGGCGACTCCCGGCCGTCCGTGATGACGACCTGGTCACCGATCAGTGCCGCGACGCCGACTGTCTCTCCCGTGGCCCCTGCCGCCGAGTCGAGCACCACCTGCAGGCGGGCCCTGATCTCCGGTCCGTAGCCTGCCGGACGGCCCAGGGTGACCAGTTCGGGTCCTGCGGCGTAACCCCGGCCGGAGGCGTCGCGGGTGGCGAAGCCCCGCGCCTCCAGGGTGCTGAGCACCCGGTGCGCGGTGGAGCGTGCCACTCCGAGCTCTCCGGCGGCGTCGGTGACCGAAAGGGTGTCGTGGGTGAGGAAGAGGCGCATGAGGCGCAGTCCGGTGTCCAGCGACTCGATGATGTAGCTCTTCGCGTCGGCCATGGGGTCCTCGGGTCCTCTCGGTGTCACAGGTGCTCCGGACAGCCAGGACAGCGCCATCCTCGTCGTACGGCGTCTCCTCGCCCAGGATTCAGAAAGTTTCCCATTGGACGGAATGGCGGTGGGCGGCCCGTGCGGCGGAAGCGGCGCTCCGCATCGCGGCCTGTGCAACGGGAGCCACGCGCATCCGGAACCGCGCGGCTGTACGAGGTCCGCGGCGAGCAGCCGGTGCGGCTGCGTGCTCGCCGGTTTCGCTCCGGCCGCCGGATTCGCGATCATGGGGAGCGGCGTAACCGGCCGGATCCCGGGAGCGGCCTTCGCGGCGGTCTGCGACGTGGTCGCCGCAGTCACTGTCCTGGCTGGTCACGAGACCCACGAGGTCGCGCCGGCCGAACTGTGCGAACGGCCTCGGCGCCGCTGAGCGGCCCGAGGTCTCCACACCGTAACGAGAGGAAGGAACCGGCATGCCGGTCTTCGCCGTCACCTACACCTACACCGATGACACCGAGGCGCGCGACAGGCACCGCCCGGCGCACAGGGAGTTCCTCGGCGCGCTCGGCGACCGGGGCATCAACCTCTGCTCCGGTCCGTTCGGGCCCGAGGAGGCCGCCGGGGCCCTTGTCCTGATCCGCGCCGACTCCAAGGAAGCCGCCCTGGGGTACACCGACGCGGATCCGTTCCGGGTCAACGGAGTGGTGAGCGCGGTCGACGCGCGGGAGTGGATCCCCGTGCTCGGGCCCCTGGCCGCACACATCTGAGACACCCTCGTCCGCATCATGCCGAGCTCGCGGGGCCTTCGTACGGAGGGCCGCCGGCCGTCGTGGACAGCCCTTCCACGACGGCCGGCATGCCGTGGCACCCCGCGTACGCGGGGCGGCCCCGTCGCGTCGGTCCGGCGGCCGGTCGGGCGTCGTCGAAGGGCGACGGGAGCCGTAAGCGGGCGGAGCTGGTGAAGTAGGTCGGGGCCGGCGGTTAATACCTCGACACGGGTCACGACGATCAGGGACGCTTCGCGCGATGACCAGAATCGATGACACACCGCCTGCGTGGGACGAGCGAACCCAGCTCACCACGTTCCTCGACTACACACGTGACACCGTGCGCGCCAAGTGCGCGGGCGTCTCCGCGGAGAACGCCCGCAAGGCGCTCCTGCCGGGCTCACCACTGATGACCGTGAGCGGAGTGGTCAACCACCTCCGCTGGGTCGAGTACCACTGGTTCCAGGTGGTCTTCCTCGGCGAGGAGGACCGGGGTCCCTGGACCGAGGAGGACCCTGACCGCGAGATGCGCATCGCCGTCGACTTCCCGCTCACGCAGTTGCTCGACGAGTACGCCGAACAGAGCTCCCGCTACCGGGAACTGGTCGCCGGGAACAGCCTGGACGAGCAGGCCCGGGGAGCCGTCCGCAACGGCCTCCACGTCGACCTGCGCTGGATCCTCCTCCACCTCACCGAGGAGACGGCCCGTCACAACGGCCACCTGGACATCCTGCTCGAGTTGCTCGACGGCACAACCGGCACGTAGACGAGCTGTCGGCCGGCGTACGGCGAACTCGACGCCGCCGGCGCCGATCGCGCGGAGATGCCGGGTCCCGGGCCTCTCGGGCCGCACAGCCCTGGACGCGCGGTCCGGAACTCTCGCTGCGGGTCGCGCGGTCCGGGTCGCGTGGTCCGGGGGCGTCAAGTCCGCCAGGTCAGGGGGACCTTGCCCGATGCCGCACACCGCCGACGAGATCCTCGGCAAGGTGGCCACCTGTCGCCGACGAACCTCCGGCCGGGATCACCATGACCGCACGGGTACAGTGCGCGTCGGCAGTCCGGGCACCCGAGGAAGGAAAGCGTGACAGACACCAGCGAAACCCGATCCGTGGACGGTACGGCGCATGCGACCCCGCAGAGTCGACTGCACCGCCTGATGCGCTACATCCCTTTGATCGCACCCGTCCTGCTGTGGACTGTGCCCTGTTGGCTGCTGCTGCACGCCGGCCAGCACTGGCCGCTCCCCGTGGCGCTGGGCGGCACCGCCCTGTTCGTCCTCGGTCTGATCGCCATGCCGCTCACGATGGTCCGCGGCCACGGCCGGCGACAGCAGGACCGGGCGGCGATCATCGGTGACACCCTCCTCGGGGTCAGCTGGGTGCTGTTCAGCTGGTCCGTCGTGCTCGGTGTCCTGCTACGCCTCGGCCTGACCGTGACCGGCGTGGGCGACGGGCAGAGCCGGGCGCGAATCGTCACTTCGGCGGTCCTCGGCGTAGCCGTCGTGCTGCTCGCCTGGGGGTACGCCGAGGCCCGCCGGGTGCCGCGGGTGCGGCAGCTCGACGTACGACTGCCCCGCCTGGGAGCCGGCTTGGACGGCACCCGCGTCGTCCTCATCACCGACACCCACTACGGCCCGCTCGACCGCTCCCGCTGGTCGGCCCGGGTCTGCGCGAAGGTCAACACCCTGGAGGCAGACCTGGTCTGCCACACCGGCGACATAGCGGACGGCACAGCCGAACGCCGCCGGGCCCAGGCCGCCCCGCTCGGCACCGTGCGCGCCACCCGGGCCAGGGTCTACGTCACCGGAAACCACGAGTACTACAGCGAGGCCCAGGGCTGGGTCGATCTGATGGACGAGCTGGGATGGGAGCCGCTGCGCAACAGCCACCTGCTTCTCGAACGCGGCGGCGACACCCTTGTGGTCGCCGGCGTGGATGACGTCACCGCCGAGTCCTCGGGGCTGGCCGGCCACGGTGCCCACCTCGCCGGGGCCCTGAAAGGCGCCGACCCCGACCTGCCTGTCCTGCTCCTGGCCCACCAGCCCAAGTTCGTCGACCGAGCCGCAGCGGGCGGTGTCGACCTCCAGCTCTCGGGCCACACGCACGGCGGCCAGATCTGGCCCTTCCACCACCTCGTCCGTGTCGACCAGCCCGCGCTCGCCGGCCTCAGTCGCCACGGCGCCCGCACGCTTCTCTACACCAGCCGCGGCACCGGATTCTGGGGCCCGCCGTTCCGCGTCTTCGCCCCCAGCGAGATCACCCTGCTCGTACTCCGCTCCCCACAGGGACCCGCCTCGTCCTGAGGCCGTTCGTGGGAACTGCGCCCCCGTCCCTGCGCGGACTGGTGGGCCGGGCCGTGATGCGCCGCCTTCCACCGCGCGGGGGCCGGGCAGGCAGGAGACACGGGCGCGGCAGGTGATCCGGACACCTCGCTCAGCGCACACCTCCCGCTTGCCCTGTGGCCGGGTCGCTGCTCCGCCTCGGTGAGCGGTTGGACCGTACGGGTCTCCTTCTCGAAGAAGGCGGTGGTCCGCTCGATGGCGTCGGCGTCCTCGCAGGGCGGGCGGTTCCGCCGCCGCGACAACCCCTTCCGCGTGCTCTGATCAGCCCATTGCGCTCGTCCGCCTCGGCCCCGGCCTGCTTCGCACCGACCGGCACCGCGGTGCCGGTCGGTGCGAAGCTCTTGGTAATGACGACAGAGGCTGTCAGGTTTGGGGACGACCATGGTGTGACCGGCCCGTGTCGACGACGGGCACAGGCCAGAAACACGCAGAAAGACAGGGAAACTCCATGGAACTCATGCCCGACGCTCCGACTCCGGACCTCCAGGGGAAGATCGCACTGGTCGCGGGTGCGACACGGGGAGCCGGACGAGCCATCGCCGTCCAACTGGGCGCGGCCGGAGCGACGGTCTACGTCACCGGTCGTACCACTCGGCAGCAACGCTCGGAGTACGACCGGTCCGAGACGATCGAGGAGACCGCCGAGCTGGTCAGCGGGGCGGGCGGGACCGGGATCGCGGTGCCGACCGACCACCTGGTGCCCGAGCAGGTACGGGCGCTGGCCGAGCGCGTCGACGCCGAGCAGGGGCGGCTCGACGTGCTGGTCAACGATGTGTGGGGCGGTGAACGACTGTTCGAGTTCGACAAGAAGGTGTGGGAGCACGATCTCGACAACGGGCTGCGGCTGATGCGCCTCGGTGTGGAGACCCACGCGATCTCCAGCCATTTCCTGCTGCCCCTGCTGGTGCGTCGGCCCGGTGGGCTCGTGGTCGAGATGACGGACGGGACCTCCGCGTACAACAGCAGCCGCTACCGCAACTCGTACTTCTACGACCTGGTCAAGAACAGTGTGCTGCGCATGGGGTTCGTGCTCGCGCACGAGCTGGGTCCCTACGGCGGGACGGCGGTGACGCTCACCCCGGGCTGGATGCGTTCGGAGATGATGCTCGAAGCGTTCGGTGTCAGGGAGGAGACCTGGCGCGACGCGCTGGCCGAGGTGCCGCACTTCTGCATCTCGGAGAGCCCCTCGTACGTGGGACGCGCTGTCGCCGCGCTGGCCGGCGACGCGGAGGTCGCACGCTGGAACGGCCGGTCGGTGTCCAGCGGTCAGCTCGCGCGGGAGTACGGCTTCACCGATCTCGACGGCTCGCGCCCGGACTGCTGGCGCTATCTGGTCGAGGTGGAGGAGGCGGGCAGGACCGCCGACGCGTCCGGCTACCGCTGACGGCCCCACTTCCTCAGCCGGACAGCCCGAAAGCCGGAAACGATTGATCCACGGGACCACCGGCGTCCACGTGGAACGGCGTTCCTGAACGATCAGTCAGTCGATCAGGGTGTCGGCGATGATGATGACCAGACCGATCAGCATGTCCAGGCTCCCTGCCCGGCACGAGGACGGCCATCCGTACCCGGCGATGCGGGCGGCCCAGGTACCCCAGCCGAACAGAGCGGCGGTGTTGAACACCAGGGCCGTGTCCACAGCGGTGGCCTCTGACCACCACCCGGCGACCGCGCCGAGCAGTATCCCCACCGTCGGCAGCACGGCGGCGACCAGTGGCCACTCGGCGAGCACCAGCCGCAGTCTGCTCACGGTTGCCGCCCCGTCGGCGGACGCACGCTGGGCGATGACGTGCGCGTACCCGTGGGCGGCGCTTGCCGCCAGCGCGGTGAGCACCACCCACAGCGCGTCCGGACCGGGATCGGCCTGGTCACCCGTCGCGTCCAGCGCGGCCACCAAGGCACTGGCCAGCACCAGGCCGTAGATGCAGCTGAAGAGCGACTCTTCCGCCGGCAGGCGCCGCACGGCCGACCCCGGTGCAGCACCCCCTCGGCGGGCGTGGTCGGCGCGGTCGGGCATCGCATCGCCTCGGTGCGGGAGGAGGGTCGGGTCCGCACATACTCACCCGCGCGACGTCAGGGAGCACGCAGCCACGCGCAAGGGTGGTCGGTCCGCGGGGGAAAACGATCGAGATGGTGGACGGTCCCGCCGCGGCGTATCACTCAGCGACCGAACGAGCGGCCCGAGATCCGCCCCTGCCCGGTCACCGCTCGCCGGCAAGGCTCTTCCTCCTCGCCGCCGTGTTCTTGAGGTCCTTCACCCCTTCCCGGCTGCTGGCCCGTCCTCTCGGTAGGTTCCGGCGCCCGGTAGCCGCTGGTGTCACCGGCGGCCATGCGATGGCGGAGGAGGTCGAATCCTGCTCGGCCGTGGGTCTGGCGAACTCGCCGGTGAGTCGGGCGAGTGCGGTCACCTGCGGGCAGGCCGCCGTGAGGAGGCCGAAAGTGCGGCGAGCGCGAGCGGCACCGTGACCGCGGTGACGAGTGTGCGGGAACGCTGCCGCACGACGGTGGCAGCGGGAGTGACGGACTCCGCTCCTCGTCATGTTCACCACTCCTGCCTCTTCAACTGCCGTCCCGGGTTACTCGCCCGACTGCCCGCTCGAGTTCTGCGCAGCGCAGGCCAGGTCTTTGGCAGGGAGCTTCCCGGTGGTCAGGTACCTCGTCACGGCGTCGTTCGCGCAGGTGTTGGAGGCGTTCGGGTAGATGCCGTGGCCGCCCTGGTCGGCGGTGACCATCGTGGCCCGCTTGCCGAACGCTTCCCGCAGCTTCCTCGCGCCGGCCAACGGCGTACCCGGGTCGCGCTCGTTCTGCACCATGAGGACGTTCGACGGTCCCCGGTCACCGATCTGCACCTGCGGCTCGGTGCGCTTGTCCGGCCAGAAGGCACACGGTCCGATGTTGGCGGTGGACCCGCCGACCAGCGGGTACTTCACACGGTCCACCGCGGTGCTGTACTGATAGGCGACTATCGAGCTCGGCCAGCGGCTGTCGTTGCAGGTCACGTAATAACGGGAAGCCGTGGAGTTCTCCGAGTCCTGCACCGGCGGGCTCGGCGGCACCGGTTCGCCCGTGTCCAGGGCCTGCCAGGTCTTCGCGATCAGAGGCATGTTGGAGTCGACGTACAGCAGGCTGAACGTGTCCAGGCGGAAGCGCGCCCCGTCGTATCCCTGAGCCGGGTTCTTGTCCAGCCTCTCCGCCAACTCGTGGAACTTCCGCTTCACGTGCCGCGTCGTGCTGCCCAGACCGTACTCCGGGTGCGCGGCGGCGTACTTCGCGAAGTCGGGGAACCGGTCCTCCAAGCCACGCCCGAACAGCCGCATGGCCCTGACGTCGTACCCCTTCGGGCCGAGGTTGCTGTCCAGCACGAACCGGTCGCTCTTCTTCGGGAAGAGCGTCGTGTAGACCGCACCGAGGGAGGTGCCGTAGGAGGTGCCGAGGTACGAGATCTTCGACTCGCCGAGGGCCACCCTGATACGGTCCATGTCACGGGCGGTGTTGGCGGTGCTGACGTGCGGCAGCATCCACGACGTCTTCGAGTCGGCGCACTGCCGGGCGACGTCCCGTGCGTGGTCCGCTTCCTTCATGACGTCGGCCGCGGTCCGCGCGTACACCGGCCGGTGCTCCAACTGCTCGGACGTGAGATCGCAGGTCACCGGCGTACTGCGGCCGACGCCACGCGGGTCGAAGCCGATCAGGTCGTACGAGTCCTGCACATCCTGCGGCAGCCCCGAGACGGCGAGCGCGTATGGGTAGCCGAGGCCTCCGATTCCCGGGCCGCCCGGGTTCACGAGCAGCGCGCCGCGGCGCTTTGAGGGGTTCTCGCTCTTGATCCGGGAGACGGCGATGTCGATCGTGCGGCCGTCCGGGTCCGCGTAATCCAGGGGGACTTCGAGCGTCGCGCACTCCAGCTGAGGAGTTGGAGCCTGGCCGGACTTCCCCGGCGCCTTCGACTCCCCTGTTTCGCCGGACTTCTTCTGCGTGTCCTTGCACGAGCCCCACCGCAGGGCCTCGGCCTTCGCCTCGGCGGTGTCCGAGGTCGTTGCCAGCGACACCCCGGCGATGGCGGTCGCCGCCACGGCGGAGGTGGCAAGGCCGAGGGACAGGCCCTTTTTCCTGTGCATGTGATGGTCTCCTCAGGTGTCAGGTGTCAGGTGTCTGTCGGCTGTCAGCCGGATGCCGGACGTCAGATGGCACGCGTCAGGGTCAGGTACGTAGTGCTCCCACGGGATCAGGCGCTCGATACCCTCCGTCCGGTGCCGGGCTGAAGCCACAGGTGGGCCCAGCCGCAGAACTCGATCCCGAGGACCGCGACCAGTCCGAGCAGGACCGTCCGGCGAGGCCGCAGGGCACATGGCCGAGGAGCCCCCACCACCGCTCGGATTCCTGGTCCAGTTCGCCGTGGGCGTTGCCGGCGCCGCAAGCGCCTTCCCGAAGGTGTGCGGCGCCGGACGGCCGCTTCTCACCACCGCGTACTCCGTTCCGCGTCCAGTCCGTCCGATACGCGAACGATTCTGTTCCAGCGGGCGTCGCGATCACATCGGACGGACGTCTCGAACCTTCCTGGACCGCGGTCGAGGGGGTTCTACGACGAAGGTCGGGGTTGGGGTGTACCTCGGTCTACTGCGCGGGCCCAGGGGCCTGGCCAGGACGATGTCCGTGAACTCGGGCGAGATGTCCGGAGGGAGGGCCTTGGGCCAAGGCCCGTTCCGGCTGTCCCTGTGCTTGACGCCGACGCCGAGGAGGGGTCAGTGACCGGCCATGTCGAGCAGCGAGGGGAGATTGGTCATGGTCCGGTTGTAGCGGCCGGAAGGGCGTTTAACACGGTTCTCGTACTCGCGGCGGGCCTTGCGCTGGGCCAGGACCGCCGAGGTGCCGTCCCGGGAGATGCGCACGGTGTCGCCCGGCGGCGCGCAGGTGAGCAGGTGAGCAGGAGCAGGTGAGCAGGTGGCGGAACTTCGGGCGCTGGAGGGGGCGGAGGCGGCTGGAGGTACCCGCGTCCTCCTCGAAGACGACCGGGTCCTCGATCCCGGCCTGGTCCAGGACGAGGTTCTGCCCGGCGGTGGACTGCTGGTCGGTCGAGATCCGCTTGTAGACCATGTTCCCCACTCGGGCCCCTTCCGTACGGCGGAATGGACCTTGTCTGTCGTCAGACCTGGTCATCAGTCACTAGCGGATCCGACTGACGCGGACCCCCGGGTTGCACGGGTTCGTTGGGTGCGTCTGCCGCCTGTCGTCGCACGATCGTTTGACGACAGGCGCGGCTCGGTGGACGGCGTCCGGGTCAGGTCGAGCGCAGGCAGAAGGGATGTCCGGCCGGGCTGGCGTAGACGCGGCTGCCGGTGCGGGTTTCCGGGGTGATCTCGTCGGTGGGCCGCAGTCGGGTGGCACCTGCGTCGGTGGCCGTGCAGTCGGCGGTTGCGAGGTCGTCGACGCCGAAGTCGAGGTGCATCTGCTGAGAGGTGCCTTCCGGCCAGTTCGGGGCGGTATGGCCAGGGGCGGACTGGACGACGATCACCGGGAGGCCGGGGGCCTGAACGAAGTGGTGGGTCGGCGTGGGGGTGAGGGAGCCGCCGAGCAGCCGGTGCCAGAAGGAGCTCTCCTTCTCGATGTCGGCGGCGTCGATGATCACGGAGGTCAGGGTGATGGGCATGAGGGTGTCCTGTTCGTGCTGTCGGTGGTTGCTCAGACGGCCGGGATGATGCCGCCGTCAACGCGGAACTGTGCTCCGGTGAGCCATTTCGCGCGGCCGGAGGCGAGAAAGGCGATCATCTCGGCGACGTCCTCGGGATCTCCGGGGCGGCCCATGGGGACCTTCAGGTGGTCCACGATCTGCTGCGTGACCTCTTCGGTGGTCATGCCCTGCTTCTCGGCCATGTGCTTCAGGTGGGCGGTCGCACCGTCGGTGACGACGAAGCCGGGAAGAACACAGACCACGCGCACGCCGTGCTCGCCGACCTCGGTGGCCAGTTCGCGACTGTAGGTGTTGAGCGCGGCCTTGGCGGCGGCGTAGGACGCCTCGGTGCGCTGAGGCAGTCGGCTGGCGATCGAGGAGACGTGCACGACGACGCCGGAGCCCCGCTCGACCATTCCCGGCACAAGGGCCCGGTCCATGCGCACGGCGCTGAGGAGGTTCATCTCAAGGTCCGCCTGCCAGGATTCGTCCGACCGACTCAAGGTCGGCGCCGGGGCACTCGCAGCGCCCGCGTTGTTCACGAGCACGTCGACGCCGCCCACCTCCTCGACGACGCGGCGGCCGAGCTCGGCCACTCCCTGCCGCGTTGAGAGGTCCGCCGCGAGGAATTCGGCACCGCTGTCCTCCTCGGGGCGGCTGCGGGAGGCCGTCAGCACGGTCGCGCCCGCGGCGACGAAGCGGCGCACGGTCGCCGCGCCGAGGCCCCGGCTGCCGCCGGTGACCAGTACCCGAAGGCCGTCGAGGCTGTTGTCCGTGAAGGGCATGGGGTCTCTCCTCCGTAAGATGAAGCCGACTCCGGAAACCGTACACGTAAACGGAACCGGACTCACCTTATGGAGGTTCTCTTGCCGGCATCACGCCCGTTGCGTGCCGACGCACGACGCAACCGCGAGGCACTGCTGTCCGCGGCCCGCCAAGCGCTCCTCGGCGGCGACACCGACGCGCACGTCGAGGACATCGCCCGCAGCGCCGGCGTCGCCGTCGGAACGCTCTACCGCCACTTCGAGACCCGCGAAGCGCTGATCGAGGAGGTCTACCGCAAGGAGGTCGACGACCTGTGCGGTGCGCCCGGCGTACTGCTGGGCCAACACGCCCCGGAGGAGGCGCTGCGGCGCTTCCTGCTGCTGCTCGTGGACCACGCGGCGGTGGGCAAGGGGATGTCCGGTGTGCTGGAAAGCATCATGGCGACGGACTCACCGGTCTTCGACGACGCACGCACCCGTATGGCCAACGCCCTCTCCCTGCTGCTCGAAGCCGGCAGCGCGGCCGGCACCGTCCGCGACGACGTCACAGGCTCCACCCTGTTGCGCGCCCTGGGTGGCATCTGCGGAATGCGCGCCACGGAGGGATGGTTGGTCGAGGCCCGGCAGATCACCGCCCTCCTCTTCGACGGCCTGCGACTCAGCGCCCCGCAGTCACCCTGAGTCGGGGGGCGCAGGGCGCCGACGGCCGGACACCGGCGGTGAAGTTGTAGCGCGCCTGGGGCCCGTCTGCTCCGGTCGTTCCACACCGACCCGGCCGACAAGCCACTGCCCACGCCGACCGCGCTGACACTGCGCGGCCTCTCGATTGCAACTGACAGCCCCCCGGGGGCGGCGGCCCCCAGAGCCTGACATGGACGCACCTGCCGCAGGACACGCCCAGTCCGCTTTCCTAAGAGGCCCTGACCCGGGTTGAGCCCCGGCTCCGGCGGGAGTCGCCAGGCCATGTCGTTGCATCAGTCACGGGTCATGGCCAACCAGGACGTGCCAGCAAGATCATGTGACGTGCCGGCACGATTCCGACGCGCACCATCCGGCTTCACTTCGCGTTCACAGCACAGGGCGGACGAGGCGTCTTCGGAGATCGCGGCCCGGGGAACTGGCATCCGAGGCCGGATCGCCCCTTCGCAGCCTTCAGGCTCGCGCGTTGTTCGGCTGGAGCTGTCGGATGCGCCCGTCGAGCTCGCGCTGGTAGAAGTCGATGAAGCCGTCGGGGTCGGGGCCCGCGTTCTGCATGACCAGCCTGTCGAAGCCCGCGTCGACGTAGCTCTGGGCGACCTCAACATAGCGTTCAGGGTCCGCCCCGCA
Organism: Streptomyces sp. NPDC049970; assembly: GCF_040660235.1. Taxonomy (NCBI): domain Bacteria; kingdom Bacillati; phylum Actinomycetota; class Actinomycetes; order Kitasatosporales; family Streptomycetaceae; genus Streptomyces; species Streptomyces sp. NPDC049970. The sequence goes on along the minus strand of NZ_JBFALP010000001.1, from coordinate 661,676 downwards.
GGCGAACCTCTCGAGAATGTCCTCCTCGCGCACGGTAGTGGTCGCGGCATCGAAGTTGACCGGATTGGGCAGTTCGCTCATCACTTTCCAACCGGTCAGCGCCCACCGCGACGTCTTGAGAGCGGCACGCGCGGCAGTGTGCGCGTCGGGCGCCCAGGCCATCGGGACCTCGCCGTAGCAGGGACCGGTCCCGCCGGCGTCGCGGTAGTGCGAAACGATGCTCGGCTTGTCCTCAGTGGCGAACAGGCCGTCGCCCAGGTCGGCGGCGATACGGGTCGACATGTGGCCGCTGGCGGCCACGGCGATCAGAGGCAGCTCGTCGGGGAGGTCGAAGACCCGGGCGTCCTGCAGCCGCAGATGCTTTCCCTCGTAGGAACGGTAGCCCCCGCCCCACAGCAGCCGGATGATCTCCAGCGCTTCCGTGAGCATTTCGTGCCGGGGGTGGACCGCGTCAGGGAATCCGGGGCCGACGACGTGTTCGTTGAGCCGCTCCCCCGAGCCGACGCCCAGGACGAAGCGGCCTTCCGAGAGCAGGGCGAGCGTCGCTGCCGCCTGAGCGATGACAGCGGGGTGGTAGCGCACGGTGGGACACGTGACCCCGGTCGCCAGACCGATTCGCGACGTCTTGGCCGCGATGCTTCCCAGCACCGTCCAGGCGAACGGAGAGTGTCCCTGGTTGTCGAGCCAGGGGTGGTAGTGGTCACTGATCTCCACGAAGTCGAATCCCGCCTCCTCGGCGAGCACGGCCTGCCTGACCAGCTCCGCCGGGCCGAAAGCCTCCGCCGCCAGCTTGTATCCCACCTGCATGTGAACCCCTCGTTCTGTACTCGTCATGGCCGCTTCTTCCGCACAGGGGTACCACCAGAATTCTGCACATAACGGTCGAGGACACGGGGCCGAGCCCGATGCGGCCTGAGCCTGGTTCCTCTGAGTGATGCACGTCGCCGCGGCCGATCATCCATCTGTTGACCGGCGCCGTGATCACGAAGGCCACGGCAGAACCGCCCCGCAGCGCCGTCCGGGCCAGCACGTCCTGGAGGTGGGCGACCCTCGCCCCGGGTGTCAGGGCGACGATCCCGTTGTCAACGGGTTCCATCAGCGCGATCGAGGCGGTGTCGGCTGCGAGCGCCACCCAGAGGGAGGCGTGAAGATCGGCCCTGGTCGGCGGACCGCGTGAGCGAGTACGCGAAGATGGAGGAGGTTCGGGGCCCGCGGGTCAGTCGGTGCCAGGCCCGAAAACGCTGTCGTCGAGGCGGTCGAGCAGATCGGCGACATCCGGGTAGACCGCTTCCGCTCCTGCCCGCTCCAGGTCTGCACGCGGGATCCCGCCCGACAGGAGGGCCACCGCAGTCACCCCAGCCCGGGCCGCCGCCTCCATGTCCCACACCGTGTCGCCCACGAACACCGCCTGGCCCGCACTGACACCGGCCAGCCGGCAGGCCAGCTCGACCGGCTCAGGGGAGGGCTTGCCCCGGTCGACATCGTCCGAGCTCGCCGTGGCCCAGACCGCATTGTCCGCGTCAACCGCCCGCCTCAGAGCCGCGAGCTCCGTCCCGCTCGCCGAGGTGGCGAGGACGACCCGCCAACCCCGTTCGGCCAGCGTGCGCAGCAGGTCGCCCGCGCCCCGGAAAGCCGGGAGGCGGTCGAAGTACGTGGCGTAGAGCACCGTGTGCGCCGAACTGATGGCCTCGTCCTGCTCGGGGTCACGATCGGGCCCCAGCAGTCGCTCGATCAGATCACCGGAGCCGAGACCGACCGCCCGGTGGATGTCCGGCATCGGCACACTGTGCCCGGCCTGCCGGAAGGCCTCCCACCAGGCCACCACGTGGAGGTGATTGGTATCGGTGAGAGTGCCGTCGACATCGAAGATCGCCGCTCCCGCCGTGGTCTCTCCCGTCTTCGCCATCAGACCGCACGCCCCTGGATGTCCGCCGCGCCCATGACACGCACGACCGCTTCTTGCGCCGAGACCGCGCCACCGTCGATGCCCACGTTCTCGGCGAAGACGGGGTTCTCCCGTCCGGCCGCGTCGCCCGACGCGCTGAGCCCTCCTGCCCGGGGCTCGCGCTCGCTCCCGGCGGGGGCGCCGATACCGTCACCGTCGGGCTGCCCGACGTCCCCGTTCTCCTGGGCGAGCCGCCGGCCCATGGACCCACCGCGGTGCACCCCGGCCCCGGAGGTGCCGAACCTGTTCACGACCAAGGGGCGTTCAGGCGGGGAGCAGCCCTCTTGCGTCCCGCCGCGCAGATCCCGTTCGTCGAGCGTGTTCTCGAGGTCGAGCGCGTCGTTCGACGGACCGCTGCCGTCGTCTTCCTGCGGCTGGGGCACCTCGTCGCCGCGTGCATCTGCGGTCAAGTCCTCTTCCCTCCGTCGTGCGGCCGGCCGGTCACGGGACCGCGGGCAGGCGTCAGAGCCCGAGGGCCTTGCGGAGCTGTTCCTTGTCCATGGAGGAACGCCCGTCAATGTTCTTCTTCCTGGCCTCCGCGTAGAGCTGATCCTTCGTGGGCCCCTGCGCGCCCTTGTGGGAGCGTTCACCCCCGCGTTCGTAGGCGGACTTCCTGTCCTGCGTCGACGTCCTGCTCGCCGTCCTCGACTCGCCGGACCGCGCGCGCTGCTTGTTGACGGTCCTGGCCGCGATCTCCTTCGATCGGGCCGTCGACGCACCCCGTTCCTCCTGGCTCTCCTTGATGCGCTCGTACTGTCGCTCACGCTTCTTGCTGGATCCAGCCGGCATGACGTCCTCCTCCACTCCGCGCCTGGTGCGCCGGGTCCGAAAACCGTCACGGACACGGTGACGCCCACCGCGTTTCCCCTACGGATCCCACTAAACAACGCACCCCCCGACGGCGCACCCGCAGGCAGAGTCAGGGAGTCCCCTGAAGCCGGCGGGGCACCGGCTGTGAGACGGCTCGACCCGCTCGGCGCTCCCGCCAGAACTTCCCGGCGTCGATGTCGGCTACGGCGTCAACGACGCCCCCGTGCCGGCCGCCGCGCACTCCGGGACCGCGGTGGGCAAGGCCGGCTCAAGGGCGGCCGTGACGGGCGTTCACCACCGCGGCCCGTACCGTCGGGCGCGCCGGGCCGACCGGTTCCACCGGATCGCCGGCGGCGGCGACAGGGCTGGTGGGCCGTCGGAGGACACCCGGCACCTCGTCATGCGTGCCTGCCGGTCCCGGATCCGGAGCCAGACCTCGTGATCACCCGCAGATGACCGATGCGGCCGCCCGCGGGTGATCCGGACCGGAGCGCATCGGGTTCGGCACCGGCGTCCCCCGTCGTTCTTCCATCAGGCGCGCGGGGTCATTCGCACGGTCAGGATCTGGAACGGGCGCAGCACGAGGGGCACGCCCTCGGCGGTGACGGGCAGGTCGGCGCCCTCTCCCACGGGCCGTTCCAGCAGGTCGGTCGTCGTGGCTGCGAGCAACGGGAATCCCGCGCGCAAGGTCGTCGCGGCTCGCCCCCCGAGCGACTCGTAGAGACGCACGATCACTTCACCTGAGCGGTCGTCCGCGAGCTTCACGGCCTCGATCACCACACCACTGTGGTCGACTTCGGCCAGTGGCGCGACAGCCGCCGAACCGGCGACCGTTCGTTCGGCGAGGTTGAAGCGGTAGCCCTCGCGCACGGCGTCGCCGATGTCCGAGCCGATCACCAGGCCGTACCGCAGGCGGTGTTCGCCCTGGTCGGCTTCCGGGTCGGGGAAGAGCGGAGCGCGCAGCAGCGAGAGCCTGGCGGTGGTCGTCGTCCCGCCGTCGGGGCGGACATCGCGGGTGACGTCATGGCCGTACGTGGAGTCGTTGACCAGCGCCACCCCCCAGCCCGGCTCCTCGATGTGCAGGAAGCGGTGGGCGCAGATCTCGAAACGGGCCGCGTCCCAGCTGGTGTTGGAGTGGGTCGGCCGACGGACGTGTCCGAAGGGGATCTCACTCGTGGACTCGGAGGCCCGGATGTCGAACGGGAAGGCGGCCTTGAGGATCTTCTCCCGCTCCCGCCAGTCGATGGTGGTGTCGATGTCGAGTCGCCGGGCGCCTTCTCGCAGGGTCAGGAGTTGGCGGATGCGCGACTGGTTGACGGTCCACACGACCTCGATGGTGTCGTGACGGGCCGTGACCTCGTCGGCCCGGGTCAGGTCCTGCACGGTGTTGCGGTAGAACGCGTCGACGTCCCAGGCGTCCCACTGGTTGGGGAAGTCCTGATGGAGCTGGAGCAGGTTGCCCGCCGTCCCGGGGGCGAGAGCCTCGCGCCCGGCTGTCAGGTCGTACGCGGACGTGATCAGCCCGTGGGTGTCGACCGTGATCCGTACCAGCCCGTTGTCCAGGACGAGACTGCCGTCATGGCCTGCTCGTACGGGTGCCGTCCGCAGTGGTGTCGTACGGAGGGCGGCGGCGAGTGCCGGCACTCCGTCGCGGCCGTGGGGGGCAGCGTTGAAGACGACGACACCGCCGTCGGCGTCCGCCGGCCCGGCCAGAGCCCGCTGGGCGGTATCGATGACCGCGTTCAGTTCCCGGGCGACTTCCTGGTGGGCCTGCTCCGTCTCACGGTGCACCCAGGCGATGGAGGAGCCGGGCAGGATGTCGTGGAACTGGTGCAGCAGGACGGTCTTCCAGACGCGGTCGAGCACGGCGTACGGATAGGGCTCACCGGTCCGCAGTGCGGCCGTGGCCGACCACAGTTCCGCCTCGCGCAACAGGTGCTCGCTGCGGCGGTTGCCCTGCTTGGTGGCGAGCTGGCTGGTGAGCGTGCCCCGGTGGAGTTCCAGGTAGAGTTCGCCGACCCATACCGGCGCTTCGGGGTATTCCGCTTGCGCCTTGGCGAAGAAGTCGGCGGGCCCCTCCAGCTCGACCTTCGCGGAGCCCTCCAGGTTCGCCAGCCGGTCGGCGCGCGCCAGCATCTCACGGGTGGGGCCGCCCCCGCCGTCACCGTAGCCGAACGGCACCAGGGAGCGGTTGGCCGGACCCTTGTCGCGGAAGTTGCGCTCGGTGTGGCCGATGTCGGCACCGGAGAGGTCGCCGTTGTAGGAATCGACGGGCGGGAAGTGGCTGAAGACCCGGGAGCCGTCGATGCCCTCCCACCAGAAGGTGTGGTGCGGAAACGCGTTCGTGGTGTTCCAGGAGATCTTCTGCGTGAGGAACCATTCGATGCCGGCGAGCTTCATGAGCTGGGGCAGCGCGGCGTTGTAGCCGAAGGTGTCCGGGAGCCACATGTCTCGCGTCTCGACGCCGAACTCCTCCAGGTAGAACCGCTTGCCGTGGACGAACTGGCGTACAAGGGACTCGCCGCCCGAGAGGTTGGTGTCGGGCTCGACCCAGAGGCTGCCGGTCGGCAGGAACTGCCCGGTCGCGACCTTCTGCAGCACCCGGGCGTACACCTCGGGGCGCTGTTCCTTGAGCCAGGCCAGTTGCTGGGCCTGTGACATGACGAACCGGAAATCGGGGTGGTCGTCCATCAGCGCGGTCACGTTGGAGACGGTGCGGGCCGCCTTGCGGACGGTTTCACGCACCGGCCACAGCCAGGCTGTGTCGATGTGGGCGTGGCCGACGGCCGAGATGCGGTGGGCACCGGCGTGCGCGGGTGCGGAGAGGGCGGGAGCCAGCACTGTCCTGGCCCGCCCGGCAGTGCCTCGGATGTCCTGGAGGTCGATCGCGTCGAGGGCCGCGCTCACCGTGTGCCGGATCCGGCTGCGGCGGGTGGAGTCCTCGGGCAGTTGGTGCATGAGCCCGGAGAGGACGTCGAGGTCCTGGACGAGCTCCCACACCGTCTCGTCGAAGACGGCGAGATCCATGCGGGTCAGCCGGTACAGCGGCCTACCGGCGGATTCGGTGTCTGTCTCGGCTCGCAGCCAGGAGGCGACGTCGCCGGCCCGGGTGGGGACGAAGGGGTCGCCCGCGGCGTCGAAGTCGAAGATGAGCGGGTTGGCGGCCGCCTCGATGTGGAACTCGAATTCCTCACCGCCCTCTGCCCGTTCGGTGATGAGGAGCCAGGTGTTGCGTGGATTCAGTGCCTTCGCGGGGGTGCCGTCGGCCCGGTACACGAGCCCTTCGGCGGAGAAGCCGGGCTGGGTGGTGCCGAAGCCGAGGTCGAGTACCGCTTCGACTCGCTTCCCCGCCCAGTCGGCGGGGACCGTGCCACGGATCCTGAACCAGCTGGTGGACCAGGCCGGGCCCCAGTACTCGCCGGTACTGATCGGCTCGTAGGGTCCGGCGATGCCGTCACTCACCGGCACCGGCTCGCCGGATACGTGGTGAGCACTCACCTCGAGGGGCAGGGAGTGGGCATGGACTGCGGGCCTGAGACGCTGGTCGAGTACCCGGGCGAGCCGGCGTTCGGTCAGCTTGCGGTCGTCGTGCATGGAGACTCCATCAAAAGTTCCGCGCGGGTGGCAGCGGGCCCGTCCGCCGGTCCGGTCGAGTGACAGCGGTGTCCCGAGGGCGGTCGGACGGTGCAAGGCTTACGGTCGGTCGATCCCGTACCGGATGACTTCGGTGGGGACCACGGAGCGTCGTGCGGGCACAGGGGTGTCCGGGCCGGCGTTGATGCGGTCGATGAGCATCCGGCCGGCCCTGCGCCCGATCTCGTCGGCGTCGTAGGACGCGATCGTCAGCGGGAGCCCGAGGACGTCGGCGAGGTCGAAGTCGTCGAAACCGGCCAGGGGGACCGGGGCGCCCAGCATGCGGACGGCCCTGATGGCGCCCTGGGTCAGACGGTTGTTGGTGCAGAAGAGCGCGGTGGGGGCGTCGGGCCCGCTCAGTAGGGCGACGGCGGCGTGCTCGGCCGCGGCGACGTCGGCGAGTCCGCGACGGATGTGGCGGTCGTCCGGCTCCAGGTCGGCCGCCTCATGGGCTGCCCAGTAGCCGCGGAAGCGCTCGGCACCGGTGTAGAGCGCGGGCGGGTTGCCGAGGAACCCGATCCGCCGGTGTCCGTCCTCGATCAGTCGGCCGGTGGCCGCTTCCGCTCCGCCGAAGTCGTCCACCAGCACGCAGTCGGCGTCCATTCCCGCAGGCGGCCGGGAGGCAAGGACGATCGGCATGCCACGCAGCGCGGCAGGTGCGAGGTGGCGGTGGCTGCCCCCCGCGGGAACCACGATCATCCCGTCGACCTGGCGGGATGTCAGATCCTCCACCAACCCTCGCTCCCGGTCGACCTGTTCGGCGGTGTTTCCGAGCAGGACCCGCAGTCCGTGTTCGTCCGCCACCTCCTGGACCCCGAGCGCCAGCCGCGAGTAGAACGGGTTCGCCAGGTTGGTGACGACCAGGCCGATCATCCCGCTCCCGCCGACCCGTAGGCGGCGAGCGGTTTCGTTACGCCGGTAGCCGAGGGCGTCGACAGCGCTCATCACCCGCTCCCGGGTGGCTTCGGTGACGCGGGGGTCGTCCTTGAGCACCCGGGAGACGGTCATCGCGCTGACCTCGGCGCGGGCGGCGACGTCACGCATGGTCGGCGTGGCGGCGACGTCGCTCGGTCGGTGCTGCGCCACGGCCGGTCCTTCCTTCGTGCCGTCAGAGGCTCTGTGCCGTCGGTGGGTTGCCGGAGCCGCAGGCGCCGTCATTGTAGAGAGTCCCCGGCCGGTGGCGCCGACCGACCCTGCGGACGGATCCCGCGGCTGCCTTCCGGGGGCCGGCTCAGTCTCCTCACGGCCGATCCCCTCGGTGGGCGCCGAACGGTAGGGGGCCGGCCCCTACGGAGTCGGTCTCCGCCGGGCCGCACTCCGTCCGACGTCCCAGGGCCCAGTGGGCGGCGCCGATCAGGGGAGCGTCGTCGGGCCTTCGGGCGGGACTCAGGTCCATCGCGGCGACAACGGTATCCGCTCCCGGCCCGGCGGCCTCGGCCCCGGTGGTGAGTCCGCTGCGAAGCGCGGGGCCGATGAGATCCCAGGAGGCCGCCATGGAGCCGCCGACGACCATCACGTCCGGTCGGAACGCGGCGCACCAGGGTGCCAGGGCGCGCCCCAGTGTGGTGAAGCAGCCGATGATCGTCGCCGCTGCGTGCGGGTCCGCCTCTCGGGCCAGTGCGGCGATGGCACCGACGTCCGGTCCCTCGGTCCGCCCGTCGAGACCCGCGGCCCGGGCGTAACGCGCGCGGATCGCCCGCCGCGAGATCACCTCCTCAAGTGGCAGTCCGTCGACTGCGATGCGGTGGGCCCGGCCTCCGGGCGGCACTGCGGGGCCTTCGGTGACAGGGCTTGCGCCCTTCAGGAAGGAAGACCCGACGCCGGTTCCGAGGGTGATGCACACGGACCGGTCACGCCCTGCGGCGGCACCGCGGTGGTACTCCCCGACGGCGAAGGCGTCGGCGTCGTTGAGGAAGCTGATGTCGCGCGGGTGCGGCAGCCGATCGCGTAGTTCCGCCCCCACGTCGACGCCGTGCAGCGACTCGAACTTGCCGATGCCCCGGAACCTGCCGATGCCGGCCGCGTAGTCGAAGGGTCCCGGTACGGCGACGCCCCAACTCGCCCGATCCGGTGCTGCGAGGTGCCGGGCTGCCCCGCCGAAGGAGTCGAGGATCTCCTCGGCGCCGGCACCTGCCGACACGGGCCTGCGGACGACGGAGTCCGAGACCGGCAGCCCGGTCCTCGTGTCCACCAGGGCGGCGGTTACATGTGTGCCGCCGATCTCCAGCACGGGAACCCGGGTCATGCCGGCTTCACCAGGGACTTGACGACCTGTACGGGCCGTTCGCCGACGGGGTGGAGGCGATAGCCGCCGACGGCCGCCGGCACGGTGAGGGTCTCGGCGAACGCGAGGTCATGGCGCCGGCCGTCAGCGGTCTCCACCACAACACCGCCACCGGCGGCGACGTTCAGGATGTGGAAACGGCCCTCGGTGTCGTCGTCCGCAGGCCCTGTTCCGTCGAGTACGAAACGGTGGACCGCGTAGAACATCTCGGGCAGGGCCCCGATGACCTCTTCGCGCCAGCCCACGCCCTCGCGCAGGGTCCGCGGCTGCTGGACGAGATCCTCGACGACCTCCCTGCCGCGCCGTCCGGAGTCGAGGTTGGCGAAGGCGTGACGGTGGGAGAGCGGCCTGGGCACGTCAGAGGTGGAGCGGCGGAGCCAGTCGTAGAAGCGCAGCGAATAGAGGTAGGGGGTGGCGCTGATCTCCAGAACGAGGTTGCCGGCACCGGAGGAGTGCGGTGTGCCGGCCGGGATCATGAACAGCTGGCCCTGTTCGGCGGGGAATGTCTGGACGTGGTCCTCGACGCGCAGCGGTGTGCCGTGCGTCACGGACGCCTCCACTTCCTTGCGCAGGATGTCCACGTCGGTACTCTGCCGCAGCCCGAGGAAGACCCGCGACCCGGGGTCGCTGGCGGTGACGTAGTAGGTCTCGTGCTGGGTGTAGGGCCAGCCGAAGGTCTCCCGCATGTAGGTCTCCTGCGGGTGGCAGTGCAGGGAGAGATTGCCCCCGCCGACCGTGTCGAGGTAGTCGAAGCGGATGGGGAACGAGGTGCCGTAGCGCCGGTGCACGTCGGCGCCCAGGAAGCGTTCGGGGTGCAGCACGCACAGCAGCTGGAAGGGCAGCTCCACCAATGGCCCGGCGTCCTGGCCGACGAGGACGCCCGCTTCGGGGGCGATCAGCTCGTAGCCGAGGGCGGTGCTGCCGCCGTCGGGCACGAAGCCGAGCTTCTCGGCGGCCCAGTGGCCTCCCCAGGGGGTGGAGTTGAAGTAGGGGCGGGTACGCACGGGCTGCCGGGCGAGATCGGCGAGGGTGGCGCGGACCGCCTCGCCGCCCAGAGAGGCGGGGGCCAGCGGGTCCTGTACGTCGATCCACCGGTCGATCCTGGGCGCGAGCGCGTCACGATGGCGGTCCGTGACGGGCCAGTCGGTGTAGAAGAGGCTGCGCAGTTCGCCGGGCGCGTGGGGGCGACCGAGGTTGACACCCACGGGCAGCTCTCCGGAGGCGACGGCGCTCTCGGCGTACCGCTTGGGGAGGTCCGCCCACCAGATCAGATCGGGCGAGCAGAGGGCGGCGCCGGGGCCGAAGACCAGCAGGATGCCGCTCGTGGGCCGGTCGACGGACAGCCGGCCCTCGAAGAGGTCGGCCATGTCGAAGGCGGCGAGCGGAAGGAAGAACTCGTCGGCCTCGGCATCCGGGACACACAGCCGCTCGACGGCTGCCGGCGACCAGCGCTCCCGCACGTCGAGGACGGCGACCTCCGTGGACCGCCCGCGCAGGGCGGTGGCGATCCCTCGGGCCGCTTCCTCCCAGTCCAGGGCCGCGGGCCCGTCGAGGGCCAGCACGGCCGGCTGCCCGGGCAGCGAGGCGACCGCTTCGCTCCACCCGGTGACGACGGCACCGGTGGCCTGGTAGCGGGGATTGCGTTCGTAGGGGCGGGGCTCTGAGTGCACAGGAACTCCTGAGGGGATGAGCGGGCGACCGAAAGGATGGTATCGATAACAATCAGAAGCGACAAGGGCGACGTCCGACCACCAGGCATAACAGCTGCTAGGTAAGGGTTGCAGGCGAATTTTCGTCACAGAGCCTTGTTTCGACTCCATGGTGTCGTTAACATCCTGGCAATCCGAACCGCCGCTGCCGTGCGGCGAGATCTCTCGGAGGGCCGTACCCCTCACCCACCACACCCCAGAGCCGTGGATCCCCCTCGGGGCCCGCAGGGAAGGGAACCAATGAGATCAATCGGCGGGGCGACACGATGGTCGTCCCACCCGCTCGGCCGCCGCAGCGTCCTGGCGGGCATCGGAGCGGGCGGCGCGGCCGTGCTGGCCGGCTGTGCCCGGGGCGACAGCACGGCGGTGAAGCCCGGCACCACCTCGCTCGCCAACGACAACGCCACCTGGGACCAGGGCTACGTCGCGGCCGGGCGGGAGCTGAAGAAGCTCACCGGTCACGCACTGCGTCCGTTGTCCAACCCGAATCCCACCTCGTACAGGCAGGTCACGCAGATTTCGCTGCAGACGACCAAGGCCACCGACATGATCAAGTGGGCCTCGGGCTACTTCCTCAAGTCTCTGGCCCGCACCGGGGAACTCAGCGACCTCTCCTCCGTATGGGCCGACTACGAACGCAGGGGCTGGGTCTCCACCCAGACCCGGGAGGCGATGTCCTACCGCGGCTCCGTGTACGGGATCCCGCTCTACGAGTCGTACTACGTGCTGTTCTACAACACGGCTCTCTTCCGCAAGCACGGCCTGCGCGCACCCGACACCTGGGAGGAGATGCTGCACAACGCGGAGGTGCTGAAGAAGGCGGGCGTCATCCCCTTCGTCGCCACCCAGAGCGGCAACTGGCCCGCCTACGAGTGGTTCCAGGAGCTCGTCAGCAAGGTGGACCCCGAGTTCTACACGGAGCTGATCAGTGGGAAGGCGCGTTACACCGACCCGCAGGCGAAGAAGGCCATGCAGATCTGGCAGGACTTCATGCGCAAGGGCTGGATGACCCCGGCGGACTTCGACCAGAACAACGGTGCTGCCGCGCTGAAGGCCGGACGGGTCGGGATGTTCCTGCACGGTTCCTGGCAGTCGCAGGGGATCGCCGCCACCGGCATGAAGCCGGGTGTCGACTTCGACGCCTTCGTGATGCCTCCCGTCGAGCCGTCCGGCCGCCGTTCCGTCATCACCGAGTCCGGGGTGCTCGCCGTCCCCCGCAAGGCCGTCTCGCACGAGGCGGCGATGGCCAACGCGGCGCACTGGCTCCACCCGAAGGTCCAGAAGGTGTGGACCGACTTCCTCCAGGACGCATCGGCCAATCCGCTCGCCAGGCCGGGCAACCCGGTGATGGCCGGACTCAAGGACCGGGCGCTGCGGGAGCACTGGACCCTGCTGCCGCGTTACGGCGAGTCCGGCCCGCCCAATCTCATCCAGGGGAACACCGACGACTTGGGGAGCTTCATGACCGGGGCCTCCTCCCCCGAGGGCACGCTGCGCAGCATGGCGGGCCGGGCAACCGAGGAGTGGGCCGCCTGGGAGAGGGACGAGGCATGAGCTCTTCCCTCGACCAGCGTCGGCCGCCGCTCCCCGGACCGCACACTTCGTCAGGACCGGACCCTGCCGGCTCCGTGCCCACGCGCCGGTCCGCCCGACGGATACGCGACAGACTGGCCGGGGCCGGATTCCTGGCTCCCGCCGTGTTCCTGGTGAGCGCACTCCTGCTCCTCCCGTTCGCAACGACCGTCTACCGGAGCTTCTTCGACGACAGGCGCGTGTCGGGCTTCGCCGGTCTCGACAACTACGCCCTCTTCCTCGACGACCCGGTGCTGACCCGGTCGATCCAGAACACCCTGATGTGGGTGGTCGGCACGGTCGCACTGCCGCTCGTGCTGGGCCTGGCCATCGCCGTGCTGACGCAGGGGGCCGGGTGGTCCCGTGTGGCACGGCTGGTCGTCGTACTCCCCTACGCCCTGTCCGGCTCGGCCGTCGCGGTGGTGTGGAACTTCGTCCTGAACACCGACGGCGCCGCGAACCAGGTCCTCAGGGCGTTCGGCATGGACTCGCTCGCCCAGGGCTGGCTGCTGGAGTGGCCGGGCAACACGCTGGTGATGATCATCGCCAACACGTGGCAGTCGGCGGGCGTCGCGGTGATCCTCTTCCTGGTGGGCCTCCAGACCATCCCGCCCGAGACCCTCGAGGCCGCTTCGCTGGACGGTGCGGCCGGATGGCGGAAGTTCTGGTTCGTCGTGCTGCCCCAGCTGCGGACGGTCTCGGTGATCGTCGTCGGCACCAGCCTGGTCAACGGGCTCAAGTCCTTCGACCTGATCTGGGTCCTCACCCAGGGCGGTCCCGGCAGACAGTCCGAGACGCTCGCGGTATCGATGTACCAGGAGACCTTCCTGGCCCTGCACCCCGGAGCGGGCGCGGCGGTGGCGGTCGTCCTCACCACGATCGTGCTGTTCACCTCGTGGCTGTACCTACGGCGTCAGCTGACCCCGAAAGGCGACTGATCATGCCCACCATCACCGGCACGCCCGGGCGCACTCCGCGGACGCGGCCCACGCCCGGCCGGATCCTGCGCAACACGACCCTGGTGGTCATCTCCCTGGCCTGGACGCTGCCCACCTGGCTGCTGCTGGTCAACGCCATGGTGCCGGCAGCCGACTACGGCGGGACGCCCCACTGGTGGCCGCAGGGCTTCGGACTCTTCGACAACATGTCGCAAGCCTGGGCGAAGGCGGATCTCGGCCCCTCCATGGGCAACAGCCTGCTCTACGCCGTCACCAGCGCCGCCGCCGCCATCGTGGTGGCCACCACCGCCGCGTTCGCGACCGTCATCATGCCGGTCAAGCACAAGGCCCTGTGGTTCTGGCTGATCTACTCAGGAACCCTGCTTCCACTCCAGGTCTTCCTGCGGCCGCTCTTCCTCGCCTACGCCGACAGCGGGCTCTACGACGCCCAGTTCGGGCTGTTCCTCGTGTACGTGGCGATCGCCATCCCGTTCGCCTACTTCATCATGCGCAATTTCGCACTGACGCTGGCACCGGAGATCATCGAGGCCGCCCGGATGGACGGTGCGTCATGGTGGCGGATCTTCTGGCAGATCCACGTGCCGCTGTCCAGGTCCGCCATGGTGGCCGCCTTCGTCTTCCAGTTCGTCGCCGTCTGGAACGACCTGTTGTTCGGCATCACGTTGTCGACCAGCAAGAACATCCGCCCGGTCATGGCCGCTCTCGCCGAGCTCCAGGGCAACTACTCCAATGTGGGGCCGCCGGTGGTGCTCGGCGGTGCGCTGCTGGTCTCGCTGCCGACGGTCGTCCTGTTCTTCTCCGCACAGCGCTTCTTCGTCAGCAGCCTCAAACTCCACGGCTGAGCGACGTCCCGCCGACCGCCAACGTTTCTTCCACCTCTCTGAAAGGCAGACCATGGTGAAGACCCCCGTACGCGCCGCGCTGGCCCTCGCTGTCCTCTCCGGAACGCTGTGGGCGGGCCCCGCCGCCGCAGTCGGCACAGCGCGGGAGGCCGCGCCCTCCGTTTGGGCCCACCGGGCCGAGGTCACCTACGACTCGTTGCAGCAGCACCTCTACCAGGGGCCGGCGGAGCACGGCCTCTACCTGGAGAAGACGCCGCTCAGGGAGGGCGAGAACCCCCACTCCTACCTCTGGCCGCTGCGTGAGGCGACCGCCGCCACCGTCGACATGTCCGAACTGCCGGGCGTCGGTGCCCGCTACGAACGCGACGCCGCCGAGCGCTTCACGGCGCTGAGGCTGTACTTCGACCCCCGCGACGGCCGGTCCGGCTACGACTCCTACCTCCCCGCCCCGCTGGGCCAGGGAGGCGACGTCTTCTACGACGACAACGCCGTCGTCGGACTCTCCTTCCTCGACCAGTACCGTGCCACCGGAAAGAGGCTCTACCTCGACCGGGCGATGGAGACCTATTCGATCGTCAGCAGAGGCTGGGACGAGGACGCGGCCAAGCCATGTCCCGGAGGCATGAACTGGGTCGACTCGCCGGGAAACACCATGCGCGCCGCCAACGTCACGGGCCTGGCCGCCCAACTGGCCGCGGAGCTGTACGCCATCGACCACGACGACCAGCTCCTCGCGAGTGCGAAGAAGTGGTACGAGTGGAACTGGTCGTGCCTGCGCCGGTCCCCCGGCCTGTACAACAACAGTCGCGACGACGACGGCACCGTGAACAAGACCCTCTGGTCGTACAACTCGGGCGCGATGATCGGCACCGCCGCCACGCTCTACCGCGCGACCGGCGACCGGAACTACCTCGACCGTGCCGCCGAGGACGCGAAGGGCTCGCTCACGTACTGGACGCAGGAGGACCGGCTGCACGACCAGCCGGCGATCTTCAACGCCTTCTACTTCGACAACCTCCGCATCCTGAACGAGGTAAGGCCCGACCGCGCCTATCGAACGGCCGCCGCCGCCTACGCCGAGCAGACCTGGAGGGAGAACCGCACACCGTCCGACGGGCTGTTCCGCTTCCAGCCCTCCGGTGGCGGCGACCACGACCCGGCCGCTCAGGCCGAGACCCTCGAACAGTCCGCGATGGTGCAGATCTTCGCCGGCCTCGCCTCCGACCGTTCCTGAGCACTCCCCCCGAGCAGCACGTCCCGGCACCAGACACGAGTGGAGACCCCTCCCATGCCCCGCCCCGCACTTGCCCGTCCCTCCTGGTGGGACTCGAACATGGCCCGAGACATCCTGCGCGAGCGCGCGGTGTCCGCCGAAGGCGTTCTCGGCGGACACCGGGTCAGGCTCTCCTGCGAACCGCTCCTGCGGCACGACGGTGCGGGGGGCCTCCTCCAGTCGGTGCGTGTGGCGGCGGACCGGCCGCTCACCCGTGCCCGCGTCACCACCGTCTCCGGCAGCGTCCTGCGCTGCGACGTCCTCCCCGGCCCCGGCACGGACACCCGACTGCTTCTCCCCGAGGTCGACGCACCCACACCGATCCTCGTCGAACTGCCTGAGCTCGCCGACGAGGGAAGCGTCGAGGTGCTGCTGAGCCCGCAGCGTCACTGGACGCTGCACCTGGTCCAACACGCCCACCTGGACATCGGCTACACCGACCCCCAGGGCACCGTGCTCGCCGAAGGACGCAAGTACCTCGACTCCCTGCTCGAACTGTGCCGCACCACAGACGACTGGCCGGACGAGTCGAAGTTCCGGTGGGCCGTCGAAGGCTACTTCAGTTTCGAGAACTGGTCGCAGAACCGGCCGCAGCGGATGGTCGCGGAATTCCTGGACCGGGTGCGCGAAGGGCGCATCGAACTGACCGCGATGCCCTTCAACCTGCACACCGAGACCTGCTCCACCGATGAGCTCCACGAACTGCTGCGCCCGGTCAGGGAGCTGCGGGACCGGGAGGGCATCGGCATCACGACGGCCATGCAGACGGACGTCCCGGGCCAGGTCGTCGGGCTTCCCGACGTCCTCGCCGACAGCGGAATCCGCTATCTGTCGGTAGCCCACAACTGGGCTGGGCGCGCGGTGCCCCACCACACCGGCGGTCAGGACCTGCCACGGCTGTTCCGCTGGCGGGCACCGAGCGGGCGCGAGGTGCTGGTGTGGCGTACCGACACCCCCCACGGCCTCGCCTACATGGAGGGCTCGATCATCGGCTTCGACGAATCCTTCGACCGCGTCGACGACCTGCTGCCGAACTACCTCTCAGCGACAGCGAACCACCAGTACCCGCACGAGGGTCGTGGCATCCCGGGATTCCCTGTTCTGGACGAGGAGTTCAAGGGCGACCCGTACCCGTGGGACATCCTGCATCTCCGGGTCCTGGGCAAGTTCGCGGACAACGGACCGCCGCGCCGCATCATCGCGGACACGGTGCGCCGGTGGAACGAGGAGTGGGCCTTCCCCACCCTGCGCACCTCCCGCAACGAGGACTTCTTCACCGACGCCGAGGAGAGGCTGGGCGACCGGATCGAGACGTACGAGGGCGACTGGACGGACTGGTGGGTCGACGGCGTCGGCGCGGGAGCCGTGCCACTGGCCGCAACCCGTGACGGGCAGGCGGCGCTGGCCGACGCCCAGACCCTCGCGGGCCACGCGGACATCCTGGGGGCACCGGGCGGGGCCGGGATCACGAGCGCGGCACCCGAGGTGTACCGCGCCGCATCCCTGTTCAACGAGCACACCTGGGGTGCCGGCGACCCCTGGACACACGGCGACCACGGTCACGCCTCGGGCGAGCGGCAGTGGCACTGGAAGTACGCCCAGGCCCTGCGCGCCCACGACGGAGCGCACACGCTGCTGGACGCCGCGAGTGCGGCGCTGGGGGAGCGCCTGGTACCGCGCGAGGGGACGCTCGCCGGCTACTACGTCGTCAACACCTGCAGCTGGGAACGTTCCGAGCCGGTTCGGCTCTTCCTCCCCGAGAGCACCGTGCCGCTCACCGATGCCGTAAGGGTCGTCGACTCCCGCGACGGCTCACCGCTGGAGGTGTCGGAGGAGGGGCAGAACAACGAGCTCCACCGGGCAGCCGGCCGCTTCCTGCTGTTCCGGCTCGACGCCGTACCGGCACACGGAGCGGTACGTGTGGACATCGAGCCCGCTTCGGCCTCCGCACCCTCCGTCGGGAATCCGGCGGAGAAGGGCTCCCCGGCCGATGTCTCCGCGGTCCTGGAGAACGAGTACCTGCGCGTCCACGTCGACCTGGCGTCCGCGTGCATCGACTCGGTCCTGGACAAGCGGACGGGGAACGAACTGGTCCGCCAGGACGCCACCGTCGGCTTCAACGGGTACCTGTACGACGAATACGCCACGGCCGGCGGGTTCAACCACCAGTCGAGCAAGACCACCGCCGACGACTCGATGCACCTGCTGGCCACACGGAGTACGGCTCCCCCGGCGGCTCTGGTGGAACGGACCTCGGACGCGACCGGCGAGACGCTGGTCTACGAGTGCGCTCCGGCCGGCACCCGACGGCTGCGGGTCAGGGTTCACCTGCCGCACGCGAGTGCGCGTATCGACCTGGAGAACCGGATCGACAAGGCCGCGACGCTGACGAAGGAGAGCGCGTTCTTCGCCTTCCCCTTCGCGATGCGATCCCCGGTCGTCCGGATGGAGGCGACCGGCGGAGTCACCGGGACGGGGCTGCCGACCGTCCCCGGGTCAGCGCGGCACATGCGGGCGGTTCGCCGCTGGGTCAGCCTCCAGGAGGACGGGACGAGCGCGGCACTGGCCACGCAGGACGCCCCGCTGATCCAGGTGGGCGGGATCGCCATCCCCTACGTGCCGTATCCGCAGTCACTGGTCCAGGAAGAGCCGGGAACCGTGTTCTCGTGGGTCCACAACAACATCTGGGACACCAACTTCCCCTCGGAGCAGGCATTCGACCACGTCTTCCGCTACAGCATCGGATGGCAGGAGGCACCGGCTCTCGGCGGGGCGGTGCTCGGCATGCGGACCGCCGCCGTCGGCAGCCGGCCCCTGGTAGCGGTCCGGGCGGGCAGGGCGGCCGGACCCGCCCCCAGCACGTCCTACTCGCTGCTGGCCCTCGACGATCCGCGGATGCGTGTCGTCGGCCTGACCGTGCCGGAGCCGGGTCGCCTGCTCGTACGGTTGCAGTCCTTCGCCGAGGAAGCCGTCGTCTGCCGACTCACTCCGGGCTTCCCCACCACCGGAGCCATGTCTGCCGACTACCTCGGCGCCGTGGACTCCGCTCTGCACGCGGGGGAGGACGGCTCACTGTCGGTTCAGGTGCCCCGGCTCGGCACCACGGCGGTGTTGCTGACGACGGGCGGCACGAAGGATCAGGCCTGACTGCACGGTTGTCCCGGGCAGGTGTCCCGGGCAGGTGGAAGCGGGTGGTTGACGCCTTGGGCTGTCGCCCGACCTGACTCGGTCGGGGATCGCGTAGTCAGGTGCTGGAAGGCCGTGCCTCGAAGGTCACCGGAGGTTAAGGAACGATCGTTCTTGACTGATCGTTCCTTAACCATCTACCTTTGTGGCCATGGGCAGGCCGAGAGCATTCGACGAGGACGAAGCGGTGCGTGCCGCCGTGGATCTGTTCGGCGGACGCGCGTACGACGGTGTGTCCGTCGACGATCTCGTCAGCCACCTCGGCGTGCACCGCAACAGCCTGTACAAGACGTTCGGCAGCAAGCGCGGTCTCTACCTGATCGCTCTGCGGCGTCATGTCGCCGACGAAGTCGGCCCCTTGCTCGACGCCCTCGCCGGCGCGACGGATGCCGCGGCCGCGCTGCGACTCGTCACCTCGGCCGACCTCCGCCTGCTTCTACTCGCGACGGTCGAACGCGCACCGGTCGACGAGGAGGTCGCCTCCGAGGTGACGGCCGCGCTGGCCGCCGTCGACCGGACGATCGCCGAGGCACTCGGCGTAGGCGCCGACCTGGCCTCCGCCCTCACCGCCGCCGCGCTGGGCATCCTCCTGCGTGGCAACCCCGACAACGCCACCACCGCGCTGACCCACCGCCTCGGCCCACTCCCCTGAAACGGAACCCGACATGGCACTGATACGTATCGACGGCGACGACCTCGTCGTCGTGATCGAGGGTCTCGACAAGCTCTGGGCCTTCAAGGGCCGCCTGACCATCCCGCTGGCCAACATCCGCGGCGCGACCGCCGACCCCGGCATCGCCACCGCCCCCAAGGGAATCCGCGCACCGGGCTCCCACGTACCCGGTGTGATAATCGCCGGCACATTCCATCAGGACGGCGACAAGGTCTTCTGGGACGTCAGGGATGCCTCGAAAGCCGTCGTCGTCGAACTCGCCGACGAGAAGTACGCACGCCTGGTCCTCCAGGTCGACGACCCTCGCGCGACCGTCGCCCTGATCGAGAACGCCCTTGTCCGAAGGAGGTAGGCCAATGTTTCGCCACCTGGCAGCGGCTTTGATGGCACTGGCCGTCGGCACCGCCGCTCCCGCCGAGGCGACGCCCGGTCTCGTGCCTGCCGCCGACCGCGAGGTCGTCTTCACGGTCGACGGTACGACCTCGTACGGCACCCTGCACGTTCCCGAGCATCGTGCCGGGCAGCGGCTGAGGGCGGCTCTACTGCTGCCCGGCAGCGGACCCACCGACCGCGACGGCAACCAACCGCCCGCGTCCTCACCGGACACCCTGGCGCAGGTGGCCGACACGCTCGACGGGGACGGAGTCGCCACGCTGAGATTCGACAAGTACGGCACCGGCCGCACCGGACTCGGCGCCTACCAGGACCACCCGGAAAGACTCGACTACCCGGCATTCGTCCGCCAGGCACGGGCCGCCTACGCGTCATTGCGCGATCAGCCGGAGACCGACCCACACGGGCTGCTGCTCGTCGGGCACAGCGAGGGCGCGATGACGGGACTGCTACTGAGCGGCAACGTCCGCCCGCGCCCTGCCGGCCTGGCGCTTCTGCAACCGCAGGCAATCCGCCTGCTGGACCTGGTCACGCTCCAACTCAAGGCCCAGGTCGCCGAAGCGACCCGGCAGGGCCAGTTCACACCAGAGCAGCAACGCGCGGTCAACACGGCAATCGACGCTGCCGTCACCTCCCTGCGCGAACACCGACCGATCGTCACCACCGACCTGCCCCCCGCGATCGCCCAGCTCTTCGAGGCGTTCCAGGGCCCCAACGCCCGTTTCGTGCTGAGCGACGACGCCGTCTACCCACCGGACACCGCCGCCGCACTCCGGCCGGGAACCAAGGTGCTGCTGACGTGCGGCACGAACGACGCCCAGGTCCCCTGCGTCACGACGAACGCCCTGACGACCGCCCTGCGTCACGCGCATGCCGGTGGACCGGGCCGAGCGATGCTGCCGGGAGTGGACCATCTGCTGCACGACGCCGACCACCCGGACACGCTCGCGCCGCCCGTACTCGATTCCCTGCGCCGGTTCGCTCGACACTGACGCCTGCCGAGGACGCCGCCGGACCTCCATGGGGAGGGCCGGTGCGCGGGCGGCTCCCCGGGATCGGCCGGGGCTCCGTCATGACCGGGCGTTCCAGTCCCCTGCCTGCGACAGCCATCCATGGCAGGGCCCTCTGCTCGCGCGGCAGATCACTCGACACCTGAGAGAGCTGCTCAGGATCGCCCTAGTCCTCCGTCACCGCTCGCCCGCAAGGTCGACTTCTTCGCGATGCACCAGTGCCGCATCCGTCACCTTCGAACGACGCCACGGGCGCGCGATCGCCCCCGCCACCGCACGCCACCAAACATCCGAGGGAAGCTCCCCAGACGGCTCGAACGGCTCACCCGGACGAGGGAGCGCCACCGGCTGCCCTGCCTCCTCGGCAGCATCCCTGATCCACTCCCCCGGCTCCGCCCACGCATGCGGGGCGAGGTTGAAGGTGCCCCAGTGGATGGGCATCAGCGCACCGTGCGGGCTGCCGCCCTGGAGGTCCAGGTGTGCCCGCACCCCTTCGGCCGGAGTCATGTGGATGTCGGGCCAGTACTCGGAGTAGGCACCCACCTGGATCATGGTCGCGTCGAAGGGGCCGTGCTGGGCCCCGATGTCCTTGAAGCCGGAGAAGTAGCCGGTGTCCCCGCTGTGGTAGACGCGGTGGTCCGGTCCCGCGACGACCCACGACGCCCAGAGCGTGTGCTGCTGGTTGCGCAGTCCGCGCCCGCAGAAGTGGCGGGCGGGGGTGGCGGTCAGGCTGATGCCCGAGATCCGGACGGTTTCGTTCCAGTCGAGCTCGTGGATGCGCTCCAGGGGCACCCCCCAACGCTCCAGGTGCGCGCCGACACCGAGCGGGACGGCGAAGACCGTGTCCTGGCCGGCCAGGGCCTTGATCGTGGGCAGGTCGAGGTGGTCGTAGTGGTCGTGCGAGATCACGACGACGTCGACGGAGCCGAGAGAGGCGAGCGGCAGGGGCACGGGGTGCAGGCGCTTGGGCCCGGCGAACGCGAAGGGGGAGCAGCGCTCGCCCCAGACGGGGTCGAAGAGCACCCGGTGGCCGTCGATCTCGGTGAGCACGCTGGAGTGGCCAAGCCAGGTCACTCGCAGGCCCGTCGCCGGGGGTGCGGCGAGGTCGGCGAGCGTCGTGGCGTGAATGGGGACCGTGCCCTCCGGGGACCTGAGGGCGCGCTCCTCCTTGCGGAAGTAGACCTTGGCGAATTCGAGCATGGAGCCCGACGGCCTGGTGCGGGCGCCTTCCGGATTCTGGAACACCCCGTCGGCGAAGTTGGGCGAGCGGCGGATCCGCTCCATCCGCGCCCCGGCCGGATCCGCCCCGAAGGCGTCCGGGCGCAGCGAGCGGAGTCGGGTGCGGAGTGAGGGCTGGTTGTCGGCGCCGGTCACAGCTTCTCCTGAGGGAGTGGGTGTCGTCTCATTATGGTCGGGAGGGTGGAAGAGGCGAGAGCTCGGCGGTGAACGGAGCACACCGTCCGCTCTTCCGGAGCCTCGTCCTGCGCGGGTGAGACGTCAGGCACGCGGCTGCCCGTACACGTGCTCGATCCTGAGGGTCAGGACGACTCTGCGGTCCTCGACCATCACCCGCCGGTACTCGTCCCAGTCGGGATGTTCTCCCCGGACGTCCTTGTAGAGCTTCACCAACCGCTCCACGGTCTCGTCCCGGGGATCCGCGGCGGGCGGGGTCAGCTCGGCGGAGACGTCCGCGACGGTCCAGGCCCACCGGTCGTCGCTCGTCACGTGGTAGCTCGCCCGCGGGTCCCGCCGCAGGTTGCGGGTCTTCGCCCGCCCCTCGGTGACGGAAACCCGGATCACACCTTCGTCCGGGTAGTAGGCGTGGTTCACGTTGGACAGCTGGGGCCTGCCGTCGCGATTGAGCGTGACCAGCACGCCGCCGTCGTACTCGCCGAGGAGCCGGAGGAGTGCCGCCCGCCCGGGTCCGATGTCGGTGTCCGTCATGCCGACTCCAACGTCCGTGCACCCCGGAGGATTCCGCATCCCGGGTACGGACGGGTCACATACGGCCGGATCTTGCGCGTTGACAGCTGCGGGCCACCTCCCGATACTGACTCGCTGTTCAGTACATCCCGCTGCGCCTGTTCGGTGGATCCGTTCCGTACACCGCACCCCGTGATCCAGGAGCCGCCCCGTGACGACCCAGCGAAGTGCCCCGACGTCCGCCTTGCCCGCGCCTCTGATCTCCCTGACCTGGACGGACCACGTCACCGGAACCGAGGGGTATCTGGTCGTCGACCGGCTGGTACGCGGCGTGTCGAGCGGCGGGCTGCGCATGCGGGAGGGCTGCACCCTCGCGGAGGTGACCGGTCTTGCGCGGGGGATGACCATGAAGGAGGCCCTGCACTTCGACACCGACGACGTACGGGCGCGCTACATCCCGCTGGGAGGCGCCAAGGGGGGCATCGACTGCGATCCGCGGGCCGCCGGGGCGTACGGGATACTCGTGCGCTACCTGCGGGCGATGCGTCCCTACGTCGAGAGCGTCTGGACGACAGGGGAGGATCTCGGGCTCAGCCAGGACCTCGTCGACCGGGCGGCGACCGAAGCCGGACTCGTCTCCACGGTCCAGGCGGTCTACCCGCTGCTCGACGACGAGGCGGCGGCCCGGCGACGGCTGGCGGACGCCTTCGCGGTCACGGTGGACGGGATCGGGCTGGACGAGCTGGTCGGCGGCTGCGGTGTCGCGGAGTCCGCTCTCGTCGCGCTGGACCGGACGGGCCTGGCGTACGGCGATGCGCGTGTCTCCCTCCAGGGGCTCGGCACCATGGGAGGGGCGACGGCGCGCTTCCTCTCCCGGGCAGGGCTCACCGTGGTCGCGGTGGCGGACGCGAAGGGCACCATCGCCAACCCCGCGGGGCTGGATGTCGAGTCCCTGCTCGCCGCGCGGGACGTGTACGGCACGGTGGACCGAGGGGCGCTGCGCGACGAGGACCGGGAGCTGCCCGCAGACGCCTGGCTGGCGGCGGATGCCGAGGTGCTGGTGCCGGCAGCCGTGTCGTACGCCGTCGACGCCGTCAAGCAGGCCTCGGTCAGGGCCCGTTGGGTCGTCGAAGCGGCGAACATGCCGGTCATGCCCGAGGCGGAGGCGCTTCTCGCTCGACGCGGGATCACGGTCCTGCCGGACGTGGTCGTCAACTCGGGTACGAACGCGTGGTGGTGGTGGACGCTCTTCGGTGACATCGGAGCCGATGCCGAGGAGGCGTTCGCCCATACGCGTCGCTCGATGCGTGCCCTGATCGGCCGCGTCCTGGCGCGGGCGGAGGCTGACGGCGTCACTCCACGGGCCGCCGCGCACGCACTCGTGGCGGACCGTCTGCCGGTGATGGCGGAGAGGTTCGGCTGGTACCGGTAGGACGCCGGAGGGGGTGGCCCGGTGAGCGGACCAGGAGGTCGGCCGAGGGCTTTCCCTCAGCCCCCGGTGGATCGGTGGGCGGCGCCGGACCCGGTGCGTCGCAAGGCGAGAGGACGTTCGCGTCCTGGACGCGTCCCGGCGTCGGGGAGCGCGGCGAGGCGCCACGGCTGTCGTCGCGCGCCCGCCAGGGTCTACGGGACAGCCATTAGGGTGAGTCCGTGGCGAGAGTGCGGCTGAGCGTGGCGGAGCGTCGGGAGGACCTCCTGCGCGCTGCCGTGGAACAGATCGAGGTGCGGGGTGTGTCCGCGGTCCGGATCGCCGATGTCGCCTCCGTTCTCGGGGTGAGCAACGCCCTGGTGCTCTACCACTTCTCGTCCAAGGAGAAGCTGGTGGCCGCCGCGTTCGAGTACGCCGCGGAGGCCGACCTCGCCCATCTGCGCGGCCTGCTGAACCGCCGCACCAGCGCGGTCCGGCGGCTGCGCGCCGCCGTTCGCTGGTACGCGCCGACCGGCCAGGCCAAGGGGTGGCGGCTGTGGATCGAGGGCTGGGCGTCCTCCCTGCGCGATCCGGTGCTCCGCGAGGTGGCGGGCGATCTCGACCAGCAGTGGAAGGCCGAGCTGGCCGAGGTCATCGAGGAGGGAGCCGCCGCGGGTGAGTTCCGCTGCGACGATCCGGTGTCCGTGGCCTGGCGGCTCACCGCGTTGCTGGACGGCCTGGCCGTCCAGATGACGTCGTACGCGGGTCCGCTCTCCCGGGCCACGATGCTGCGGTGGACCGAGGAGGCCCTCGCCCGCGAACTCGGTATCGATCCCGAGGTGTTGACAGCCTGACCCGGCGGCCGGCCTCCTCCCGACGGGACGGGCCGCCATGGGCGCCGCCGGGGACACCACCCCCAGAGGAGTCCGGCGGCGGTCACCGCCCAAGGCGCCGCTCACCGCGCCGTTCAGGTCTGGCGCACCGGGGCGTAGACCTCCCCGTCGAGCCCGAAGGTCCAGGCGACAGCCTCCTTCGCGGTCCTGGTCCTCGGCGGCACACGCAGCCAGTAGGTGCGACAGGTTCCGTCCGGCTCGGGCGTGGAGTTGACGACTTCGACCATCACGACGTCCTCGTCCCCCTCCATCGCGATGCGCCACAGGATTCCGGTCTCGTCCCGGTGCACGGGCTCGGCGCCCGATTCTGTGAGGTAGCGGTCGTACCCGTAGTACTCGAGCATCACGCGGCGCAGCTCCGCGTTCTCCTCACCGCGTATCCGCTCGGGGGTCAGACTCCCCAGGGTGTCCAGGAACTCGGCCGGCACGGGCATCCCACGCCAGGCGTACAGGGCGAAGCCGTCGGGGTAGGCGAGGGCGGGGCCGTCACCACGGTCGAGACGTCCCGCCTCGTCGCGGTGAAGCGTCGCGGGCCGTTCGCTGATCACCACGGCGTGTTCGTACGGCCACCACCAGCCGGCGTTCCTGGCGACCTCGGCCAGTCCGGCCAACCGGTCGCCCCGGCCGTCGAAGGCCGCCAGCCAGGCCGCGTCGTGCTGGCCGAGCACCGCGTCGAGCAGCACCAGCCGTACACCCGACTCCTCCTCGGGCCGTGCGGCGAGCCCGGCGACGACCCCCGTCCGTATCCGCTCGGCCAGTGCGGCCGTGGTCTCCCACAGCTGTGCGCCGGTGGCGGACCAGAGCGCGGACCAGCCGGCCGGGCCCAACTCATCGTAGATCCGCCGGCGTTCCTCCGCCCAGGGGCGGGTTCGGACCTCTTCGCGGACGGAGCGCCCAGCGTCGGCCAGCTTCTCCACCGCCTCGACCGCCGCCCTCGGCGACTCCACCCAGATGATGCGCTCCGGCTCGGCGAGCCCCGCCCTGCGGTAGGCCAGCCGCACACCGTCCTCTGCCGCGCCCCTGTCCGCCCGGCCGGTCGCCGCCGCCACGGTCCGCCATGTGTCCACGTACTGCATCGGTGTTCCCCGTCCCCTGTGTCCCACTGAATCCCGCTGATTCCGCTGTTTCCGGTGCTCCCGCTGTCGGCCGCGCCCGCACCGGACCGGGCGCCACGGCAGGGAGTCAGTCCGCGACGATCCGCACCGCGCCCGGGGCGTACTCGCGCTGGCGCACGACGCGGAACCAGCCCTTCGGGAGCGCTATCGCCGCGTGCTCCTCGTGCACCACACGGCCGCCGTCGGGAAGGTGGAGCAGCATCGGGCCGAACGGCCCGGCCTCCCTCATCAGCCGGCCCTTTCCCTGCACGGCGTGGGCGTGCCCCGTGACCTCGCCCAGCGCCAGGACCAGCCTCCCCCGGCCATCGCGCAGTTCACCCGCCGCGTCGAGGAAGCGCGCGGGCACTTCCGATTCGTCCAGCGCAACCATCAGTACATCGCCCTGCCGGTACACAGGAGTCTCCCCTCCACCCCGGCACCCGCTGTGCCGGTCATGGATAAAACGCTACGAGAGGGGTCTGACAATCCGTCGTCCGAGCGCACGGACCGGGCGGTCGGAGGCCGTTCCCGCTCAGGTGGTCCGGGTCCCGGACGGATACGCGGCCCCGATGGGCACAGTGCGGCCGGGCACCGTGCGAGCCCTCGACTCCGGGCCCGGCGGCGGCGTTGTCAGTGTCGCTTGATAAACCTTGCGGACATCAGCCGTCCCCAGCATCAGGAGCTCAGCGCCATGTCCGACGCGGACCGTCTGCACGAGTTGCTCGGCCTCCAGGCCGTCGATTTCCGGCGCGAGACCGAGGGGACGGCCCGCCCCGCGGCCGAAGCCGCGGCCTGGCGCATCAGTGTCGACCCTTTCGGTTCCGATGACGTCACCTGGGAGGAGGAGTTCAACGCCTTCCTCGACGCCGTCGATCCCTCGCGTGTCCAGGCCCTGATCATCGGGCAGTGGGGGGAGACGTACGAGGAGGATTCCTCCTACCCCGTCGGGCTCGTGGTGGCCGCGGCCGAGCGGCTGAGCTCGCTCACCGCCGTCTTCGTCGGGGATCTGGTGCTGGAGGAGGCGGAGATCTCCTGGATCGAGCATTCGGACGTCACCGCCCTGCTCACCGCGTTCCCCGGTCTGACCCACCTGGGAATCCGCGGTGGTTCGGGACTGCTCTTCCCGGCGGTGAAGCACGACGCCCTGCGCGAGCTGACCATCGAGAGCGGAGGACTCCCCGCGGAGGCGCTGCGCGGTGTGCTGGACAGCGAACTTCCGGCGCTGGAGCGCCTGGACCTCTGGCTGGGCGTCTCCGCGTACGGCGGTGACGCGGTGGTCCCGGACCTGGCACCCTTGCTCACCGGCACCCGCTTCCCTCGGCTGCACCACCTCGGTCTGCGCAACAGCGAGCTGCAGAACGAGATCGCGGTCGCGATCGGCTCGGCGCCGCTCGTCGCACGGCTCCGTACCCTCGACCTGTCGAACGGCACCCTGGGCGACGAGGGTGCGGCCGCGCTGCTCGACGGCCAGCCGCTCACCCATCTAGAGGAACTCGACCTGCACCATCACTTCCTGACCGAGCCGATGGAGCGCCGGCTGGCGGGTGCCCTGGAGCCGCACGGCGTGCGGGTCGACCTGTCCGATCGCTGCGAGCCGTGGGGCGACGGCGGGGCGGCGGGGCGCTACACCGCGGTAGCGGAGTAGGCGCGCGATGACCGACATCATTCATCCGGACGTATTTCACGGCCTTCCCGTCCTCACCCTGCCCTCGAAGGACGAGCCCGGTGCAGGGACGCTGCCCGAACCCGACTCCGTGGCGTGGCGGCTCGAATGCGCCTGGAGTGAGGAGACCTTCGCGGAGCACTGGCAGCGCTTCCTCACGGAGGTGGACCCCGCCCGGGTCCGCGCGCTGCTGATCGGCCCCTGGTGGAAGGATGAGTACACGCCCCTCGAACCGGTGATCGCCACGATGGTCGCCGACGCGCACCGCTTCCCGGCTCTGCGGGCACTGTTCCTCGCCGATGCGGAGAGCGAGGAGTGCGAGCTCTCCTGGCTCCAGATGTGCGACGTCACCCCGGTCCTCGAAGCGTTCCCGCTGCTGGAGGAACTGGCGGTGCGCGGCTGCGGCGAGACGGCCCCCGAGAGCGAGGGCCTCCGGCTGCGCCCTGTCCGGCACGAGTCGCTGCGTACGCTGCGGTTCGAGTCGGGCGGACTGCCCGGGCACATCACCCGCGCGGTCGGTGCGTGCGAGCTCCCCGCCCTCGAACACCTGGAGCTCTGGTTCGGCTCCGAGTGGTACGGCGGCGACACCACGGTGACCGACCTGGCACCCGTGCTGTCCGGCGCCGGGCTTCCGGGGCTGCGCCATCTCGGCCTTCAGAACAGCGAGATCCAGGACGAGATAGCCGTCGCGATCGCCTCGGCACCCGTGGTCGCGCGCCTCGACTCCCTGTCCCTGTCCATGGGAACCCTGAGCGACACGGGGGCGGAGGCCCTCCTCGGCGGGCAGCCGCTCACCCATCTGTCCTCCCTGGACCTCCACCACCACTTCCTCACCGACCCGTTCGTGGCCCGTATCGAGACTCTGTGCACCCGGGAGGGTGTCCGGGTCGATCTCGAAGAGGGCGACAAGTGGGACGACGAGGACGACGAGTCGCGCTATGTCGCCGTCAGCGAGTAGCCCGCCGCGCTTCGCGGTCGTCGGCATCCCCGGCAACCGCCGGGTCGGCCTGTTCCAGGACGCCGTGCGCGCCGCCGGGCTCCCGGCCGCACGTCCGGTCTCCTGGCTCCAGGTGCTGGGGGGCGACGCCGTCTTCCTCCCCGGGGAGACGGTTCGCGTCGACTCCCCCGGCGAGGACGCCGAGGTGGACCGGCTGCTGCGCGGGAGCGACGATCCGACCAGGGTCGAGGGTTCGGCCCGCTGGTACGCCCGGTTCACGGCGGCCGTCCGGGACGTGGCGCGGACGGCCGCCGCCGCGGGAGCCGAGCTGCTGGACGATCCCGAGGACATGGCGGCGCTGTTCGACAAACGGCTCTGCCACGGCCTCGTCCGGGGCGCCGGAGTCCCGGTCCCGGACTCCCCCACATCCGGGCCGGCGGGCGCCCCGGTGCGGGGATGGGAGGACGTGCGGGCGCTGATGGCGGACCACCGTATGCCGAGGGTGTTCGTGAAGCCGGCCCACGGCTCGTCCGCCTCCGGTGTGCTGGCCCTGGAGACGGCCGGCCCCGGCAGGGTCCGTGCGACGACCTCCGTGGAGCGGGACGGTGAGGGCCGCCTGTTCAACTCGCTGCGGGTTCGCCGGTGCACGACGGAGCGCGAGGTGGCCGTGCTGATCGACGCCCTGGCACCCGACGGGCTGCACATCGAGCGTTGGCTGCCCAAGGCGTCCGTCCGGGGCCGGGTGGCCGACCTCCGGGTCGTGGTGGTCGCGGGCAGGGCGACCCACGCCGTCGTACGCACCAGCCGGTCCCCCATGACCAATCTGCACCTCGGAGGCGCGCGCGGCGATCTCGACGAGGTGCGGGCCGCGGTGGAGTCGGCCGGCGGCAGCTGGGCCGCCGCGCTGGCCGTGTGCGAGCGGGCCGCCGCCTGCTTCCCCGGCACGCTCTGCGTGGGCGTCGACCTGCTGCCGGCGACCGGCTGGCGGCGCTTCGCCGTCGGAGAGGTAAACGCCTTCGGGGACCTCCTGCCGCGCCTGACCGGTCTGCCGGGCAGCACGGCGGAGGGCCTGGACACCTACGGCGCGCAGATAGCCGCCGTACTGGACCGAGCGAGGAACAGCCGTGTCATCGACGTACCCTGACTGCACGTCACCCGGCGTCGAGACCTCGACCCCGGAGACCCCGAACCCGGAGCCCTCGAACCGGGAGCCCTCGAACCCGGACATGAACGCGGTCGTCGGAAGTCACGATCTGCTGCTCGTCACTCTGGACACCCTTCGGTTCGACGTCGCCCGGGAACTCGCCGCAGCGGGGCGCATCCCGAATCTCGCCCGGCATCTGCCCGGTGGAGTGTGGGAGGAGAGGCACGCGCCGGGCAGTTTCACGTACGCCTCCCATCAGGCGATCTTCGCGGGTTTCCTGCCGACCCCCGCCGCGCCCGGGCCCCACCCGAGGCTGTTCGCCGCGCGGTTCGCGGGCAGCGAGTCGACCGCGGACGGCACCTTCGTGCACGACAGCCCCGATCTCCTGTCGGGCCTCGCCGCCGTCGGCTACCGCACGGTCTGCGTGGGCGGAGTCGGCTTCTTCAACCGACGCCCACCGCTCGGCTCGGTGCTGCCCGGCATGTTCCAGGAGAGCCACTGGGAACCGGAGTTCGGCGTCGCCTCGCCCACGTCCTTCGAGGCGCAGGTCTCCTGTGCCGAACGGATCGTCACCGAACTCCCCCGGGAGCAGAGACTCCTCCTCTTCGTCAACGTGGCGGCGCTGCACCAGCCCAACTGGTTCCACCTCCCCGGCGCCACGTCCGGAGCGGGCGACTCGAAGGCCACCCACGCGGCGGCACTGGAGTACGTCGACCGGCACATCGGACGCCTCTTCGCCGCCGCGAGCAGCCGCCGCAGGTGTTTCGCCATCGTCTGCTCCGACCACGGCACGGCGTACGGGGACGACGGCTACACCGGCCACCGGCTCGGCCACGAAGCCGTGTGGACCGTGCCGTACGCCCATTTCTTCCTCGACCAGGGGGCAGCACGATGACAGGCACCACGACCGGCACGAGCCCCTATCTGAGTTATGTCTACGCCTACCCGCACAAGACCGCCTACCGCCCGCTGGACACCCATCCCGCCGGGCGTCCGCCGCTGGCCGAGCTGTGGGCGGCGGAGCGCAAGGACGCGCTCTCCCTCTACGTCCACATACCCTTCTGCGAGGTCCGTTGCGGCTTCTGCAACCTGTTCACCAGGATCGGCGCCCCCGATGAGCTGACGACCCGTTACCTCGACGCGCTCGACCGGCAGGCCGTCGCGGTGAGGGACGCTCTGGGCCACGACGCCCCCGTGCGGTTCGCCGCGGCGGCGTTCGGCGGAGGTACGCCGACCTACCTCGACGCCGGAGAGCTGGAGCGTCTCTGCGACATCGCGGAGAAGCGGATGGGCGCCGATCTGCGCTCGGTTCCCCTGTCGGTCGAGACCTCGCCGTCGACCGCGACCGCGGACCGGCTCGCGGTCCTCGCCGACCGGGGGACCACCAGGATCAGCATCGGGGTGCAGAGCTTCGTGGACACCGAGGCCCGGGCCGCGGTCCGCCCCCAGCGCCGGTCGGACGTGGAGGCGGCTCTCGGCCGTATCCGCGACGCCCGTGTCCCGGTCCTCAACATCGACCTGATCTACGGCATCGACGGCCAGACCGAGGCCAGTTGGCGGACTTCGCTGGATGCCGCCCTGACGTGGCGCCCGGAGGAGCTGTACCTCTATCCGCTCTACGTCCGCCCGCTGACCGGCCTCGGGCGACTGGGCCCCGGATCCGCCGGGTCGGCGGCACGCTCGGGGCCGGACACCGCCTGGGACGAGCAGCGCCTGCGGCTCTACCGCGCGGGCCGCGACCATCTGCTGTCGCACGGCTACGAGCAGGTGTCGATGCGGATGTTCCGCCGTGCGGACACCACGCCCGCCGGCCCCGAGGACTACGCCTGCCAGACCGACGGCATGATCGGGCTGGGCTGCGGCGCCCGCTCCTACACCTCTTCCCTGCACTACTCCTTCGACTACGCGGTGGAGATGCGGGAGATCCGGGGCATCATCGACGGCTTCACCGGCACCCGGGACTTCTCCCGCGCCGAGGTCGGCAGGTACGTCGACGCAGGCGAGGCCCGCAGACGCCACCTCCTGCAGTCGCTCCTGCAGGCCGAGGGGATGGAGACCGCCGGGTACCGCGAGCGCTTCGGCACGGATCCCTGCGACACCTTCTCCACCGAGCTGGAGCGCTTCGCCGCGCGCGGCTGGCTGGACGAAGCGGCCGGCCCGGGCCGGTTGCGCCTCTCCCCCGAGGGCCTGGCCCACTCCGACGCGCTGGGGCCGGAGCTGTTCTCCCCCGGGGTGCGGGCCGCGATGGCCGCGTACGAGGCGAAGTGAGCGGGCCGATGGGCAAGGACCTGACCATCCTGTACCGGGGTCCGCTGGCCTCCTGCGACTACGACTGCCCCTACTGCCCGTTCGCGAAGCGGCGGGACAGCGGCGACCGGCTGCGCGCCGACCGTGCCGCCCTGGAGCGCTTCACCGCATGGGCCGCGGCACAGACCGGTGACCGGCTGTCGGTGCTGTTCACTCCGTGGGGGGAAGGGCTGGTCCGCTCGTGGTACCGGCGGGCGCTCGTCGAACTCTCGCGGCTGCCGCACATCGAGCGGGTCGCCGTCCAGACCAATCTCAGCGGCCGTACCGGCTGGCTGTCGGAGGCGGACAGGGACAAGGTCGCCCTGTGGTGCACCTACCATCCGGGCCAGACGCCGTACGAGCGCTTCCTCGGCCGGATCCGGGAACTCGCGGACCTCGGGGTGCGCCACAGCGTCGGGATCGTCGGGCTCGGCGAACACCTGGAGGAGGCCCGCCGCCTGCGTGCGGCGCTGCCGCCCGAGGTGTACCTCTGGGTGAACGCCGCCGAGGGGCACACCTACACGGACGAGGAGGCGGACCGCTGGACGGCCCTGGACCCCCTGTTCCCGTACAGCCGGCATCCGCACCGCTCGGCCGGTCTGCCCTGCCGGACCGGTGACTCCGTGATCTCGGTGGACGGTGACGGGACGGTGCGGCGCTGTCACTTCGTCCGGGCGGAACTGGGCAACCTGTACGACGGCAGCTACCGGAGCTCACTCGGGCCGCGCGGATGCCCGCTGGAGGTGTGCGACTGCCACATCGGCTACGTCCACCTGGAGACCTTGCCGCTGTACGACGTCTTCGCGGGAGGCGTCCTGGAGCGCATACCGGCCCGTCCGGTGCGGGCGCCCGCTCCGGACGGACTCGCCCACCCGCGACCGGGCAGGCGCCTGCTGCCCTACGTCAGCCGCTGAGAACGCCCGCTGCCTTACGTCACGTGCCACCCGCCGAAAAGCGTCCGCCGTTCTCCGTCGGCCGCCGAGAGGGCGTGCCGCCCGGCGTCGGCCGCGGTGGAGAACGCCGGGGGCGGTCAGAGCGGCAGCAGATCGGGGCGCTTGGCCTCTACGTGGTCGCCGGAGGACTCACCGCGCAGCCGTCGGCCGATCCACGGGACGAGGTACTCCCGCGCCCAGTTGATGTCGTCCCGGCGCACCTCGAGAGCTCCGCGCTGTGCCTGCGGGGGCCACATCTGGTCGGGGTCGGCCGGCACGCCGAGGCCGAGCACCTGGGCGGCGCGCAGCGCGACCCGGGTGTGCCCCTCGGGCGAGAGGTGCAGCCGGTCGTTGTCCCAGGCCCTGCGGTCCTGGACCGACCGCAGGGACCACAGGTCCAGGACCGGGCAGTCGTAGCGGTCGGCGATGGACCGGACGTGTGCGGTGTATGTGGCGATCTTGCCGCGCAGATGCTTCAGCACCGGGATGTCCCGGGTGTCGAAGCCGGTGGTCACCATGACCGTGCCGACCGAGCGCGCCAGGTCGGCCACCGCGCGCTCGAAGCGCTCGGCCACGTCGTCCGGGTCGGAACCGGGACGCAGGATGTCGTTGCCGCCCGCGCAGAAGCTCACCAGGTCCGGTGCGAGCTGCTTCGCGCGGGGGACCTGTTCCTCGACTATCTGGTCGAGGAGTCGTCCGCGTACGGCGAGATTGGCGTACCGGAATATCCCGTGCGGGTCGTCCACCGGGCGGGCCAGCGCGTCGGGGACGGGGAGCCGGTCCGCGAGGAGTACCGCGAACCGGTCCGCCCAGCCGACGAGCCGCCCGTCCGGGCCGGGGTCCCCGACGCCCTCGGTGAAACTGTCGCCGATCGCCGCGTACGACCCGATGATGCCTCGTGTCTTGTTTCTCGAATCGTCTGCCACAACGACTTATCCTGCACCTTCGAATGTGACCTACGCGACCGTAATAAGGGGTTGACGGTTGGTGACAAAGACCACCTGGTCAGGTTTTGGTAAAGCCGGAATAAGCAGAGGGGCGGCGCGCCGTGCGCACCGCCCCTCTGCTCAACCCTCGGGTGTCGCCCCTCAGATGGAGACGCCGTGCGAACGCAGGTACGCGATCGGGTCGACGTCCGAGCCGTAGCTCGGACCGGTGCGGACCTCGAAGTGGAGGTGCGGGCCGGTGGAGTTGCCGGTGGAGCCGGAAAGGCCGATCTGCTGCCCGCCGGTGACGGTCTGTCCGGCCGAGACCTCCAGCGAGGACAGGTGGGCGTACTGCGAGTACATGCCGTCGCTGTGCTGGATGACGACCTCGTTGCCGTACGAGCCGCTCCAGCCCGCGGAGACCACGGTGCCCGGGCCGATGGACCGGACGCTGGTGCCGGATGCGGCCTGGAAGTCGGAACCGGTGTGGTAGCCGCTGGACCAGCTGGCGCCGGAGGCGCGGTACTGCGTGGTGACCGTGGGGCTCTCCACCGGCGCCGCGTAGCCGGAGCCGGTGCTCTGCGAGGCACCGGAGTCGGCGGTGGCGGCGGCGTTCTCGGCCGGAGCGGCCTTCTCGGCGGCGGGCTTCGGGGCGGACTTCGCCTTGGAGGGCGCGGCCTCGGCGGCCGGCTTCCCGGTCGCACCGGGGGCCTTGGCACCGAGGGTCAGCTTCATTCCCGGGCGGATCAGGCTCGGGTTCCCACCGACGACGTCGCGGTTGTCCTTGTACAGCTTCTGCCATCCGCCCTTGGTCTTCTGGCTACTGGCGATCTTCGCGAGGTAGTCGCCGGCGACCACGGAGTAGGTCTTCGGGGAGCCCTTCACCCCGGTGGCGGGCGCGCTCTCGGCGACGGAGGCGGACTTGGCCGCGGCGGGCGCGGCCTGCTCCGCGGCGTGGGCGCCGGTGGCGCCGATCAGCGGGAGGGCGAGTACGGCGCCGCCGGTACCCGCGGCGAGGAAGCCGCGGGAGATCGGGCCGGTCTTCTTACGGCGGTGCTTGCCTTTTGCGGGCATGGGGAATTCCTCTCCGGCGCCTACGAGGTGAGCTGTCGGGTTCGGACTGGAGATGCCCGGCCGCGCGGTGGCGCGTCTTGACCCCGAGCCGTTCCGGATGGCTCCGGTCGGCGGCTTACCTGGTTCCCCCGCTCCTGCCACACGTGAGTCGGTGCGGATTCCGGGCGGCGGCAGGATTAGGCGTTCCGTCCGGATTGACCGTGACCGTAAGCGAGCCGGGACTCCGGGAACAAGCCTCGGAATGCGAACCGGAATCGACACCTCAATTCCGTCGCGCAATTCCCGTCACACTCCGTGGATTACGGATCTTGGCTTTCCGCAGGGCGTCCGGAATACCCACGAGCACCCTCGCCACACACCGTCACGGATATGACCTCGCTCACCCCCCTCCCCTCATCTCCCGCACAAGCAGGGCATGTTCTGCTAAATGCATTAATACGGACATGTTGCGGTCGTCGGCCCGGCGGGGGGACACCGCAGCGCCCGGGGCCGTGAGCCGACGCGGCCATGTCGTATCGTCGCGAGCGTGCCCCCGTCGGCGAGCGGCGCCGACGCCAGACACTCCAGGAGCCCTTGTGACGCAGCTGCCAGAGGTCCCGCCGGCCGGCCCCGAGCCGACGGACGTCGACCTGACCGGTGTCCGCAACTTCCGCGACGTCGGCGGGCTCCCGACGGTCGACGGACGCACCGTGCGCTTCGGACGCCTCTACCGCAGCGGCCACCTCGCCCACGCCACCGAGGCCGACACCGCCTTCCTCGCCGGGCTCGGACTGCACACGGTCTTCGACTTCCGCAACGCGGCCGACCACAAGCTCGACGGGTACGACGTGGAGCTGCCCGGCGTCCGGAATGTCAGCATTCCGCTCTCCGACCCGGCTGACGGCGCGGAGTTCTGGCGGCTGGTGCGCGACGGCGACATCCAGCAGCTGCGCTCGATCCTGGCCGACGGCAAGGGCACGGAGCGCATGGTCCTGTCGTACCGCACGATGATCAAGGACCGCACGGCCGAGCACAGCCGCGTACTGCACGCCCTGGCCGAGGACAGCGTGCCGGCGCTGATGCACTGTGCGGCGGGCAAGGACCGGGCCGGCCTCTCGGTGGCGGTGTCACTGCTGGCGGTCGGGGTCGAGAAGGACGCTGTCGAGGCCGACTACCTCAAGTCGAACGACGCTCATCGCCGCTACAAGGTGCGCCGCAGCGACACCTCGTCGGCGGGGATGTCCGACGAGGTGATGGAGCTGCTCAATCCGCTCTTCGGGGCCCACCGCGAATACCTGGCCGCGGCGTTCGCGGCCATCGAGGAGACCTGGGGCAGCACCGAGCGCTACCTCCGGGAAGGGCTGAAGGTCAGCGACGAGACCCGCGAGAAACTGCGCGAGCGACTCGTCGAGGACGCTCGGCGTCCGTGAACGGCCCGCCGTCCGGGAAACCGTAGCGGTGGCGGTCAGCCCTTGCCGGCCACGTTGAACAGGATGTAGAGGAAGGCCGCGACGACGTGTCCGGCCACCAGGTAGGCGACGAGCCGGATCACCAGGCCGCGCGGCATCCGCCGCTCCTGGGTGTCGGCGCCCTCGGCTCGTCGCGGGGTGAGCGGGTCGTAGTACTCCGAATCGGACATGACAGTCCTCTCTTCCGGCCGCTCGGGCCGGGGTGGGAACGCTAGGGCCCGGGTGGGAACAAGGGTGCGCCGATCGAGGCGCGCGCGATCAGAGCCGCCGGACCGCGCCGCCCAGGCACAGCTCGGCGGGCGGGCTCTGCAGCAGCGTGTGGACGAAGAGCAGGCTCGCCCCACCGCGGTCGAGGGCCGCGATCCGGTGCGGGGTGAGCGAGTCGAAGTGCGCGCTGTCGCCCGGACCGAGATCGTGCACGGTCTCCCCCAGCACGACCCTGAGCCGGCCGTCGAGGAGGTAGAGCCATTCCTCCCCGGGGTGGACGCGCACGAGATCCCCCTCGGTGCCGTGGGGGACGCGGACGCGCAGTGCCTGCATGGCGCGTCCCGAACCGCCCGCCTGCCGGTAGATCCAGCCGTCGGCCCCGTCGTCGGGCGGGCCTTCGGCCGGTCCGCCCCGGACGATCGCGTCACGTTCGGGGGGCATCTCGCCCAGGAGCTCGGAGACCGTCGTACCGTAGACGCGGGCCAGGCCGAGCAGCATCGGCAGCGAGGGCTGACGCCGGCCCGTCTCGAGCCTGGAGAGGTGGGCCGGGGAGAGTCCGGCACGCCCGGCGGCGCTCTCCAGCGTCAGTCCGCGGTCGCGGCGCAGCTCTCGCAGGCGCGGCGCGACTCCCGGGAGCTCGTCGGCCGCCCCTCCGTCAGGAGGATTCATACCTCCATTGGGCCAGGATCCTGCCTCTGAGGCAAATTTATTGCCTCAGAGGCAAAGTGTCAGCGGTTGGCGACGGCCTGTTTCACCAGCGTCCTGCCGAAGTCCCACATCAGTCCGCTGCCGCTGTGCGCGTCGTCCATCACGGCGGTGAAGGCGGCCACGAAGCGCTCCACCTCCGGCTCTCCGACGACCAGCGGGGGAATCAGTTTGATCACCTCCAGGTGGTCGCCGGAGACCTGGGTGAGGATGCGGTGCTTCTGCAGCAGCGGTACGACCACCATCTGGGCGAAGAGCCCCTTGCGGGCCGCTTGCAGCATCGTCCAGCGGCTGCGCAGCCTGAGCGAGGACGGCCGGCCGAACTCGATGCCGATCATCAGCCCCCGGCCTCGCACCTCGTGCAGCAACTCGTAGCGGCCGACCAGCCCGGCGAGCCGCTCGCGCAGCAGATCGCCGGTGCGGCGGGCGTTCGCGACGGTCTCCTCCTGCTCCATCACCGAGAGGACGGCGAGGCCGGCCGCCATGGCCTGCGCGTTGGACCCGAAGCTCGCGGAGTGGACGAGGACCCGGTCCATGGAGGAGTAGACGCGCTTGAAGATCCAGTCCTTGCCGAGGGTCGCTCCGACCGGGACGTACCCGCCGGACAGCGCCTTGGCGACGCAGAGCAGGTCCGGTTCGACCCCCTCCTCGTGCTGGTAGGCGTAGAAGTCACCGGTCCTGCCCAGCCCGGTCTGCACCTCGTCGGCGATGAGCAGGGCCTTGTGCCGGTGCAGCAGTTCCTGCGCCTCCCGGAGGAACCCGGGCGGTGAGGCGTGGACGCCCTTGCCCTGGATCGGTTCCACGATGAGTGCGGCCACGTCCCCGCGCTTCAGCTCGCGCCGCAGGGCGTCGAGGTCGCCGAGCTCGATGGCGGTGTCGGGCAGCAGCGGCGCGAACCCGTCCCGGAACCCCTCCTCGCCGTTGACCGAGAGCGATCCGGTCGTCAGCCCGTGGAAGGCGTGGCCGCAGTAGAGGATCCGCGGCTTGCCGGTGGCGTACCTGGCGAACTTCAGCGCGGTCTCGACCGCCTCCGTACCGCTGCTGCCGAAGAAGACCCGGTCCAGGTGCGGGCTGTGCGCCAGCAGCCTCTCGGCCAGCAGGCCGGGCAGCGGCTGGCAGTCGAACCGCGTGAGGTCCGCGAGCCCGGCGTCCAGGACGTCGTGGAGCGCCTTGCGTACGACGGGGTGGTGCCGGCCCAGCCCCATCACCCCGAACCCGGCGAGCATGTCGAGGTAGTCGTTGCCCTCGGCGTCCCAGAAGTACGCGCCCTCGGCCCGTTCGTAGACCTTGTCGAAGCCGATGGTGCGCAGCATCCTCGGCAGCTGGTGGTTGAGGTGCCGGGTGTGCAGGTCGTACCTTTCGGCGCCGCGCTCCGCAAGGAGCCGCGCCAGGTCGAAGCCCGGCCGTTCGTACTTCATGCGCCGCTCTCCTTCGGCATGTCCCGCCTTCCGACTGCCCTTCGGCGTTCCAGCGCAGCGCCGATGCGTCCCGCGATCTCCACCGGGGTCAGCCCGGTGTCGGCGAGCACCTCGGCGCGCCCGGCGTGTGCGAGGAACCGCTCGGGAACTCCGAACGTGCGCAGCGGTACGTCGACGCCGGCGTCCCTGAGCGCCTGCCCGACCGCCGAACCGACGCCGCCCGCCCGGCTGTTGTCCTCGACCACCGCGACGAGCGCGTGCTGCGCGGCGAGCGCCGGCAACTGCGCGTCGACCGGTTTGACCCAGCGGGGGTCGACGACCGTGCAGCGGACTCCGGACCCGGCGAGCAGGTCGGCGGCGGCCAGGCAGATCCCGGCGAGCACCCCGACGGCGACCAGCAGGACGTCGGGGTCCGCGGTCCGGTGCAGGACGTCCATACCGCCGATCCGCCCGACCGCCGGGACCGGCTCACCCACCGCTTCCTTGGGGAACCGGACCACGGTCGGTGCGTCGTCGACGTCGACAGCCTCGCGAAGCTCCTCGCGAAGCCGGTCGGCGTCGCGCGGCGCGGCGATGCGGAGCCCGGGCACGACCTGGAGCACGGACATGTCCCACACGCCGTTGTGGGAGGGGCCGTCGACACCGGTGACGCCGGCTCTGTCCAGGACGAACGTCACTCCGCACCGGTGCAGGGCGACGTCCATCAGCAGTTGGTCGAACGCCCGGTTGAGGAAGGTGGCGTACACGGCGACGACCGGGTGCAGACCGCCGGTGGCGAGGCCCGCGGCCGACACCGCAGCGTGCTGCTCCGCGATGCCGACGTCCCAGATCCGGTCGGGGAACTCCTCGGCGAACCTGGTCAGGCCGACGGGGCGCAGCATCGCCGCGGTGATCGCCACGACGTCCCTGCGGGCGGCCCCGATCCGTGCGATCTCGTCGCCGAACACCGAGGTCC
Source organism: Streptomyces sp. NPDC049970 (assembly GCF_040660235.1). Classification (NCBI taxonomy): domain Bacteria; kingdom Bacillati; phylum Actinomycetota; class Actinomycetes; order Kitasatosporales; family Streptomycetaceae; genus Streptomyces; species Streptomyces sp. NPDC049970. The sequence goes on along the minus strand of NZ_JBFALP010000001.1, from coordinate 622,374 downwards.
AGGAGGGTGCCGCGGGTACGACGAGCGGTTCGCAGGTCAGCGGGTCCATCCTGCCGACGGTGTGGAAGCGGTCGGCGTCGTCCGCGAGCGCGGGTGGATAGCCCCGGCCCTTCTCGGTGATGCAGTGCACGAGCACCGGGCCGTGGAATCGCTTCGCCCGGTCGAGGGCTGCCTCGACCGCCGCGGTGTCGTGTCCGTCGACCGGTCCGACGTACTTGAGTCCCAGGTCCTCGAACATGCCCTGTGGCGCGAAGGTGTCCTTGAAACCCTTCTTCGCGCCGTGCAGCGATCCGTACAGCGGCGGCCCGATGACCGGCGTCTGCTGGAGCACGCCCTTGCCCCAGGACAGGAAGCGCTCGTAGCCGTCGGTGGTGCGCAGGGTGGCGAGATGGCTCGCGAGACCGCCGATGGTCGGGGCGTACGAACGCGCGTTGTCGTTCACCACGATGATCAGGGGGCGGTCCCTGGCCGCGGCGATGTTGTTGAGCGCCTCCCAGGCCATGCCGCCGGTGAGTGCCCCGTCGCCGATGACCGCCACGACGTGGTGCGGGCTGCCCAGCACCTCGTTGGCCTTGGCGAGGCCGTCGGCCCATCCGAGCACGGTGGAGGCGTGGGAGTTCTCGATGACGTCGTGCTCGGACTCCTCGCGGGAGGGGTAGCCGGAGAGGCCGCCCTTGCCGCGCAGTTTCGAGAAGTCCTGTCGCCCCGTCAGCAGTTTGTGCACGTAGCTCTGGTGCCCGGTGTCCCACAGGATGCGGTCCACGGGCGAGTCGAAGACACGGTGCAGGGCGACGGAGAGTTCGACCACTCCGAGACTGGGGCCGAGGTGACCACCCGTCCTCGCCACCGCGCGGATGAGGAACGTCCTGATGTCCTCGGCGAGTTCGCCGAGTTCCGGTCGGCTCAGCGCCTTCAGGTCCTGCGGTCCCTTGATGGATTCCAGCATCGTCACAACCGGGCCCCCTCTCGTCGGTCCTGTTGTCGGCTCACGGTCGCGGGCGGGGCTCCGGCGGGATTCCCGCGTCCGCCCCGCCCTGCGGACCCGCGCTCGCCCCGGTGTACGACACCGGGGCCGTGGTCGTCGGCCGCACCCGCACCGGTGCGCCCGCGCCGACCTCCGCCGGCCCGACCCGGGCGCGCCGCGAGGGGCGGCACACCGCGAGCGGTCGGGCCGGCGGGCCGGGGAGGGCCGGTGCTACCGGTCCTCCGTGGGCCATGGCGTCAGCGGTTCCCGCCGATGGTCTCCCGCGCCGCTCGGAGGGACTCCTTGAGCGAGCCCATGGTGGCGAGCACCGCCGTGGGTTCGTAGCCGCAGTGCGCCATGCAGTTGGCACAGCGCGGGTCCTTGCCGCGGCCGTACTTCTCCCAGTCGGTCTCCTCGATGAGCTCGCGGTAGGTGGGCACGTACCCGTCGCTCATCAGGTAGCAGGGCCGCTGCCAGCCGAAGAGGGAGTAGTTGGGGATCGCCCAGGCCGTGCAGTCGAAGTCCGCCTTGCCCTCCAGGAAGTCGAGGAAGAGCGGGGAGTGGTTGAGCCTCCAGCGCCGGCGGTTGCCGCCCGCGAAGGTCTTCTTGAAGAGCTCCCGGGTCTGCTCGACGCCGAGGAAGTGCTCCTGGTCCGGTGCCTTCTCGTAGGCGTAGGCGGGCGAGATCATCATCTCGTCCACCTTGAGGTCGTCGTTGAGGAAGTTGAGGACCTCGATGATCGTCTGCGGGGTGTCCGTGTTGAAGAACGTGGAGTTGGTCGTCACCCGGAAGCCGCGGCTCTTGGCCTCCTTCATCGCCGCCACCGCCTCGTCGAAGACGCCCTCCTTCGCGACGGACTCGTCGTGCCGCTCGCGCAGCCCGTCGATGTGCACCGCGAAGGCGAAGTAGGGCGACGGGGTGAACTTGTCGAGCTTCTTGCGCATCAGCATGGCGTTGGTGCAGAGGAAGACGTACTTCTTCTTCGCCACCAGCTGTCGGACGATCTCGTCGATCTGCGGGTGCATCAGCGGCTCTCCGCCGGCGATGGACACCATCGGGGCCCCGGATTCGAGCACCGCCCCCACCGCCTGCGCGACGGGCATGCGCTGCTTGAGCACTCCGGCCGGGTGCTGGATCTTCCCGCAGCCCTCACACGCCAGATTGCAGGCGAACAAGGGCTCCAGCTCGACGATCAGCGGGAACTTCTCCCGCCTGCGGAGCTTCTGTTCGAAGAGATACGTCGCAACCTTGATGGACTGACGGAGCGGCATGGCCATCTGGGCTCACCTCCTGGGGAGCAGCAAAGATCGGTGCCATTCATAAAAAGCCGGAAGGACAACACGAAGAACGCGGAATGCCGATATTCCACCGCGGACCGTGCCGATACGGACGAGCTCATGCTCCGGAGCGTCCACGACCACCCGTACGGCCGCAACCGGGCGTGGTCCGGTGCGTACGGCGGTGCGGAGCGTGGCGGCGGACTCCATGTCCACCGCGATGGCGCCGGTGGCCAGGAGCTCGGCCCGCTCGGGGCCCCGCACGACGTGTGCGGAGCCGGCCAGCGGGCCGGTGTGGACGGCCCGGCCCGGCACCGCCCTGGTCAGCGCGTCGACCAGCAGTCCCGGTGCCACGCAGGCCGTCGTACCGGCGGCGTCCCTGGTCTCCTCCGCCACCACGAGGTCCCCCGGGTGCATGCCGGGGGCGAGCCCGGCACAGAATCCGGAGGCGATGACGGCCGTACCTCCGGCGCCGTCCCGCCCCAGAGCGGCCCGGACCGCGCTCTCGGCCGCCCGGGCGCCCATTCCGGTGCTGATGACGCTGACCGGTCCGGGGGCGCCTCCCCTCCTGCCGGTGCGCAGCGCGAGGCGTTCGATACCGAGCGCGCAGGCGATCAGCAGCGGCGTGGCGGGACCGGGCGGTTCCTGTGCACCACCCATCGGGTCAGGCCCCCCTACCGGTGCCGGCGCCGATACCGGAGGCGGTGGCGAAGGGATCGCCGTAGACGTACCGGCCGAGTGCGGTGAGGGGGAAGACCTGCCGGTAGAGGTGGTAGTTGATGGAGAAGTCCCACGGGAAGCCCGTGCCGGTGAAGTGCGGCTCGTCCCAGGACCCGTCGGCCTGCTGGGTCCCGGCCAGCCATTCGACGCCTCGCTCCACGGATCTGCTCTCCCGCTCGCCGGCGGACAGGAGCGCGAGGAGCGCCCAGGCGGTCTGCGAGGCGGTCGAGCTGCCGTGGCCGATCCACTTCTCCTCGCGGTAGGAGCGCAGGTCCTCGCCCCAGCCCCCGTCGTCGTTCTGGACGGATCTCACCCACTCGACGGCCCGTCGCACCGAGGGGTGCGCCGCGGGCAGTCCGGCCGCGATCAGCGCGGGCACCACCGAGCCCGTCCCGTAGATGTAGTTGACGCCCCAGCGGCCGAACCACGCACCGCTCGGCTCCTGTTCGGCGAGGAGCCAGTCGACGCCCCGGCGGGTCCGGTTGTCGCTCGCGTGGCCCTCGACTGCGAGCATCTCCACCACGTGCCCGGTGACGTCGGCGGACGGCGGGTCGATGACCTCGCCGAAGTCGCAGAACGGCAACCGGTTGGGGAAGGGACTGGTGTTGTCGGCGTCGAAGGCGCCCCAGCCACCGTTGTGGGACTGCATACCCAGGTTCCAGCGGACCCCCCGCTCGATGGCCGCCTCGACCCTGGCCTGATCGGGATGACGGACCCGGCGCAGCGCGAGGACGACTTCGGCGGTGTCGTCGATGTCCGGGTAGTTGTCGTTGTGGAACTCGAACGCCCATCCGCCCGGGGGGAGTTGGGGTCTGCGCACCGACCAGTCGCCCGGGCGCACGATCTCCTCGCCGAGCATCCAGTCGGCTGCCCGCACGAGCGCCGGATGGTCGGGGCTCACCCCGGCGTCGGCGAGCGCGATGGTGGCGAGGCAGGTGTCCCAGACCGGCGACTGGCAGGCCTCGATCATCCGGGCCCCGTCCTCGCGCCAGACGGTGAACCTGTCGAGCGAGGCTAGGCCCGCCCTCATCACCGGGTGGTCCAGGTCGTAGCCCAGCAGGTGCAGGGCGATGACGGAGTACACGGCGGGGGGCTGGATGCCGCCCCAGCACCCGTCGTTCTCCTGGCGTTCGATGATCCAGCGCGCCGCGGCGTTCATGGCCAGGCGCCGCAGCCTGCGCGGGGCGACCCTGTGGTAGAGGTGCAGCGCCTTGTCGAGTCTCTGGAAGATCCCGTCCCAACTGACCGCCGGAGCGGTGGGCTTGGGCGGGTTGGGGCTGGCGGGATCCGTGTGCAGCTCGTCCAGCGCGAACGGGGCGGGCCGCACCGGCCGCGTCGCGGACACGATGGTGAGCGGCACGATGGTCTGGCGGGCCCAGCAGCCGAAGTCGTAGATGTTGAGCGGGACCCACTTCGGGAAGAACATCAACTCGGGTGGGAGTTCCGGCAGATCGTCCCACTTCCACCAGCCGAAGAGGGCGAGCCAGATCCGGGTGAAGACCCGGGACTCCGCGATGCCGCCCTGCTCCCGCACCCAGCCCGCGGCGCGGATCATGTGGGGGTCGTCGGGCCGGTCGCCGGCCAGCCTGAGGGCGACGTACGCCTCGATGGTGGCCGAGAGGTCCGGCGGTCCCTCGTAGAAGGTGTTCCAGGTGCCGTCACCGAGCTGCTCGCCCCGGATGAAACGGGCGGCCGCCTGCACGGTGTCGGGGTCCTGGATCCCGAGGAACTGACGGAGCAGCAGATCCTCGGCGTCCATGGTGACGTTGGTGGCGAGGTCCCCCTTCCACCAGCCCTGCTCGTCCTGCCTGCCGAGGAGGTGCTCCACCGAGCGCTCCGCGGCCCGCCGCGCGACGTCGAGCGTGTCGTCCGCGGCGATGGTCGGTTCGGTCGGATGGCCTGCCGGGGCTGCTCGGAGGTTCGCGGCCCCGGTGCTTCCGTCGGTCGTCGCTGTCATGGCTTCCCCTTCGTGCAGTTGGTCATCTGCTGTGCTGGGGGTGCCGTCGGCGGGCGCCCACTTCGGGCGCCCGCCGGCGACTGCGAGTCATATCTGGATGGTCATCATCTCTTTCGTACGACAACGAAGTCGGCGAGCGCGGTGAGCTGCTCCCGCACCCGTTCCGGCATGTCGACACCGTGCAGCGCCTCGATGGCCACGGCGTGCTGACGACGCGCTTCCTCTGCGGTCCACTCGCGACCGCCCGCCTCCTCGATGAGTGCCGCGCGGGCGGCGAACTCCTCTTCGGAGAAGCTGTCGAAGTCGGTGCTCCTGGCGTCCGCAGCGAGCAGCGCGGCCAGCCGCTCGGACGCCGCTCCGCCCGCGGCGAGGGCCGCCACGACGGGAAGCGACTTCTTGCGCTGACGCAGATCACTCCACGTCTGCTTGCCCGTGGACTCCGGGTCGCCCCAGATGCCGAGCAGGTCGTCGACCGCCTGGAAGGCCAGGCCGAGGTGGTATCCGTACGCCTCGAGGGTGTCGGCGGTACGGTCGTCGGCCCCGCCGAGCACCGCACCGATGGACACCGCGCAGGCCAGCAGGGCGCCCGTCTTGTTGCCCTCCATCTCCAGGCACTCCTCGACGGTGACCCGCTCGCGGTGCTCGTAGGCGATGTCCTGGGCCTGACCGTCGATCAGCTTGCGGCTGGCCGTGGTCAGCCGGCGGGTGGCGCGGCCGGCCTCGACGGTGCCGAGCTCCAGCAGGACCTCGTTGGCCAGCGCGAAGAGCGCGTCGCCGACGAGGATCGCCTGGGCCGGGCCGTGCACCTTCCACACGGTGTCCCGGTGGCGGCGCTGCTCGTCGCCGTCCATCAGGTCGTCGTGCAGCAGCGAGAAGTTGTGCACGAGCTCGACGGCCACCGCGCCGGGGACACCGACCTCGGCCGGGGCACCCGCCGCTTCCGCGGACAACAGTGCCAGCGCGGGGCGCACGGCCTTGCCGCCGTCGCCGTCGGCGGGCCGGCCCTGGGCGTCGATCCAGCCGAAGTGGTAGGCCGCGACGGTGCCCATGGGCGGCGCCAGCCGGTCCACGGCAGCTCGCAGCACCGGCGCTGACAGGGCCCTTCCGCGCTCCAGAAGCGCGGTGACGTCCGTGGTGTCCGCCACGGTGTCGTAAGCCGGATTCGCCGGGGTCACAGACTCTCCTCTTGTTCCGGTGGTACTGCTCATGCCGCCTCCTGCAGCGGGTGTTCGTGGGGCCGGCCCAGGGCCTGGAGCGCACCGTGCGCGGCACCGAACCCGCTGCGGACGGCACCCTCCATCGTGGCGGGCCAGCCGGTGGCGGTCCATGCCCCCGCCAGGAAGAGCCCGGGGGCACGCGTTCGTGTGCCCGGTCTCAGGCGGCCCACCCCGGGCGCGGGTGCGAAGGTCGCGTTGCGTTCCCTGGTGACGAAGAAGTCCTGGACACCGGCTCCGCGCGCGGCCGGCAGAAGTCTCTCGAGCTCGGGCAGGTACCGCCTGCGCAGCTCGGCGACGGGCAGGTCGATTTCGTCCCCGGCGGCGGACTGCGACACCGCGACGTACTGGCCGCCGCCCTGGAGACCGGAGGACCCGGTGCGGTCGAAGACCCACTGCACGGGTGAGCCGAGCGCGGCGAAGAACGGTCTGCGCAGCACCTTGCGGTCGTAGACGACGTGCACGTTCAGGATCGGCGCGTCGGCGAGGCCGAGCAGCCGGTCGGGGTCGCCGAGGGCCCCGTCGGGCAGCAGCCGGTGGGTCTCGCCCTGCGGCACGGCGAGCACGACGGTGTCCGCGTCGATCCGCTCGCCGTCGGTCCCGACGGACCAGCGGCCGTCCTCGGTGCGGGTCAGCGACGACACCCGGGTACGCACGTGGATGCCCACGCCCGCGGATTCGAGTGCCTTGCGGGCGAGGGTGTCGTGGAGGTCCCCGAGCGGCACGGCGGCCCAGCCGATGTCGGCGGCGCCGGGGTCGGAGAGCAGCCCGGTCTTGAAGACCGTGGCGGCCAGGGCCATGGAGGCGTTCGGTGCCGTGGCGTTGAGCGTGGCGACGCCGACGAGGTCCCAGAGGGCCTCGACGGTGCGCGGCGACTGTCCGTGACGGTGCAGCCAGGTGGCGAAGTCGATGCCGTCGAGCGCCGGGTCGGCGGGGTCGAGCCGGCCCAGCGCGAGCGCCGCCCTGGCGACGCCCGCCTTCTCGGTGAGCGAGAGGTGCGGGTAGGCGGCGAGTCCGCCGGCGAGGTGCAGCGGCACGGGCAGGGCGGTGCGGCGCAGCCGTCCGAGCCTCGGACCGGCCGGTCGGCCCACGTCGAGCACGGGTACGTCGAGGCGGTCCTGCAGCGGGGCGAGGTGGGAGCCCTCGATCCGGTCCAGGAACCAGCGGTAGCCCGTGCAGCAACGCAGGTACACGTGCTGGCCGTTGTCGACCGAGAGGTCGCCCCGGCGGAAGGAGAAGGCGAGCCCGCCGAGCCGGGGGCGGCCTTCGAGCAGGGTGACGTCGAGCCCGGCGTCGGCGAGACGCAGCGCGGCGGTGACCCCCGCGAGCCCTCCGCCGACGACGACGGCGCGGGAGGAGCGGGCGCTCCGGTGCGTCATGGCTGCCCCCTTCGCCGGGTCGTCCCGGTGAGGGACGCGCCGGGACGCGGGAAGGTTGCCCGCCAGGCGCGGGCGGATCGCGTCGGGCGTGCCATCAGACCCGCCCCCTGGCCGTCCGGCGCGAGATGTACCGCGCGTCGAGACCGGACAGGCCGCGGACCGCGACGTACGCCTTCTCGTGGCCGGGCAGCGAGACCCTGCCGCGCAGGACGGCCTCGGGGTCGCGCTCGATCCGGTCGAGGAGCCGGCGGTAGATGCCGGCCATGGCCGCCACGCAGGCGCCGCTGCGCCGGTCCAGCATCGGCAGCAGCCGGTACCCCTCGGCGAAGAGCGCCCGGGCGCGCCGGACCTCGAAGTGCACCAGTCCCGCGAAGTCCGACCCGGGCGGCGGGGTGGCCCGGTGGAATCCGGCGGAGCAGCCGAACTTGGCGAGGTCGTCGGCGGGCAGGTAGGTGCGCCCGTTGCCCGCGTCCTCGCGGACGTCGCGCAGGATGTTGGTGAGCTGGAGCGCGAGACCGAGGGTGTCGGCGTACTCCGCGGCACGCTCGGCGCCGGGTGCGCCCGTCTCCGTACCGAAGACGCCCAGGCTGAGGCGCCCGATGGCACCCGCGACGCACCGGCAGTAGGTCCTGAGGTCGTCCCAGGTCTCGTAGGTCGCCCCGCGTACGTCCATCAGCACGCCGTCGATGAGTTCGTCGAGGCCGCCGAGCGGCAGCGGGAAGCGCCGTGCGGCGTCGGCGAGCGCGACCGCGACCGGGTCGGTGTCGTCCTCGTCGACCGCCTTGTCCCGGATCCGGTCGAGCAGCTCCCGGGTGCCTTCCAGCCGGGTGCGCTTGGTCGCCGGATCCAGCTCGCCGTCGCCGATGTCGTCGACCCGACGGGAGAAGGCGTACAGCGCCGACATGGCCTGCCGCTTCTCGTACGGCAGCAGTCTGATGCCGTACGCGAAATTACGGGCCTGCTGTCCGGTGACGGCCTCGCAGTAGCTGTACGCGGCCTGTACCGGTGCCGACATGTACGTCGTCTGTCCCTCCACGGTTCGGGTCACCTCTCTCTGTGCGCTCTTCGCAGGACGGCTCCCACTTCGCGCAGCAGTCTCGGCGCGGTGGGTCTGGGCGGTCCGGGCAGTACGTCGAAACCGGCGGCCCTGACGGCGCCGAGGGCGGCCCGCCCTCCGCCGACGAAGCCGGCGAGCAGCAGTCCGAGGCGGCCGTGCACGCTGCCCACCAGCGGGATGCCCTCGTCGAGCAGGTGCCCGGCGCGTTCGGCCTCGAAGGCGACCAGGGTGCGTACCGCCGCGCCCGCGGACGGCGCGGCCAGGTCGGCCTCCCCGACGTGGAAGCGGGCCATGTCTTCGGCGGGCAGGTAGATCCGGTCGCGGCCGAGGTCCTCGGCGACGTCCTGGAGGTGCTCGGCGATCTGCAGCGCGGTGCAGACGGCGTCGGAGCGACGGATGCGTTCGGGGCTCGCGGTGCCGGTGATCTGCAGGACGAGCCGGCCGACCGGGTTGGCGGAGAGCTCGCAGTAGGCGAGCAGCTCACCGTAGGTGCCGTAGCGGCGGACCTTCTGGTCCTGCCGGTTGGCCTCGACGAGCCCGAGGAAGGGCTCGGGGGTGAGGGCGCAGCGCCGCACGGTGGGGCGCAGGGCGCGCATCAGGGGGTGGCGCGGGTCGCCTGTGCTCGCGAAGACGCGGTGCAGATCGGCTTCGAGTGCGTCCAGCAGGGCGAGCCTGTCATCGCCCTGCCCGGGTTCGAGGCCGAGGTGACGGGCGTCCGCGCCGCCGGGTGCCAGATCGCCGTCACCGATGTCGTCGACGAGGCGGGCGAATCCGTAGACGGCCATCAGGTCGTCGCGCCAGGCGCGCGGCAGGAAGAAGGGGGCGACGGGGAAGTTCTCGTCCGCGGCCTTGTCGAGCGTGCCGGTCACGGCGGCGTCGGTGCGCGCCCGCTGGGTACGGGTCACCGCGTGTCACCCGACGCGGGGACGGCGAAACCACGTCGGAGCTGGAGATCTTCCATCATTGCCGTCACATCTCCCGTTCTACACTGCTGACCCAAAACATCCCTTTTCGGACACGCCGCCAGGCTTCCCGAGTGCGACGTACGCGCAACGGGCGCTGTGCCGGGGTTGCGTATCACCGCAGACTGCCGCGAATCAGCACCGGTACAGCTTACGTTGTACAGCTCACAGGGCCGCGCCGGGGTGCAGCGCGCCCCTGGTACAACACTCCGCCCACCACCAACGTTCCCCGGACACAACGCGATTGACGTCATCCGCCGGTAGGAGACAACCCCTGGACCGCCCACGGCTCTTGCGGGGGCCGCACAGGGTGGTGGCCCCCGCCGTGGTGCTCGGGCGGGGGCCACGCGGAAGCATCGGCTACTTGCCGGTCTCCCGCTCGTAGGCCTTGAGCACGTCTTCGGTCGGGCCGTCCATCAGGAGCTCGCCCTTCTCCAGCCACAGCACCCGGTCGCAGGTGTCCCTGATCGTCTTGTTGTTGTGGCTGACCAGGAAGACGGTGCCGGCCTCCTTGCGCAGTTCGCGGATCCGCTCCTCGGAGCGCACCCGGAACTTGCGGTCACCGGTGGCGAGCGCCTCGTCGATCATGAGGACGTCGTGGTTCTTGGCGGCGGCGATCGAGAAGCGCAGCCGCGCCGCCATGCCGGAGGAGTACGTCCGCATCGGGAGCGTGATGAAGTCGCCCTTCTCGTTGATGCCGGAGAAGTCGACGATGTCCTGGTAGCGCGTGCGGATCTCCTCGCGGCTCATCCCCATCGCGAGACCGCCGAGGACGACGTTGCGCTCGCCGGTCAGGTCGCTCATCAGGGCCGCGTTGACGCCGAGCAGTGACGGCTGGCCGTCCGTGTACACCTTGCCGTGCTCGGTCGGCAGCAGGCCGGCGATGGCCCGGAGCAGGGTGGACTTGCCGGAGCCGTTGGTGCCGATCAGGCCGATGGCCTGGCCACGGTAGGCGGTGAAGGAGACACCCCGCACCGCGTGCACCTTGCGCACACCGCGCGGCTCCCCCTTGCCACGGCGCATCATCCGGCTGAGGGCGGCGGTGGCGCTGCCCTTGCCGCCGCCCGTGCCGTTGACCCGGTAGACGATGTGCACGTCGTCCGCGATCACGGTGGGGATGTGTCCCTGGGACGATTCCTCAGCCACGGCCGTACCGTTCCTCTGCCTTCCAGAAGTACACGAAGCCCACGACGCCCACCAGGAGCGACCAGGCGAGCCCTACCACCCAGACGTGCTGCGGCAGGTTGTCGGAGCCGTATCCGTCGATCAGCGCGAAGCGGACGAGGTCCATGTAGATGGCCGCCGGGTTGTACTGCAGTACGTCGGCGATCCACGGCGGCTTGTCCGCGAGCATCACGGGGATGGAGAACATCACACCCGACGCGTACATCCAGGTCCGCATGATGAACGGCATCAGCTGCGCGAGGTCGGGGGTCTTGCTGCCCAGCCGGGCCATGATCAGCGCCAGGCCGGTGTTGAAGAAGAACTGCATGGCGAGCGCCGGGACGACCAGCAGCCAGGAGAGCGAGGGATAGCTGCCGAAGCCGACCGCCACGAGCAGCAGGACGATCATCGAGTACATCAGCTGCTGGAGCTGTTGCAGGGAGAAGGAGATGGGCAGCGAGGCCCGTGGGAAGTGCAGGGCCCGCACCAGGCCGAGGTTGCCCGCGATGGAGCGCACCCCCGCCATGACCGAGCTCTGTGTGAAGGTGAAGACGAACACCCCCGTCACGAGGAAGGGGATGAACACCTCCTGGCTCATCCCCTTCCGCGTGCCGAGGATCAGCCCGAAGATCAGGAAGTAGACCAGGGCGTTCAGCAGCGGTGTGGCCACCTGCCACAGCTGGCCGAGCTTGGCCTGGCTGTACTGCGCGGTCAGCTTGGCCCGCGAGAACGCCAGGATGAAATGGCGACGGCCCCAGAGCTGCCGGATGTACGCGAACAGCCCGGGCCGGGCACCGCTCACCGTCAGGCCGTACTTGTCGGCCAGCTGGGACGCGCTCAGTCCCGTATCGGCGGACGGCGGACTGCTCAGCGCAATCCCGCCGTCGTGGGTCGTGTCACTCACAGTTAAGAACTCTCGTCTTCACGATGCGCAGCCGGTCGCGGGCGCGGCCAGGGCGGACAGGGTCCCCGTACGGATGAATACGGCTCATGTTCTCAGAGGAGAGCCTCTCAGATCACCGGCGGCCGGCCCAGTCTGGTCAGCCGCCACACCGTACGCCACCTCATGGGACGCCGGGGCCCGCAGGGCTGGGTCCAGCCTTCCCGGAAGCCACCGAACCATGCCCTCAGGGCGGGGAGCGAGGGCCTGCGCAGCAGGGTGAGCAGCAGCCAGACCCCCACGTAGACGGGGACCAGCGGAGCGGGCAGGTTCCGGCGGGCCAGCCAGACGCGGTTGCGGGCCACCATGCGGTGGTAGACCGCGTGCCGCGACGGGGCGGTGGTGGGGTGGTTCAGCACCATGTCGGCGCGGTAGTCGATCATCCAGCCGGCGTCCAGGGCCCGCCAGGCCAGGTCGGTCTCCTCGTGCGCGTAGAAGAACTCGCCGGGGAGCGGACCCGCCTCGGCGATCACCTGGCTGCGTACGGCGTTCGCGCCGCCGAGGAACGTCGTGACGCGGGACGAGCGCATCGGGTCGGAGGCACGCAGCCGTGGCACGTGGCGCCGCTGCGTGACGCCGGTGTCCGGGTCCGCGATCCGGAAGGTGATGATGCCGAGCTTCGGGTCCGCCTCGAACGCCTGCCGGCAGAGCTCGGCGGTGTCGGTGTTCGGCAGGTGCCCGTCGTCGTCGAGGAAGAGCAGGGCGTCCACATCGGCTCCGGACGGGCCGAACGCCTCGATGCCGACGTTACGGCCGCCCGGGATGCCGAGGTTCTCGGGCAGTTCCACGGTCCGCACACCCGGGGGTAGGTCGGGGACCGCGGCGCCGTTCCCGACGACAACCACCTCGATCCGGTCGCCGTCCTGCCCGGCGACCGAGTCGAGGAGGGCACGCAGCTCGTCCGGGCGGTTGCCCATGGTGATGATGACGGCGCCGAGTTTCATGGGGGAGCTCACTTCAGCCTGCTGGACGCCAGGATCGACACCAGGTGCAGGACTGTCTGGAGCAGGGCGATACCGGCCATGACCGCGACCGCGAGCCGGCTGAAGAAGAGGTCGTCCCTGACCGTGTCGATCACGGCGACGACCAGGATGACCAGCGACGCCTCGATGCCGAGGATCAGCCGGTGGAACTTGAGCGCGCCTGCCGCCCGTCGCGCGAACGCCATACCGGAGGAGCGCGGCTCGGACGCGGACTCCTTGACGGGCGGCAGCCCGCCTTGGTGGCGGGCGACCCCGACGAGGTCGGTCTCGGCCTTGATCAGGATGGCGCCGAGCGCGGCGAGCGTGCCCAGGAAGGCCCACAGCCAGTCGACACGTCCAGGGCCCCACAGGTCGGCGGCGCGCAGGCCGAAGCCGACCAGCACCGCCGCGTCGCACAGGTAGGCGGCCACCCGGTCCAGATAGACCCCGCCCAGCGAGAACTGCTTCTTCCAGCGGGCCACTTCGCCGTCGACGCAGTCGAACAGCAGGTAGAGCTGTACCGCGAGCACGCCGAGCAGGGCCCCGGGGATGCCGGGGACCAGGAGGGCGGGCGCCGCGAGCACGCCGGCGACGGTCATCACGTAGGTCAGCTGGTTCGGCGTGACCTTGGTGTTCACCAGGTGCCGGTCGATGCGCAGCGAGATCTCACGCATGTAGAGCCGACCAGCCCAGTGCTCGCCGCTGCGCCGGTCCTTCACACCCGGGGGGTGAACGACGGGGCGGAGTTCAGCTATGGATGGCTTTTGCATAGTCGGCGTACGCGTCCCTGATCTGGTCGGTGGACAGGTTGAGGTGTTCCAGGATCGTGAAGCGTCCCGGCCGCGTCTGCGGGGCGTACTCGACGGCCCGCACGAACTCGTCGGGGGTGAATCCGATCTCCTGCGGCAGCACGGGCAGCCCGTGGCGCCGCAGGACGGACGCCATGTGACGCGACTCGTCGCGGGCGCCCCGCAGGTGCATCGCGAAGCAGGCGCCGAGGCCGACCTGCTCGCCGTGGCTGGCGGCCCGCTTCGGGTACAGCAGGTCGAAGGCGTGGTTGATCTCGTGGCAGCCGCCCGACGCGGGCCGGGAGTCCCCGGCGACCGACATCGAGATGCCCGTCAGGACGAGGCCCTCGGCCAGCACCTTGAGGAAGGCGTCGTCGCCGACCCCGCCGGGGTGGCGCAGCACCGCCTCGCCCGCCTGCCTGGCCATGGCTGCCGCGAGCCCGTCGATCTCCTCGCCCTGGATCTCGTGGGCGAGCTCCCAGTCGGCGACGCAGGAGATGTTGGAGACCGCGTCGCCGATGCCCGAGCGCACGTAACGCGCGGGGGCCTCGCGGATCACGTCGAGGTCGATGACCACGGCGATCGGGGTGGGGACGCCGTAGGAGCCGCGCCCGTTGTCGTTGTCCAGGGTCGCGACCGGGGAGCAGAGCCCGTCGTGGGACAGGTTCGTCGCGACGGCGACCATGGGGACGCCGACCCGCGCCGCGGCGTACTTCGCCACGTCGATGATCTTCCCGCCGCCGAGGCCGACCAAGGCGTCGTAGCGGGTGCCCTTGATGCCGTCGGCGAGCCGCACCGCGGAGTCGATCGTGCCGTCGGCGACCGGGTACCAGTCGGCTCCCGGCAGCACCGGGGCGAGCCGCTCGCGCAGGGCGCGCCCCGACCCCTCGCTGATCGCGATGGCGAGCTTGCCCGACGCGGAGATCCGCTGGTCGGCGAGGAGACCGGCCAGATCGTCCATGGCGCCGCGCCGGATGTCGACGACGACGGGGGACGGGATGAGGCGGGTCAGTACAGGCACGCGATCTCCCTGCCGCGGGCGAGGTCGTCGTGGTTGTCGATCTCGACCCAGGTCACCTCGCCGATGGGGGCCACGTCCACGGTGAAGCCGCGGTCGACGAGCTCCTGGTAGCCGTCCTCGTAGTAGAGGTCGGGGTCGCGCTCGAAGGTCGCCTTCAGCGCGTCGGCGAGCTCCTCGGCGGCCTCGGGCTCGATGAGCGTCACGCCGATGTACTCGCCGGTCGCGGTGGCCGGGTCCATCAGCTTGGTGATCCGGCTCACGCCCTTCTCACCGTCCGTGATGACCTTCATCTCCTCGTCGGCGAGGTGCTTCACCGTGTCGAGGGCGAGGATGATCCTCCGGCCCTCGCCGCGGGCGTCCAGCAGGGTCCTCTCGACGGACACGGGGTGCACGGTGTCGCCGTTGGCGAGGATGACGCCCTGTTTCAGGACCTCACGGGCGCACCACAGGGAGTAGGCGTTGTTCCACTCCTCGGCCTTGTCGTTGTCGATCAGCGTCAGCTTCACGCCGTACGTCGCCTCGAACTCGGCCTTGCGGGCGTAGACGGCCTCCTTGCGGTAGCCGACGACGACCGCGACCTCGGTGAGTCCGACCGCGGCGAAGTTGGCCAGCGTCAGGTCGAGGACCGTCTTCTCACCGTCCACGGGCACCAGGGCCTTGGGCAGGGTGTCCGTGTAGGGACGCAGACGGCGTCCGGCACCGGCAGCCAGTACGAGGCCGATCATGCGAGTTCTCCTTCGTCGTGTACGGCGGGGGCCGAGGAGGACACCCAGAAGCGGATGGACTCCACGAGGACCACCAGGGCCACGGCGGCCGCGAGCGCGGTGAGAGCCGTGGTGAAACCTGAACCGGTGGTCAGTACGGCGGCGAGTACGGCCACGACCAGGGTCCGGCCCTCGTGTCCGCCGACGGTGCGCACCAGCCACCGGGGCGGTGCGCCGGTGCCGCCCCGAATGCGGTACACCGTGTCGTAGTGATGGTAGGCGACGGCCGAAACCAGGCCGAATGCCGCGGGAACGGCGTGCGGTACGTCGCTGCGGGCGGCCAGCGCGAGGACCGTGCAGTACTCGGCGGCACGGAAGACCGGCGGGACGAGCCAGTCGAGCGCCCCCTTGAGCGGCCGCGAGACCGCGAGGCCCGAGAGGAGTGCGTAGACCAGTGCGGCGCCCACGGTCAGCAGCCCGCCGTACGGCGCGAACAGTGCTGCGGCGACCATCGCCAGCGCTCCGGCGAACGCGAGCAGCGGCGCCGTGAAGCCGCCGCGCGGGCGGCGGAGCACCGCGGCGACGCCCTGGGCGAGCGGCCCCGAGTCGGCGAGGTCTGCCAGTGCCCCGGCGGCGCGGTCGGTGCGCTGCGCCTTGCGGGTCAGCGAGCGCAGGAGCCGGCCTGCCGTGGTGTAGCAGGCGGCCAGGGCGCAGCCGACGAGCAGGGCGTAGAACACGATCCGGGGCGTGGTCACGGCGGTCAGCACGGCGATCATGGCCCATCGTTCACCGATGGGCAGCACTATCATCCGGCGCAGCCAGACCGTCCAGCCGACGCTGTCCAGCTTGTCGGAGAGCGCGGCGGTCGGGCTGGTGTTGGACACCGCGTCGTGGTTGGCCTCGTTGAACGAGAAGTCCACGACGTGGCGGCAGGCCTGCAGCACCATCGCGCCGAGCGCGAGCACCCATACGTCGTCGCCGCCGCGGGCCGCGCCGAGGGCGAGGCCCGCGTAGTACGCGTACTCCTTGGCCCGGTCGAAGGTGGCGTCCAGCCAGGCGCCCATCGTCGAGTACTGGAGCGAGTACCGGGCCAGCTGCCCGTCGGTGCAGTCCAGGACGAAGGAGAGGAGCAGGAGCACCCCGGCCGCGACGTATCCGCCTCGGGTGCCGGTCGCCGCGCTGCCGGCCGCGATCAGCGCGGTGATCAGCGAGGCGGTGGTGACCTGGTTCGGAGTGAGTCCCCGGCGGGCGCACCAGCGCGCGATGTAGCGGGAGTAGGGGCTGACGCAGAACGTGGTGAAGAAGCCGTCGTGCGCCTTCACCGCGCTGCGCAGCCGTACGGCCTCGTCGTCGACGGAGGCCACCGCGGCCCGGGCGGCGTGCCGTTCCTCGGAGGTGGTGGGCACCGCGGCGGTGAGCGAGCCGAGCTCAGGGCGCTTCACCTCGGTGCCCTCGGCGTCCAGCGCCGCGGCGAGCGCGCCCGGGAGCGTGCGGTCGTCGGGGCCGGTCTCCGAGGCTCCGGGCGCGACGGGGCTCCCCGCGCCGACGGCGGCCACGGGCCGGCCGAGGGCACGGAGCAGTGCGGCGCGTGCCTCGGGCAGCGCGGTGAGCGCTCCGGGGACCGCGGCGACGGCGAACCGGGGGTCGGTGAGTCCGAGCCTCAGGGCGTGGACGTGGCCGACGAAGCGGGTGTCCACGAGCGCGACGCGTCTGCTGGCGGGTACTGCGGCGAGCAGCTCGGCGGCCTCGGAGGCGTCGGCGGCGGCAGTCACCTCGAAGCCGAGTGACCTCAGATCGTCCTCGAGCGACGATCCGGGTACCGGCGTACCGGTGAGGATGGCGGTCGACAGACGAACTCACTCCTTGGCGCTGGCGGGACGGCGCGCGACAGTGCGGCCCGGAGGTGGGCCGGCGGCACGTCGGCTGAGGCTATCGGATGAACGGAAGGCCGAGTTCACCGCCCGTTTCTGCTCCGTTCGGGCGAACCGGCCATCATGCGGCAGCGTTCGCGATCATCATCGTCGATCAACGCCTCGCCCCACAAACCGCGTCCGTACAGCGCATAAGCTGACACCCATGACGTGGTTGATCACAGGCGGAGCGGGTTACATCGGGGCACACGTGGCGAAGGCCATGAGGGCGGCCGGGGAGCGGGTCGTCGTCCTCGACGACATCTCGACGGGCATCGGTGCCAGGCTGCCCGAGGACGTCCCGCTGGTGCGCGGCTCGGCGTCCGATCGCGAGGTGCTCGACCGTGTACTGGCGGAGCACGCGGTCACCGGGGTCGTGCATCTCGCGGCCAAGAAGCAGGTCGGCGAGTCCGTGGAGAAGCCCCTGCTCTACTACCGGGAGAACGTGACGGGTCTCTCCGTACTGCTGGAGGCAGTGGTCGCGGCGGGCGTCAGGCGCTTCCTCTTCTCGTCGTCGGCGGCGGTGTACGGCGTCCCGGACACCGACCTCATCACCGAGGACACCCCGTGCGCTCCGATCAACCCGTACGGCGAGACCAAGCTCGTCGGCGAGTGGCTGGTCCGGGCCACCGGGCGGGCGCACGGCATCTCGACGGCCTGCCTGCGGTACTTCAACGTGGCGGGCGCCGCGGAGCCGGAACTCTCGGACACCGGTGTCCACAACGTCGTGCCGATGTTCTTCGACCGGCTGACCCGGGGCGAGGCACCGCGGATCTTCGGTGACGACTACCCGACGCCGGACGGTACCTGTGTGCGCGACTACATCCACGTCGCCGATCTGGCCGAGGCGCATCTCGCGGTCACCAGGAAGCTGGATCTGAACGCGACCGGCGCGGACGCCGGGGACCTCACCGTGAACATCGGCCGGGGCGAGGGCGTCTCGGTGCTCCGGCTGGCCGAGCTGGTGGGTGAGGTCACGGGGATGCCCAGGAAGCCGGTGGTCGAGGCGCGCAGGCCCGGGGACGCGGCCACGGCGGTCGCGTCGGCCGCCCGGATGACCGAGGAACTGGGCTGGACGGCCCGGCGAGGGCTGCGCGAGATGGTGGAGTCGGCCTGGGAGGGCTGGTGCCTCAGCCATCCCGAGGCGCGCGTCGCGAAGTGACGGCGTACGGTCGGCCGACACCGTGACGGCGCTCTGACCTGCAAACGTTTCCGCAGGTCAGAGCACATGACAACGGTGTTCAGTGCCGTGTTGCCCCGTACCCCTCCCCCGTAGTTCACTGGCCGCGTCGGGCGAGGTGCGTCCGAGCTGTCCGCAGGACACGACGCGTGTACGGAGGCGTTCTCATGGGGGCAGGCCACGACCACGGGCACACGCACGGAGGGGCGCCCCCCACGGGCACGGCCGCCGCCGCGTACCGGGGAAGGCTCCGGGTGGCCCTGGGCATCACGCTCGGCGTCATGGTCATGGAGATCGTCGGCGGGCTGCTCGCGGACTCCCTCGCCCTGATCGCGGACGCGGCCCACATGGCGACCGACGCCCTGGGCCTGGGAATGGCCCTGCTGGCCATCCACTTCGCCAACCGGCCCGCCGGGCCCAACCGGACCTTCGGCTTCGCCCGCGCCGAGATCCTGGCGGCCCTGGCCAACTGCCTGCTGCTGCTGGGCGTGGGCGGTTACCTGGTCTTCGAGGCAGTCGACCGCTTCATCACCCCCGCGGAGACCCGCGGCGGTCTGGCCATCGTGTTCGCCGCCGTCGGCCTGGTCGCCAACGTGGTCTCGCTGTCCCTGCTGATGCGGGGGCAGCGGGACAGCCTCAACGTGCGCGGCGCCTACCTGGAGGTTGTCGCCGACACCCTCGGCTCGGTGACCGTGCTCGTGGCGGCCGGCATCATCATGGCGACCGGCTGGCAGGCCGCCGACCCCATCGCCTCGCTGCTGATCGGCCTGATGATCGTCCCCCGTACGGTGAAACTCCTGCGGGAGACCCTCGACGTACTGCTGGAGTCGGCGCCCAAGGGGGTCGACATGGGGGAGGTACGCGCGCACATCACGGCGCTGCCCGGCGTGCTGGACGTCCACGACCTGCACGCCTGGACGATCACCTCGGGGATGCCGGTCCTCTCCGCGCACGTGGTCGTGCACCAGGAGGTGCTGGACTCGATCGGGCACGAGAAGCTGCTGCACGACCTCCAGGGCTGCCTCGGTCATCACTTCGACGTCGAGCACTGCACCTTCCAGCTGGAGCCCAGCGGGCACGCGGAGCACGAGGCGCGTCTGTGCCACTGACACCCGGCGGCCATGAGGCGGTGCACGGTGTCGTCGCGGCGGCGTTCCCGACCCCCGCCGAGGCCGATCCGGTCGACGCCCTGGGCGCCGGCCGCGCGGTGGTGCGCGCGGTGCTGGACGCGGCACGGCTGCGGGGCGAGTCACTCGTTCTGGTACACGGTCATCCCGGGTACCACCCGGCCTTCGGCTTCCGTCCGGCCCCGGGGTTCGGCGTCGCGCCGGGCTTCGAGGTCCCCGACGAGGCCGTGAACGCCCTGGTGCCCGACGATTCGGTGCCGGTCCCGAGGGGCACGATCCACTACCCGGAGGCCTTCGGAGTCCGACCCGGTCGTCCGTCCCGCCGCTCCCCGGAGGGGGCGGCGGGACGGACATGCCAGCCCCCGAAGCACGGACAAGCGGCTTTTGTACGGCAGACTTGACCGCACTCGAGGGGCCCGGCGCACGAGGCAGGGAACCAAAGCGAAGGATGGGTATGCCGACCACACCAGCCACCGCGACGCACAGCGCGTCGAACGGCACAGCAGACGCGATCATGCTCGAACTGGTCGACGAGAACGGCACCACCATCGGCACCGCGGAGAAGCTCGCGGCCCACCAGGCACCCGGTCAGCTGCACCGGGCGTTCTCCGTCTTCCTCTTCGACGAGCAGGGACGGCTGCTGCTCCAGCGCCGCGCGCTCGGCAAGTACCACTCCCCCGGTGTGTGGTCGAACACCTGCTGCGGTCATCCGTACCCGGGAGAGGCGCCCTTCGCGGCCTCCGCGCGGCGTACGTACGAGGAGCTGGGGATCTCGCCCTCGCTGCTCGCCGCCGCGGGCACGGTCCGCTACAACCACCCCGACCCCGTGTCGGGTCTCGTCGAGCAGGAGTTCAACCACCTCTTCGTCGGGCTGGCGCAGGAGGAGCTGCGTCCTGACCCGGAGGAGGTCGGCGAGACGGCTTTCGTGACCGCCGGCGAACTGGCGGAGCGGCACGCGGCCGTGCCCTTCTCGGCCTGGTTCATGACGGTGCTGGACGCCGCGCGGCCCGCGGTCAGGGAGCTGACGGGCCCGTCCGCCGGCTGGTGAAGCCGCTCGAGGTGCCGGGGGCGGTCAGAGCTGCGTCTTGAGGGGCAGCGCCGCCCAGATGATCTTGCCGCCGCCGGCGGTGTGCTCCACGTCGCAGGTGCCGCCCGCCTCGGCGGTGGTCTCCCGCACCAGCAGCAGCCCCCGGCCGCCGGTCTGCCCGTAGTCGGTGACCAGGGCCGTGGGGCGGTAGGGGTGGTTGTCCTCGACGGACACCCGGATCCACTCCGCGCCGACGGCCACCTCGACCGCGAGCTCGGGCGAGAGCAGAGCCGCGTGCCGGACCGCGTTCGTGACGAGCTCCGACACGATCAGCAGCAGCCCCTGGAGGATCTCGTCCTCGACGGGTACGCCCTGCCGCTTCAGCAGGTCCCGTACGGCGTGCCTGGCCTGGGGAACCGAGGCGTCCACGGCGGGGGCCGTGAAGCGCCACACCCCCTCGTACGCCACCGGACGGGCCGGCACACTCCCACGGCTCTCCATAGACCGGCACCCGCTCTCGACTCGGATCTCACTGACCATCGAGTAATGAGTGTCGGGAACAGCATGGTCCGGACCGCAGGCCTGTCCGCAAGTGGTCACTTATGGATGCGATTTGACCACTTGAGTACGGCGACGCCAGGTGATTGGACTACTTCTCGCCGTGTTCGGGCGCCATCTGCTCCGTCACCATACTGACGACGCGTCGCCCGCCGACCCCCATGGCGATCAGCCCCAGACCGTCGAACAACAGGGCCAGTGAGAAGAAGCAGCCGAGCACGTAGAGGCTGCTGTGCGGCCAGTCGGCGAGCACCAGCACCCCCAGCACGAGCCCGAAGGCCCCCTGGAGCAGGGTCCAGCCGAACTGCGGGCCCCGTACGACGACACTGCCGACCAGTCGGAACACTCCCCCGGTCAGGAAGAGCAGGGCGGCGAACATCGTCAGCGCCTCGGCCGTGCCCACGGGATTCCTGATGACGACGACACCGGCCGCGATGTTCAGCGCGGCGACCACCACGCCGAGCCAGAAGTACGGGGTGCCGCGCGCCTGAACGGCGTGCAGCAGGCCGACGAGACCGCCGATGAGCAGCAGCCAGCCGAAGAGGATCATCGAGGTGAGCGTGGCCACCCCCGTGTAGACGAGGCCGACGATCCCCGCGACGGCCAGCAGCGCGCCCAGCAGGGCGAGCGCGGCGAAACTCCGGTCGAGCTTCCTGCCCTCGGTCGTGGGTCCGGCCATCGACAGCTCCTCACGGTGCGTGCTCGCTTCTGGACCCCTTCTTGATCATAGGTTCGAGCGGTACGGATAGCATCCGGCGCATGGACCTCACGGAGCAGCAGCCCGGGCGGACGGAGCCGCGGCTGGAGCACGCGGTCGTGGACGGCGTGGCCACCGTCGTCATCAGCAACCCCGCCAAGCGCAACGCGATGACCTCCGACATGTGGCGGGCACTGCCGGCGCTGCTGGAAGAACTCGCCGCCGACCCCGGCGTCCGCGTCCTGGTGCTCACCGGCGCCGGGGGGACCTTCTGCGCCGGCGCGGACATCGCCTCGCTCCGTGATCCCGGCGGGAGGCCGCAAGCCCTAGCCGTACGGGCCGAGGACGCCCTGGCGGCCTTCCCCCGGCCGACACTGGCTGCCGTACGCGGCTACTGCGTGGGCGGGGGCAGCCAGCTCGCGGCCGCCTGTGACCTGCGGTTCGCGGAGGAGGGCGCGTCCTTCGGCATCACCCCGGCCAAGCTGGGGATCGTCTACCCGTCGTCGTCCACGCGGCGGCTGGTCTCACTGGTGGGGCCGTCCGCCGCGAAGTACCTGCTGTTCTCCGGCGAGCTCATCGGCACGGAGCGCGCGCTGCGGACGGGCCTGGTCGACGAGGTGCTGCCGGCGGGCGGGCTGGAGGACCGGGTGCTCTCGTTCGCGCGGGTCCTGGCCTCGCGTTCCCAGCTGACCCAGGCCGCGGCGAAGGAGTTCGCGGACGGCCGCGAGGACCGGGACGCGCACTGGTCCTCGCAGGCACGGGAGAGCGGCGACACCGCCGAGGGCGTCGCCGCCTTCCTGGAGCGCCGCGCCCCCGGTTTCACGTGGCCGACGGTGCCGGCGGAGAGCCCTGCCGCGTCCGGATGAACCGGCTCCTCGCGCGCCGGTGCCCGACCACGGCCGCGGGGGCTCCGAGCGACGGCCGCAATGACGAGTTCCCCGGCTTTCCTGCCGTGCCCGGCCACGCGTGCCGGCACGGTCGGGACGTCGCCGCCCCGGGGGTATCGGGCGTACCAACCAGTCGGTAACGTGCGGGCATGACCATTCTTCCCCCGCGCGCCGGACGTCGCTGCCACAACGCACTCAACCCGATCCACTCCTGTGTCTACTTCTCCCCCGACCTCGGCAAGGAGTTCGGGGAGGTCGGCATCGAGAACCCGAGCGCCGTGTACTTCGCCGCGCGGGCCGCGGCCATGGGCGCCGTGGGGGCGGGCACCGTCACCTCGACGTTCTACAACTTCAACCACGAGCTGGTGGCCCGCCACCTGCCGGCCGTCTGGTCGGAGATCACCCCCCGGGCCGCGCTCGAAGCCCGGCTGCGGGCCGCCGACTCGACGCTGCGCCGGGTACTCGGCGAGGAGGTCATCGGCTCCCCGGAGATGGAGGAGGCGGCGCGGCTGGCGCTGCGCGCCGCCGAGGCCTGCACCCGCCACGCCCGTCCGCTGTACGCCGCGCACGCCGACCTGGCGGTGCCGGACGAGCCGCACCTGGCGTACTGGCACGCGGCGACGCTGCTGCGCGAGCACCGCGGCGACGGGCACCTGGCCGCGCTGCTGTCGGCCGGCCTCGACCCGCTGGAGGCGCTGGTCAGCCACACCGCCACCGGCAAGGGCATGGCGCCCCACTGGATCATCGCCACCCGCGGCTGGCGGCGCACGGACTGGGAGGCGGCCGTGGCGCGGCTGCGCGCCCGCGGCGTGCTGGACGCCGAGGGCGAGATCACCGAGGCGGGTACCGAGCTCAGGGCCGAGCTGGAGGACGCGACGGACCGGATGGACGCCGCGCCGTACGAGCACCTCGGCGCCGACGACGTGGCGCGGCTCACCGAACTGGGGCGCGGATTCCTCTTCACGGCGGCCTCGGCCGGTGCGTTCCCGGACGACCTGGTCGGCAAGGGCTGAGCACGTACACGTTCACGACGGTCGGGACGCCTCCCGCAGCAGCGGTGCAGCGCGCACCTGACCGGCCCGTCCGTCAGGACGGCGGGGCCGTGATCGACCAGGTCACGCGACACGGCCCCCGGCAACCCGGCACAATGCAGGCGAAGGGGCCCACCAGGGTGTGGAGCACCCCAGTGGCACAGCCAGCACAGCCAGCATGAGAAGGCGAGTCGGGAAAACCGTGACGACGTCCATCGAAGGCAGGATCGCCGAGGAACTCGGCGTACGTGAGCGTCAAGTGAAGGCGGCCGTCGATCTGCTCGACAGCGGTTCGACCGTGCCGTTCATCGCCCGCTACCGCAAGGAAGCGACCGAGATGCTCGACGACGCGCAGCTGCGCACGCTCGAGGAACGGCTGCGGTACCTGCGGGAACTCGAGGACCGCCGTACGGCGGTCCTGGAGTCCGTACGTGAGCAGGGCAAGCTCGACGCGGCGCTTGAGGCGCGGATCCGGGCTGCCGACACCAAGGCGCGGCTGGAGGACATCTACCTGCCGTTCAAGCCGAAGCGCAGGACCAAGGCGCAGATCGCCCGCGAGGCGGGCTTGGAGCCGCTCGCCGAGGGGCTGCTCGCAGACCCGTCGGTGGACCCGCTCTCCGCGGCTGCGGGCTACGTCGACGCCGAGAAGGGTGTGGCGGACCCCGCGGCGGCGCTGGACGGCGCACGTTCGATCCTGGCCGAGCGGTTCTCCGAGGACGCCGACCTCACCGGTGAGCTGCGCGAACGCATGTGGTCGCGGGGCAGGGTGGTCGCGAGGGTACGGGACGGCAAGGAGGAGGCGGGGGCCAAGTTCGCCGACTACTTCGACTTCGCCGAGCCGTTCACCGCGCTGCCCTCGCACCGGGTCCTCGCGATGCTCCGGGGCGAGAAGGAGGACGTCCTCGACCTGGTCCTCGAACCGGAGGAGCCCTCGGAACAGCCCGGGCCCTCGTCGTACGAGAACATGATCGCCCGCCGGTTCGGTGTCTCCGACCGCGGGCGCCCCGGGGACAAGTGGCTCGGCGACGCGGTGCGCTGGGCCTGGCGGACCCGGATCCTCGTGCACCTCGGGATCGACATGCGGCTGCGGCTGCGCACGGCGGCGGAGGACGAGGCCGTACGCGTCTTCGCGTCCAACCTGCGGGACCTGCTGCTCGCCGCGCCGGCGGGCACCCGGGCGACCCTGGGACTGGACCCCGGCTTCCGGACGGGCGTCAAGGTCGCCGTCGTGGACGCGACCGGCAAGGTCGTCGCGACGGACGTCATCCACCCGCACGTGCCGGCGAACAAGTGGGACCGCTCGCTCGCCACGTTGGAGCGCCTCTCCAGGGAGCACCATGTCGACCTGATCGCGATCGGGAACGGCACGGCGTCCCGCGAGACCGACAAGCTCGCGGGCGAACTGTGCGACAAGCATCCTGAGTTGAAGCTCACCAAGGTGATGGTGTCGGAGGCGGGCGCCTCCGTGTACTCGGCGTCGGCCTTCGCCTCGCAGGAACTCCCGGACATGGACGTGTCGTTGCGCGGCGCGGTCTCGATCGCCCGCCGGCTGCAGGATCCGCTGGCCGAACTGGTGAAGATCGACCCGAAGTCGATCGGGGTGGGGCAGTACCAGCACGACCTGTCCGAGGTGAAGCTGTCGCGCTCCCTGGACACGGTGGTCGAGGACTGCGTGAACGGTGTCGGTGTCGACGTCAACACCGCTTCGGCACCGCTGCTTTCACGGGTGTCGGGCATCAGCTCGGGACTGGCCGAGAACATCGTGGCACACCGTGACACCAACGGCCCCTTCCGCTCCCGCAGGGCACTCAAGGACGTGGCGCGGCTGGGCCCGAAGGCGTACGAACAGTGTGCGGGCTTCCTGCGGATCAGGGACGGCGACGACCCGCTCGACGGGTCGAGCGTGCACCCCGAGGCGTATCCGGTGGTGCGGACGATGGTGAAGCGTACGGGTGGTGACGTCGCCTCACTGATCGGCAACACCCAGACGCTGCGCTCGCTGCGGCCGGACGACTTCGTGGACGAGAAGTTCGGTCTGCCGACGGTGACGGACATCCTCAGGGAACTGGAGAAGCCGGGCCGCGACCCGCGGCCCGCGTTCCGGACGGCGACCTTCAAGGAGGGGGTCGAGAAGCTCGGCGACCTGGCACCGGGGATGGTGCTGGAGGGTGTCGTGACGAACGTCGCCGCGTTCGGCGCGTTCGTCGACATCGGCGTCCACCAGGACGGGCTCGTGCACGTGTCGGCGATGTCGCGCACCTTCGTCAAGGAGCCCCGGGACATCGTGAAGCCGGGCGACATCGTGCGGGTGAAGGTCATGGAGGTCGACATCCCGCGCAAGCGCGTCTCGCTGACGCTCCGTCTGGACGACGAGGCGACGGCGGACCGGAGCGGCGGCGGCCAGGGCGCGAAGCGCGAACGCGGTGAGCGGAACAGCAACGCGCGGGCCGGCGGTGAGCGCCCGCCACGGCAGCGGCAGGAGCCGGAGAGCCGTCAGGGCGGCTCGGGCGGACAGCGTCGTGACCGGCGGGACGGCAGCGGTGGGGGCGCAGGCGCCTCGCGGCCCGCGGCCGCGCCGGCCAACAGCGCGATGGCCGACGCGTTGCGCCGTGCCGGACTGACCGGTGGCTCCGACAAGGGCGGCTCCAGGCGCTGAGCACCTGGGGCGGGCGGACGGGGCCTTACCCGTCCGCCCGCCTGCCCGTCCTCCGCCGGACGGCCTCGGTGCCCCTCTCGTCGGACGGTCTCCGTGACGTCCCGTCAGACGGCCTCGGTGACCTTCCCGTCGGACACCTCGACCCGGCGCGTCGTGCGGACGGCCTCCAGCATCCGCCGGTCGTGCGTGACCAGCAGCAGCGTCCCGGTGTACGCCTCCAGAGCAGACTCCAGCTGTTCGATCGCCGGCAGGTCCAGGTGGTTGGTCGGCTCGTCCAGGACCAGCAGGTTGACCCCCCTGCCCTGCAGGAGCGCCAGACCCGCCCGGGTGCGTTCGCCGGGCGAGAGCGTGGTCGCCGGGCGCAGCACATGGGCGGCGCGTAGGCCGAACTTGGCGAGCAGGGTGCGCACCTCGGCAGGCTCGGTGTCGGGCACGGCCGCGCAGAAGGCGTCCAGCAGGCTCTCCGTGCCGTGGAAGAGCTTGCGCGCCTGGTCCACCTCGCCCACCACGACCCCCGAGCCGAGGGAGACGTGGCCCGCGTCGAGCGGCAGGCGTCCGAGCAGGGCGGCGAGCAGCGTGGACTTCCCCGCGCCGTTGGCACCGGTGATGGCGACCCGGTCGGCCCAGTCGATCTGCAGGGTGGCCGGGCCGAAGGAGAAGCCACCGCGGACGACGGCGGCGTCGCGGAGTGTGGCCACGACGGAACCGGAGCGCGGTGCGGAGGCGATCTCCATCCGCAGTTCCCACTCCTTGCGCGGCTCCTCCACGACGTCGAGCCGCTCGATCATGCGCTGCGTCTGCTTGGCCTTCGCGGCCTGCTTCTCGCTGGCCTCGCTGCGGAACTTGCGGCCGATCTTGTCGTTGTCGGTGGCCTTGCGCCGGGCGTTCTTGACGCCCTTGTCCATCCAGCCCCGCTGCATCTGGGCGCGGCCCTCGAGCGAGGAGCGCTTGTCGGCGTACTCCTCGAACTCCTCGCGGGCATGGGTACGGGCGCGCTCGCGCTCCTCCAGGTAGGAGGCGTAGCCGCCGCCGTAGAGGTTGATCTGCTGCTGGGCGACATCGAGTTCCAGGACCTTGGTGACCGTGCGCATCAGGAACTCGCGGTCGTGGCTGACGACGACGGTGCCGGCCCTGAGCCCGGAGACGAAGCGCTCCAGGCGTTCCAGGCCGTCGAGGTCCAGGTCGTTGGTGGGCTCGTCGAGCAGGAAGACGTCGTAGCGTGAGAGCAGCAGGGAGGCCAGGCCGGCGCGGGCCGCCTGCCCGCCGGAGAGTGCCGTCATCGGGAGGTCGAGGCCGATGGTCAGCCCGAGTTCGGCGGCGACCTCCTCGGCGCGTTCGTCCAGGTCCGCGCCGCCGAGGGAGAGCCAGCGCTCCAGGGTCTCGGAGTAGGCGTCGTCGGCGCCGGGCGTCCCGTCGACCAGGGCCTGGGTCGCCGCGTCCATCGCGGTCTGGGCGTCGGCGACCCCGGTGCGGCGTGCCAGGAACTCCCGTACGGACTCGCCCGGCCGGCGCTCGGGCTCCTGGGGGAGGTGACCGACGGTGGCGGTGGGCGGGGAGAGCCGGAGCTCGCCCTCATCCGGCCGGTCCAGCCCGGCGAGCAGGCGGAGGAGGGAGGATTTGCCGGCGCCGTTGGCTCCGACGAGACCGATCACGTCTCCGGGCGCGACGACGAGGTCGAGGCCGGCGAAGAGTGTGCGGTCGCCGTGCCCGGCGGCGAGTTCCTTGGCGACGAGAGTGGCAGTCATCAGGGTGCCGATCCTAACGAACACCCGGAGGGCGTCCTGCCGCCGGACCACCGGTGCGACCATGGCCAGCCAGGGCCTCCGCGCGGGGGCACGCGGAGGCAGGAGTGTGCGGGGTGGCGGACGTGATCGTGGTGGGCGGCGGGGTCAGCGGGCTGACCACCGCGCTGCTGCTGGCGGAGCGGGGACTGCGGGTGCGGGTCTGGTCCCGGGAGGAGGCCTCGGCCACGACGTCGGCGGTGGCGGGAGCCCTGTGGTGGCCGTACCGCATCGAGCCCGAGGCGATGGTCGGCGTCTGGTCGCTGGAGACCCTGCGGGTGTACGGGGAGCTGGCCGCCTCCCCCGGCGAGACGGGTGTGCGGATGGTCGCCGGGGTCCACGCTGGCGAGCGGTTGGGGGCGCTGGGCCCGTGGGCGCGCGGTCTGGACGGAGTCTCCGAGGTGCCGGAGGGGCTGCGGGTGACCCTTCCGCTGATCGACATGCCGGTCCATCTGCGTTGGCTGGAGGGCAGGCTGGCGGCGGCCGGGGGTGTGATCGAACGGCGTGCGGTGGACGGCTTCGCCGAGGCCGCGGCCGAGGCACGCGTGGTGGTCAACTGCGCGGGACTCGGGGCCCGGGAGCTGGTGCCGGACCCCGGGGTGCGTCCGGTCCGGGGGCAGCTGGTGGTGGTGGAGAACCCGGGGATCGACGAGTGGTTCACCCAGGCGGACCCGGCGTCCAGCGCGACGACGTACTTCTTCCCGCAGCCGGGCGGACTGGTGCTGGGCGGTACGGCCGAGGTGGACGATTCGCGTGCGGAGCCCGATCCGCGTACGGCCGAGGAGATCGTGGCGCGCTGCGCGCTGGTTCGGCCGGAGATCGCGGGAGCGCGGGTGACCGGCCACCGCGTCGGGCTTCGGCCGGCTCGCGACGGAGGGGTGCGGATCGAGGCCGAGGCGCTGCCGGGCGGTGGCCTGCTGGTGCACAACTACGGGCACGGCGGCGCGGGTGTGACCGTCGCACGCGGCTGTGCTCGGGCCGCGGCCCAGCTGGTGCGCTGAGCCGCGGCCCGGGCCGGGCCGACGAGCCGGACGGGCCCGAGGTGTTCCGGGCCCTCCGGGCAGGCGGACCTCACGCTCGCCACGGACCCGTCGGAGGAGGAGCGGGCCCGCGCCACGGACCCGTCAGGCCGGCGGGTCCGACTTGTGGCGTTCGTCGGTGGTGACCTCGGCGGAGCCGGGGCCGATCCGGATCTCGAAGTCGCCGTCGTACTTGGCATGGCCCTCGATGACCGCCGACTCGACGGCCTCGACGCCGAACTCCCTGCGGACGATCATCGGGTCGTGGCGCAGGTCCCGCATGAGCGCGATGCACATCCCGATCATCACGAGGGTGAAGGGCGCGGCCACCAGGATGGTCAGGTTCTGCAGCCCGGCCAGCGCGTCCCCCTGCCCGTCGCCGATGAGCAGCATGACCGCCGCCACGGCACCCGTGACGACGCCCCAGAAGATCACGACCCACTTGGCGGGTTCGAGGACGCCCTTCTGGGAGAGCGTGCCCATCACGATCGACGCGGCGTCGGCACCGGATACGAAGAAGATGCCGACCAGGATCATGACGAGGATGCTCATCACGGTGGCGATCGGGTACTGGTGCAGGACGCCGAAGAGCTGGGCCTCCGGGGTGTCGCCGACCCCCTTGAGCTGCCCGTTCCGCTGGAGCTCGATCGCCGAGCCGCCGAACACCGCGAACCAGACCAGGCTGACCGTGCTGGGCACCAGGATCACGCCTCCGACGAACTGCCGGATCGTACGGCCGCGGCTGATCCTGGCGATGAACATGCCGACGAAGGGCGTCCAGGAGATCCACCATGCCCAGTAGAAGACCGTCCAGCTGGCCAGCCAGTCGGCCACCTCGCCCTCTCCGGTCGCCTCGGTCCGGCCGGCGAGCTGGGCGAGGTCACCGAAGTACGCCGCGATCGAGGTGGGCAGCAGGTCCAGCACGATGATGGTGGGGCCGACGACGAAGACGAAGATCACCAGGATCAGCGCGAGCACCATGTTGATGTTGGAGAGCCACTGGATGCCCTTCTCCACACCGGAGATGGCCGATGCGACGAAGGCGGCCGTCAGGACGGCGATGATCGCGACCAGCAGGCCGGTCCCGGTCTTCTCCATCCAGTTGAGCTCCTGGAATCCGCTGCCGATCTGCAGGGCGCCGAGGCCCAGCGAGGCGGCGGATCCGAAGAGGGTCGCGAAGATGGCGAGGATGTCGATGATCCGGCCGACGGCGCCGTGGGAGTGCCGCTCGCCGATGAGCGGGATGAACACGGCGCTGATGGTCTGCCGCCGGTGCCGCCGGTACGCGCTGTACGCGATGGCCAGCCCGACGACGGCGTAGATCGCCCAGGGGTGGAGCGTCCAGTGGAAGAGGGTGGTCGCCATCGCCGTCTGCATGGCCTCGTCCGCGTCGGCGGGGTGGGTGCCCGGGGGCGGATTGACGAAGTGGGCCAGTGGCTCGCTCACCCCGTAGAACATCAGGCCGATGCCCATGCCCGCGCTGAACATCATCGCGACCCAGGAGACCGTGCGGAACTCGGGTTCCTCGCCCTCCTGACCGAGCGAGATCCGCCCGTAGCGGCTGATCGCGAGCCAGAGGGCGAAGACCACGAAGCCGGACGCGGCCAGCATGAAGGCCCAGCCGCCGTTGTGGATGAGTCCGTTGAGCAGGGTGTTGGAGACGTCTTCGAGCGAGTCGGTGGCCGTGGACCCCCAGATGACGAAGGCGAGGGTGAGCACTGCGGAGACGCCGAACACCACTCGGTCGGTAGAGGGACGGCGGCCGTGGGCCGGATCGGCGGGAAGATCGGCCGTTACCGGCAGATACTCCCCTCGTCCGCCCGGTTTCTGCTCGTCATATGACACAAATGGCACCTTTCACGCAATGCGAATATTTCGCCCTTCGTAGGCAGTACCACACTCGGTGCACACCTGACGGGATCAGCGGCCGTTACACGCGGGGCCCTTTGCGCCGGGACGGGCCGGCGGTCTCCGGCCTCGGCGCCTCCGGCCGGGCGGATAGGCTGAGGCGTCCGTGCCGAACCCGCCGGCTCCAGCCGTTCCCCGCCGGGGCGCGCGTGTACGAGGAGTGACCCTTGCCCGAGCCGACCCCCGATCCGCAGCGTGATGCACGGCCCACCCTTGAGGCCGTGGCGGCCCGCGCCGGGGTCTCCCGGGCGACGGCGTCCCGGGTCGTCAACGGTGGTGCGGGCGTGCGGCAGCCCCTGGTGGACCAGGTGCGCAAGGCGGTCGAGGAGCTCGGCTACATCCCGAACCACGCGGCGCGCACACTCGTCACCCGGCGCAACGGCGCGGTCGCCGTGATCATCGACGAACCCGAGTTCCGCGTCTTCTCGGACCCGTTCTTCTCCCGCCAGATCCGCGGCATCAGCCGAGAACTCAACGCCCACGACGCGCAGCTCGTACTGCTCCTGGTGGAGGGCAGGGGTGACTTCGACCGGGTCACCCGCTACCTGGCGGGTGGCCATGTGGACGGTGTGCTCGCCTTCTCACTGCACACCGACGACGAACTGCCCGCGATCATCCGGCGGTTCCGGGTCCCGACGGTCTACGGAGGCCGTCCCGAACACCCGGCGGCGGATACCGGCGAGACGCCAGAGGTGCCGTACGTCGACTGCGACAACCGTGGCGGCGCGCGGGACGCGGTGCGCCACCTGGTCTCGCTGGGCCGGAGGCGCATCGCGCACATCGCCGGACCGCGCGACCAGACGTCGGCACTCGACCGGATCGACGGCTACCGCGACGTCCTTCCGGACGCCGCGCCGGATCTCGTCGTCGACGGCGACTTCACGGCGGAGGGCGGCGCCCGGGCCATGGCGGACCTGCTGGACGCCAGGCCGGACCTCGACGCCGTGTTCGTGTCCAACGACCTGATGGCATCCGGTGCCCTGCGGGTGCTGCGCGAACGGGGCGTCAGGGTGCCGGAGGACGTGGCGGTCGTCGGCTTCGACGACATGGCCTCGGTCGCCGAGGCCACCGAGCCGCCGCTGACGACGGTCCGTCAGGATGTTGAGGGGATGGGCAGGTTGATGGTCCGGCTGCTGATGGAGCGGCTGAACGGCGACACCGGGACATGGCCCGGGTCCGTGGTCACTTCGACGGAGCTGATCCGCCGGGCCTCGGCCTGACTCCGCGCCGCCGCCGCTCGGCCCGCCACCCGGCCCGCGCCGAGCGGGCCGCCGGAAGGTAGCGCAGCCGCTCCGGGAGCAGCGGCACGGTCCGCCGCACGACAGCTCCGAGGAGCCGCAGCCGGCGCTCCTGCCGAGGAGTCCAGTCGAGCCCGATGGCCTCACGGGCGTCCGGCGGCATCAGCCCGACCGTGATGAAGCGGCGGAACCTGGCGAGGGGCGGGAGGAGGAGCGGCCAGGCCGCTCCCAGGGCCGCCCGCAGGACGAGCGGCCCCCGGTCGGGCGGCGGCACGGGGACGCCCGTGGCGACCAGTTCCCGTACGACGGGGGTGGCCTCCACCTCGTCGGCGAGCATCCTGCGGTAGTAGGGCCAGAACTCCTCGATCGTCTGCGGCATGTCCCTGTCGCGGAGCCCCAGGATCCGGCCGACCTGGAGCCATTCCCGGTACAGGGCACGCTCCTGCGCCCCGGTGAGCGGGCGGACGAGGTAGCGCGAGGCGTGCTGGTAGACGGGGAATCCCGTGGCGTGCACCCACGCGTAGTTCGCGGGCGTGAGCGCGTGGTAGGGGCGCCCCCGGGTGTCGGTGCCCTGGATGGAGCGGTGCAGCTTTCTGAGCCTGCGCCCCTCCTCGGCCGCCGCCTCGCCGCCGTACACCCAGAGCAGCAGCGAGCTGAGGGACCGTTCGCCGCGCCCCCAGGGGTCCGTACGGAAGACGGAGTGCTCGTCGACGCCCGCGCCGACGGCCGGATGCGCGACCTGGAGGGTGAGGGCCGCGGGCAGCATGAGCAGGCCGCGGACGTCGCCCGCGAGGCTCCACAGGACGCCGCCCGGAGGGGGCGGGGCGGGATCGCCTTCGCTGTTCATGCTGGTGCTCCCGGGGCCGGCGGGTGAGCGGGCCGGGCCGGTGTGCGACCCGTGTGTTCCAGTATGCGATCGCGAGCGGCGCGGCGAGCCGCAGGGGGAGACCAGCCTCGGTGTTGACGCACCCCATGAAACAAGTCGATAGTATTTGTAACTTTGACACTCTGCGCGCGAGAGCCCTTCAACTGACTGGCATGAAAAGGAGTTTGGGACCGCTGGACAGCTCGGCACCCGGGACTTCGACCTGAACGGCTCCATCCACCGAGGAGGTTGCACACCATGGGTCGCTACAGCCGACTGCGCGAGATCCGAGGGATGGATCCCGCCCGCGACTGCGCCGAGATACTCCGGCTGATGTCGCAGTACGAGTTCCCCTGGGACTACCGGCAGGGCATCGGCGTCGCCTTCCTCCGCGACTACGGCGTCCCCCGGATCTCCGCGCTCCTGGACCGCACGCAGGAGTTCGAACGCCATGGGCAGAAGCGCTACGACGACACGGTCCTCTTCGGGTACGAGATGGCGGCCGACGGCTTCGACTCGGAGCGGGCCAGGGCGGCGGCCCGCCACCTCAACCGCATCCACGGCAGGTACCGCATCCCGAACGAGGACTACCTCTACGTGCTGGCCACCACCGTCGTCGGCCCCAAACGCTGGATCGACCGCTTCGGATGGCGGCCCCTGTGCGCGCAGGAGACCGGAGCCCTGGCCGAGGTGGGGCGCCGGATGGCCGTCATGATGGGCATCGAGGGCGCTCCCCGCACCTACGAGGGGTTCGAGGAGCTGCTCGACTCCTACGAGGAGCGGATGTTCGCCTACGACCCGGCCAACCGCCGTGTCGCCAACGCGACCTTCCGGGTGATGGCCGCCTGGTACCCGGCCCCGCTGCGCCCCCTGGTGGCCAGGTTCTCGCTCGCGCTGCTCGACGAGCCGCTGCTGCGCGCGCTCGGCTTCCCGGCGCAGCCCCGGTGGGCGCGGGCGACGGCCGCGCGGCTCGTGCGGACCCGCTCGTACGGGATACGGCTGCTGCCGGCCAGGCCGCACTGGCTGCCCTCCCGGCCCCGGCCGCGGAGCTACCCGTTCGGCTACCGGCTGGACGACCTCGGTCCGCACTGGGCCACGAGCCGCCCTCTGGAACCCCTGCCCGTGGAGCGGCCATGACCGGCGGGCGTCCCGGCGGGCCGCCGGGCAGTACGGCGCGCGTCCGCCTCGGGGGAAGCCGCACGCGCGGGCACGAGAGGCTCACCCCGCGCTGATCAGCGGCACCAGGTAGCGGCGCGCGAAGGCGCCCACCTGCTCGTCGTCGTCCAGCTCGAAGCAGCTCACCGGATTCAGGAGGAAGGAGACGGTGATCCGCACCATCAGCTCGGCGACCGGTGTCTGGTCCGTCTCCGGCCGCCCCTCGGCGAGCTGGGCAGAGCGCAGGCGGTCGGCCAGGTACCCGCGTATCGCGACGAGTGCGGGGCCGCTCTCCAGTGTGAGGAAGGGGAGCATGATCTCCGGCTCCAGCCTCAGCAGCCCACCGACCAGCGGGTGTTCGCGGATGTGCCTGAGTACGGCGACGAACCCGGCGACGAGCCGGTCCTCGACGGTCGGCAACGCGGCCACCGCCTCGTCCACGTCCACGACGAAACGCCGGTACTCGCGCAGCAGGCAGGCGGAGACCAGGCTGTCCTTGTTGCCGATCCTGCGGTAGACGGTGACCCGGGAGACCTTGGCGCGCTTGGCCACGTCGTCGACGGTCGAGCGGCGCAGCCCGAACGTCGTGAACTGCTCGCGTGCCGCGTCCAGGATCTGTTCGCTCAGCGCGTCGGACGGTGGCGTCTCGTCGAGCGCCCTGGCCAGCAGTGTCTCGTCGGTGTCCGGTGCCGCCATGGAGCCACTCAACCACACCGGACGGGCGACAGGGTTACCTGGTTCGTTTCCCTGTGCCCCACCTCGACGCGCCTCGGCGGCGCCGGAATCTTTCACAACAGTGGTGAGACAGCAATACTGTTGCACCTGACCGACGAACGGGCGCTACCGCGTGGCACAACCGTCCTCCCGGTATCCCGAAGGCACGGCGTGCCCCGCCGACGAGGAGCAGACATGGCGACCGGGACCGAAGAGGCGACGCTGACCGTCGACGAACTGGCGGCGCGCGCGGGAGTCACGGTGCGCACCGTGCGCTTCTACAGCACCCGTGGCCTGCTGCCTCCCCCGGTCATCGGACCCCGGCGCGTCGGGCACTACGGCCACGACCACCTCTCCAGGCTCGCGCTCATCGAGGAACTCCAGCACCAGGGCATGACCCTGGCCGCGATCGAGCGCTACCTCCAGCAGCTGCCGAGGGACCTGAGCGCGCAGGATCTGGCCATCCACCGGGCACTGGTGGCGTCGTGGGCTCCGGACTCCGCCGAGGACATGGAGCGCGCGGAGCTGGAGCGGCGCGCGGGCCGGACGCTCAGCGGGCAGGACGTCGACCGGCTCGCGGCCATGGGGGTGCTGGAGCGTCCGGAGGAGCCCGGGGGCCCGCTCCGGGTGGACCCGGGGCTGCTGCGGCTCGGGGTGGAGCTGCTGGACGTCCCCATCGCGCACGGGACGATCCTGGCCGCGCGCACGGTCCTGCTGGAACACACCAGATCGGCCGCCCACGAGCTGACCCGGCTGTTCCGCGACGAGGTGTGGGGCCCGTACCGGGAGCGGGAGTCGGACCCGGAGCACGTGAAGGCGATGAAGTCGCTCTCCGCCCATATGCAGCCGATGGTGCTGCAGGCGCTGCTCACGGCCTTCCAGCGGTCCCTGAAGGAGGAGCTGCGGGCCGCGTTCACCGCGGGTGAGGAGGGGTGAACGCGGCCTGCGAGGCGGTGCGTCAGTCGTGGAACGTCTCGCCCTTGCCCGCCTTCTCCAGCAGGAGCCCGGAGGGCTGGAAGCGGTCGCCGTAGCGCTCGGCGAGCTGCTGGGCGCGCGCCACGAAGCCCGGCAGTCCGCCCTCGTAGCCGTTGATGTACTGGAGCACGCCACCGGTCCAGGCGGGGAAGCCGATGCCCATGATGGAGCCGATGTTGGCGTCGGCCACGGTGGTCAGGACGTTCTCCTCCAGGCAGCGGACACTGTCCAGGGCCTCGGAGAAGAGCATCCGCTCCTTCATGTCCTCGAAGGGCACGTCGGTGCCGGGCTCCGTGAAGTGCTCACGCAGCCCCGGCCAGAGTGCGCCCCGCGCGCCGTCGTCGCCGTACTCGTAGAAGCCCGCTCCCCCGCTGCGCCCCGGGCGCCCGAACTCGTCGACCATCCGGTCGATGACCTCGTCCGCGGGGTGCGTGGCCCAGGCGCCGCCCGCCTCCTCGACGGCGCGACGCGTCTCGTCGCGGATCCTGCGCGGCAGGGTGAGCGTCAGTTCGTCCATCAGAGAGAGCACCTTGGCCGGGTAACCGGCCTGTGCCGCCGCCTGTTCGACCGAAGCGGGCTCGACGCCCTCGCCGACCATGGCGACGCCCTCGTTGATGAAGTGGCCGATGACGCGCGAGGTGAAGAAGCCGCGTGAGTCGTTGACGACGATCGGCGTCTTGCTGATCCGGCGGACCAGGTCGAAGGCGCGGGCCAGGGCCTCGTCGCCGGTCTTCCCGCCCTTGATGATCTCGACGAGCGGCATCTTGTCGACGGGCGAGAAGAAGTGCAGCCCGACGAAGTCGGCCGGCCGCTCGACACCCTCGGCGAGCACGGTGATGGGCAGCGTCGAGGTGTTGGAGCAGAGCAGCGCGTCGGGCTCGACGACGCCCTGGATCTCCTGGAACACCTTGTGCTTGAGCGCGGTGTCCTCGAAGACCGCCTCGATCACCGCGTCGCAGCCCGCGAGATCGGCCGGGTCACCGGTCGGGGTGATGCGGGCCAGCAGCTCGTCGCGCTTCGCCTCGGTCGTACGGCCCCGGGACAGCGCCTTGGCGAGCAGTTTCTCGCTGTACGCCTTTCCCTTGGCTGCGGCTTCGGTGGACACGTCCTTGAGGACGACGTCGATACCGGCGCGGGCGCAGGAGTAGGCGATTCCGGCTCCCATCATCCCGGCACCGAGGACGGCCACCTTGCGGACCTGGCGCTCCTGGACGCCGGCAGGGCGGCTGGCGCCGGAGTTGACGGCTTGGAGGTCGAAGAAGAACGCCTGGATCATGTTCTTCGCGACCTGGCCGGTGACCAGCTCGGTGAAGTAGCGCGCCTCGATGGTCTGCGCGGTCTCGAAGTCGACCTGCGCTCCCTCCACCGCCGCGGCCATGATGTTGCGGGGCGCGGGCATGGGGGCGCCGGCCAGCTGCTTCTTCAGGTTGGCCGGGAAGGCCGGCAGGTTGGCCGCGAACTTCGGGTTCGACGGGGTGCCGCCGGGGATCCGGTAGCCCTTGACGTCCCAGGGCTGCCGCGACTCCGGGTTGGCGTCGATGAAGGCGCGGGCCTTGTCGAGCATCTCCTCGCGGGTGGCGGCGACCTCGTGGATCAGGCCGTTGTCCAGCGCCCGCCGGGGGGTGTACTGGGTGCCCTGGAGGAGGACCTTCAGCAGTGCGTCCGCGATCCCCATCAGCCGTACGGTGCGGGTGACGCCGCCGCCCGCGGGCAGCAGGCCGAGGGTGACCTCGGGCAGGCCGATACGGGAGCCGGGGGCGTCCAGGGCGACACGGTGGTGGGCGGCGAGGGCGATCTCGTAACCGCCCCCGAGTGCCGCTCCGTTGATCGCGGCGACGACCGGCTTGCCCAGCGTCTCGATGCGGCGCAGCGACCTCTTGATCGAGCTGCCGGCGTCGAAGGCGTCCTGGGCGTTGTCCGGACCGATCCGGATCATGTCCTTGAGGTCGCCGCCGGCGAAGAAGGTCTTCTTGGCGGAGGCGTAGATGATGCCCCGGATGGAGTCCTTCTCGGCCTCCGCGCGGTCGGCGACGGCCGCGATGGAGTCCCTGAACGCCTGGTTCATCGTGTTGGCGGACTGGTCGGGGTCGTCGAGTACGAGGGTGACGACGCCGGTCTCGTCCTGTTCCCAGCGAATGGTCGTGCTCTCGGTCATTTGCTTGTCTTCTCCGTAGGCAGGGGAACGGTCAGAGACGCTCGACGACGGTGGCGACGCCCATGCCGCCGCCGACGCAGAGGGTGGCGAGGCCGTAGCGCTTGTCCTGGCGCTCGAGTTCGTCGATGAGGGTGCCCAGGATCATCGCGCCGGTCGCGCCGAGCGGGTGGCCGAGCGCGATGGCGCCGCCGTTGACGTTGACCTTGTCGAGGCTCAGGCCCATGTCCTTGACGAAGCGCAGGACGACTCCGGCGAATGCCTCGTTGATCTCGACGAGGTCGATGTCGTCGATGGTGAGTCCGGCCTTGGCCAGCGCCTTGCGCGTGGCGGGGGCCGGTCCGGTGAGCATGATGGTCGGCTCGGAGCCGGAGACGGCCGCGGAGACGATCCGGGCGCGCGGGGTGAGTCCGTAGCGCTCGCCGGTCTCCTTCGAGCCGATGGCGACCAGGGCGGCTCCGTCCACGATGCCGGAGGAGTTCCCGGCGTGGTGCACGTGGTCGATCCTCTCGACCCAGTGGTACTTCTGCAGGGCCACGGCGTCGAAGCCCCCCAGCTCGCCGATCGTGGCGAACGAGGGCTTGAGGCCGGCGAGCGACTCCGCCGTGGTGCCGGGGCGCATGTGCTCGTCGTGGTCGAGGACGAGCAGGCCGTTGCGGTCCCTGACGGGGACGACGGAACGGGCGAAGCGCTCCTCCTTCCAGGCGACGGCGGCGCGCTCCTGGGACAGGGCGGCGTACTCGTCGACGTCCCGGCGCGAGAAGCCCTCGATGGTCGCGATGAGGTCGGCGCCGATCCCCTGCGGGGCGAAGCCGGTCTCGAAGCTGGTCATCGGGTCCATGGCCCAGGCACCGCCGTCCGAGCCCATCGGCACCCGCGACATCGACTCGACACCGCCCGCCAGGACGAGGTCCTCCCAGCCCGAACGGACCTTCGCCGCGGCGAGGTTGACCGCTTCGAGGCCGGAGGCACAGAAGCGGTTCTCCTGTACGCCCGCCACGGAGTCCGGCAGCCCGGCCGCGATCGCCGCGATACGTGCGATGTCGGAGCCCTGGTCGCCGAGCGGGCTGACGACGCCGAGGACGATGTCGTCGATGGCCGCCGGGTCCAGGCCGGGGAAGCGCCCCCGGATCTCGTGGATGAGGCCGACGACGAGGTCGATCGGCTTGGTGCCGTGCAGGGCGCCGTTGGCCTTGCCGCGGCCGCGCGGGGTGCGGATCGCGTCGTAGACGAATGCTTCGGTACTCAAGGCAGCTGCCTTTCGGGGTCGGTGCTGGGCAGGGGGTCAGGCGAGCAGCGAGCGGCCGATGATCTCCTTCATGATCTCGGTCGTCCCGCCGTAGATGGTCTGGATACGGCCGTCGACGAATGCCTTCGCGACCTTGTACTCCGTCATGTAGCCGTATCCGCCGTGGAGTTGCAGGCACCGGTCGGCGACGCGCTTCTGCAGCTCGGTGGCCCACCACTTGGCCATCGAGGCGTGCACGGCGTCGAGCGTCCCCTCGGAGTGGTCGACGATGCACCGGTCGAGGAAGGTGCGGGTGACGGCGCACTCGGTGGCCATCTCGGCGATCTCGAACCGGATGTGCTGGAGCTTGGAGAGCGGGCGCCCGAAGGCCTCGCGCTCCTTGACATAGCGGGTGGTGATCTCCAGGAGGTGCTCCGCGGCGGCGATACCGGCGACCGCTATGCCCATGCGTTCCTGGGCCAGGTTGGTCATGAGGTGCAGGAACGCGCCGTCGAGCTCGCCGAGGAGGTTGTCCTTGGGGACGCGTACGTCGTCGAAGAACAGCTCGGCGGTGTCCTGGGACTTCTGGCCGATCTTGTCGAGGTTGCGGCCCCGTTCGAAGCCCTCGGCCCCGCGCTCCACGACGAGCAGCGACAGGCCCTTCGCACCCCCGTCGGGTGAGGTCTTGGCCACGACGATCACGAGGTCGGCGAGGATGCCGTTGGAGATGAACGTCTTCGATCCGTTGAGGAGCCAGTGGTCGCCCCTGTCCTCGGCCGAGGTGCGGATGCCCTGGAGGTCGGACCCGGCTCCGGGTTCGGTCATGGCGATGGCGGTGACGGTCTCGCCGCTGCAGAACCCGGGCAGCCAGCGCCGCTTCTGCTCCTCGGTGGCGAGGCCGGTGAGATAGGGCCCGATGATGTCGTTGTGCAGGCCGAGCGCCAGCCCGGAGACGCCGGCCCGGGTGAACTCCTCGGCGAGCACGGCGCTGTAGCGGAAGTCCGCGTTGCCGCCGCCGCCGTACTCCTCCGGGACGGCGAGGCCGAGCAGTCCCTGACGACCGGCCGCGAGCCAGGCCTCGCGCGGGACGATGCCGTCCTGCTCCCACTGCTCGTAGTACGGCAGGACCTCCTTGGACAGGAAGGTACGGACCGTCTCACGGAACGCGTCGTGCTCTTCGTCGAAGATCTGCCGCTGCACTTCAAGCCCCCTGGAGCCGGTTGACGGTGGAGA
Organism: Streptomyces sp. NPDC049970; assembly: GCF_040660235.1. NCBI lineage: Bacteria > Bacillati > Actinomycetota > Actinomycetes > Kitasatosporales > Streptomycetaceae > Streptomyces > Streptomyces sp. NPDC049970. The sequence goes on along the minus strand of NZ_JBFALP010000001.1, from coordinate 581,924 downwards.
TGAGCCGCGTCGGCCAGGAGCCGGTGGGTGTGTGGTCGGGCGTGGTGGCCCGGTCGCGGGCGGCGCGCGGGTCGCTCGCGCGGTCCGGCGGAGGGGAGTTCTCCATCAGCCGGCCGGCTCCTTCCCGCTGGTCAGCAGGCCCGGCAGGTCCCAGTCCGCGGCGACGGCCTCGGTGTCCGCTCCGGGCAGCGCGGGTCCGCTGCGCACTCGGGCGGGCGTCGCGGAGAAGCGGGGGGCGGGGGCGGGCTGGGTGAGGCCGCTGTGCTCCAGGAAGGTGGAGCGGGCGGCCAGGTGGGGGTGGCCGGGTGCCTCACGGAGCGAGAGCACGGGGGCCACACAGGCGTCCGTGCCCTCGAAGATCTTGGTCCACTCGGCGCGGGTCCGGGTGCTGAAGCGTTCGGCGACGAGTGCGCGCAGTTCCTCCCAGCGCCCGAAGTCGTCGCGGTCGGGTGCCTCGTCCCCGAGGTCCAGGAGCGTGGCGAACTCCTCGTAGAAGCGGGGTTCGAGGGGCCCGACCGCCATGTACAGGCCGTCGGAGGTCTCGTAGGAGCCGTAGAAGGGGCTGCCGCCGTCGAGGAGGTTGGCGCCGCGCCGGTCCTGCCAGTGGCCGGCCGCCAGCATGCCGTGGATCATCGTGGCGAGGTGGGCGGCGCCGTCGACGATCGCCGCGTCGACGACCTGGCCCGTCCCTCCGGGTGTACGCGCGTGCTGGAGGGCGGCGAGCACGCCGACGACGAGGTAGAGCGAGCCGCCCGCGTAGTCGCCGACCAGGTTGGCGGGCACGGTCGGCGGCTCTCCGGACCTGCCGATCATGGAGAGGGTGCCGCTGAGGGCGATGTAGTCGATGTCGTGCCCGGCCCGGTCGGCCAGCGGCCCGTCCTGACCCCAGCCCGTCATGCGTCCGTACACGAGCAGCGGGTTGCGCGCGAGGCAGGCCTCGGGCCCCACGCCGAGGCGTTCGGCGACGCCGGGCCGGTAGCCCTCGATCAGGACGTGCGCGCGCTCGACGAGGCCGAGCACCTGTCCGGCCCCGTCCTCGGCCTTGAGGTCGACGAGGACCGATCGCTTGTTGCGGTTGGTGAGATCGAACGCGGGATCGATTCCGAGCACCGCGCCGCCCGGCCGGTCGACCCGCACCACGTCGGCGCCGAGGTCGGCGAGGAGCATCGCGGCGAACGGCCCCGGGCCGATGCCCGCCAGTTCGACGACGCGCACCCCGGCCAGCGGGCCCTGCGACCCGTGTCCTGTCGTTGCCATCAAGCCCCCAGCGGTATGACACAACTGATGTAACATCGATGATGCTAAGAACGGACCACGCTCGGCACAACCCTTTTGGCCGAGCAAGCGCTTAGTTCTTCCCCGGATCCTCTCGCACCGGGACCCTCCCGGCCTCGCAGCGCCACGAACGCCTCCGCTACCCTCTGCCTGCTACTTCGGCGCCGGCCCCTGCGGAGGAACTCATGAACAGGCAGAACAGGGCAGAACGCCCTTATGACGTCGTCCTCTTCGGAGCCACGGGCTTTGTCGGGGCACTCACCGCCGAATATCTGGCCGCCCACGCGCCGGACGGCTTCCGCTGGGCCCTGGCGGGCCGCAGCCGCGCCAAGCTGGAGCAGCTGCGCGACCGCCTGGCCTCGGACCGTCCGCACTGTGCGGACCTCCCCCTGCTGACGGCCGACGCGGACGACACCGCGGCCCTTCGGGAGCTGGCCGAATCGGCACACGTGGTGGCCTCGACGGTCGGCCCGTACGTCTGGTACGGCGAGAGGCTGGTCGCAGCCTGCGCCGAGGCCGGGACGGACTACACCGACCTGACGGGGGAGGCCGAGTTCGTCGACCGGATGTACGTGGAGCACGACGCGCGGGCCCGCGAGACGGGTGCCCGCCTCGTGCACGCCTGCGGGTTCGACTCCGTACCGCACGACCTCGGCGTCTACTTCACCGTCCAGCAGCTTCCCGAGGGCGTGCCGCTGACCGTCGACGGTTTCGTGCGCACCGACGCGGTCTTCTCGGGCGGTACGTTCGCCTCCGCGCTCACCGCGATGGGCCGGGGCCCGCAGATGCTGCGTGCCGCGAGGGAACGCCGGCTGCACGAACCGCGCACGGTGGGCCGACGGGCGCGTGCCCCGCAGGGCTCACCGCACTTCAGCGCCGAGACCGGCACCTGGGCACTGCCGCTGCCCACCCTGGACCCGCGCGTCGTGGAGCGGTCCGCGCGCGGACTGGAGCGCTACGGCCCCGACTTCCGCTACCGGCACTTCGCCTCGGTGAAGCACCTGCCGACCGCGCTCGGCGGTGTCGCGGCCGTGGGCCTGCTGGTGGGGGCCGCCCAGATACCGGCCGCGCGGAACTGGCTGTCGGCACGGGTCGAACCGGGCACGGGGCCGGACGAGGGGCGCCGGGGGCGGAGTTGGTTCACGGTCCGCTTCGTCGGGGAGGGCGGCGGACGGCGGGTATTCACGGAGGTGTCGGGCGGCGACCCCGGCTACGGCGAGACGGCGAAGATGCTGGCCGAGTCGGCGCTCTCGCTCGCCCAGGACGATCTGCCGACGACGTCGGGTCAGGTCACGACGGCCGTGGCGATGGGCGATGCGCTGCTGGAACGGTTGAAGGCGGCCGGTCTGCGCTTCCGGGTGGCGGCGGTGCGCTGACCACCGGAGGACGCGGGGGCACGCCCGGGGTCAGCTCATCCAGGACGCCAGGGTGACGACCATGGACACGGTCCAGCCCGCTCCCGCGAGAACTCCCAGCGTCATGCCGACGGCTATGCCGCGCTGGGAGAGACGTACGGTACCGGTGCTCATCTGGGGTGCGTGGTGGTTGATCATGTGTACCAGCCTGCCCCCGATGTTCGACGAGGAACATCCGTCCTTGTACTCAGTCGGCAACAGATCCGGCAGGCCCCGACAGCTCGGGCGGGAGCGGCGGCCGGCCTGCCGCAGCCCGCAGCGCGGAGCGGCACAGGGCGTCGGCCCGGCGGGTGGTCTCCGGCTGACGGAAGTCGCGGGCCAGCGCGAGCGTGTGGGCGCAGGCGTTGTCCAGCCCGGTGCGGTGACCGACGGAGACGAAGACGGGCTTGGTGCCGTCCTGGGTACGCAGCGCCCTGCCCACCTCCTCGTCCCCGTCCAGGAGCGGTGTGAAGGCGCCCCGCAGGGGTCCGGGCGGGTCGTGGCGGAAGGTGAAGGGGTTCTTGGCGACGCCGATGACCGGCAGGCCGGTCAGGACGCCGAGATGGCTGGCCAGCCCGAACCTGCGGGGGTGCGCCCGCCCGTACCCGTCGCAGACGACGAGCCCGGGGTCCACCGGGAGGGCCTCCAGCGCGGCCAGTACCGCCGGGATCTCGCGGAAGGCGAGGAGCCCGGGGACGTAGGGAAACGTCACCCGGCCCTCGGCGGTCGACTCGGCGACCACCTCCAGGGTGGCCGCGTCCAGGACGACGGCCGCCGCGACGACGAGATCCCGCTCGTCGTCGTAGGCGACGTCGACCCCGGTGACCCGGCCGGCCCCGGGCGGCGGCCCCGGCTCGTCGAGTACGACGCGGGGCCGCAACACGTCCTGCACGGCGCGGGCTTCGGCCTCGTCGGCAGGCATCCGGAAAGTCGTCACGGCGGGCCAGTCTAAGGGCTGTCCGGTGGTCCCCGGCGGGTGCACGACCGCGGCGGCACGGACCGCGCATCGACACCCGGCACGGCGGATACGTCCTCGGCCCGGGCGACCACACGATGGAAGCCAGGGACTTCGTGCCCCCCGGGTGCGGACGCGCGCGGGCCACCGGGGACGCGGTGCGGCGTGTGCGCCTCTCCCACGACAGGGCCTTGGCCCTCCCGGCGCGGACCGCTGCTCGGCGTGGTTCCGAGCGCGGCCGAACTGCTCGCCGATCAGGCGCGGTTCGTGGTCGGAGCCTGCCGGGGGATGTACTGCTGCCGGCTCTTCCCCCGGCGAGGGCGGGCGGCGCCGGTGGTGCGATGCGGCGCCGCGACCCGAAGGAGGCACCGCGCCGCGGAACGGCACCGGCACGGCCGGTACGGCCGAGTCAGTGGAGCCGGGCGACGCGTCCCTTCTCGCCCGAGGCCCAGCAGCCGCCGTCCGCCGCACAGTCCACCGTGTCGTACGAGCCGGTGTCCACGGTGCGCCAGGTGCGCCCGCCGTCCCGGGTGACGTCGGTCCCGGTCGGACCGACGGCCAGCGCCGAGCGACGGCTGTGCGGCAGCCACGCGACCCCGGAGCGGTAGGCCGGCGGCGGGGTCGTCGCGCGGTGCCAGCTCCGGCCGCCGTCACCGGTGACGGACGCGGCGTCCGGGGAGGCCTGGTCCTCCCGGTAGTCGCCGCCGACGGCGATGCCGTGCGTACGGTCGCGGAAGGCGACGCCGAACACCCCGCGTGCCGGGTCCCCGGCCGGGATGCCCGCCGCCGTCTCCGTCCAGTTGAGGCCGCGGTCACGGGAGTGCAGGAGGCGCGCGGTCGCCGCGCCGCCGGTGGCCAGCCAGACGTCGCCGCGGCCCGCGCTGACGAGGCACTGGCCGCTCGCCGCGAACCCGGCCTCGCCGGGCTGCGCGGCGGGCATTCCGGCGTCGGGCAGCACACGCCAGCTCCGGCCGCCGTCGGAGGTGGACAGGATGCGGAACCTCCCGTCCACCGGGTCGCTCATCGCGAGCCCGTGACGGCTGTCGAAGAACGTCAGACAGTCGTAGAAGGCCCGGGAGTCGTCGTTGCGGAAGGATTCCGCCCAGGTCCTTCCCGCGTCCTCGGTGCGGAAGACCCGGGACGCCTCGCCCTCGCCGATGGCCAGGGCCACCGCCCGGCGCCGGTCGAAGGCCTCGATGTCGCGGAACTCCAGCCCGTCCGCTGCGGCGGGCGAGACATCGAGCCAGTGCCTCCCGCCGTCCTCGGTACGGAGCACCGTGCCCCCGGATCCCGCGACCCAGGCGGCGTCGCGGCCCACGGCGGCGAGACCGCGGAACCTCGCGTCCGTCCCGGTGCCGGTGAGCGTCCACCCGCGAGCCGCGCCCCCGTGTCCGCCCGCGGCGGCCTGCGCCGACGGCACAGCCAGTGCGGCGGTCACCGCCGCGCCGCACAGTCCCAGCGCCATCAGCCGTCTCGTCTTCCGCATGGCCCTCATGGCGCTGGAAGCTAACCCACCGGGCGAGGGGCGTCCAGGGTGCACGGCGTGAATCGGGGCAGTCGACCGGAGGGAGGAAGCCGTACGGTGACGCAGCTCACGCTGCCCGCCAGTGCACGGATCGAGACGTTCCGTCGTCTACTCCAGAGCCGGGAGCCGTTCGTAGGCGAGAGGGAGCAGGCCTTGTCCAGCGTTATCGAGCAGTCCGTGCAGGCCCGCATGGTCGCGTCCGCGCCGCGGATGGAGACCCTGCCCGCGATCCTGCACTACGACCGCGGTGACCCCTTCGCCGTCCGCATGGCGTTCCCGGCACCGGCGACCCTCGAAGGCACCGAGGTGTCCTGGGAGTTCTCCCGTGAGCTGCTGACCACGGGGATGGAGGCGCCCGCCGGGGTGGGCGACGTCAGGGTCAGGCCGTTCGGGTACGACCGCACGGTGCTGGAGTTCCACGCCGTCGAGGGCATCGCCATGGTCCACGTCAGGACGTCCGAGCTGCGGCGCTTCCTGAGGCGGGCGCAGGAGCTCGTGCCGGTGGGCGACGAGTACCGGTTCCTGGATCTCGACGGCGATCTGACGGATCTGCTGGGCGGAGCCTGCTGAGATCCGGGATGCTGCGGGTTGAGGGCGGTCCGGACCGCCCTGAACCCGGTCACGCCGCCGGAAGCCTTTCGTGCCGCACCGAAGCCGTGCCGCCGCACGCGGAACGGGCCCATCCGGCTCGCCCGCCGGCCGCCGGCCGCAGCCCGGACGACGAGGCCCGACCTGTCCGCCGAGCAGGCCTCTGAGCTGCATGGATAACCTCATGTGATCGGGTACCGCGATGACCGGGCTTGGTTATGGCCTTACCGCAGCCTTAACCTACGGTCACGTAACCTACGAAGCCGTAGGTAATTCTCCCGTCCCCAGGAGCTCCCCGTGACGATCACCTCTCCCCACCTCGGAAGTTCGAAGGCGTGGACCGACGCCCAGCTGCTGTACGCGCTGGAAGAGGTGGTGGAGAAGGAACTCAACCGCCATCTCAAGGTCGCCAAGGCCTGGATGCCCCACGAGTACGTACCGTTCTCGGACGGCCGGAACTTCCCCGGCGTCTTCGAGGACGGCGAGGCGTGGGAGTCCGGCCAGTCCAAGGTCACCGACATCGGGCGGATCGCCCTCGTCGTGAACCTGCTGACCGAGGACAACCTCCCCAGCTACCACCACGAGATCGCCTCCCTGTTCGGGCGCGACGGCGCCTGGGGCACCTGGGTGCACCGCTGGACCGCGGAGGAGGGCAGGCACGGCATCGTGATGCGCGACTACCTGCTGACCTCGCGCGCCGTCGACCCGGACAAGCTCGAGGAGTTCCGCATGATGCACATGGCGGAGGGCTTCGAGTCCGACAACCGCCACTCCATGCTGCACTCCGTGGCGTACGTCGCCTTCCAGGAGCTCGCGACGCGCGTCTCGCACCGCAACACCGGCCACCAGTCGGGCGACCCCGTCTGCGACCGGATGCTGGCCCGGATCGCGACCGACGAGAACCTGCACATGGTCTTCTACCGCAACCTGCTGTCCGCGGCGTTCGACCTCGCTCCCGACCTCACGATGGAGGCCGTGCGGGACGTGGTCGTCAACTTCCGCATGCCCGGCCACGGCATGCCCGGATTCGAGCGGGCCGCCGCGCAGATGGCGATCGGCGAGATCTACAACATGCGCATCCACCACGACGACGTGATCCAGCCCGTGCTGCGCTACCTGAAGGTGCTCGAGATCGACGGTCTCGGTCCGGAGGGCCTGAAGGCGCAGGAGGAACTCGGCATGTACATGAGCGGCCTGGACAGCGAGGCGTCGAAGTTCGACGAGAAGCTGGCGGCGCGCAGGGCCCGTCTGGCGTCCCGCGCCGCCCAGGCCTGACCCTGGGCCGACCCCGACCCGGCGGGCTCCCCGGCTGCTCGCCGGCCGGGTCGGGTAAGAGCGTCCGGAACCGCTCCGAGAGGCGGCGTACGCCCCGCGTGCGCCGCCTCCGCGATTGGACTGCACCCAGAGCTTCACCGAACGTATTCTGTGCCGGTGAAACCTGTGACGCGTCTTGTCCTTTTCGGTGCGCCGATCGCCATCGTGGCTTCGATCATGTTCAGCAGCGGTGACTCCGAGCCCCCCACCGTGGTTCCCCAGGCTGCCGGACCCACGAAGGACGGCGACGAGAAGCCGGAAGCGGCCGAGGAGGCGGAGGAGGCCGAGCAGATCGACTCGCTGCCGCCCGGCCTCGCCGCACCCGGGATGAAGGAGAGGGCGTCCCGGATCGTGTCGAGCGCGGAGGCGTCCACCCTGGACTGGCGCAGCCAGTACGGGACGATCGAGGACGTGCATGACGGCACCGGGTACACCGCGGGGATCGTCGGCTTCTGTTCCGGGACGAACGACATGCTGCAACTGGTCGAGTCCTACACCGGGAAGCACCCGGACAACCCGCTGGCCCCGTTCCTCCCCGCGCTGCGCGAGGTGGACGGCACCGACTCGCACGAGGGCCTGGATCCCGGGTTCACCGGCGCGTGGCGCGAGGCGGCCGACGATCCGGCCTTCCGGAAGGCGCAGGACGACGCGCGCGACGAGCTGTACTTCGAACCGGCGGTCCGGCTCGCGAAGCTGGACGGCCTCGGCACCCTGGGACAGTTCGTCTACTACGACGCGATGGTGCTGCACGGGCCCGGTGTCGAGGCCGACGGTTTCTACGGCATCCGCGACGCCGCGATGGCGTCGGCGGACACGGCCGCGGAGGGCGGCGACGAGAAGGCGTACCTGAACGCGTTCCTCGACGAGAGCCGGTCGGCGATCAAGGCACGGAAGGTGCAGCGCGACACGACCCGCATCGACACGGCCCAACGGGTGTTCCTGCGTGAGGGCAACCTCGGCCTGGAGACACCGCTGGTGTGGCAGGTGTACGGCGAGACCTTCCGCATCGACTGACGTACGGGGGCCCGCCCCGCCGGCGGGTCAGCGCGCGTCGCGGCGGCCTCTGCGCAACCGCTCGCGTTCCTTCTCGGACAGTCCGCCCCAGACACCGAAGCGCTCGTCATGGGCGATCGCGTACTCCAGGCAGGCCGTCCGGCCCTCACAGGCGTTGCACAGCTGCTTGGCTTCCCGGGTGGAGCTCCCCGGAGCCGGGAAGAAGAACTCGGGCCCGGCCTGGGCGCACAGCGCCGTCTCCTGCCAGGGGAGCTCGTCGGTCGTCACGGTGTTGATCGGCATGACGCACACGGTGCCCTGCCGCGATAAACAGGCGATCAACGATCGTTCAACGGCCGGGCCCGGGCGCGCCGCCGGGCCGTACGCCCGGGGTCAGGCCTGGGGCATCACCGGCTTGATCACCGCGAAGGCCGCACCCGCGGGGTCGGCGAGGAACGCGATCCGGCCGACCTCCTGGATGTCGGTGGCGGCCATGGTCACCCGGCCGCCGAGCCGCTCCGCGTCGGCCGCCGCCGTGTCGGTGTCATCCACGCAGAAGTAGGGCAGCCAGTGCGGTCCGGCCGCGGCCTCGCCTGTCGCCCGGTCGAGGGGAACGAGCCCGCCGAAGGCCGACTCGTCGCTGTCGCCGTCGGCGGGGCGGAGCATCGTGTAGGAACCGCCCGGATACTTCATCTCCCCCGTCTGCCAACCGAACACGGTGGTGAAGAACCCCGCCGCCGCGGGAACGTCCGGGGTGTACAGCTCGGACCAGATCAGTGCGCCCGGCTCCATGATCACGCCGAGCCCGGTGTTCGTCCCGGGCTGCCAGACGCCGAAGTACGCTCCCGTGCTGTCCGTGAAGCCGCCCATGCGCCCGTAGTCCAGCACGTCCATCGGAGGGAACGCGGCGGTCCCGCCCGCCTGCCGCACCGTCCGCGCCGTGGCGTCGGCGTCCGGGGTCTGGAAGTACACCGACCATGCGGGCTTCCCCTTGCCCTCCGGCACGGTCATGACGCCTGCGACGGTCCTGCCCCTGAGCTGGTACGTCCCGTAGCCACCGATCTCGGGGCCGCCGGGCACCAGCTCCCAGCCGAAGAGACCGTGGTAGAAGGCCGTGGCCGCGTCGATGTCGGGGGTACCCAGATCGATCCAGTTGGGGGCGCCGGTCTCGAAGGACGGGTCGAGCATGGTGTGCTCCTCGGACGGTTCCGTGTCCCACGCGTCTCGCGGCGCGGTGGTTTCCCCCTTCTCCCGAGTCTTGCACCGGGGCCCGTCGGCCGCAGCCCCGGCGACCGCCGGTGCACACGTGTCGCCGTGGCGGAGCCCGCCGCTGGGCCTCCGCCCGATGGCGCCCGGCCCGACCGGGCGTCCGCGCGGACGGAAGCCGGCGAAACCCCTCAGTGCTCGTGCGTCTCCGCGGTCCCGGCCGCGTGGTGCGGCGGGTCGTATCCCGGGACCGTGCCGTCGGCCTTGGCTACCAGCAGCAGCCCGGCCATCCCCATGTCGGAGTGGCTCTGGACGTGGCAGTGGTACATCCAGGCGCCCGCGCCCACGTGCTCGCCCGCGATGATCTGGAAGCCGAAGGAGTCGGCCGGCCCGCAGATCTTCGTGTCGATCACGCGGCTGGGGTCGTCGGGTCCGGTGAGCAGGCCCGTCCTGTTGTCGGCCCAGCGGTGCCCGTGGATGTGGAACGTGTGGTAGTACTCGCCGTGCGTGATCATCACGACCTCGACCCGGTCGCCCACGGTCACCTCGAAGTCCGGGCTCTCGTGGGCCGCCTTGTTGTTGATCGTCATGTCGTTGAAGACGATCGTGATCGTCCTGTCGGGAAGCACGTCTCCCTTCCGGCGCACGACGAGGGGCCCGTACAGGCCCTTGCGGATGCCTCCGGTTCCGTGGTCCGTGCCGACGACGTGGTCGTGGTAGTGCCAGTAGCCCGCGCTGCCGGCCTGCCAGGTGCCGTCCTTCCGGCGGCCGGGGGCGTGCGTGCGCCAGGTGTACGTACGGGTGCCGCCGGGTTCGACGTGGCTCCTGTTCATGCGGGTGCCGTCGCTCGCGATGTCGTAGTCCACGCCGTGGACGTGGAGGCTGGCGTCCACGTCCGTGGTGTTCTCGAACTCGATGTGCAGCGTGTCGCCTTCGGTGATCTCGATGAGCGGACCCGGGATCGACGCCTTGCCCTTCTCCAGGCCGTAGCCCATCGAGCCGTCCGCCAACTTCTCGGCGTACAGCTTGAGATGGCGGACGACTCCCCCGGCCGGCGCGGTCTTCGCCGGGTTCTCGGCCGAGGTGGCCTGGACCGCACCGAGTGACATCGATGTCACCCCGGTCGCAGCCGCCACCCCGCCGCCCACCAGCATCCGGCGGTTGAAGGTCCTTCGGTCCATGTCGAACTCCCCACTGAGAGACGGAAACTGACGCGCTGCACCCCTGGACGGCCCACACCGTAGCCGGGGGAACCCCGTTTATCCACACTCAGGACAAAGTTCGTTCGATTGCTGCCATACCTATTGGCGAGCCGCGAAAAGAGGTCTAGCTTCGTGCGCTGTCGCAGTGACCACAGAGGCGCGGTGACGGAGAAGTGACCGGAGAAGTGACCAAGAGGGTGGGTGACCACATGCAGCGCACACCACATCGCAGGTCCAGATCGCGCCGCGGCATCGCGGCGGCCGTAGGGGTCGGGGCCTTGACCGCGTCCCTGCTGGGCGGGAACGCCGCCGCGAGCCCCTATCCCGATCCGGGGCTCGGGGAACGGGTGGCGACAACGTTGTCCCTTCCCTCGCCACCGGGCGGGGCAGACGTGAGGGTGCTGGTGTTCCACGCCTCGGCGGGCGAGGAGTCGCCGACCGTGGACGCGGGGATCGCGGCCGTCGAGAAGATCGGGCTCAGCGGCCCGGAGGCCGGGCGCTTCAAGACCGTCGCCACCGACGACGCCGGGGTCTTCACCAACGGCAAGAAGCTCGGCAGGTTCAACGCGGTCGTCTTCCTGACCGGCGGCGGTGACGTGCTGGACCCGGAGCAGGAGGCGGGCCTGGAGGCGTACATGGAGGCCGGCGGCGGCTTCCTCGGCATCCACGACGCGGCGCGCACCGAGCCGTACTCCGACTGGTTCACCGGTCTCGTGGGCGCCCGCCCGGCCGCCGACAGCCCGACGGCGGTCCAGCGTGCGACCGTGGAGATCGGCGACCGGCAGCACCCGGCGACGAAGAACCTCCCGCTGGAGTGGAAGCGTCCGGACAAGTGGCTGAACTGGAAGGACAATCCGTCCGGCGACGTCCACACCGTGGCCCGGGTCCGCGAGCTCACCTACACCCCGGGCAAGAGCGCCAACGGCTGGGACCACCCGGTCTCCTGGTGCCGCGACTACGACGGCGGCCGGTCCTTCTACACCGCCATGGGCGGTACGGCCGCGAGCTTCGCCGAGACCGACTTCCGGGACCACCTGCGCGGTGCGCTGGCCTGGACGAGCCGCGTCTCGCAGGCCGACTGCAAGGCCACGATCGACTCCAACTACACGGCCGAGCGCCTCACCCAACCCAACCAGCCCGGCAAGAACGACCAGATCGGTGAGCCCCACGGCCTGGTCACCGCGAAGGACGGCCGGGTCTTCTACATCGGGCGCGGCGGCGCGGACAGCAGCGTGCCGGTGGTCACCGACTGGAAGAACCCCGATGTGGGCAAGGGCGAGGGCGAGATCCACGTCTACGACCCCTCGACCAAGAAGGTCACTCTCGCCGGCAAGCTGAGCGTCTTCGGCAACAAGGGCGGCGGCGACGAGCTGGTCAAGGTCGAGGAGGGACTGCTCGGTATCGAGCTGGACCCGGACTTCGCCACAAACGGCTGGGTGTATCTGCACTACACACCGCACGCGAAGATCGACCGCGACAAGCAGATGGCGGTGCGTCAGGTCTCGCGCTTCACCTTCGACCACGCCACGAGCAAGCTGGACCTGGCGTCAGAGAAGGTGCTGCTGCACTGGCCGGTCCAGATCCACAGCTGCTGCCACGCGGGCGGCGGCATGGCATGGGACTCGAAGAACAACCTCTACATCGCCACGGGTGACAACAACTCCTCCGGCTTCAGCGACGGTTACTCGGGCAACAACCCGGAGCCGAACTACAAGGGCGTGTCGTTCGCCGACGCCCGCCGCACCGCGGGCAACACCAACAACCTCAACGGCAAGATCCTGCGGATCCACCCCGAGGACGACGGCACGTACACCCTGCCCGGGGGCAACCTCTTCACCGGCAGGGAGCCGGACGAGGGCGGCGGAAAGACCCGCGGCGAGATCTACGTGATGGGGGTCCGCAACCCGGCGCGCATCTCCATCGACAAGTCGACCGACACGCTGTACGCGGGCTGGGTCGGCCCCGACGCCGGCGCTCCCAGCACGACCTGGGGGCCCGCGAAGTACGACACGTTCGCCGCGATCACCCGGGCCGGCAACCACGGCTGGCCCTACTGCATGGGCAACAAGCAGCCCTACCGGGACCGCAACCTGCCCGACCCGTCCAAGCCGCTCGACTGGTACGACTGCGACGCGCCGAGGAACGAGTCGCCGAACAACGACGGCCTGGTCAAGCTGCCGCCGATCACGTCGAACACCATCTGGTACTCCCCCCAGGGCGGCGGCGTCGACTACCCGCGCGACGCCGACGGCGTCCCGAGCTACAAGGTGGAGGACCAGAAGGAGCTCCTGCCCTGGCTCAAGGGCGGCGGCCAGGCCACGATGAACGGTCCGGTCTACCGCTACGACGCGGCGAGCACGAGCGAGGCCAAGTGGCCCTCGTACTGGGACGGCAAGTGGTTCGTCGGTGACTTCTACGACGACACCCAGCCGCGCCACGCCGTGCTGACCGATCCGAAGACCGTCGGCAAGGGCGGTCTGCCCACCCACGCCGAGTCCCTGAAGAAGATCATCCCGGTCGGCGCGGACGGCATCCGCAACCTCATGGACTGGAAGTTCGCCCCGGACGGTTCGCTCTACGTACTGGACTACGGGCGCGGCTTCTTCACCTCCGACACCAAGTCCGCGCTGTGGCGCGTGACGTACAAGGGCGGCGGTCCGACCCCGGCCGCCGCAGACCTGGCCAGGAAGGCGGCAGCGCAGTGAGACACCCCTCGCTCCTCGCTCGGAGGCGGTACGGGCCCGCCCGCTGGTGGCTCGCCCTGCTCGGCTCGTTCCTGATGGTCCTCGGGCTGTCCTCGACGGCCGCGTACGGACAGGACGACGGCCGGGCGACGGCCGCGGCCGACCAGGTCCTGAACTGGACCGCCGGCGACCCCATCGACCACTACCTGAGCGCGCCCAAGACCGCGGTGGCCGGTGCCGCGACCATCGTCTTCGAGAACAGCGCGGCCACCGGCAACACCTCGGGGATGCCGCACACGCTGACGTTCAGCGTCTCCGACCCGGAGTTCAACGACGACGTCGCGGTCAACATCCTCGCCAACCCCAGTGACAGCGAGGGCGGCAAGCACAGCGTCGACGTCACCCTCACGCCCGGCCGGTACTTCTACCACTGCACGATTCCCGGCCACGGCTCGATGCAGGGCATCCTCACGGTGACCGAGGACGGCGGCGGTGGCGACGACACCACCGCTCCCGAGACCTCGGCGACCGTGGACGGTGACAAGAACGCCGACGGTGCCTACATCGGCCAGGCCACCGTCACTGTGGCGGCCACCGACACCGGTTCGGGTGTCGGGACCGTCGAGTACGCGGTCGGGGCCGACGGCGCCTGGCAGCCGTACACCGCACCCGTCGTGGTGGACGAGGTGGGGACGCACTCCGTCCGCTACCGCGCCACGGACAAGGCAGGCAACGCGGCGGCCGAGAAGTCCGTCGACTTCGCGGTGGCCGCGCCTCCGACGGACGACGAGACCCCGCCGGAGACCTCGGCGACCGTGTCGGGTGAGAGGGACGACTCGGGCGCCTACCTCGGCATGGCCACGGTCACCGTGACCGCGTCCGACACCGGTTCGGGCGTCAACACCATCGAGTACGCGGTCGGGGCCGACGGCGCCTGGCAGCCGTACACCGCACCCGTGATGGTGCACGAGGTGGGGACGCACACCGTCCGCTACCGCGCCACCGACAAGGCAGGCAACGCTGCGGCCGAGAAGTCCGTCGACTTCACCGTCGTCGAGCCGCCTTCGCAGGACAGGACACCGCCGGTGACCTCCGTGGCGGTGACCGGCGACAAGAACTCGGACGGCGCGTTCATCACCAGCGCCAGGGCGACGGTCACCGCGACCGACGCCGACTCGGGCGTGGACAAGGTCGAGTACTCCCTCGACGGCGGCCCGTACCTGGCCTACTCCGCACCCGTCATCGTCGACCGCGTCGGCCGCCACACGTTCGCCCACCGGGCGACGGACAAGGCCGGCAACACCTCGGAGGCCGAGCAGTCCTCGTTCACCGTCGCGGAGAGCGGCGGAGTCCCGGCACCCAACTGCCCCGAGTTCGACGAACGCCTCACGGTCATCGTCGGCACGGTGGACACGGGTGTCCCCAACCGGCTCACCGGCAACCGCTGCACGATCAACGAGCTGATCGAGGACGAGAAGGACTGGTCCTCGCACGCGCTGTTCCTCAAGCACGTCGACAAGGTCCTGGACAAGCTGCTCACCGACGGGGTCGTCGACGCCCGTGAGCACAAGAAGATCTACAGGGCCGCCAAGGAGTCCGGCATCGGCAGGCCGGGGCAGGACGAGGGCTACCGCAAGCTCTTCGACGGCACGGCGGCCTCCCTCGCGAAGTGGGAGCACGTCGGCGGCGGCAAGTTCGGGCTGAACACGGAGGACGGCTCGATCACCAGCTCCACCACCGTGGAGGGCATGGGGATGCTGTGGTTCCCGGCCCGGCAGTACGGGGACTTCTCGCTGAAGCTCCAGTGGCGGGATGACGCCCCCGGCGCCGGCAACGCCAACGGCGGGGTCTTCGTCCGCTTCCCGAACGTCCACGACCACCCGGAGGAGCCCCGCCCGGAGTGGGCCGCCATCAAGTACGGCCATGAGATCCAGGCCTTCGACGGACCCGGCGGCGACATGTACAAGACCGGTTCCGTATACGGATTCGACCGGGTGGGTCTCGGCGGAGCCGGGGTCACCCCCAAGGGCACCTGGAACGACTACGAGATCCGGGTGGTGGACCAGCACTACTCGGTCTACCGCAACGGTGTCCTGCTGAACGAGTTCGACAACGACGGCGGTCAGCTCTTCGAGCCGCCGCGGGGCGACGACCCGGGCACCGACGGCCGCCGGTACGCCTCCGGCTACATCGGAATCCAGGTCCACAGCACCACAGACGTGATCTCGTACCGCGACATCCGCGTCAAGGAGCTGTAGGAGGGGCCGGACACGCTCAGGAGGCCGTGGCCGCGTGCTCGGGCATGTGGTCGCGGCCTCCGGGGTGCCGGTGGCGCCACACCCAGAAGACCGTGCAGGAGACCAGCGCCCAGGCGGCCATGACGAGGTACGGGAAGACGTACTGGTGGCCCTGGTAGTAGACCGCCGTGTGCTGCGCGTTGACCGAGGCGCCCGGCGGGAGCCAGCGGCCGACGTGCCCGAGGAGCGAGGGCAGCAGCGGCCAGGACACCGCGCCGCCGGACGACGGGTTGCCGAGCAGCACCATGACACCCCAGGTGGGGATCATCGCCCAGCGCCCCATGATGGTGTTGAACATGGTGAAGACCATGCCGGACGTGAACATGGTGAAGGCCAGGATCAGCCAGGACTGCGCGAAGGGCAGGTCGAGCGCGCCGAGCCCCCAGTCCACGACCGCCGCGATGGCGAACCCTCCGAGCAGGGCGTACACGACGGTGAACAGGATCCGCTCCAGCGGGATCAGCTCCCGGGCGTGCACACTGAGCTGGATCGCGCCGAGGAATCCCATGATGACGGCGGCGAGCGAGATGTAGAAGAGGGCGAGACCCCGCGGGTCGCCCCGCTGGAGCGGCTTGACGTCGGTCACCGTGAGCGGGACCCCGATGGTGTCGGCCACCTTCACGCCGGTCTCGGCCAGCAGCTGCGCGACGGTGGCGCCCGAGGCGCCCGCGACCTGCATCAGGACGCCGTTCCCCGTGCTCCGCAGGATCACGAAGATCTTCTGCTCGTCCAGCGCCGCGCGGGCCTGTGCGCCGTCCGGGTACCTGTGGAGTTCGAGGGAGGCGTCGAGCGCGCTCTCCATCCCCTTGACGAACTCGGCGGCGTGGGGCGCCCTGGGACCGTCGAGCACCGCGGCAGGGATCCGGTGCGGCGTCGGATTGGCCATGGCGTAGGTGTACGAACCCGCGAAGAGGCCCGCCGCGGCCGACACGATCAGGACCAGGACCACCGCGGGGAAGTACGGCGACCTCTTGTACGTCTCCCACTTCTCCCGCCGGGTGGGCGGCCTTCCGTGCGCCCCGTGCTCGCCGTCGGCACCGGAGGTCATACGGTGTCGCCGTCGTCGTGCCGGGCGCGGCTGGGCTGCACCCGCTTCGGCTCGCCCGGCATCTTCGGGTACTCCGGCGGATAGGGCAGGTCCCCGAGCTCGTGCTCGCGTTCGTCCCGTGCGGCCAGCTCCAGCAGCTGGTCGAGCCGGAAGGCGTGGTCGTCCATCTCCGCGTGCAGATCGCCCACCTCGGCGTAGCGGAGGGGCATGGTGCGGAGGTCGAAGTCGCGGGGTTCGGCGTCGTCGATCTCCTCCCAGCGCAGGGGTGCGGAGACGGGAGCGTGCGGGAAGGGGCGTACCGAGTAGGCGGAGGCGATGGTGCGGTCGCGGGCCGTCTGGTTGTAGTCGACGAAGATCCGCTCGCCCCGTTCCTCCTTCCACCACGCCGTGGTGACCCGGTCCGGCATCCGGCGTTCCAGTTCCCGCCCCACCGCGATGGCGGACCGTCTGACCTGTGTGAAGGTCCACTCCGGGACGATCGGGGCGAAGACGTGGATGCCGCGCCCGCCGGAGGTCTTGGGCCAGCCGCGCAGGCCGTGGTCGTCCAGGACCGAGCGCAGTTCGTGGGCCGCCCTGACCGCGTCGGCGTAGTCGGTGCCGGGCTGGGGGTCGAGGTCGATGCGGAGCTCGTCCGGGTGGTCGGTGTCGGCCCTGCGCACCGGCCAGGGGTGGAAGGTCAGGGTGCCGAGGTTGGCCGCCCAGAGGACGGCGCCGAGCTCGGTCGGGCACATCTCGTCGGCGTGCCGGCCGCTGGGGAACTCGATCCGGGCGGTGGGGGTCCAGTCGGGCAGGTTCTTGGGGGCGCGCTTCTGGTAGAAGAAGTCGCCCTCGACCCCGTCGACGAAGCGCTGCAGTGTGGTCGGCCGCTCGCGCAGGGCGCGGAGGATGCCGGGCCCCACGGCCCGGAAGTAGTCGGCCACGTCCCTCTTGGTGTAGCCCTTCTCCGGGAAGTACACCTTGTCAGGGTTGGACAGCCGTACGGCCCGTCCGCCCACGTCCAGCTCCACCGCTGCTCCTGCTCCCATGTCGGACACCGTAGGCCGGGCCCACATATGGCGCATATCGGAAGACGTGCCCCGCACGCCGGGAGAGGATCGGGCCATGGACCTGCCGGTGATGCCTCCTGTGAAGCCGATGCTCGCCAAGTCCGTCTCCAGGATCCCCCCGGGGATGCAGTACGAGGCGAAGTGGGACGGCTTCCGCGCGATCGTGCACCGGGACGGCGACGAGGTGGTGATCGGCAGCCGGACCGGGAAGCCGCTCACCCGCTACTTCCCCGAGGTGGTCGCCGCCGTGCGGGAGAATCTGCCGCCGCGCTGCGTGATCGACGGCGAGATCGTCCTGCCGCACGAGGGGCGTCTGGACTTCGACCGGCTGAGCGAGCGCATCCACCCGGCCGATTCCCGGGTGCGGATGCTGGCCGAGCGGAATCCTGCGAGTCTCGTCGCCTTCGACGTCCTCGCGCTGGACGGCACGTCCCTCCTCACCGCCCCGCAGACCGAACGACGCACCGTCCTGGAGAGGGCCTTGGAGGGTGCCTCGGCGCCGGTTCACCTGGCCCCGGCGACCACGGACGCCTCGCTCGCCCAGGAGTGGTTCGAGCGCTACGAGGGCGCGGGGCTGGACGGGGTGGTGGCCAAGCCGCTCGACCTGCCGTACAAGCCGGACGCGCGGGTCATGTTCAAGATCAAGCACGAGCGGACCGCCGACTGCGTCGTGGCGGGCTACCGCTTCCACAAGAGCGGCCCGGTGGTCGGCTCGCTCCTGCTCGGCCTGTACGACTCCGGGGGCGCGCTCCAGCACGTCGGGGTGTGCGCGGCCTTCTCGATGAAGCGGCGCGCCGAACTCCTGGAGGAGCTGGATCCGTTGCGCGTCGAACCCGCCGAACACCCCTGGTCCGCCTGGGCGGACGCGACGGCGCACGAGGGTTCGCGGCTGCCGGGCGCGCCGAGCAGGTGGTCGGGCAGGAAGGACCTGTCCTGGGTGGCTCTCAGCCCGGAGCGGGTCTGCGAGGTGGCGTACGACCACATGGAGGGTGACAGGTTCCGCCACACCACGCAGTTCCGGCGGTGGCGGCCGGACCGCACCGCCGCCGACTGCTCCTACGAGCAGTTGGAGGAAGTGGTGCGGTACGACCTGTCCGAGGTGCTTCGGCGGGGGTGACCCGTCAGGGGCTCGGGGTCGGGGTGGCGCAGGGGCCGTCAGTGGCGCCGTCCGTGGGCGGGGCGCTGGGCGAGGGGTCGGGGTCCGCCGTGTCCGTGGGGCACTCGGGAGGTGTGGTGCCGGGGTCCGGGTCGGGTGACGTGGTCGGGTCGGGCGTGGTCGTCGGATCGGGCGAGGTGGTGGGGTCCGGCGTCGGGGAGTCCGTGGGGCCGCTGCCGCCGGTCGGGCCGGGACCCGGATCGGTGGGGCCGGAAGAATCGCCGGGACTCGGGGAGTCCGACGGGGTGGGGGTGGGAGAGGTGGAGGGACTCGGCGAGCCGCTCGGCTGCGGGCCGACGACGATGCCGCCTCCGCCCTTGCCGGGGCTGCCGGGGCCGCCGACCGGGGTCTTGGGTGCGTGGCGCCCTCCCGCGCCGGGGCTCCCCGGGATCACGCCCTTGCCGTCGGTCACCTGGTGGACGCCCTTGCGGTAGAACTCCAGCCAGGACAGGACCGTGCGCAGATAGGTGTCCGAGTGGTTGTAGCTGAGGACCGCCCGGTCCAGATCCGCTCGCAGGGACAGGTTCCGCGTCCCGGCGCAGAGGTAGTGGCCGGCCGCGAGGGACGCGTCGACGACGTTGCCGGGGTCCTTGCGTCCGTCGCCGTTCCCGTCCCTGCCCCAGTGCGCCCAGGTGGAGGGGATGAACTGCATCGGGCCGACCGCGCGGTCGTACCTCGTGTCGCCGTCGTAGGCGCCGCCGTCGGTGTCGGGGATGTGGGCGAAGCCCGCGCCGTCGAGGACGGGGCCGAGTATCGGCGTGAGCGTCGTACCGGCGGAGTCGACCCGCCCGCCGCTCGCGTGGCCCGACTCCACCTTGCCGATCGCCGCGAGCAGCTGCCACGGGAGGTGGCAGCCGGGATCGGTGCGGGCGATCGAGCGCTGCGCGTTCCGGTAGGCGGCGAGGACGGTGGCGGGGATGCCCGCTTCCGCGAAGGACCGCGCGGCGGCCGGGTCGGCGGGCTTCTGCCCGGCCTTCGGCGGTTCCGGTGACTTCAGGGGCGGCAGCTCGGTGTGGTAGCTGTCGTCGTTCGGCACCTCGGTCCAGACGACGTCGTCGGCCGCGGCAGCCGGCTTCGCGCCGTCCGCGCCCGCGGCGAGTCCGGGCGCCTGGGATGCCGTGAGCGCCGCCATGGCGGCGACCGCGGTGGCCGTACCGCCGAGTCCGCGGCGCATCTTTCCGTTGAACCTCACGCGTGCTCCTCTCCCCCGGGTCACTGGGTGAACGTGTCGATGGCCGAGATGCGCCAGGTGCCGTCCCGGCGGACGGCGTCCACGGCGAACATGGCCGCCGCGTAGGTCGTCTCCTCCTCCTTGCCGGTACGGGTGTTGCTCTGGTCGGCGAAGACGAGCAGCCGGGCCCGGTCCCCGTCGAGCAGTTCGACCCCGCTCTCGGTGACGGTCGTGGTGAGCACGAGCTTCTGCTTCGGCGCCTGGGCCCGTACCTCGGCGAGCATGTCCCTGTGCTGCTGGACCGCCCTTCCGACGAGATACGTACCGGCCGCGCGGTCCGACTTCTCGGGCGCGGCGTAGTCGTAGGAGAAGACCGCGCCGACCGCCTCGGTGATCCGGCCCTTGACCTCGCTGGTCCGGCTGATGTCGGTGAGGGCCGTGTTCTGCCGGGCGGGTTCGTCGCGCAGGTCACCGGCCGAGGTGAAGGCCCAGGCCGCGAAGGCGCCGAGGAGTACGGTCGCGGCGCAGAGGACCGCGGGCAGCCTGACCCGGAGGCGTGGCAGCCGCCCGCGCGGAGGTTCGTCCCCTGCGGGCCTCTCCTCGGCGGCGTCGCCGTCCGGGGAGCCGGCCTCTGCGGCGTCCTCACCCCGGGGGGCCGTGTCCGGGGCGGTCCCGTCCTGGGGCGTGGGTTCCTGGGCGGCGCCGGGGCGCTCCTGCCCGGTCCCGTCGCGGGCCGGTCCGTCGGCCGGGGGCGCGGTGGTGCGTGGAGGCGCGGCGGTCGAGGCGGCAACTGCCAGACGGCGGCGCCGGTTCACGAGGTGTCGGGTCGTCGACATGTACGGAGGTCCTCTCGGAATGGGCGGGTCAGCCGGCCGTGTTGCCGACGGGCGCCTGGCCCAGGGCGCTGAGTTTCCAGCCCTCGGGGGTGCGGGTGAGCTGCCCGAGCATGCGGCTCTCCTTGACCGCGGGCTTGCCCTCGGGCGCGGTCACGGTGACCCGGAGCGCCACCATCACCCCGGCCCTGCCCGCGCGGGCGTCCAGCTCCGTCACGGCTCCGGACAGGATCTTCGCGGTGCTGACGGTCTTCGCCGCCTCGATCTGCTCGACGAACGCGTCGCGCCCGTCGACGAGTTGCTTGTGCAGATCACCGGTGGTGGAGTCCTCCCAGCTGTCGAGCCCTTCGCCGAGTTCCGCGTGGTCCAGCGTGTTCATGTTCTGCACGGCCTGCTCGCCCGCCGCAAGGGCGTCGTCGCGGGCCTGCGCGTAGGCCGCCGAGTCGTCGTGGCCGGCTTCGTAGCGGGACCAGCCGCCCCAGCCCGCGATGGCTGCGGCCGCGATCGTCAGCACGATCGCCGCCGCCACCACCGGATTGCTCGTCGTCCGTACCCGTACCATCGGTGTCTCTCCCCTACCTGGACGTGATGTCGACGATCCGCCAGTGCCCGTTCCGCAGTTCGGCGGTCACGGACAGCTGGGCCGCCGCCGTGGTGGCCGCCTTCCCCTCGCGCTCGTAGACCTGGTCGAGGAACACGAGCAGGTGGGCGCTGCTGCCGCCGAGCCGGGTGACCCCGGCGCGTACGACCTGGGTGGTGAGCGTCAGTTTCTGGTCCGCCGCCTGCTTCTCGACCTGGCCGAACAGCGACGCGTACTGCTTCAGCGCCCGGCCGCCGAGCAGTTGCCCGGCCGACTCCTTGGTGGCGCCGGTGGCCTGCGGGCTGTACGAGAAGACCTTGCCCAGCGCGCTGCTCACATCGCCGACGACCCGGGTGGTCGCGGCGGTGTCCGTCAGTGCGTGGTTGGAGGTGGCCGGGGTGTCGCGGAGCTGGCGCCCCTGGACGAACAGTGTTCCGCCCGTCCCCAGCAGGGCGAGGGCGAGGACCGCGGCGAGAACTCCTGGCCATCGCCCGCGGCCCGCCGGGCGGGCCGGCTCCGGGTCCGTCCCGACGGCGGGTTCGGGGTCCGTCACCGCGGCGGGTTCGGGCGGGGTCGTCGTCTCCGCCGTGCTCCGCCTCATGAGCCGCCCCCCACCGGTAGTGCCTCAAGTGCCTTGACCTTCCAGCCCTGTCCGGTCCTGGCGAGCGTCGCCTCGAAGCGTTTGCGCTCGGTGCCGCCCTTGCCGGTGCGGGGCGTGACCTGGACGTCGACGGTCGCGATGAGCGCCGCGGTGCCGGCCCGTTCGTCGAGTGCCGTGAGCGCCGCGTCGGTGACCTTGCCGCGCGCGGTGGCACCGGACTCGGTGAGCTCGCCCGCGTCCTTCCTCCGGGTGCTTTCCAGCCGGTCGTGCAGCGGTCCGGTGGAGGCGGCGAGCCAGGCCGTGAGCCCGGACTCCACACCGGCGGCGTTCTTGCCGTCCATGCTGGTCAGCCTGGCGAGGTGCCGTTCACCGTCGGCGAGGGCGGCGTCCCGGCTCTTCGCGTACGCCAGGGTGTCGTCGCCCCGCGCCTGGGCGTACGACCACGCGCCGAGCGCGCAGACCAGCGCGGCGGCGAGCAGCGCGGCCCAGCCGAGTCCGGATCCCGTGCGGGTGCGGTCGCTCATGCCCCGTCCCCCAGTCCCAGGAGTCCGGCCATGCCGTCCGCCGGGTGCGTGGTGCCACCCGTACCCGTGGCCCCGAGGGCCCCGGGGAGGGAGGAGCCGGGCTCGGCCGGCTCCGGCACGGGGCCGCCCTTCGGGGCGTTCGCACTGCCGCGGACGTTGATCCCGCTGCCGGGCCCCGACGCGCAGCGGGCCTTGGTGTTGACGGCGGGGGCGGGCGAGAGGTCGATGCCCTCCCGGTAGGTGGTGCCGCCGTATCCGGAGGTACAGGGCAGCGGTTCGAAGAAGGTCACGGACATCCCGAACCTGGCCCCCTCCCCGTCGATGGCGCTCGACCCTGCCGCCACCACCGCGGGCACCTTCACCAGGAGTTCCTCCAGTCCGCGCTGCCGGGTGACGGCGACCTCGGAGGTGGTGAGGAGGTTGGCGACGACCACCCCGAACTCGGGGTCGAGGTCGCGCAGCAGTCCGCTGATCTGTTCGGTGGCGCCGGGTGCCGCGGCGATGAGCCGGCGCAGGTCGGTGTCGGATCCCTTGAGTTCGGCGGCGAGTTCCTTCGCTCCAGAGGCGAACCCCTTGAGCGCCTGGCCCTGTTCGGCCTGGGTGCGCAGCACGGTCTCGCCGTCGGCCATCAGTCTCGTGGTGGTGGGCAGGGCCTCGTCGGCCGCGTCGACGAACTCGCCGCTGGTGTCCAGCAGCACCTGGAGGTCGTCGCCGCGCCCGTTGAAGGCGGCGCCGAATTCGTCGACGACCGTGCGCAGGGCCTCGGTGTCGACGGAGGCCGTCAGATCGTTGACGCTGGTGAGGACGTTGGTGACGGGTGCGGGGATGGTCGTGTCGGCCTGGTCGATGACCGAGCCGTTGCCGAGGAACGGACCGTCCGAGCGGGTGGGCCGCAGGTCGATGTACTGCTCGCCGACCGCCGACAGGTTGGCGACGACGGCCCGGAGGCTGTCCGGGATGGGAGGGGCGTCGTTCTCGATGCGCAGTTCGGCCTCGACCCCGTCGTCGGTGAGCTCGATGGGGCCGACCCTGCCGACCGAGACGCCCCGGTAGCTGACGTCGGAGTGGGTGTACAGGCCGCCTGTCTGAGGGAGTTGGACCGTGACGGTGTAGTAGCCGCGCAACCCCACGTAGTGGCCGAGGTCGGCGTACCGCGCGCCGAGGTAGCCGAGGACGAGTACGGCGATGACGAGGAACGCCACGTTCTTGAGGCGGATGGCAGGGGTGATCATCAGCGGGTGCTCTCCGTTCCCGGTGTCGTGATCGAGGGGAGCGGCAACGGCAGCGCCGCGCCGGTTCCCTTCCGGGTGCCGGACGCCGCGGGCGGTGTGGTGGCCGGGGTGAGCGCCGGGATGATCTGGGTGCCGGGCAGGGCGGTCACGTCGAGGTACACGTTGAGGTAGTCGCCCTTGACGCCGCGGAGCACCTCGTCAGTGAACGGGTAGGTGAGCAGCACCTGGAGGGAGTCGGGGAGGTCGTCGCCCGAGTCGGCGAGCGCGGTGAGCGTGGGGGCGATGGCCTTGAGGTCGGCGATCATGTCCGCCTTGCTCTTGTTGATCGTGTCGACGGCGACCGTGGACAGCGAGTCGAGGGAGCGCAGCATGGTGAGGAGCGATCCGCGCTGCTTCTCCAGGACCTTCAGGCCGGGGCTGAGCCCGGTGAGGACCGTGCCGACGTCCTGTTTGCGGGTGGCGAGTGTGGCGGACAGGCGGTTGACGCCGTCGAGTGCCTGGGTGATGTCCTCCTTGTGGTCGTCCAGGTTCGTGACGAGTGTGTCGACGCGGTCGAGCGTCGAGCGGATCTGGGGTTCCTGTCCGGCGAGTGCCTTGTTGAGCTCGGTGGTGATGGTCTTGAGCTGGCTGACCCCGCCGCCGTTGAGGAGCATCGACAGGGCGCCGAAGACCTCTTCGACCTCCGGGTTGCGGTTGGTGCGGGCGAGCGGGATCCGGTCGCCGTCCGCGAGTGCGCCCTGGGCGGTGCCGGCTTCCGGCGGCGAGAGCTGGACGAACTTCTCGCCGAGCAGGCTGGACTGTTCGAGGTGGGCGTACGCGTTGGCGGGCAGGTCGATCTTCCCGTTGACGCGCATGGTGACCCTCGCGGTCCAGCCCCCGGGGGTGAGCGAGATCCTGGTGACGCGTCCGACGGCGACGTCGTTGACCTTGACGGACGACTGCGGGGCGAGGCTGAGCACGTCGCCGAACTCGGCGGTGATCTCGTACGGGTGGTCGCCCAGATCCGCGCCGCCCGGCAGCGGCACCTGGTCGATCCCTCCGAGTGACGGCAGTCCCATGCTCGTGGCCACGAGGGTGAAGCCGACGCCGGCGGCGACCAGGGCGCCCAGTCCCGCGAGCGTGCGGTTGCCGGGTCTGCGTGGGGCGCGGCTCATCGGGTCGCCTCCTTCTTCTCCTGCGTCCCGGCTCTGTCCGGGGTGCCGTAGACGGTGCCGACGGCGGGCAGCGGCAGCGCGGGCAGCACCTTCTGCCGGGCGGGGTCCACCGGGGCCAGCCCGGTGAGACCGGTGGACCCGGCTCCGGGTTCGGTGAGCGGGCCGCCCATCGACAGCTCGTTGAGGTTGGTGCGCCCGTTGAGGGTGCGGTTGGCCGGGTCGTAGGCGTTCAGTACGTTGCCGGCGGCGAGGGGCAGCGTGTCGAGGGACTCCGCGATCGAGGCGCGCTGGTCGACCAGGGTCTGGGTGAGGGGCACGAGGAGGTCGACGTTCTCCTTGAGGGCGCCGCGGTTCCTCTGGATGAAGCCCTTGACCTGGCCGAGTGCCTTGCCCAGTTCCTTGAGTGCGGCGCCGAGGTTCTCCTTGTCGTCGGCGAGGAAGCCGGTGACGGAGTTCAGCTGCTGTTCGGCCGAGCGCACGTTGCCGTCGTTGTCCTTCAGCATCGTGGTGAAGGTCTGCAGGTAGGACAGGGTGTCGAAGAGGTTGCCGCTGCTCTTGTCGAGGGTCTTCGTCGCCTTGCCGAACTGCTCGATGCTGTCCCCGATGGCCTTTCCGTTGCCGTCCAGGTTCTTCGCGCCGGTGTCGAGGAGTCCGGCGAGCGCCCCGTCGGTGTTCGCTCCGTCCGGGCCGAGCGCCGTGGAGAGTTCGGTGATCGACTCGTACAGCTGGTCGACCTCGATGGGTGTGGCGTTGTCCGCGGCCGGCAGTACGGCGTCGTCCTCCAGCCTCGCTCCCCCGCTGTAGGCGGGTGCCAACTGCACGTACCGGTCGGCGACCAGGCTGGGGGCCACGACGACGGCGTGCGCCTCCTTGGGGACCTTGACTCCCTTGTCGAGCCGCAGGGTGACCCTGACCTCCTCGCCGTGCGGTTCGACGGACTCGACGGTGCCGACCCTCACTCCGAGGATCCGCAGGTCGGAACCGGCGTACACGCCGGTGGCCTGGTCGAAGTATGCGGTGATGGTCGTCTTCCCCTGGTCGTCCATGGCCATCACACCGGAGGTGGCGGCCACGGCGACGACGGCGAGTCCGGCGGCGATCCCGATGACGCGTGTGCGTCTCATGTCAGCTCCCTCCCTGTTTCGGCGGCATGCAGCCCCCGTTGGCCGGGGGCGTGCCCGCGGGCAGATAGCTCTTCGGGACGACACCGCAGACGTAGTTGTCGAACCAGCGGCCGTTGCCGAGGGCGTTGCCGACCAGGCGGTTGTAGGAGCCGGCCAGCGAGAGCACCTTGTCGAGGCTCTTGCGGTTCTTCACCAGCACGGCGGTGACCCGGCCGAGCGAGTCCAGGGTGGGTTTCAGCTGCTTGTCGTTGTCCGCGACGAGCCCGCTGAGCTGGGTCCCGAGATTTCGCGTACCGGTGAGCAGCAGGTGGATGGAGTCGCGGCGGGCCTGGATCTCGCCGAGGAGCAGGTTGCCGTCCTCCAGCAGCGTCTCGAAGCTGCTCTTCTTGCCGGCGAGCGTCTTGGTCAGCTGTTTGCTGCCCTTGAGGAGGGTGGCGAGCTGGGCGTCCCGCTCGGAGACGGTCCTGGACAGCGCGGACAGCCCGTTCGCGGCGCTGCGCACGTCCGGCGGGGAGTCCTTGAAGGTGTCGGAGATCGTCTCGAAGCTCCGGGCGAGCTGCGCCGTGTCGATCTCGTCGATGGTCTCACCGAGGCCGTTGAACGCCTGGGTGACGTCGTACGGGGACGTGGTGCGGCTCGCGGTGATGCGGGAGTCCGGGTCCTGCGGGGCGTTGCCCAGCGGGTCGACCGCCAGGTACTTGTCGCCGAGGAGCGTCTTGATGGCGATGCCCACGGTGGAGGAGTTGCCGATCCAGGCGTCCTTGACCTTGAAGTCGACCTTGACCTTGGCGCCGTCGAGCGAGACCCCGGTGACCTGGCCGACCTTCACCCCTGCGACGCGCACCTCGTCTCCCTCGTCGAGGCCGGCGGATTCGGTGAAGTCGGCGCTGTAGGTGGTTCCGCCGCCGATGAAGGGCAGCGCGTCGGCACGGTAGGCGGCGAGGCCCACGAGCGCCAGGACGAGGAGTCCGACGATGCTGACGGCGACGGGGTTGCGTTCCCGTACGGGCTTGATTCTCATGCCTGGCACCTCGGTTGGCCGATCGTGATGCCGGTGGGCGGGGCACTGCCGTCCTCGGTCGTCACGCCGCTGACCTTCGCTTCGCAGAGGTAGAGGTTGAGCCATGACCCGTAGGAGGTGAGGCGGGTGATCGCCGCCATCTTGGCCGGGGTCTTCCGCAGGAAGCTCTCGATCTGGGGCGAGTTCTTGTCGAGCTGCCCGCTGAGGCGGCCGAGCTGGGCGATGTCCTCCTTGAGGGGCTTCCGTCCGTCCTGGAGGAGGCCCGCGGTGACGGTGGTCAGCGCGCCCATCGCCGTGACCGCCTCGCCCAGCGGTTTGCGGTCGCCGGAGAAGCCGGTGACCAGCTTCTGCAGGGTGACGACGAGGTCGTCGAAGCCTGCCTCCCGGTCGTTGACGGTCTTCAGGACCGTGTTGAGGTTCTTGATCACCTCGCCGATCACCTCGTCCTTGGCCGCGACGGTGCCGGTCAGTGATCCGACGTGGGAGAGGATGCTGTCCACGGTGCCGCCCTCGCCTTGGAGGACCTGGACGATCGAGCCGGCGAGCTGGTTGACGTCCGGTGGCGACAGTCCCTCGAAGAGCGGCTGGAAGCCGTTGAAGAGCTGCGTGAGGTCCAGGGCCGGTGTGGTGCGCGAGAGCGGGATGGTCGCTCCCGACCTGAAGCTCTCGCCGACCGGACCGGCTCCCTGGCCGAGGTCGATGTAGCGCTGGCCGACCATGTTGAGGTACTTGATCGAAGCGGTGACCGAGGCGGGCAGCGTGCGGCCCTTGCGCACGGCGAAGCCGACCTCGGCCAGCCGCCTGTCGGCGACCTCGATGGACTCCACCTGCCCGACCTTGACACCCGCGATACGGACGCTGTCGCCGACGACGAGTCCGGTGGCGTCGGTGAACCTAGCCCTGTACGACGTCGTGTCGCCTACGCCCGTGTTGGCGATGGACAGCCCCAGGACGGTGGTCGCCAGGGCGGTCACCACGACGAAGACGATCGATTTGACGAGGGGTCCCGTGAGGGAGCGGCGCTTCACTTGAGCTTCACCTCCGCACCGCGGAAGGCCGGCCCGATGAGCACGCCGCTCCAGTCGGGCAGGCTCTGCGGCTGGACCTTCAGCGAGGGTGCGACCAGTTCGTTGACGAGCCGGCTCTCCTCGGGGGAGTTGGGCATGCCGAGTGCGGTGTCGGCGGCCTCGGGTTCCCGGGTCTCCCCGGCGGCCCCGGTGCCGGGGACGGACACGGTCCGGACGTCGGCCGTCGGGACGGCCTTGCCGGTGTACGGCACCGAGTAGCAGTGCGGGCCGCCGGTGGCGCCGTAGACCGGGGTGTCCCTGCCGGCGACGTACTTGCCCTTGGACTCGACGGGCCTGAGCGTGACGTGCAGCCCCGGTCTGTCGGTTCCCTTGCCGAGCGCCTTGTCCATGGCGGGTACGAAGCCGGCCATCGTGCGCAGGGTGCAGGGGAAGGCGTCGGAGTACTCCGCGAGGAGTTCCAGCGTGGGCCTGCCCGCGGCGGAGAGGCGGATGAGGTTGTCCTTGTTCTTGCGGAGGAAGGACGTCACGTCCTGCGCGGACGCGGTGGTGGAGCCGTACAGGTCGGCGAGCTCCGCCTGCTGTTCGGCGATGGTGCCGCTGGTGGTCGTGAAGTCGGTCAGCGCGTCCAGCACGTCGGGGGCCGCGTCGGCGTACAGCGTGCTCACCTTGACGAGTTCCTTGATGTCCGCGTTGAGGGTGGGGAGTTGCGGGTTGAACTCCTTCAGGTGGGCGTCGAGGGTGACCAGGGTGTCGCCGAGCTTCTCGCCCCGCCCTTCGAGCGCCTGGGACACGGCGTTGAGGGTGGCGGCGAGCTTCTCGGGCTTGACGGCGGTCAGCATCGGCAGCACGTTGTCGAGTACCTCTTCCAGCTCGATCGCGTTGCTGGAGCGGTCCTGCGGGATCACCGCCCCCGCCCTCAGGGCCCGCGCCGACGGGACGGCGGGCGGCACCAGGGCGACGAACCGCTCGCCGAAGAGGGTCGTGGGGAGCATCTGGGCGGTGACGTCGGCGGGTATCCGGCCGAGCCTGCCGGGCTCGATGGCGAGGGTCAGGCGGGCGCCCTCGCCGTCGGTGGCGATGTGGCGCACCTCGCCGACGACGACACCGCGCAGCTTCACGTCGGCGTTGTCGTGCATCTCGTTGCCGACGCTGCCGGTGCGTACGGTCACGGTGGCGTCGTCCGTGAAGTCCTTCTCGTAGACCGACACCGAGACCCATACGAGCACGGCGGGCACGAGTACGAAGGCCACACCCGCGAGTCTGCGGCGCACGGTCTGCGCCGTGGAGGAACTCATCAGCCGGCCACCTTCACCGTTGTCGTCGCACCCCAGATGGCGAGCGAGAGGAAGAAGTCGGTGACGCTGATGAGCACGATGGCGTTGCGCACCGACCTGCCCACGGCGACGCCGACGCCGGCGGGACCGCCAGTGGCGTGGAAGCCGTAGTAGCAGTGGGCGAGGATCACCAGCACGCTGAAGATCAGCACCTTCAGCACCGACAGCAGCACGTCGTCCGGGGAGAGGAAGAGATTGAAGTAGTGGTCGTAGGTGCCCGCCGACTGCCCGTTGAACAGGACGGTGATGTAGCGGGACGCCAGGTAGGAGGAGAGCAGGCCGATCGCGTACAGCGGGATGATGGCGACGACCCCCGCGATGATCCGCGTGGTGACGAGGTAGGGCATGGAGCGGACGCCCATCGCTTCGAGTGCGTCGACCTCCTCGTTGATCCGCATCGCCCCGAGCTGGGCGGTGAAGCCCGCGCCGACGGTCGCGGAGAGGGCGAGGCCGGCCACGAGCGGGGCGATCTCGCGGGTGTTGAAGTAGGCGGAGATGAAGCCGGTGAAGGCGGACGTGCCGATCTGGTCGAGGGCCGCGTACCCCTGGAGGCCGACGACCGATCCGGTGGCGAGGGTCATCGCGATCATCACGCCGATGGTTCCGCCGACGACCCCGAGACCGCCGCTGCCGAAGGCGACCTCGGCGAGCAGCCGCTGCACCTCCTTGAGGTAGCGGCGCAGGGTCCGGGGGATCCAGACGAGCGCCTTGACGTAGAAGGTGAGTTGGTCTCCCGAGCGGTCGAGCCAGCCGAGCATCGACATCGGTCAGCCCCCCTTCGGGGGGACGATCTGCAGGTAGATCGCCGTCAGGATCATGTTCACGAGGAACAGGAGCATGAAGGTGATGACCACGGACTGGTTGACCGCGTCACCGACGCCCTTGGGGCCGCCGCGCGGGTTCAGTCCCCGGTAGGCGGCCACGATGCCCGCGATGAAGCCGAAGATCAGGGCCTTGAGCTCGCCGACGTAGAGATCGGGCAGCTGGGCCAGGGCGGAGAAGCTGGCGAGGTACGCGCCGGGGGTACCGTCCTGCATGATCACGTTGAAGAAGTAGCCGCCGAGGGTGCCGACGACGGAGACCAGACCGTTCAGCAGGACCGCCACCAGCATGGTGGCCAGCACCCTCGGGACGACGAGGCGCTGGATGGGCGAGACGCCCATGACCTCCATCGCGTCGAGCTCCTCGCGGATCTTGCGGGAGCCGAGGTCGGCGCAGATCGCGGAGCCGGCGGCCCCGGCGATGAGGAGCGCCACGATCAGCGGGCTGGCCTGCTGGATGACCGCGAGGACGCTGGCACCGCCGGTGAAGGACTGGGCGCCCAGCTGTTCGGTGAGCGAGCCGACCTGGAGGGCGATCACCGCTCCGAACGGGATGGAGACGAGGGCCGCCGGCAGGATGGTGACACTGGCGACGAACCAGAACTGCTCGATGAACTCCCTCAGCTGGAAGGGCCGGCGGAAGACCGCCCGGGCGACCGCCAGGGCGAGCGCGAACAGCTGGCCGGTCTGGCGCAGCGGCGCGAGGAGCCGCGAGGGAGGCCTCGGCCGGGACGGGTCTCCGGCCTTCCCGGTGGCCGGTTCGGCGGGCCGAAGGGGCGGTGGTGCCGTCATCGGCGTCCACCGTCCAAGGTGGGGGTGTAGCTGTTCATGATGGCCGTACGGGCGGCTTCGGGCAGCTGGCCCATCATGGAGATCACCCGTTCCCGGCGGCGCAGCGCGGCCTGCCGTACGGGCATTCCGGGAGAGGGTTCCAGCTGCGGTACGACCGTGCGGGGGGCCGCGGTGTGTCCGTGGCCGTTGGTCTGCTCCGCCGCGAGGGTGGCCGCGTCCTTCTCCTCGGACATGCCGATCGGGCCCTCGCGCCGTCCCGAGAGGAACTGTGCGACCACGGGTGTGTCGCTGGTGAGCAGGACCTCGCGCGGCCCGAAGGTGACGAGGTTGCGGCAGAAGAGCATGCCCATGTTGTCCGGGACCGTGGCCGCGATGTCGAGGTTGTGGGTGACGATGAGCATCGTCGCGTCGATCTGCGCGTTGAGGTCGATGAGCAGCTGCGAGAGGTAGGCGGTACGAACCGGGTCCAGCCCGGAGTCCGGCTCGTCGCAGAGGATGATCTGCGGGTCCAGGACCAGCGCGCGGGCCAGACCGGCCCGCTTGCGCATTCCGCCGGATATCTCGCCGGGCAGCTTTCCCTCGGCTCCGAGCAGACCGACGACGTCGATCCGCTCCATGACGATGCGCCGGATCTCGGACTCCTTCTTGCGGGTGTGTTCACGCAAGGGGAAGGCGATGTTGTCGAAGAGCGACATGGAACCGAAGAGGGCGCCGTCCTGGAACATGAGCCCGAACAGTTTCCGGGTCTCCATGATCTCCCGTTCGGGGCTGTTGACCATGTCGACGCCGTTGATGAGGACGCGGCCCTTTTCCGGCTTCAGCAGTCCGATGATGGATTTCAGGAACACGGTCTTCCCGGTTCCGGAAGGACCGAGCATGACACTCACCTCACCGGCCGGCAGCGTGAGGCTGACGTCCTGCCAGATGTTCTGCTTGCCGAAGGACTTCGTCAGGCCTTCGACGACTACTTCGATTCCCATCGGCCCTCCCTCGAGGTGGTGGTGGACGACGTCATCTGTCAGCGCTCCGGCTCCGGTCCATGCAACGACGGCTTGTCACACATGCACCAGGGGGCGCACGTTATGTCCGCCGAAACCGCCAGGACAAGCCGTTGAGCAGCGGAAATCGTCGGACTTCGATCTTCGGTCCGACCACTTGTCACCGAATGACAAAACCCTGTCGGGGGTTTGTCGTCATCTGCGCAAGCGCTCCCTGCCCGCCGGGTCCCGGCGGTCCGGGAGGCCGGAGCCGCGAGACCCCGGCGGTGGGAGCTCCCCGCCCCGGCGGGAGTGTCCGGGATCGGATGGACTCCCGGAGGATTCCCGGGTCAGGAGGGGCGGGACCAGGAATCCACGTACGTCGGACGAGCAGGTACGGACGTTTCTCCGAGCTGCTCAAGCGGGACGCTACGGGTGAGTAACCTTGGTTCGCAATAGCGGTTCACGAACTTTCTCCGAGGCAATTCCGGACTCCTGTTTTCTTGTGTCCGGATGAGTAATCGGCGCGCGAAACCTATCGAAAAGTGAGGCATTCCCAGTCGGTCCAGGACGGCGTCGAAAGGCAGTGCGGACGCACTGAAGCCCGCCCCGACCAGGCTTCCTTCGGTCGGGGCGGGCTCCAGGCGGACGGCGCGGCGGCACGCACCAAGTGACAACGGACGCCGCCGGCCCTTCCTTTCGGCTACTTCACCGCGGAGTGCCAGTTCTGGGCGAGCTCCTTGCCGGCGTTCGGCACCGAGAGCCCCGGCGCCGTGAGGCCGATCGTGGAGGTCTTGGCGTCGTTCAGGACGAGGTTGTTCGACCCGGCCGCGGCGGGCAGTCCCACCTTGAGGTCGATCGCCCAGCTGAGGATGCCGCCGAGACCGCAGCCGCCGGCCTTCGGCGCGGAGAACTGGCTGTCGCCCTGCGCGGCCCCGGACAGGGCGATCTGGATGAGGGAGCCCTCGTCCGGGTTCGCCGTGCCGTCACCGTTGAACCTGGAGGCGGCCATGGTGGGAGCGCTGAGGTTCCCGGGACGCAGGATCACGGGGTTGCTGCTGCTCCCGATGTAGCAACTGGAGCCGAGCAGCGGGTTCTCCAGACGGATCTTCACGGGCAGCTTGACGATCGGCCCGGAGGATATGCCCGCGACCAGGCTGAACTCGGTCGGCGTACCGGCGGACTCGACCGTGGCGGTCACCTTGTTGAGGGTGGCGTTGGTGATCTGCCCGCACACGGCGGATATGACGGGGACGTTGCTGGGGCACATGATGCCCAGCAGCCCACCGGGGATGGTGGTCTTCCCGCTGATGATGGAGCCGGCCGGCGGCGGGACGACGGTGTAGGTCCCCTCGGCCGGGTGCTGGATGACACCGAACTGCAGGTTCGTCGACCCGGTCGTCGCCGTGGTGTTGCCCAGCTTGATCGTCCCGTTGGGAGAGGTGGACGTCACGCAGAGCGGGACGTCGGTGTCGCCGTCCGTCGCGAGCATGGCGGGGGCGTCCACCGGACACCGGTCGAACGGGGCCCACGCGCCGTTGAGCTGGGCGGCGGCCGTCGCGGCACCGGCGGGCGTCGCGCTGAGCGGCATGACCAGCGCGGCGGACGCGGCGACGGCGCCGGCGCCCTTGATCCAGGTCTTCGAGACAGGTCTCATCGTTCCCTCAATTCGGTAGCGGCTCGGGGGATTGCTGTGCGCGTTGGTTCTCGGTACGCCTTCGGGGCTCAGCGAGCGGCCTCGGGTATGTCCACGGGCTGGTAGTCGGGTGTGCAGAAGGCCGGGTCCGCACCGTTCGCGGACGCGCAGGGCGCCCCCTGCACCTGCTTGACGTAGTTGGGCACGCCGGAGAGCGACGCGGTGAAGATGTCGTCCAGGTCCTCCGTCGCCCCGCACCCGCTGAAGGGCGGGATGGTCACCGAGCCGGTCAGTTCACCGCCCGAGACGAGGGTGTATCCGACAAGACCGTCGGGCCCCCACGTTCCGAGGCCTTCCAGGGTCAGCTTGAACGGCTTGCTCGTACGGCAGTTGCTCCCCACGTCGAGGGGCACTCCGTTGACCTCGACGTCCCGGAGCCGGAGCATCAGGTCCAGGGTGATGGTCGTGCGGTTCCGGCTCGAGGTGGGCAGGATCGCCAGGTCCGACTCGATGTTCGGGATACGCACCCCGTCGGCGTCGGTTCCGGTGGGGATCTGGGTCATCTCCAGGGTGGCGGTGGTCGGCATGAACCCGAAGGTCAGAAACGTTCCCGAGGCGGGCGGCAGCTGCGGCTTCCCCCGGTACTCCAGGTCCACCGTCGAGTACTGGTAGAAGTGCAGGACGCCGTCCTCCATGGAGGGCCACTGCGCTCCCTGGGTGATGTTCCCGCACGCGACGGGGAACCTGGTGGCTCCGTCGAGCTTCGTCACGTTGGCGTAGCCGGTCACGTAGGCGACCATGTTGGCGGCGTCCTCCGGATCCCCGGTGCAGGGGGGCACGTCGGCCGCCGACGCCTTCGGCCGCGCTCCGACACCGACCTCGGGCGCGGCTTCTCCCGGTGTCTCCTCCTCCTGGCCGGGCCACGTCTCGGAGGGTGCGGGCTCCGATGCGCCTTCCCCGTCCGCGCCGCTCACCTCGACCGTAGCCAGGCCCGTCTCCTGCTCCGCGTCCGGCGTGCACTCCACGGTGGTGTCCGGTGGTTCGGCCGGTGCGCCGCCGGCCTGTTTCAGGGCCAGTTCCACCGAGAGGGCGGACGCGTCGAGGTGCAACTCGCCGGAGGCCCCGGGTTTCACGTAGGGCACGCTCCCCGACGTGGTCAGAGTGAGGCCGCCGGCCTCGGGCAGCGGCACCGGTTCCCCGGTCCGCAGGTTCCACTCGGCCCGCGCCTCACGGCCTTCCTGGGCCACGCCGACCGAGAGCCGCGCCTCGGCACTGACGGTCGCCGCTCCGGCACGGGCGAGCTCCGCCGGTACGGCCTCGGGAAAGGCCAGTTCCACGGACACGCCCTCGGGCTGGATCACTTCTCCCGCCCGGGCCGACCCGGGGATCTCCGCCGTGACGACCGCCTCCACGGGCTGCGGCCCCTCGGGGAAGTCGCAGGTGTACGCCAGCTCCGCCTCGATCTTCTGAACGCCGGGTGCCGCCTGGGCGCCGGGAATCATCCCGCCCAACAGCACAGCGGTGGCCACCGCTGCCCCTCGCGCCGTGCGCCGCCGTGCCCCTGCCATACGACTTCCCCTCACTGACGATGTCCCCCTCGGACTCGAGCACGTCCGCCGCCGGACGCGTTCCGGCACGTGCGCGACGTTCCCGGAATGCGTGCGGGCCGGATCAGGGGGTGTACACGTTGCTCGGCGCGGTCGTACCACCGACCGGAGTGGCCACCGAGCACGTCGCGCCGTACTTCCACTCGTCCCCCAGGACGATGAGGCCCGAGCACCCCAGGGTCGTTGTTGCGGGTCCCGGTGCATAGGTGGCGTCGGCGTCCGTCACCTTCCCGGGCGCCGGGGCCGCGATCGCACGGCGGGCGGACCCGCCGTGCGATCCCCGTTCACCCGTTACCGGCCGGGGGCCGGATCAGGGGGTGTAGACGATGGTCGGCTTGGTGGTGCCGCCGATCGGCGTCACCGCGTTGTAGTTGGCGGTGTAGGTCGGGTTGTTGCCCACCGCGGCGATGCCCGCGCAGCCGGCGGTGACGGTCGCGACCGTCAGCTTGTACGTGGCGTTGTTGCTGACCGCGAGCACACCGGTGGAGTTGGTGTACTTCGCGACCACGTTGCCGGTCACGGTGAAGGTGCAGGTGAGCACCTTGAGCGTGGCCTTGACACCGCTGATGTAGCCGTTCGTGACACCGGCGCTGTAGGTGTTCGCGTTCAGCTTCCAGGAGGTGGAGGTGTCGGCGGTCGGGGTCACCGGGCCGAACGGGCTGGTGCAGCCGCTCCAGGTCAGCGGAGCGATGGTGCCGACCTGCACGTTGGTCGTGCCGGCGGCCGACGCCAGGTTGCCCTGTGCCGCGGACGACGTACACGTCATCGGGATGCCGTTGAGGCTGAGGGTGACGGTGCCGGCGGTGGCCGAGAACGTCTCCGGCGAGCTGGGACCGACGGTCCAGGTCGGAGCGGACACGCCTGCGGTCGCCGTGGTGGCGCCGAGGGCGACGGCGGCGGTGGCGGCACCGACCGCTATCGAGAGCTTTCTGAGGGAGTTGCGCACAGTGAGTTCCTCCGATTCGACAATGCGGGTGCACTGCTGCGGGGACAGCACCCAAATTCCTGCAAAGGTGCAGGGAGTGCCGCGATGAACCGAGTTGCGTGGGGGCCGTGCTGTGCTTTCAGCCACACACGTTCTGTGACAGGGCGTGACGTTACTTGCGGGAAACTTGGAGCACAATGCCGTCGGTCAAGATTGGTGCCGCGAGTTTGTTTCCTCGTCAGTACGTCACTAATTCGCTTACTCCACTTGTCACTTGGTGCGCAGAATTCGTGGAAGATCGACCTCCGACCGGGATCTTCGGCCCACGCGGCACAGACGGACGGGAGGGATCCAGCCGGACCGCCCCACGCCTGGCGCGGAGGTCGGAACCGGCGTCTCGTCCGCACCGCGGACACTTCCCGGGGTCGCTTATACGCCGCCGGGAGAGCGCACGGCCGAAAACATTGTCCGGAAGTGAGCAGGACCGCCCCACCTGCACCGGAACCCCGTAACAGGGCCACATTGTGTGGCCCCTGCACTTCGATCTTGTCCAAGTGGTGTGCACTCCACCCGACTTGGTCTATCTTCGGCGCCGATGTTGGTATACACCTATCGGTCCGTGGGAGCGCTTTCCCCCCAGCGACTCACCCGCACCGGGCACCGATGAGCAAGGGGACGGTCATGCCGAGACTCATCCAGCCGCTGGACACCGGCGACCCGCTGGGGCCTCTCCCCCAGGAGTTCGCCGCGATCATGCGGCCCGAACTGCCGAGCCTGATCAAGGAGATCGGCGTCGAGGTGACCCGGGCCTATCCGGAGTACGCCCGGCTGCTCGGCGGGCCCAACGGCCAGGCGATCCGGGTCGGCGTGGAGCAGAGCCTCGCCGCGTTCGTCGACCTGGTCGCGGAACCGGCATCCGCCACACCGCTCCGCGACGACATCTGCCGGCGGTTCGGACGGTTCGAGGCCTACGAGGGCCGCACCATGGAGACACTCCAGGGCGCCTACCGGCTCGGCGCCCGGATCGCCCTGCGCCGAGCCAAGAAGGTCGGCCGGCGGTACAACTTCTCCCCCTCCCTGATGCTCAGCTTCGCGGACGCGCTCTTCGCGTACGTCGACGAGCTCGAAGCCCTCTCCCGCGAGGGCTTCCTGGAGGTGCAGTCCAGGTCGGGCGAGCAGAGCGAGGCGATGCGCCGCCAGCTGCTCCACCTCGTCCTGGCCGGCCGCCCGGTCCCCAGAAGCGCCATCGCGGAGCTCTGCGAGCAGACCGGCTGGACACTGCCCGAGCAGGTCACGCTCGTCGCCGTACGCGCCCCGGCCGGTCTCGACCGGATCAGCGCGGACCACGACGTCCTGATCGATCCCGGGGACCCGCAGCCGCACCTCCTGGTCCCCGGCGCCGTGGACGACGCACGCAGACAGATGCTCGACCGGACGATCCCCGGCGGTGGCGCGGCGATCGGGCTGACCGTGCCGACCGCACTGGCCGCCGACTCGATCCGCTGGGCCCGCCGCGTACTCGAACTCGTCGACGCCGGCGTGATCGAGAGCGCCCCGTTCGTGATGTGCGAGGACCATCTCACCACCCTGTGGCTCCTCTCCGATCCCGCCCTCCTGGACCAGCTCGCCGAGCGCGAACTGGCCGCCGTGGCCGGCATCAGCACCACACGGCGCGAGCGGCTGATCGAGACGCTGCGGATATGGCTCGACACCCGGGGCACCGCGGCGCAGATGGGCGAGTTGCTGGACGTGCATCCGCAGACGGTCCGCTACCGGATGCGCAGCCTGGAGGCGATCTTCGGCGATCAGCTGACCGATCCGGAGAGCCGCTTCTCCACCGAAGCGGTGCTGCGCGCGCAGCAGTTACGGGCCCGAGGAGCGAGAATGCTCAACTGAGGGTGCATCACACCACACACCCCGAGTCAACTTACCTCCAGGTAATGCGAAATAGACGGTCAGTCCCAGACGGTTGCGACACGGAGACGTTCTCAACGGAAAACCAGGAACTGCGTCCCGTACATATGGAGGAGCGACGACTCACCGGCCGTCGCGCACCACAGCCTCCTGGCCGACCACCCGAGAGGGAACCCCCATGACCGCCTCGCACCTCCTCGTCCCCGTGCCGATCCCCGACCGGGTCGCCGCGCTGATCGGGTCATGCACCCCGCCGCACATCCTTCGGGCGGAGTTCGACGCCGACTGCGCCGCCCGCGAGGTGCGCAGGTTCCGTGGACCGGGGCTCGGCGTCGAGGACCAGGCCGACCGCGAACAGGCGCTGTCCGAACTCGCCTGGGCCAACAAGCTGCTGTCCGCGTATCACCCCCTTCTCGCGGTGCGCCCGGGCGACCCTTGGTGACGCTTGCGAAGAGCCGACGACACCCTTACCTTACTCAAAAGTAAGTTTACTCTGGAGTAAGGATTTGGCGTGCCCGACAACGTGTCCGACCGCAGCAGCGGCAACCTCACCGACGAACTGTCCGGGCTCGACCTCGCGGCCGTCTCGCCCGAGGAGTTCGCGCGGATCGTCAAAGGCCTGTCCGCCAGGGAACTCGGCGAGGTGATGCGGGGCGAACTGCGCACCCGCGTGCTGAGCGAGGTGTTCGGCCGGATGCGGCAGCAGTTCCGGCCGGAGGCGGCCGGCCGGCTGAAGGCCCTGATCCGCTGGAGGATCACGGGCGAGAGCGACGAGGTCTACGAGACCGACATAGCCGACGGCACCTGCACGGTGAGCGCCGGCCGCTCCGACGCGGAGCCCCGCACCACCCTGGTGATGGCCGACGCCGACTTCCTCAAGCTCGTCTCCGGCAACGGCAACCCGGTGACGATGTTCATGATGCGCAAACTCAAGGTCGCCGGTGACGTCGGCCTGGCCTCGGGGCTCACCCGCTACTTCGACATCCCGAAGGCCTGAGCCCATGAGCTACTTCTCCCTCGCCCTCACCGAGGAGCAGCAGGACCTGCGCGACTGGGTACACGGCTTCGCCGCCCAGGTCGTGCGCCCCGCGGCGGCCGAATGGGACGCCAGGGAAGAGACGCCGTGGCCCGTCATCCAGGAGGCCGCCAGAATCGGCCTGTACGGATTCGAGTCGCTGGCCGACATGTACGGGGACCCCAGCGGGCTCTCTCTCCAGATCGCCAACGAGGAGCTGTTCTGGGGCGACGCGGGGATCGGCATGGCCCTCTTCGGCACCTCGCTCGCCGTCGCGGGGATCTTCGCCTCCGGCACGCCCGACCAGCTCGCCGAGTGGGTCCCGCAGTGCTACGGCGACGCGGACGACCCGAAGGTGGCCGCCTTCTGCGTGTCGGAGCCGCAGGCGGGGTCGGACGTCTCCGCGATGGCCACCAGGGCACGCTACGACGAGGCCGCGGACGCGTGGGTGCTGTCCGGCCAGAAGGCGTGGATCACCAACGGCGGCATCGCCGAGGTCCATGTCGTGGTGGCCTCGGTCGATCCGTCGCTCGGTGCCCGCGGCCAGGCCGCGTTCATCGTGCCGCCCGGTACGCGCGGCCTGGAGGCCGGCCGTACCGTCAAGAAGCTCGGCCTGCGCGCGTCGCACACGGCGGACGTGTTCCTCGACGAAGTACGCGTTCCCGGGCAC
This sequence comes from Streptomyces sp. NPDC049970, assembly GCF_040660235.1. Lineage (NCBI taxonomy): Bacteria > Bacillati > Actinomycetota > Actinomycetes > Kitasatosporales > Streptomycetaceae > Streptomyces > Streptomyces sp. NPDC049970. Next base: position 542,282 of record NZ_JBFALP010000001.1, on the reverse strand, counting down.
TGCCTGCTGGGCGGGAAGGAGAAGCTGGACGCCCGGCTCGCCCGTGCCCGCGAGGGCGGCACCGCGAAGGGGCAGGCGGCCATGGCCACGTTCGAGGTCAGCCGCCCGACCGTGGGAGCTCAGGCACTGGGCATCGCGCGGGCCGCCTACGAGTACGCGCTGGAGTACGCCGGACAGCGCGAGGCGTTCGGCCGGCCCATCATCGAGAACCAGTCCATCGCGTTCGCGCTGGCCGACATCCGCACCGAGATCGAGGCCGTGCGCCTGCTCATCTGGCAGGCCGCCTGGATGGCCCGCAACGACCGGACCTTCGACGCCGGCCAGGGCTCGATGTCCAAGCTCCGCGCGGGTGAACTCGCCGTGTCGGCGACGGAGAAGGCGATCCAGATCCTGGGCGGCGCCGGGTACAGCAGGGAGCACCCGGTGGAGCGGATGTACCGCGACGCCAAGATCTACACGATCTTCGAGGGCACCAGCGAGATCCAGCGGCTGGTCATCGCCCGGTCGATCTCGGGGCGTCACATCCGCTGACTCCACCGGCGCCGGCGCCAGGAGTCCCGCGCCGGCCCCGGACCGTCCCCCTCACCCGGTGGAGACCCCGTGGGACCGTCGGCGCAGGCGGGCGGGAGAATGTCGGGCGGCGACGACGCGTGGGGCACGTGTGGCTCCTGCGGGCCGGAGACAGTGGTGTCTCGTGGCAGTGAACGCGCTTCGACGCCACGGCTGTTGACCGAAGCCCGACACCGAACCTCCTGGGAGCCGTCTTGAGCACCGCGTCCGGCGGGGCACGCCCCTCCGTCCTCTTCGTCACGGATCTCGCCTACGAGGCACGTGGCCGGCGCTACTGCGACGAGGACATCTTCCTGACCTCCAGGCTGCGCGAGTCCTTCGACGTGGCGCTCTGCCACCCCCGGGACGCCGCGGCACTGCTCGACGGGTTCGACGCGGTCGTCGTACGCAACAGCGGTCCGGTACTGCACTACCGGGACGCCTACGACGCGTTCCGGGCCAGGGTGCGGGAAACCGGTGTCCGCGTCCACAACACGCTCGACGGACGCGGGGACATGGCGGGCAAGCAGTACCTGGTCGACCTGAGCCGGGACGGCTTCCCGGTGATCCCCACCGTCGACCGCGCGGAGGATCTCGGGCTGCTCCCCCGCGCGGCCGGGTACGTCGTCAAGCCCAAGCTGGGCGCGGACTCGGTCGGCCTGCGGTTCACCGACACTCCGGAGCTCCCGGGGGACGCCGGGGACACACTTCTCGTCCAGCCTCGGATCGACTTCCGCTACGAGGTCTCCTTCTACTACGTCGGCCACGACTTCCAGTACGCGCTCCACGCGCCGCACCCGGAGCGGCGCTGGGTGCTCGAGCCCTACTCGGCGAGCGCGGCGGACCTCGACTTCGCACGCCGCTTCGTGGAGTGGAACACCCTCACGCACGGCATCCAGCGGGTGGACGCCTGCCGGACGGCCGAGGGGGAACTGCTGCTCGTCGAGCTGGAGGACCTCAATCCGTATCTGTCCCTCGACCGTGTCACGGACGAGGTCCGCGAGGGATTCGTGGCCCGGATGAAGGACTCGGTGCGGGACGTGCTGGCCTGACCCGGACGGTCCGCGCCCGCATGCGTGGGACAGGGCCGGGTGTGAGGGTGCGAGGGTGACCACTGCCAGCGAGACCCCACCCGCCGCGCAGAGTGCCGCAGCGCCACCCGTCCTCGACCCCGGACGCCGGAACATCGTGTTCGCCACGATCGTGCTGGGCATCCTGCTCGCCGCGCTGGACCAGACGATCGTGGGGACGGCTCTGCCCACGATCGTGTCGGATCTGGGTGGCGCGGAGCACATGTCGTGGGTCGTGACGGCCTACCTGCTGGCAGAGACCGTGGCGACGGTGCTGGTCGGCAAGTTCGGTGACCTCTTCGGCCGGAAGCTGATCTTCCAGATCTCGGCCGTCGTCTTCATCACCGGTTCGTTCCTCTGCGGTCTCGCGTCGAACATGCTCCTGCTGATCATCTGGCGCGGCCTGCAGGGCATCGGCGCGGGCGGGCTCATGGTCACGTCGATGGCGCTGATCGCCGACGTGATCCCGTTGCGCGACCGGGGCAAGTACCAGGGGGCGATCGGTGCGGTCTTCGGCGTGGCCACGGTCGTCGGACCGCTGCTGGGCGGACTGTTCACCGACCACCTGACCTGGCGCTGGGCCTTCTACGTCAACGTGCCGATCGCGATCGTGGTGGTCATCGCCGCCGCCCGCAACATCCCGTCCGTGCGGGCGGCGGGGCGCCCGGTCATCGACTACCTGGGGATCGCCCTGGTCGCGGTCGGGGCCAGCGCGCTGATCCTGGGCACGAGCTGGGGCGGCAACGAGTACGCCTGGGGCTCACCGGTCATCCTCGGCCTGTTCGTCGGAGGCCTCGTCGCCCTGGCCCTGTTCTGCGTCGTGGAGACGCGTGCGAAGGAGCCGATGCTGCCGATGCGGCTGTTCAGCAACCCGGTGTTCGCGGTGTGCTCCGTCCTCAGCTTCATCGTGGGCTTCGCCATGCTGGGCGCGATGATCTACCTGCCGACCTATCTGCAGTACGTCGACGGGGACTCGGCCACGCTCTCCGGCGTACGGACCCTCCCACTGGTGGTGGGCCTGCTGGCCGCCTCGATCTTCAGCGGCAACGTGGTGAGCAGGACCGGCCACTACCGCCTGTTCCCCGTCGTCGGTTCGCTCGTCATGGCCGCCGGCCTGTACCTCCTGTCCCGGATGGGCCCGGGCAGCGGGGTCTGGCTGGAGTCCCTGTACATGCTCGTGCTGGGCATCGGCATCGGCCTGTCCATGCAGGTACTGACGATCGCCGTGCAGAACACCGTCGACTACTCGGACCTCGGCACGGCGACGTCCGGCGTGACCTTCTTCCGCACGCTCGGCAGCTCGTTCGGCACGGCCGTCTTCGGCACGATCTACGCGAACTCGCTCGGACCGAATCTGACGCAGGGCGTCGAGCGGGCCGTACGGGCCGGCGGTGATCCCGCGGTACTCGCACGGGCCGCCGAGAGCCCGCAGGCGGTGCACGCCCTGCCCGCCGAGCAGACCGCGCCCCTCGCTCAGGCCTATGCGGACACCCTGCACACCGTCTTCCTGTGGACGGTACCGGTGGCGCTCCTGGGCTTCGTCGTGTCGCTCTTCCTGAAGCAGGTGAAGCTGCGCGACAGCGCCCGTGCGGGGTCCACCGACATGGGAGAGGGCTTCGCCCAGCCGAGCACCGGGGACGCCGCGAACGTCCTCCAGTACTCCGTGGCCAGGATCCTGCACCAGGCGGGTCCCGACACGGCACGGCGGATCGTGGCGGAGTCCGACACCCGGCTCGACATGGCGGGCGCCTGGGCCGTGATGCAGGTCGACCTCTTCACCCGCATGGTCGGCCACGCGGGACTCGGGCTCATCGCGACCCGGCACCGGATCCCGCCGGAGGTCCTGGTGCCGGTCTTCGACCGGATGATCGAGGAGGGCTATCTCACCGGGGACGGCCACCTCTTCACCCATACGGCGGCCGGGCGGCGCGAGGCGGCTACGATCTCGGCGGCCTGGGGCCGCTGGCTCAACGAACGGCTGGCCGAGGACGGCGCCCGGCCCGACGACCGGCAGCTACGGGCGGCGGTCGATGTGATCGCCAAGCGGCTGCTCGCCGAGGACCTCGCCCAGGAGCTGTCGCCGTCGACGGAACGGGTGGGGGCACCGGCCTGAGCGTCCCGCTCGCGGGGGTGGCGCGACGCTCCGGTGGCTCCGGCTCCGGGGATCTCAGTCGACGAAGACCGCCGTGGCGTAGACCCACGCCCCCTCGTGGCGGACGAAGCGGCTCTTCTCGTGCAGGGCGTCGGGGCGGCCGCCGTCGGTGTAGTGGGCCCTGAACGTCACCGTGCCCGTGGTGTGGAAGGCGCTTCCCTCCGTCGTCCCGAGGATGTCCAGACCCGTCCAGCGCATCGCCGGGTCGAAGTCCACGGCGGGCGGCCGGGTCTCCGGGTGCCAGGTGCGCAGCAGGTAGCCGGCGTCCTGGACCACGAAGGCGGCGTACCGGGAGCGCATCAGCGCCTCGCAGGTCAGGGCGGCCGCGGTGCCCGCGTGCAACCGGCCGCAGCAGTCACCGTACGTGGCCTGCCGACCGCACGGGCACGGTGATCCCGGGGTGATCCGCAGGGGGCCCGCTCCGGGGGGTACGGAGCCGCGGGGGCGGGGGGTGCGTCGTGACATGTGCCCATTGTGACCTGCGGCCGGGAGTGGCAGGCCGGGCACCCCCGGCCTGGGCGGCCGACGCTTGCGCGCCGTGGCCTCAGGGCTTGCGCGCAGGTGGAGGAGCGCGAGGGGAGGGACGAGGGGGAGGACAGCGTGTGCGGCGAGCTGTGCGACTGGGCGTCAGGTGAGGAGGAAATCGGCCTGGCCGGCCTTGGCGCCCTGGATGAAGGCGGCGATCTCGCCGTTGGAGTAGATGAGTGCGGGGCCCTCCGGGTCGGCGGACTGGCGTACCGCCACCCTGCCGTCCGCCAGCTTCATGGCCTCGATGCAGTTGCCGCCGTTACCACCGCTCCACGGCTTGTACCAGCCTTCGGTGCCGAGGTCGGCGGCCGGCATTCCGTTGTATATGTGGTTCATCACAGCTCCTTGCGGAAGTCCCTGAGGATTTCCTTCGTGCGTTGTGCAGTTGCGGCCTGAGCCGCCATTCGGTCCATGACCTCGAGGTAGGAGGCCACCTCGGGGCGCGCGTCGAAGTAGACGGCACCGGTCAGGTACTCGCTGTAGACCATGTCGGGGAGCTCGGGGACCGCGAACCGGAAGAGCACGAACGGACCGTAGGTGCCCGGGTGGTGGCCGGTCGCGAACTCCGCTATCTGCAGAGTCACGTTGGGCAGGTCCGTAGCTTCGAGCAGCCGGTCGATCTGGGCTCGCATGGCACCGGGGCTGCCGACGGGACGGCGCAGGACGGTCTCGTCCATGACCACCCAGAGCTTCGGCGCCTCGGCCTTCGTCAGCAGGGACTGGCGCTCCATCCGGAGCGCCACATGGCGTTCGATGTCGGCCGGCCGGGTCTGACCGACCGCCCCCGTACGCATGACGGAGCGCGCGTAGTCCTCCGTCTGCAACAGTCCCGGGACGAAGTGCGGTTCGTACATGCGCAGGAGGCCGGCCGCGCCCTCCAGGCTGACGTACATGCTGAACCAGTCGGGCAGCACGTCGTGGAACCGCTGCCACCAGCCGGGCTTGTTGGCCTCCTCGGCGAGTTCGACGAACGCGTCGGCCTCGTCGTCGGCGATGCCGTAGGCCTTGAGGAGGAGCTGGACGTAGGGGATCTTCAGCCCGACTTCGGCTGTCTCCATCCTGCGTATGGTCCCCGGGGCCACACGGAGCACCTTCGCAGCCTGGTCGCGGCTCAGGCCGACACGCTCCCGCAGATCCTGCAGGCGCTTGCCCAGAACGACCTGTCCCACGGTCGGGGCGGACCGCGGTTCGCTCACTTCAGACCTCCCGATGCACTGTGTGCCAGCAGTGTGCCATGCACGTGTACCCGAAGAACACTGCCACTCTGGATTTTTCAGAGTGCCTCTTGCCAAGTGGTCATGTCAGGGGGAGAGTTGGCCAGTGAACGAGATCGCGTGGTCTCGCACCGTCCCGTTTCGGGGCGGCGCGAAGCGTGACACAGCCCCCACTGTGAGGAATCGGTCGTGGCACCTGGCAGTGCGCTCATCCCCAGGCTCATGGATCTCAGCCCCGGGACGGAAGCGCTCCGTTACTGCTTCGCGCTGTCGTCGCATCCCGAGTCGGTGGCGGGTGCCCGGAGCCGCGCGCAGGCCAGGCTGGCCCGGTGGCGGCTGAACGGGGACACCTGCGACGCGGCCGTCCTGATCGTCTCCGAACTCGTCACCAACGCGGTGGTGCACACCGCGAGCACCCGGGTCGTCTGCGAGCTCCGTTGCGGTGACGGGCGGTTGCGCATAGCCGTGCAGGACCAGGGGGGCAGGCCGGACGGCCCCCGCCTCTACCGCAGGGCCGACGGCGAACACGGCCGCGGGCTGCTCCTCGTGGAATCCATGGCACTCGCCTGGGGCTCCTACGACGCTGGGAACCACTCGGGGCGTGTCGTCTGGGCGGAGCTGGACGGCGCGGAGCGGACATGCTGAGACAGACGCTGTCCCAGCTGCTCGGTGCGCGGCGTACCCGCACCGGGCAGGGGGACGGCACCACGGGCCGGATCCGGCTGCCGCTGCCGCCCGCGCTGTCGGCGAGCCTCGGCTACGACGCGGTGGGGGTGCCCGCCCAGTACGGATTCCGGCTGATGTCGCACCTGCCGCGCGCCGGCTGCGTGTTCGCCGACGCCGACAAGTGGTGGTGGATCGTGCCGTCCGGTTCGGATCTCGATCTGGACTGGCCCGAACAGGCCTCGTACGCCACCGGTGCCTACGTACCCGCGGGGCGGCCCCGGCTCATCCACGCGCCGGAGAGCCGCACGCCCTACACGCCGCCCATCCCACTTTTCCTGATGGTGTGCCAGGTCACGGGTGTGGCGCCCTCCTGGGCCCGGTCCGGCCCGCCCAGGGCCGTCTCGGCCCCCTGAACGCGCCGTCCGGCGCGGGGAGTTCAGCGCAGGGCGCCAGGCGTTCACAGGGAGCCCCCTCAGGGCCGGTCGAGGTAGGCGAGGCCCGGATGCACCCTGGTGTAGCCCTCGACCAGCCGCCGGGCCACGGACACCGAGTCGACGAGCGGGTGCAGGGCGAAGGCCCGTACCGCCGCCGCCCGTGAGCCGCTGTCGGCCGCCTCCAGCACCGCCCGCTCCACGGCCTTGACCGCGGTGACCAGGCCGACCGCGTGATACGGCAGGGGGTCGACGGCGACCGGATGGGCACCGTTGGCGTCGACCAGGCAGGGCACCTCGATGACGGCGTCGTCGTCGAGCACCGCGAGGGTGCCCCGGTTGCGGACGTCGAGGATCAGCGTGGTCCGCTCGTCTCGGGCGACGGCCCGCATCAGAGCCAGTGCCACCTGCTCGTAGCCCCCGGATTCGAGGTCGCTCTCCTCCCGCTCACCGGCTCCCGCCACGTCCCGGTTCTCCGACATGTAGGTGGCCTCGCGTTCGGCGCGCGTACGGTCCCAGGTGGCCAGCGCGGGAGTACCCGGTTCCTTCATCCGGGCGTAGAACCCCTCCTGCTGCTCACGGAGGAAGGCGCCCCGGGTCTGCTCCGCGTCCTGGTAGGCGCTGACCGCTTCGCGGTTGAAGTAGTAGTAGTGCAGGTACTCGTTGGGAATCGCACCGAGCGAGCGAAGCCAGTCGGGTCCGAAGAGCCGGCCCTCCTCGAAGGAGCCGAGCAGCGCCGGGTCGCCGAGCAGGCGCGGGAGTTCGTCACGGCCCCCGACGCGGAGCGCGCGGACCCAGCCCAGGTGGTTGAGTCCGACGTAGTCGACCCACGCGCGGTCCGGGTCGGCGCCGAGGACCCTGGCGATCCTGCGGCCGAGCCCCACTGGGGAGTCGCAGATGCCGATGACGCGGTCGCCGAGGTGGCGGGACATGGCCTCGGTGACCAGGCCGGCCGGATTGGTGAAGTTGATGACCCAGGCGTCGGGCGCGAGCCGGGCGATGCGCCGGGCGAGCCCGACGGCGACGGGGACGGTGCGCAGCCCGTAGGCGATGCCGCCGGCGCCCACCGTCTCCTGGCCCAGGACGCCTTCGTCGAGGGCGACACGCTCGTCGGCCGCCCGGCCGTCGAGGCCGCCGACCCGGATCGCGGAGAAGACGAAGTCCGCGCCGCGCAGGGCGTCGTCGAGGTCCTCCGTGGCCACGACCTCGGGGGCATCGGCGATACCTGCCGCCTGTTCACCCAGAACCCGGGCGACGGCGGTGAGCCGGTCCGTGTCCGTGTCGTACAGGGTCACCCGGGAGACGCGGCCCTCGGCGTGGTCCCTGAGCAGTGCCCCGTACACGAGAGGGACGCGGAATCCGCCGCCGCCAAGAATTGTCAGCTTCACGCTGCTCGATGGTACGGGGCCCGGGGCCCGGTTCCCCGGACCCGGAGGGTCGGGAGTCCCGGGCCGGCACGCAGCCGCGGCGTCAGTGGCCGTTCCACCACCGCACGACGGCCCGCCAGACCCTCGTACGCCCGGTGCGCTGAGCCGGGATCACCGCCTCCTGCTCGGGCGCCGCCGACGGTTCGGCGCTCCCCGGACCGGCCGGCGCACGGCTCATGGGGACGCCGCCCACCGGGTGCCGTGGGGCGGGCGAGGCGACCTCCCAGTCCGTGGACGCCCGGGTCCGGGAGACCGCCGGCAGCGGTTCCTCGTCGATCGCCTGCTCCGGGCTTGGGGCGAAGCTCGCCGGGAGCTCCACCAGGTGCCGTGACACGAAGTTGCCGACCCACCGCAACTCGTCCGGTTCGACGCTGAGTTCGAGGTCGGGAAGGCGCATCAGCAGGGCGTCGACACCGACGTCGGCGATGGCGCGTCCGATGTCCTGGCCGGGGCACTCGTGGGGGCCGCTGCTGAAGGACATGTGGGCGCGGTTGCCCTCCATGCCGGCCTTGAGGTCGGGCCGCACCAGCGGATCGGTGTTGGCGGGCGCGATACCGACGATCAGTGCGTCCCCGGCCTTGATCTGCTGTCCGCCGAGTTCGGTGTCGCCCACCGCCCAGCGGCCCAGGATCGACGTGAACGGCGGCTCGTCCCACAGGGTCTGCTCGACCGCCTCGGGCACGGTCATGTGCCCGCCGCTGAGCCGGGCCCGGAATCGCGGGTCGGTGAGGACCATCCGCAGCACGTTGGCGATCAGGTTGGTTGTCGTCTCGTACGCGACGAAGAGAACCACCCGCAGGTGCTCGCTGACCTCCGTGTCGGTCAGCCCGGCGGGGTGCTCGATGAGCCAGGTGGCGAAGTCCTCCGCGGGTTCCGCCCTCCGGCGCTCGACCAGCCGGTTGAGTTCGCCGATGAGGAAGGCGTTGCTGGCGACGGCGGTCTCGGTGCCCCGCGTCAGGTCGCGGGCGGCCTCCACCAGGCGTTCGCTGTAGTCGTCCGGCATTCCGACGATCGCGCACATGACCATCATCGGGAGGCGCTCGGCGAACTGGCTGACCAGGTCGGTGCGGCCCTCCCGGCAGAAGTCGTTGACGAGCCGGTTGCTGTAGCGGTTGATGTGGCGGCGGACCCCGCGGGTGTCGATGCGCGCCATGCTGTCGGTGACGGCGCCGCGCAGCCGCTCGTGGGTGGCGCCCTCGGCGAACGAACACACCGGCTGCCAGGTGAAGATCGGGGCGAGCGGGTGGTCCGGTGCCACGCTTCCGTCCTGCAGCGCGTGCCAGCGCCGAGAGTCGCGGGAGAACTGCGAGGGCGTGCGGGTGAGGTGGAGGTTCTCGCTGTGGCCGAGCACCAGCCAGGCGGGGACGTCCCCGTGCATCAGGACGGGCGCCACCGTCCCGTGCTCGGCGCGGAGCTTCTCGTAGAGGCCCGCGGGGTCCGCCTCCGCCTCGGGACCGTACATGCGGCGCAGCCCGCCGGGTCCGATGCCAGTGCCGTGCGCGGGGCACTGCGGGGGCGGGACCTGGCCCGCTGCGGATCCGGGTTCGTGCTGGAAGGGGGTTGTCACTGTGGCTCCAGGGATAAGGACGTTCCGGGACCGGGCGGGAGGGGCCGCGGTCCGTCAGGGGAGGGATGTGTACGCACGGTCATCCGGCGACCGGCACGGCCAGGCTGTGCAGGTAGCGCATCAGGGTCATCAGCACGTCGCGGCTGGAGGTACGCAGCCGGGCGTCGCAGTCGATCATGGGAACCTCGGCCGGCAGATCGAGGGCGTTGCGCAGTGCCTCGACGGGGTGGTGCGGAGCGCCGGGGAAGGTGTTGACGGCGACGACGAACGGCACGCCGCGCTCCTCCAGCCTGCCGATGACGTCGAAGCTGACCTGGAGCCGCCGTGTGTCGATCAGGACGACGGCTCCGAGCGCGCCTTCGAACAGGCCGTTCCAGAGGAACCAGAAGCGCTCCTGTCCGGGGGTGCCGAACAGGTAGAGGATCAGTTCCTCGCTGAGGCTGATCCGCCCGAAGTCCATGGCGACGGTGGTCGCGGTCTTGGTCTCCACGCCCTTGTTGTCGTCCACGCCGACCCCGGCCTGGGTCATGGTCTCTTCGGTCGTCAGGGGCCGGATCTCGCTGACCGAGCCGACCATGGTCGTCTTGCCGACCCCGAACCCGCCCACGACGACGACCTTCACAGCGGCCGTGGCCGTGCTGGGGAGGACGTCCTCGTTGCGGGGGCCCGGGATCGTGTCAGAGCTTCTGAAGTCCATGCATCACCGCTTCGAGGAGGGACCGGTCGGGGAGCGTGGCGCGGACGACGGGCGCGCGCGACTCGACCAGTTCGGTCGCCAGGAGTTCTGTGAGGAGGGAGGTGACCACGCTGAAGGGCAGGCTCAGGTAGGCCGAGATCTCGGCGACGGACAACGGCGCCCGGCAGAGCCGCAGGATCGCGGCCTGCTCGGGCTGGACCATGGGCGTCGGTTCGGCCTGCGCCACCACCATCGTGACGAGGTCGAGCGCGGCGCGCTCTCCGTCGGGGTCACCGGTGATCACGTACAGCCGCTCCGGGTCGCTCAGCGCCGGGTCGGCCTTCTTGCGTTCTCGGCGGGGAGCACTCATCCGGCCTGCCCGTCATGGCGCGGGGGGCTCGTCAGGTGCGCACCGATGCGTACGACCATGTCCCGCATGCGGGCGCCGACCAGTCCGGCGTCGACCGTCTCGCCGGCGAGCACCGCGAGATAGGCTCCCGCGCCGGCTGCCATCAGGTAGAAGAACCCGCCCGTGACCTCGATGACGACGAGCTTCATCAGACCGTCGCTGTACGGGATCTCGGTGGCGACGGCCGCGGCCAGGCTCTGCAGCCCGGCGCAGGCGGCGGCGAGACGGTCGGCGACGTCGGGGTCGCCGCCGTGGCGGGCGATGCGCAGGCCGTCGGCGGAGAGCACCACGATCTGGTGGATGCTCGGCACGTCGTCGGCCAGTTCCTTGAGCATCCAGTCCATGTTTCCCCGCTGCTGGATCACTTCTTGTCTCCCTTGTCCCACGCGTCGTCAGGGTCTTCGCCGTTCTCGGGCTCCTTGGGCACACCGTTGACGGCCTGGGTGAAGGCCTCCAGCCAGAGGCCGGGCGGTGCCGGATCGCCGCCGTGGCCGTTCCGCGCCGCTGCGGGTTCGGGGGCGGCCGCCGACTGCTGCGGGAGGTTGTGCGAACCGAGCGGGGCGCGGCCCCGGCTGCGGCGCTGCGGGAGGCCGCCCGCGGTCCACTCGGTCACCACGATCTCGTCGTCGCCCGTGGCCGCCGCCGCGGCGGGTGCCGGTCGTGCCGCGGCGGCGGCCGGCGCGGGTGGTGCCGCGGGGACGGCCGCCGAGGGAACGGGACCGGTCGCGGCGGGGCGCGTCGCCTTGTGCTTGCCGCGCGGGGGTACGACGTGCTGCATCTGCGACATGTCGAGCGAGCTCTGGGGCCGCGAGGTGGCGCCGATGCCGTGTGCGATGCCGGGAGCGGGCCCGGTGGTGATCATGTCGCGCGGCACGATGAGCACGGCGCGGACACCGCCGTACGCGGACTGCCGGAGGGAGACCTGGAGTTGGTACATGCGCGACAGTCGGCCGACCACGGCCATGCCGAGCCGCGGGGACTCCCCCAGGTCGTTCATGTTGATGCCGGCCTGGGCCTGGGCGAGCATGTTCTCGGCCCGGGCCCTGGCCTCCTCACTGAGGCTGACTCCGCCGTCCTCGATCTCGATGGCGATGCCGGTCTGCACCTCGACCGCGGTGACGTGCACCCGGGTCTGGGGCGGCGAGTAGCGGGTCGCGTTGTCGAGGAGCTCGGCGCAGGCGTGGATGAGCGGCTCGACGGCCGTGCCGACGATGGCGACCTTGGCGATCGAGTGCAGATCGACGCGCTGGTACTCGAGGATGCGGGACATCGCGCCGCGCAGCACGCTGAACAGCGGTACGGCCTTGGGCCATTGGCGGCTCGGACGCGCGCCGCCGAGTACGGCGATGGAGTCGGCGAGCCGGCCGATCAGCGCGGTGCCGTGGTCGATGCGGAGCAGGTCGTCGAAGACGTCGGGATTGCGCCCGTGGTGGTCCTCCATCTCCCGCAGCTCACTGGCCTGTCGGTGGACGATGGCCTGGACGCGGCGGGCGACGCTGACGAAGGCGCGCTGCGCGGAGTCGCGCATGGCCTCCTCGTTGTCGATGATGTCGAGGACCTGGAGGACCAGGGCGCGTTGCGCCTTGGGGAGGCTTCGGTACGACTCGTCGGCGTCGACGACGTCGCGCATCACCTCCTGCGGCGAGTTGCTGGCTCGCAGCCGGCGGATCGCGGCGGGCAGGAGTTCCTTGGTGAGCCGGACGGTCTCCTGGTCGTACGAGGCGATGCGGTGTTCCAGGAAGGCGATGCGCTGCTCGTACTCGGCTCGCTGCACGCGCATGGCGCGGCGCCGGCGGTTGAGTACGACGGTGAGCGCGGCGACCACGACGGTGGCGATCGCCCCGCACCAGACGACTGCCGCCCGCGTGTCCCCGGTGACCGGCACCGCGCCGGCCGCCGTGGCTCCGGCCATCAGAACGACGGGCGGGAGCGCGGCGCGGATTGCGGGGATGTCTCTGTTGGTCGGCGGTGATTCGACACGGACCATCTAAACCCTCTGGCGGTTGATTCGGGAAGGCATTCGGGAGGCACAGCACTTTTACGGACAGTTATGAACAAGCGCTCGAATTCGTAACAACTCGACTTCACTGTGCGTGAGCCTAGCCAGATCAGAACAGTGCTTCGGCACATTCACCCAACCCTCTGCGCGAGCGCGCCGGCAGTAATACACTCACCAGTTTTGTACTCAGAGCCGTCACGCGTGCGCGAGGAGTGACGTCCGCAGGGAACCGACAGAAAGCAGACACCGCTGTCCCGTCTTGCGGGACAACGGTGAGGTCCGGCCGTCGGCGAGAACTGGTGATGAACAGGTGGAACGCCAGAAGGGGCGACCGTCAGAGCGAAGAACCGTTACGCGTACGACCGAATCCGTACCGCAGAGCGGGACGAGGGCACATGCGATCGAATCGGATCGAAAGGAGCAGTTTCCTGAGCGACGGACACGTGTGCGAACGACGTGGGCGGCCACCCGCCGAGTTGCCGCCGACGGAGCGGCGGCCACCGGCTCCGGTCGGTACAGCACCTCCACGCCTCCGCGCGGTGCTCACTCACGGTGAAGCCGTGCCGTCGACCGGCGCCGACGGCACCGTTCAGCGGCGGCCGCCTCCGAGGCGGCCTTCGAGCTGGACCAGCAGTTCGCCGAGCTGTCCGCTGAGGCCGCTGCGGGTCTCCTCGTCGAGACCGGAGAGCACCGACCGCTCGTAGGCGAGCTGTTCGGGAAGCAGACGGTCGACCAGGTCGCGGCCCGCCCCGGTAAGGCCGACGTGGGCGACCCTGCGGTCCCTGGCGTCGCTGCGGCGGGCGATCAGGCCCGCCTCCTGGAGTGCGCGCAGACGCTTGGTGACGGCCGCACCGGACGAGAAGGTCTCGCGGGCCAGCTCACCGGGCGTGAGCTCACGGCCGGTCCGGCGCATCGCGCCGAGCAGATCGAACTCGGCCCGCGTCAGCCCGGCGGCGCGCAGGGGGGCGTCCTCCGCCTGCTGGAGCAGGGCCGCACATCGGTTGATGCGGCCGATGAGCTCCATCGGCCCGGTGTCAAGACCGGGGTTGACGGCATGCCACTGCCGCACCACCGAGGCCACGATGTCATCGGTCACACCGCTCCGTTCGCCTGGGGCAGGGTGATCAGTCCCTGCCGCTGTGCTGTCGTCGCGAGCGTACGGTGTCCTGCCTGCTCGGCGGCGAGCAGCTCTTCCTCGGGCAGGGCGCGCTGCCACCATTCACCCGATGCGACGTCACCGGCGTCCCGCAGTTCGACCAGCGCGGCAGTCAGCCGCCGTCGTGCGGCTTCGAGCGCCCGGCCGTCGGCGGCCGGGTCGGCGACAGCCCGCTCGGCGCCGGCCCTGGCCGCCTCCGTCGCGGAGAGAGCACGCTCCACGCGGCCGCCCGCCCGGCGGTTGGTGACGGCGACTGCGGCCAGCAGTCCGGCCGCGACCCCCACGACGGTGTCCAGGGCCCGGTCGGTGACCAGTACCCCGGCGGGCTGGGCCCCGCCGAATTCCAGGACGAGCAGGGCCATCGGGGTGACGGCCACGGAGCCGAGCCAGTAGTTCCGGGTGATCAGGGCCTCTGCGGCGAAGTTGAGGCACAGGACGCACAGGACGAGGACGAGCGGGCCGACCCGGGCGAGCGGGATGACGGCCGCGAACACGAGCACTCCGAGGAGGTTGCCGACGGTCCGCTGCAGACCCCTGCTCCAGGAGAGCGAGAGGTTGGGCTGGTACACGGAGGCCGCGGTGACCAGTGCCCAGTAGGGGTGCCCCACACCGAGCGCCCAGGAGGCGTAGCCGGCGAGCGCGCAGCCGGTCAGGGTACGGAGGGCGATCGGCAGCACCGGGGAGCCGGGGGCGAGCGCGCCGAGCATTCCGCGCCTTGCCTCCTGACGGCCGCGCCGCATCCGACGGCCCGCGCGCTCGGCGTCGATCCCGAAGAGCTGCTCGGTGGTTCCGGGTGCGCTCGGCGGATCGGGGACGGGGCCGCGCCCCCGGGTCCCGGCGGCCCACCCGCGCAGCTCATCGGGGTCGGCGCCCCGGACCCGGCCGTCGACGGCGGTGACGGCGAGGGCTCGTTCGGCGTGGACGACGAGCCTCTCCAGTCCCCGGCGTACGGGCGTGGGCCGGCCGGCCAGGAGCAGTGCCTGCCAGGCGCCCTGGATCGCGGCGGCGGCAGCGTGCCGGGTCCGCGCGCCGGGGGCCGCCGCGTAGGCCGCGGCCCCGTCGAGCGCGCGGGCGGTGGCGAGACGCTCGGGCCCCTCCCGGTGCCAGAGCGCCGGTCCGGCGGTGACGAGCCAGGCGAAGGCGCCCGCGGCCAGCATCAGGGCCAGGTGCCCCGGGACCTGCCCGGTCCGCTGGGGTGCGAAGAGGGCGGCCGAGGTGACGAAGGCGAAGATGACGTTGCCGGGCGGGCCGATACGGGTGGCGTCGCAGAGGGCCTTCTGCACGGCCGCGAGCAGGGCGCCGACGGCGATCAGCACGGCCGTCGAACCGGTGAGCGAGGCGGTGACCAGGGAGACCGCGAGACCCGCCGCCATGCCGAGGACCACTCGGACGAGAGTGCGGGCGCGCCGCGCGTACGGCAGGTTGTGCCCGTAGAGCGCGCAGAGCGATCCGGCCATGGTGTACATGACGAGGTCGAGGCGGCCGAGGGAGTACAGCAGCAGGTTCGGCACCGCCGAGGCGACGACCACGCTCAGCGCGGGCTTGTACCAGATCTCGGCGGGGCTGTTCAGGCGCAGGAC
Source organism: Streptomyces sp. NPDC049970 (assembly GCF_040660235.1). Classification (NCBI taxonomy): domain Bacteria; kingdom Bacillati; phylum Actinomycetota; class Actinomycetes; order Kitasatosporales; family Streptomycetaceae; genus Streptomyces; species Streptomyces sp. NPDC049970. The sequence continues at coordinate 526,858 of NZ_JBFALP010000001.1, read as the reverse complement.
ACCGGCGACCGGCAGTCTGCGGACTGACGACTTCCGGGGTCGCACGTGTGTATCACTCACTCATTTACATTAACAGGTGTTACACCTGTGAACGACTTTGCCGCCCCGCACATCGGGCCGCTCCGGTGGCCACCGCTCACGCCCGGCCATAGCGTGCTGCCCAACAGCCGCCGAAGGCGAGGGAACCTGCCGCAGCACGAACCTGTCGTGCCGGATGCCTGGGAGGACTCACATGAAGCTGACCGGCCCCGTGCCCGGCGGCCCCTGCTGGGCCGAGCTCACCACCCCGGACATCCGGGCCGCCCAGGCGTTCTACGCGGCGCTCTTCGGCTGGCGGGTGGAGACCGACCCGCGGCCCGAGGCCGGCGGATACGCGACGGCGCACATCGGCGAGGACGCCGTCGCCGCGCTCAGCCCAGCCCGTCGTCGGGACGAGCGACCCGCCTGGACCGTCGCCTTCGCCACCGAGGACGCCGGCGCGACCGCGGACGCGGTGCGGGCGGCGGGCGGCACGCTCCTGGTCGAGCCGACGGACGTGTTGGACCGGGGCCGGTTCGCAGTCGCCTCGGACCCGGCCGGCGCGGTGTTCTCCTTGTGGCAGGCCCGCGCCTTCGCGGGCGCCGGCCGTCTCAACGACGCGGGCACCCTGACCTGGACCGAACTGCGCACCCCGGATCCCGAGGGCGCGCGCGCCTTCTACCCGGCCGTGTTCGGCTGGACGGTCGACGCGTCCGACCACTTCACGCACTGGGGCGTGGACGGGGCCGACTTCGGCGGCGCGAAGGAGCAGGACGACGACGAACGGGCCGGGTCGCCACCGCTCTGGCTGCCCTACTTCGCGGTCGCCGACGCGGAGGTCACCGCGGCGGGAGTCCTGAGCGCGGGCGGCGAACAGCTCGTGCTCCCGAGACGCGTCCCGGGCGGTCCCTGTGTCGCCACGCTCCGCGACCCGCACGGAGCGGCCTTCGGCGTCCTCACGCCGTAGCGACGTACCGCGCCCTCGCGGTCGGTCCCGACCGGGCGGGACCCCGCACGCCGGGTGGACGCCGCGCGGCCTGCCGGGCCTGACCTGCGGCGCCGCGCGAGACGTCGCCGAACCGGCCGAAGGGCTCGGGGTGTTCCCCTTCGTGACGCGGGACCGCCGGTGCCCGGCCGGCGGGTTGACCGCGCCGCAGCTGCCGGTCCCGGTCGCAGCCGGCCGGGCAAGCGGCGCCGCGCGCCAGGCAGATCCTCGGGACCGCGTCGGCGTTCAGCCGGAGTTGTCGTCGCCCCGCACGGACGCGTGGACGTGCATGTCGTGCCATCCGTCGGCGTGCAGGTTTCCGTGCCTGCGGATGCCTTCGAGTGGGAACCCGGACTTGGCCGCGACGCGGCAGGACGCCTCGTTCAGTACGGAGTGCACGAGTTCGAGGCGTTCGAAGCCGGTCCCCTCGTCGAAGGCCCATCGCCGCACCGCGTCGACCGCCAGGTGCGCGAGGCCGGCTCCACGGGCGGCGGGGAGGACCCAGTAGGCGCACTCGGCGTATCCGATGGCCGGGATCAGGCCGCGCAGCGCGATACGCCCGAGCACCTCGTCGGGACCCCCGCCGCCGAGCCGGACGATCGCCCAGTGGATGTCGGTCTCGGCGTACCAGTCCGATGTCCACTGCTCGATCCAGGAGGCGGCCTCCTCCTCGGAGTCGGCCCTCCGCATGTGCCATCGCTGGATCGCGGGATCGGAGAAGGCGGCGAGCACGGCCGGTGCGTCCGGCGGGCGCCAGGGCCGCAGCAGCAGTCCGTCGCCGACGGGGACGGACGGCTGCGGGGAGGACGAGAGCCGTCCCGGCGGGATGTGGGGAGGCACCAGTACCGGCATGCCCGTCATCCTGTCAGCCGCCGGGGCGCCGTCCCGGACGATCAGCCGAAGCCGCGGGCGTCCTGCTTGAGCGCGGTGTCCACCGTCAGGGCGGTCGCCACGACGAGGCTGAGGAGCGGCTCGGGCAGCTGGTGGTGGATCTGCAGGACGTAGTTGTCCGCCGTCGTGAAGATGGTCTTCGCCAGACCTTCCCAGGTCTTGGTGATCCGGGCGATCTCGGCGTCGTTGTGGTCGACGATGGCGAAGTTCCAGGCGCGCCAGTTCTCGGCCTTGATCGCCCCGACCTGACGACCGTCGGCCATGATGGCGAAGTTGATCTTGCCGATGGCGTTCTGCTGGACGATCTCCCCGACGGGCTGCCCGTCGGGGCGCTGCACGACGACCCGGGACTTGATGAACTTCGCCGGGCGGGTGAGCAGCAGTTGCGGCTGCCCGTGGGCGTCGCGGATCTCCAGGCGGTGCGTGAGGTACTGGTCGATGCTGGAGACGAACCTGAGCACCTTGCGCAGGGCGCTCTGACCGACCTGGACGACGGAGCCGACCGTGTTGCCCTGCTGGTCGAAGACGCGGTACTCGTTGGTGACCTCGATCAGCTTGGCCTTCTGGTTCACGACCAGGACCTGCTGGTTGAACAGCGAGCCGCCGCCGGGCGCACCCTGCTGGGGCGTGTACTGCTGCGGGGCCCCCTGCTGATGGGCCGCCTGCTGCGGCGCGAACTGCTGGTGTGCGGCCTGCTGCTGCGGAACCGCGGCCTGGGGCCCGCCCGCCACGGGGGCCTGAGCCGGCGCGGCCTGGCCCTCGGCCGGGTGCGTGTGCTCGGTCCACCGGGAGCCGTCCCAGTAGCGGAGCAACTTGGGTGCGCCGTGGGGATCCGGATGCCAGCCCGCAGGTACGTTCGATTGCGTCGTCACCGGGGCACACTATCCTGCCGGGTTGTGGGCCCGGACTCATTGAAGTTTCACACACCGTTACGATGGCGGCGATGACCAGAGCGAGTGGGCGCACGGACCGGCGGCGGGGCGCGAACAGCCTGCCCGTCGCCCTGGGCTGGGTGCTCACGCTCATGGCCGTGTTCCTCTGCTGCTCTCCGGACCCCACGACCGCACCCCACGCCGGAGCCCCGTCCGGAGCCACTGCTCGTGCCTTCACCCCGACGCCCGCGGCGGCCGCGTCGGTCGTCGTGGCCGACGCCCCGGGCGAGCGCGGCATCGGCAGTTCCTGCCACGGGGCGACGGACCATTCGACGGCCGTCGTACTGCCCGGCCACCCGGCCCCGGCCGCACCACCCTGCCCCTCGGCCGCGCCCGCGGCGGCACCGCTCTGCGGTGCCGGGACCATCCGGGGGCCCTCCAACGACGGCGTGGGCGCCGTCGACCAGTTGCGTCTTCAGGTCCAGCGGATCTAGACCGGCGGTCCGCCGCCCGTCGCGAACGCGGCGGAGCGGCTCTCCGTACCCGCCCCCGTGGCGCGCTCCGCGCGCCCGAATCCGCTGAACCCGAGGACCTGACATGGCTTCCGCCAAGAACCAGAACAGCCCCGCCGCCGGGCGCCGAGCCAAGCTCGAGGAGGCCCGCCGCAAGGAGCGGGCCCGCGAGCGCCGCAGCCGCGTCATCACCATCGCCGCCGCGGTCGTCGTGGTGGCCGGCCTCGTCGCCGGCGGCGGCTACCTGATGTCGGCCGCCGACGAGCAGGACAAGGCGGAGGCCAAGGCCAAGACCTCCCCCGTCACCGGAGAACGCTCCTGGGACAAACTGACCCAGGAACACGTACAGAAGGCCGTCGACTACCCGATGAACCCGCCCGTGGGCGGCGACCACAACCCGGTCTGGATGAACTGCGACGCCGACGTCTACACGGAGGCGATACCGAACGAGAACGCCGTCCACTCCCTGGAGCACGGTGCCGTCTGGGTCACGTACAACGACAAGGCACAGGACGCCGACGTCAAGGCGCTCGCCGAGCGCGTGTCCAAGACGCCCTACTCCCTGATGAGCCCCGTGGCCGACCAGGACGATCCGCTGATCCTCAGCGCCTGGGGGAAGCAGGTCACGGTGAAGAGCGCCACGGACGCGCGGGTCGGCCAGTTCTTCACCAAGTACGTCCAGGGTCCGCAGACCCCGGAGCCGGGCGCCGCCTGCTCCGGCGGGGTGGCCAAGTGAGCTCGGCGGCGCCCGCTCCCCGTTCGCTGGTGTGGGCGGGGGCGCTGGTGTTCCTGGTGGCCGTGGGGCTGGTGCTGCTGATGGTCGTGCGACCGTCCGCGGCCTCCCCGTCCGGCACCGGGGGCTCCTCGTCCCGTTCCGGGGGCTCCGCCTCCGCACCCGCGGAGGGGTCGGCCGACGTGGGGTTCGCGCGGGACATGTCGGTCCACCACCAGCAGGCGGTGGAGATGTCCTTCCTCGTCCGGGACCGTACCGACGACGAGGACGTACGCCGCCTCGCGTACGACATCATCAACACCCAGGCCAACCAGCGGGGCATGATGCTGGGCTGGCTGGAGTCCTGGGACATGCCCAAGAGCTCGGAACGGCCGCCCATGGAGTGGATGGGCCACCCCGCCACCGCGGCGGACGGGGCTCTCATGCCGGGCATGGCGACCGACACGCAACTGGACCGGCTGCGGGCGGCCGACGGCAGGTCGGCGGAGGTCGTCTTCCTGCGGCTCATGACGGTCCACCACCGCGCGGGCGCCGACATGGCCCGGGCAGCGGCCGGTTCGGCGTCCACGGACGAGATCAGGGAGCTGGCCGCAGGCATGGCCCGCGCCCAGGAGTCGGAGATCTCGCTCATGGCGGACATGCTGGAGGCCCGGGGCGCGCGGCCCTGAGTCGGCGGCGGCACCGAGCCTGGGTACGGCGGGAGGTCTCGCCGTACCCAGGCCCGGCCGCCCCGGGCTCGGCCGTCCCGGGCTCGGCCGTCCCGGGCTCGGCACCACAGCGAATTCACCTGGCGCCCATGCCGCTCTCATCAACTCGACACCCTGACACCGCCGCGCCACCCGACACTTCCTGACGAGTCATGGACAAGTCCCTCTCACGACAGGAAGCATCCGTGCGCATGCAGCGCTCACCCCGCCTGGCGGCCACCGTCCTCGGCGCGGCACTCCTCGTCCTCGTCCCGTCGTCCCCCGCCCACGCCCGGTCGCTCCCGGCCGTGGGCGCGAAGGCCGAGACGGCCGCGCTGTACGACGACGAGGCGGGCGGCAACTCCGACGCCGACGACCCGGCGATCTGGCGCGACAACGCCGACCCCGCGCGCAGCCTGGTCGTCGCCACCGCCAAGGAGGGCGGTCTGCGGGTCTACGGACTGGACGCGTCCCTGGTCCAGTCCGTCCCGGCTCCCCCGCCCACGACGGAGGGCGCCGCCCCGGGCAGGTTCAACAACGTCGACCTCGTCACCGGGCTGCGCACCCCGTCGGGCCGCGCGGACGTGGCCGTGGTGAGCGACCGGGGCAACGACCGCCTCCGCGTCTACCGCATCGACCCCTCCCGGCGCGGAGGCCCGCTGAAGGACGTCACGGATCCAGCCGCCGCCCCGGTCTTCTCGGCGGACCAGGCCGAGATCGACGAGCAGCGGACCGCCTACGGCCTGGCCGCCTGGCAGGACCGCGCGAGCGGGCGCTCGTACGCGCTGGTGAGCCGGCGCAACACCACCGACCTCGCGCTGCTGGAGCTGCGGCCGACGGCGAGGGGCACGGTGGGCTACCGCCTGGTGCGCACCCTCACGCTCCCGTCGTCCTTCCGGCTCCCGGACGGCACCTCGTGGACGCCGTGCGCCGAGCCGGGCGAGCTGCCGCAGGTCGAGGGCATGGTCGTCGACCCTGACAGCGGCACGCTCTACGCGGGCCAGGAGGACGTCGGGATCTGGCGTCTGCCGGCCGGCCTGAACGGCCGCCCGGTCCTGGTGGACAAGGTCAGGGAGTACGGCGTCCCGGGGACGTACGACCCGGAGACCGAGGAGTGCGCTCCCGGCGCGGACCCGGGCTACGGCGGCAGGCACCTGGCCGCGGACGTGGAGGGCCTGACCCTCCTCAGGGAGTCCGGTGGTGACGGCTATCTGATGGCGTCCGGCCAGGGCGACGACAGCTTCGCCCTGTACGACCGGGAGGTCTCCGAGCGCGGGCGCAACAAGTACGAGGGCGGCTTCCGGATCACCGCCGTGTCGGCCGACCTCGACGGCAGCGAGGAGTGCGACGGCGCCGCCGTGCTCAACGAGCCGCTGGGCTCCCTCTACCCGCACGGCCTGCTCGTGGTCCAGGACGGGCACGAGACCTCGGCGTCGGGCGACGAGGAGGGCAGGGAGGCGACCGGCTTCAAGTTCGTCGACCTGGGTGCGCTGAGGAACGCGACGGGCATGTAGCTCGATGCCGGAAACCGGCCGCGGACCGCGACCGGTGCGGGGCGGGCATCACATAGGCTCGTCGACGATATGAATAGCTACCTCACGCCCCTGGGGTCCAAGGCCGACAAGGACACGGTGCGACGGCACAACCTGAGCCTCGTGCTGCGCGCCGTGCGGGACGAGGGCGAGGCCGGCGAGGCCACCCGGGCCGGTGTGTCGGCCCGGGTGGGGCTCACCCGGGCCGCGGTCTCCTCCCTGGTCGAGCAGTTGCTGGACAGCGGTTTCGTCACCGAGTCGGGCAAGACGTTCAGCGGGCAGGCGGGCCGCCCCGGCACGGCCCTGAAGGTGGCGCGCACCGGGCCCGCCGGGCTGGGCGTGGAGATCAACATCGACTACGTCTCGGTGTGCGTCGTGGATCTCGCCGGCACCGGCCGGGTCAGGCAGACCGAGCACCTGGACAACCGCGGGGCGCCGCCCGGGGAGGTGCTGGCCAGGGCTGCCGGGATCGCCGCACGCACTCTGGACTCCGCGCGGGAGCAGGACCTGTACCCGGTCGGCGGGGCGCTCGCGCTGCCCGGACTCGTCTCGGACGGGTCCGTGCGGCAGGCACCGAACCTGGGGTGGAACGAGGTCGCCGCCGAGGACCTGTTCGCCGAGGCACTCGCCGGCCTCCGCCCAGGGACCGGCCCGCTTCCGGTGCGCTCCGAGAACGAGGCGAACCTGGCGGCGCTGGCCGAGCTGTGGTTCGGCGGGCTCGGCGCGGTCCGCAGCTTTCTGTACCTGACGGGCGAGATCGGCGTCGGCGGCGCCCTGGTCCTCGACGGTGAACTGCTGCGCGGGGCGCACGGCTTCGCCGGGGAGATCGGGCACGTGGTGGTGGATCCGGCGGGGCCCGGGTGCCGGTGCGGCTCGCGCGGCTGCCTTGAGCAGTACGCCGGCCAGTCGGCCCTGCTGAGGGCGGCCGGTGTCGACGTGGCCGGTGGCGGGGCCGCCGGTGTGATGGAACTGGAGCGGCGTGCCCAGGCGGGTGACCCACGGGCGCTCGGCGCGGTGGGCGAAGCGGGCCGGATGCTGGGCCAGGTGCTGTCCGGCGCGGTGAACCTCTTCGATCCGGACGCGGTGGTGCTCGGCGGGATATACCGGGGCCTGATGCCGTGGCTGTCGCCGCCCGCCGACGAGGAACTGACGGACCGTGTGGTGTCCGGCCTGTGGTCCCGCGGTGGCGGCAGGCTGCGGGCGTCGTCCGTCGCGGGCGACGCGGCACGGGGCGCGGCGGCGCTGGTGGTGCAGGACGTACTGGCCGACCCGGTCGCGTACGCCGCTCCCGCCCCGGCACACCCCTGACTGGTCCCCCGGCCGCCCGCCCCCGCACGCGGGTGGGGGGCGCGCGACGGTGGAGCCGTCGCGCGCCCCGGGACGTGGCCGACTGCGGTCGTGCCGTCGGCCGCCCTTGATCCGGCCGGGTCAGCGGACGCCGAGGAGGTGTTCCATGGCGAGCTGGTCCAGGGCTTCGAAGGCCATGGAGCGTTCGGCGGCCGTGCCGGCGTCGAAGTCCTCGTAGGCGCTGCGGTCGGCGAGGAGGGCCTTGAGGCCGTCGTCGGCGGTGGGGCGGGCGAGTTCGTCCAGGCGGGAGGCGGTGAGGGCCTCCTGGACCGCGGGGTCGGCGCGGAAGGCGGCGGCGCGCTCCTTGAGGATGAGGTAGTTGCGCATGCAGTTCTTCGCGGACTCCCAGACACCGTCGATGCCGTCGGTGCGCACGGGCTTGAAGTCGAAGTGCAGGGAACCTTCGTAGTCCGACGTCTCCAGGAGGTCGACGAGCCAGAAGGCCTGGCGCAGGTCGCCGGCGCCGAAGCGGAAGTCCTGGTCGTACTTGATGCCGGACTGGCCGTTGAGGTCGATGTGGAAGAGCTTGCCGGCCCACAGTGCCTGGGCGATGCCGTGCGGGAAGTTGAGTCCGGCCATCTGCTCGTGGCCGGTCTCGGGGTTCACACCGACCAGCTCGGGGCGCTCCAGGCGCTCGATGAAGGCCAGGGCGTGGCCGACGGTGGGCAGGAGGATGTCGCCGCGGGGCTCGTTGGGCTTGGGCTCGATGGCGAAGCGCAGGTCGTAGCCCTGTTCGGTGACGTAGTCGCCGAGGAGGTCGAAGGCCTCCTTCATACGGTCCAGGGCTACGCGGACGTCCTTGGCGGCGCCGGACTCGGCACCTTCGCGGCCACCCCAGGCCACGTAGGTGCTGGCGCCGAGCTCGACGGCGAGGTCGATGTTGCGGATGACCTTGCGCAGGGCGAAGCGGCGTACGTCGCGGTCGTTGGAGGTGAAGCCGCCGTCCTTGAACACCGGGTGGGTGAACAGGTTGGTGGTGGCCATCGGGACCTTCATCCCGGTGCGCTCCAGGGCGTCCTTGAACCGTCCGACGAGCCGGGCGCGCTCGGCGTCGGTGGATCCGAACGGGATCAGGTCGTCGTCGTGGAAGGTGACACCGTGGGCGCCGAGCTCGGCGAGCCGCTCGACCGACTCGACCGGGTCCAGCGCGGGGCGCGTCGGCTCACCGAACGGGTCGTTGCCCCGCCAGCCCACGGTCCAGAGACCGAAGGTGAACCTGTCCGCGGGGGTGGGGGTGAAGCGTTCCGTCATCGTCTGTCCGCCTTCGACTGCCTGCGGTCCGGGACCGTCGTCGCCGTCCGGGCCTATTTGTTCACTGACATGATTAATTATGCACACGGCACCCCGGGGACGTAACCCCCCGGGCGACGAAACGAGCGACGCCCCTGTTCCGGGCGGCGCCGATCACGTAATTTGTTTGTCGCACTCCCAAAATGCGCACAGTCCGGACACCGCACGAGAAGAGGTAAGCCCATGCCGCCGCGTTCCGTCGTCATCGGTGTGGACAGCTCCACCCAGTCCACCAAGGCCGCAGTCACCGACACCGAGACGGGTGAGCTGCTCGCCGTCGGCCGGGCGCCGCACGTGGTCACGGGCGAGGGCGGGGCGCGCGAGAGCGACCCCGAGGTCTGGTGGCGCGCGCTGTGCGACGCCGTCGCGGCGGGGCTCAAGGAGTCCGGCGTCTCCCCGTCCGCCGTCACCGGCATCGCCGTCGCCGGGCAGCAGCACGGCCTCGTGGTGCTCGACCGGTCCGGCCGCCCGCTGCGCCCCGCACTCCTGTGGAACGACACCCGCTCCGCGCCGCAGGCGGCGGCGCTCGTGGCCGAACTGGGCGGGCCGGAGGCCTGGACCGCGCGCACCGGCACGGTGCCCGTCGCCTCCATGACCGCCACGAAGTGGCGGTGGCTGCGCGAGAACGACCCGGCGAACGCCGAGGCGACGGCAGCCGTGCGGCTGCCTCACGACTTCCTCACCGAGCGGCTCTCGGGCGCGGCGGCGACCGACCCCGGCGACGCGTCGGGCACCTGCTGGTACTCGACGGCGACGGGGACCTACGACCCCGGACTCCTGGACCTCCTCGGCCTGGACACGGCGATGCTGCCGGAGGTGGCCGCCACGGGAGGGACCCGGGTCGGCTCCCTGACTGCATCCGCGGCGGAGGCGCTCGGCCTGCCCGCCGGGATCGCCGTCGCGGCGGGCACCGGTGACAACATGAGTGCCGGCGTCGGCCTCGGCCTCGGCGGCGCCGGGCTGCTCGACCACCCCGTGCTCAGCCTCGGCACCTCGGGCACGGTCTTCGCCGCCTCGCGCACCAGGCCCGCCTCCACCGCACTCTCCGGATTCGCCGCGGCAGACGGTACGTACCTCCCGCTGGCCTGCACCCTCAACTGCACACTGGCCGTCGACAAGGTGGCCACCCTGCTCGGTCTGCACCGCGACGACTCGACGCCGGGCGGCGAGGCCGTCCTCCTTCCCTACCTGGACGGCGAGCGCACCCCGGACCTGCCCACCTCGTCGGGTCTCCTCACCGGGCTCCGGCACGACACGACACCGCAGCAACTGCTGGGCGCCGCCTACGAGGGCGCGGCCTTCACCGTGCTGCGGGCGCTGGACGAACTCCTGCGGGCGTGCGGCCTGGACCCGGCCGACCCGGAGGTCGCGGGCCGGCCGCTGCGGCTGATCGGCGGTGGCGCGCAGGGCCGTACATGGGTGGAGACCGTGCGCCGGCTCTCCGGCCGGCCGCTGATCGTTCCCGGCAGCGGCGAACTGGTGGCCCTCGGCGCCGCGGCACTGGCCGCGTCCGCGGCGGGCGGCGGCGACCCGGTCGCCATCGCGACCCGCTGGAACGCGGGGGGCGACACCACCGACACCGAACTCCCCCCGCTGGAAAGGGACACGGAGACGTGGGAGCGCGTGGGCTCGGTACTCGGCAGGGCGGCGGAGCCACTGCTCGGCGGATGAGCGCGGCCCCGAAATCGTGTGCGGCAGAACGGTTTTGGGGGTGGCGGCGGATCTTCAATAGGATCCGGCGATGATCACAAGAAAACGGCTGACGGCCGGGGTGTGCGTCCTGCTCGCCACCCTGGCCGCCGGGCTCGGCACCGCCCTCCCGGCCGCCGCCGACGAACCCCCCACCGCCGCATCACCCAAGGTCGAACTCGTCCTCGATGTCAGCGGCTCCATGCGCACCCGCGACATCGACGGGGAGTCCCGCATATCCGCCGCCAAGCAGGCGTTCAACGACGTCCTCGACTCGGTGCCCGAAGAGGTCGAGCTCGGCATCCGCACCCTCGGCGCCGACTATCCGGGGGACGACCGGAAGGTCGGCTGCAAGGACACCAAGCAGCTCTACCCGGTCGGCCCGCTCGACCGCACCGAGGCCAAGACCGCCGTCGCCACTCTGGCACCGACCGGCTGGACCCCGATCGGCCCCGCCCTGCTCGGTGCCGCCGACGACCTGGAGGGCGGCGACGCCACCCGGCGGATTGTCCTGATCACCGACGGCGAGGACACCTGCGGTCCGCTGGACCCCTGCGAGGTCGCGCGTGACATCGCGGCCCGGGGAATCCACCTGGTCATCGACACGCTCGGCCTGGTGCCGAACGCCAAGATCCGGCAGCAGCTCACCTGCATCGCCGAGGCCACCGGCGGCACGTACACGGCGGTCCAGCACACCGACGAACTCTCGGGCCGCGTGAAGCAGTTGGTCGACCGGGCAGCGGAACCCGTCGTCACCCCCGTGGCGACCGAGGGCGCGGGCAGCTGCTCGGCGGCCCCCGAACTGAAGGCCGGCCTCTACACCGACCGCCAGGAGATCGGCAAACACCGCTGGTACCGCGTGGATGTGGCTCCGGGTCAGGAGCTGCGCGCCTCCGTCAGCGTGGCGGCGGACCGTGCCGTCGACAACGACTACGGCGTGCTGCTGCGCGCGGTGACCGGGCACGGCCGCGAGATCGTGCGCGGCTCGGAGGCGGGTACCGGGCGCACGGACGTGATCTCGTCCGGGCTGCGCTATCCGAAGGCGGAGGAGGACGAGACGGACGACGGCGAAGCACCCGCCCCCGAGTCCGTCTGCCTCCAGCTCAGCAACTCCTTCTCGGCGCCCTCGTCCGTGAAGAGGACCCCCGGTATGCCCGTCGAGCTGACCATCGACCTGGTGGACGCACCCGACGAGGCCTCCGACCCGGCGGCCTTCGGCCTCGGGCGGGGCTGGTGGCTCCTGGGGGTCATGGTCCTGACCGGACTGATCGCCGGTCTGCTGATCGGCTGGATCTCGCGCTGGCGCGTCGCCGTATGGAGGACCAACTGATGCGTACCACCCGCAGAAGCACGCTCGAACGCGGTCTCCTGGGCGTACTGCTCGCCGGAGCCGCCCTGTTCACCTCGGCCGGGGCCGCCGTGGCCGACGACCCGTCCGCGAGCGCGAGCCCCGCCGACGGCGAGGCCGCCGGGCCGACGGAAGCCGGCACCACCTTCCGCACCGCGACGGCGATCCAGCAGGGCACGAAAGCCACGGCGGACGCGTCCACGGGCGACTACCTGTACTGGGCCTTCCCCGCCGACGCGGGCCAACAGGCCACCGTACGGGCCAAGGTGAGTTTCCCTCAGGAAGCCACTCGGCACGGCGCGGCGACCTGGCAGGTCGACGTGTACGACGGGCTCCGCCGTCGTCAGGCGTGCGTATACGGCCACCAGACCAGGAAGGCGGCGCCCGACGCGGGCACCGTCGAGTTGTCCTGTGTCCTGCGCACCGTGCGCGCCTGGTCCGAGCCGTGGGCGTCGGACCCGCTGCCGGGCAGCTACTACGTCCGCCTGACCGTGGTCGGCGTGGCGGACGACGACCTGGGGCTCCCGGTCCACGTCGAGACCCGTGTCACCTCGGCGGACCGGGGCGGCTCCCACGACGTGGACGGCGCGCTCGCGGAGCCCCTGGTGCCCGGCGCCTCCTCCGCCGGCCAGGCGTCCGCCTCGGCACGGTCCGGCGGCTCGTCGGGCAGCGGACCGGAGGACGGCTGGTCCTCCGGCTGGTGGACCGACCGGTGGCTGTGGACGGTGGGCGGCGGTGTACTCGCCGCGCTGGCAGCCGTGTTCGGCTACTCCCTGACCCGCGGCGGCGGCCGCCCCGGCCGGGCGCCTCAAGGCGTCTGAGGCCGCCGCACCGTGCCGGAGGGCCGCCGACGGCCCGCGTCCCTCCGGCACGGTACGGACTCGCCCGTACGGGTGAAGAGACGGCAGAACGCCCCCTGTTGCGCGGGCCGCCGTCAGGCTTGCGCCATGAACGACTTCCCGGCCGCCTCCGGCAGCACGGGCCTCCGCGCGGCGGCCCGTGCCACGGCCCTCGGCGGGCGCATCCCCCTGATTCCAGCGAGGCTTCCCGTCTCGCGCCCCCGCACCTCGGGGTGGTGCTGACCGTGCGCACCGCACAGCGGGCGGGCATTGCGCTGGGCGCGCTGCTCCTCGCCGCCCTCCACCCGGCCCTGCTGACCCCGCACCCGCCGACCCCGCACCCGCGGAACGCGGCGGCGGTGCTGTCCGGCCCCGGACCTGTGGTGACCGAGCGCTGGCGGGCCGGCTGGCAGGACCTGTTGCGTACCGAACCGCGTCCGGGCCTGCCGGCGTTGCGGCCGGCCGTGGGCGGGGCGCCCGCGTGGACCCACACGTGCCTGCGCGGGGACGAGCCCTCCTGCCCGCAAGCGGCCTCCGGCGCAGAGGATCCTGACAGTGCTTCAGCGGCGGCGGTGCGGGCGGCGGCCGGTTCGATCCCGTCGCCCTCGGGCGCCTGACGGCCTTGAGAACCCGTTTCCAGTCCCATGGCGAGCGCTGTGAGGGCTGTGGTGGACCACTGAGGCCGGATGCCCGCCCGCATGCGGTGTTCTGCTCGGCGAGCACCTCATGAGACCCGGGTCTGACACAGAGGTTCAGCGGCGTTCGAGTGGAGTTCCGGGCACCCCCGACTCAGTGGGACTGCCCGGAACCCTGTCGCACGGCACGGCACTGGAAGCAGGACCGGAGACCACCGGGAGGTCAGAGCGCCCGGCAGCCCCGCTCCCCCGCACCGTCCGCGCCCACCGCCCCCCGGTGCGCCAAAGGGGGCCGTGAGCCGGTGGGTCAGATGTGGCCGAAGAAGATGCTGCCCGGGGCGTCGGGGTCGTTGGAGAGGAAGTGCTCGCGTACCGCGCGGATGAACTCGTGGCGGGAGAGTGCCCCGTCCCCGTCGGTGTCCAGCTTGGTGAACAGGTCCATCGTCTCCGGTGAGTCGTGCTTCCAGACGTCTCGCATGAGACGGGCGAACTCGTCCTTGCTGATCTCGTTGTCGCCGTCGGCATCGATGACGTCGAAGATCGCGTGGCCGCCGCCCTCGGTCACGTTGAGGCGGCTGGTGTCCATGACCGCGAGGCGGTTGGCGACGACGAACTGGTCCTTGGTGAGCCGGTCCCCGTCCACGTCGGCGTGACGCAGCAACTCCAGCCAGAAGATCTGGCAGAAGGTCTGGAGCGCCCTGGTCCGGCGGTCGTCCCTGGAAAGGCCGTACCCCTGGATGTAGCGGTCCGCGAGCTTCTGGTAGTCCGACCAGTCGAGGTAGCCGTCCTGGTTGGCATCCATCTGGTCGAAGGCGCGCTCCAGCTTGACGGTGATGGTGTCCTGCGTCGCAGTGGTCATGGTTATCCCTTTCCGTGATCAGGTTCTGACCTGGTCAGGATCGATCACGGCCCCCTCCCAGGGGCGAAGATGCCCAGATGATCACCCGTATCGGTGATCAAGGGGCGGAATGGGGGCCCGAAAGCGGTTCCCCCGTCACCGGAGGTTGATCCGGGCGCGGTCCACCCCGTTCCCACCCCGACCGTGCAGGCTGACCGGGACGTCATGGCGACGTGCGGGCGCGCCGACCGCTCCGCCGGGTGAAACCGGCAGGAACACTTGACCTCAAGTTTCGTTGAGGTCCTAGCGTTCCGTGCGTACCGAACGACTACGGAGGCACCCCCATGGACATGGAAGTCACCGCGTGGCACTCACTGCACAGCACGATGAACGCGCAGGAGGACCGCAGGCCCTTCTCGCGGGCCACCCTGCGCCGCATCGCGGCGTTCGCCCGGCCGCACCGGGCCCGGATCGGCCGTTTCCTGCTGCTCAGTGTGGTCACCGCACTCCTGGCGGTGGCCACACCGTTGCTGGCGGGCCGTGTCGTCGACGCGATCGTGCGGGGCGAGGACCAGGGGACGGTCACGCGACTCGCCCTGCTCATCGCGCTGATCGCCGTGGCCGAGGCGGGTCTCGGGCTCCTCGTACGGTGGCTCTCGGCGACCCTCGGTGAGGGGCTGATCCTCGACCTGCGGACCGCCGTCTTCGACCACGTCCAGCGGATGCCGGTCGCGTTCTTCACCCGCACCCGGACCGGCGCGCTCGTGAGCCGGCTCAACAACGATGTGATCGGCGCCCAGCGGGCGTTCAGCAACACCCTTTCCGGTGTCGTCTCCAACATCGTCACGCTGCTCCTGACCCTGGGCGTGATGCTCACGATCTCCTGGCAGATCACACTGCTCGCGCTGGTGCTGCTGCCGGTGTTCGTCGTCCCCGCCCGCCGTATGGGCTCGCGGATGGCGGCTCTCCAGCGGGAGGCGGCGGGCCACAACGCCACGATGGGGACGCAGATGACCGAGCGCTTCTCGGCGCCGGGCGCGACGCTGATCAAGCTCTTCGGCCGTCCCGCCGACGAGTCCGCCGCGTTCGCCGCCCGCGCGGGCCGGGTGCGCGACATCGGTATCCGCACGGCCATGCTGCAGTCCACCTTCATCACGGCGCTGACCCTGGTGTCGGCGCTGGCCCTCGCCCTGGTCTACGGGCTCGGCGGCTTCTACGCGTTGCGCGGCAGCCTGGAGCCCGGAGCCGTCGTGGCCCTGGCCCTGCTGCTCACCCGGCTCTACGCGCCGCTCACCGCGCTGGCAGGAGCCCGTGTCGAGGTCATGAGCGCGCTGGTCAGCTTCGAGCGGGTCTTCGAGATCCTCGACCTCCGGCCTCTGATCGCCGAGAAGCCCGGCGCCCGCCGGGTGCCGGACGGGCCGGTGTCCGTCGAGTTCGACGGTGTGTCGTTCGGCTACCCGTCCGCCGACAAGGTCTCCCTCGCCTCGCTCGAAGAGGTGGCCGCACTGGACAAGGGGGACGGTGCGACGGTGCTGCACGACGTCTCCTTCACGGCCGGGCCGGGACGGATGGTCGCGCTCGTCGGCTCGTCCGGGGCGGGCAAGTCGACGATCGCGCAGCTGCTCCCCCGCCTGTACGACGCCGATGCCGGCGCCGTACGCCTGAACGGGGTCGACGTACGCGATCTGACCGCCGCGTCGATCCGCGAGACGCTCGGCATGGTGACCCAGGACGGCCACCTCTTCCACGAGTCGGTGCGTGCCAATCTGCTGCTCGCCCGCCCGGAGGCCACCGAGGAGGAGATCTGGGACGCGCTGCGCCGGTCCCGTCTGGACGGCCTGGTGGCCTCCCTGCCCGAGGGCCTCGACACGGTCGTCGGCGAGCGCGGCTACCGCCTTTCCGGAGGTGAGCGCCAACGGCTCACCATCGCACGTCTGCTGCTGGCCCGTCAGCGGGTGGTGATCCTCGACGAGGCGACCGCGCACCTGGACTCCACCTCGGAGGCGGCGGTCCAGGAGGCGCTTGCCGAGGCGCTGGAGGGCCGCACCGCGGTGGTGATCGCCCACCGGCTCTCGACGGTGCGATCCGCCGATCTGATCCTGGTCGTCGAGGCGGGCCGCGTCGTCGAACGGGGCACGCACGACGAACTGCTGGCCGCCGGAGGGCGGTACGAGGAGCTGCACCGCACCCAGTTCGAGCGCCCCGGCCCGGAGCCGGCACGTCCGGTCGTCTGACCTGGTGGGCGTGGCCGTCCGCGAGCGCGCCCGCGGACGGCGGCGACGGGCGCGGGGCACGGCCTGTCGGCGTTGCGCGCGGTCGCGAGGCGCTCGTAACGTGACCGGTGGCCGTCGGGCCGGACGGGCCCGGTGCCCGCGAGGCCGGTGACGGCGGGCCCGGCGGTCCGGAGACCTGCCGGGTCCGAACAGCCCTCCACGCCGAAACCGGGTACGCATGAGCCAGTCACACTCCGCCGACGCATGGCACCGGCCGATGGTCGCCCGTCTCGCCAGCGAGTCGCACCGGACGGCGACCGCTCTCGAGCTGTTCTTCGACCTCTGCTTCGTCACCGCCGTCGCCCAGACGTCGGCCGCCTTCGAGCACGAACTCGCCGAGGGGAACGTCGGGCACGCGGTCCTCGGCTACGCGATGGTGTTCTTCGCGATCTGGTGGGCCTGGATGAACTTCACCTGGTTCGCATCCGCGTACGACACCGACGACGTCCCGTACCGGCTGCTCACGCTGGTCCAGATCACGGGAGCACTGGTCGTGGCTGCGGGCGCGGCCGAGGCGCTCCGGCACGAGGACTTCACCGTCATCACCTGGGGCTACGTCGTCATGCGGCTGGCCATGGTCACCCAGTGGCTGCGCGCCGCCCGCTCCGACCCCGAACGACGGCGTTCCTGCCTGCGGTACGCGGCCGGCATCCTGGTCGTGCAGGCCGGCTGGGTGGCCCGCCTGGCCGTGCCCGACGACTGGGGGCTGCCAACGTTCGCAGTCCTGGTCCTGGCCGAGATCGCCGTCCCCGTCTGGGCCGAGAACACGACCATGACCACCTGGCACCCGCACCACATCGCCGAGCGGTACGGCCTGTTCACCCTAATCGTCCTAGGCGAGACCATGACGGCGGCCACCGCAGCCGTGCGTACCGCCTTGGACGGCGAGACGACGCCCGGCGACATCGCGGCCCTCGTCATCGGCGGCGTACTGACCGTCTTCGCCCTGTGGTGGCTGTACTTCGCGCAGAACGCCCCGCGCAGGCTCACCAGCCTCAGGTCGGCGATCCTCTGGGGCTACGGCCACTACGCCGTCTTCGCCTCGGCCGCCGCGGTCGGCGCCGGGCTGGCGGTGAACGTCGCCCACTCCACCGGTCACGGTCACCTCTCCGACCACGTCGCGGCGGCCACGTTCACCGTGCCGGTGGCCGTGTTCATCACCCTGGTGTGGCTGCTGCACCACCGGGCGGACGAGCTGCGCAGCCGCAACGACCTCATCAACCCGGCGGCCGTCCTCGCCGTCCTGGCCGTGACGTTCACCTCCGGCCCTGTCCTCGCCACCGGCCTCCTGTCCGCCGCCCTGGTCGCGGCCACGCTGGTGGTGGCGACGCGTGCGCAGGGCGGGGCGGATCCCGCGAAGAACGCTACGTGAACCGGAGTTCGGCGGGGTGCGCCGCGCGGTGCAGGAGCGGCAGGGCTGTCGCCGCGGCGAGCAGACACGCCGCGTAGACGACCAGGGGGACGAGGAGCGGCGCCAGCGGTACGCCTGTGCCAGCGACCCGGGCGTACACGACGTACACCGCAGTGCCTCCGATGCCCGCGAGCAGGAGCGCCGGCGCCAGGGGGAGCGCCGTCTCCAGGATCGCCGCCCTGGCCAGGACGGTGCGCGGCACCCCCGCCGCGGCCTGGGCTGCCAGGCCCCTGCGGCGGGTCGCCAGCGACTCGGCGGTCCCCACGGCGAGTCCGCACAGGCTGATCGCCAGGGCGACCAGCACGGCGGTTCCCGCGAGGTCGATGCCGGTGGTGTAGAACGCCAGGTCTTCCAGCAGGGTCCCGCTGTCGTGGAGCCTCTCGAGCATGACCCCCCGCACGCCGACGAAGGCGACTCCGACCACGGTGACCAACAGCAGTGCCGCATGCGTCCGCGCAGCCGCCCAGGGGTCGTGCGCGAGGCGCCCCGCGGCGATGAGGACCGCGGGCTGCCGCGCCCGGCGGGTGAGCCGCCGGCCCAGGTACGCGGCGGACGCGCCGGCCGCCCAGATGACCCCCGCCCCGGTCAGGAACACCAGGGCCACCACCAGCACGGGAAATGTCGCGGCGCGGACGCTGGTGGGGCCGATCAGGAGCATTCCCACCGCGGAGATCAGCGCACCCGCGGCCAGGAACCCGAACACCGCCCGTGGGCCCCGCTCCGGGCCCGCGCGGCGCACCTCGTCGAGCGGCGACGCGACCACACGCCGCAGGGCGAGGACGCCGACCAGGGCCGCGGCCACCGGGACGGCGAGGACGACCGCCGTGAAACCCGCCCAGGCCAGGGGAGGCGGTGTGTGCCCTGCGGCCGCGAGGAGTACGGCGAAGAGGGCGCAGCCGACCACCGAGCCGGGCAGGGAGGGGAACGCGGCCTCCACCGCCGCGATCCTCCGTACCTGTGCGGGAGTCGCCCCGGTGAGCCGCATCGCCGCCATCCGATGGTGGCGGTGCACGGCGCCGATGCGGGTGCACTGTCCGAGGAAGCCCAGCCCGGGGACCAGCAGGAGCACGAGCGTGAGCACCACTCCCGCGCGCTCACCGGGCTGGTTCAGCAGGCCGTGCGCGGACGGGATGGACACCTGGCCCCGGACGGCGGCGACCGCCACCGCCGCGAGGGCGAATCCCGTCGCGGCCAGGGCGCCCAGCGCGGTGAGCGCGATCCGCCACCCTTCACGGCGTCCGGAACCGCGGGTGAGGGTCCAGGCCATGCGGATGTCAGCCCTCATGGCGTACCGCCTCCTGGACGGTGACGGAGTCCGCACCGGGGTCGACGACTCCGTCGCGCAGCCACACCTCACGGTCCGCGTAGGCCGCGGTACGGGCGTCGTGCGTGATCAGCAGCACCGCCGTACCGGCCTCCCTCGCGGTGTGCACCAGGGCGGTCATCATCTGTTCCCCGGCGAGCGAGTCCAGCGCCCCGGTCGGCTCGTCCGCGAAGACCGCCTTGGGCCCGGTGACCAAGGCGCGTGCCAGCGCGACGCGTTGGCTCTGGCCGCCGCTCATCTCACCGGGACGCAGGTCCACCTGGCCCCGGACACCGAAACGCTCCAACCACTCCCCCGCCTTCTGCTGCGCCGGGCCGCGACGGGCCCCCGCGAGCAGCAGGGGCAGCGCCACGTTATCGAGCGCGGTGAGCTCGGGGATCAGCTGCCCGAACTGGAAGACCACCCCGAAGTCGGTGCGCCGCAGTTCGCCGAGCCGCTCCTCGGACGCCCGGTCGATCCGTTCACCCCCGTAGGTGACGGAGCCGTCGTCGGGGCGGATGATCCCGGCCAGGCAGTGCAGGAGGGTGGACTTGCCGCTGCCGCTCATGCCGGTGACGGCGAGGATCTCGCCCGCGTGGAGATCGAGCGAGGCACCGCGTAGCGCATCGGTCCGTCCGTACGCCTTCTTCAGACCGCGTGCCGTGATCAGCGCGGTCTCCCCCGGGAAGAGCTGTTGTTCCGATGGGCTCATGCTGCGTGTACCTCCGCGGTCAGGGTGTCGATGCGGGCCGTGGTGGTGGTCATCCACCGCAGATCGGCGTCGAGATGGACAAGTGCGTAGTCGGCCGAGAGCACCGTGCTGAGATCGGCGCCCGGCGCGGCCTTGAGTGCGGTGAGCTCACGCATCCGCTCCATGTGGGCGGCGCGCTGCGCCCTCAGGTGCGCTGCGGCGTCCGGCCCGCCCTGTCCGGTCTTCGCTGCGGCGGCCGCGACGAGGATCGAGACCACGACCTTGGCGAAGATCTCGTTCGTCACGAAGGGGGCCGGAGGGGTGATCTCGCCTGCCCACCGGGCCAGTTCGCGCGCTCCCTCGTCCGTGGAACCGTAGAGGGTGCGCTCCGGGCCGCCGTCGGAGTCGGTGCCCTCGACCGCGGCCAGGCCGTCCCGCACGAGGCGTTGGAGCGTCGTGTAGACCTGCCCGTAGGCGAGCGGGCGAGCCTGGGGGAAGCGTGCGTCGTACTGCCGCTTGAGGTCGTAGCCGTGACAGGGCCCGGCCGCGAGCAGACCCAGGAGGACATGACGGGTACTCATGGGCGTGACCATATACGCAATATATGTACTGAGTGAATAGTCACCGCCGATGTCCCCGGACTCGCCCTGGACGCGCGTCAGCCGCCGCAGCAGGTGCCGCGGCGGCTGACAGGGGGCCGGGGAGGAGATCCGGATCAGGTCACCGGTCCAGCCACTTCTTCCAGACGTCCGGGTTCTCCTCGATCCAGCGCCCGGCCGCCTCGTCGGGCGACAGCCGCTCGGAGGCGATCAGCTCGGAGACCTCGTTCTGGTCCTTCTCCGACCAGCGGAACTTCTTCAGGAAGGCGGCCGCGTCCCCTCCGCGCTCGGAGAAGCCCGCGTTCAGGTACTTCTGGAGCGGGGTCTTCGGGTACGCGCAGTCGATGTCCTCCGGAGCCTTGGCCGCACAGGCGTCGGAGTACTCCGGAAGCTTCACCTCGACCATCGGCACCTCGTTGAACAGCCACTGTGGCTGGTACCAGTAGCTGAGGAAGGGCTTCTTCTCCTTGGCGAACTGCTGCATCTGCGTGATCTGCGCGGCCTCGGAGCCGGCGAAGACGACCTTGTAGTCCAGGCCGAGGTTCTTCACCAGCGCCTTGTCGTTGGTGACGTAGGACGGCGAACCGTCCATCAGCTGGCCCTTGTCGCCGCTCTCCGCGGTGCGCAGCTCGTCGGCGTACTTGTCGAGGTTCTTCCAGTCGGTGACGTCCGGGTGCTCGTCCGCCCAGTACTTGGGGACGTACCAGCCGATGTGTCCGGTGACGCCGAGGTCGCCGCCGGGGACGATGGTCTTCTTGTCCTTGACGTAGAGCTTCTCCTGGTCGGGGTGGCCCCAGTCCTCCAGGATGGCGTCGACGCGGCCCTGGCTGAGGGCGTCCCAGGCGGGCACCTCGTCGGTCTGCACGAGGTCGACCCGGTAGCCCAGCTCGTCCTCCAGGAGCTTCTGGGCGACGGCCACGTTGGACTGGGCGCCGACCCAGGACTGGACGGAGAGGGTGACGGTCTTGATGTCGGCGGGGGCCGCGAACGGGCTCGCCTGCTTGGTCATGTCGGCCGCGCCGCAGCCGGTGACGGCCAGCAGGGCGGCCGCGGAGGCGACGGTCGCGGACGTACGGAGACGGGCGCGGCTACGTGTACGGGTTCGAGCCATGTCAGCTCTCCTTCCGCTGGCGGCGGGCGGTGGGCTGGGTGACCCGGTCCAGCATCAGTCCCAGGCAGACGATGGCGGCGCCCGCGACGAGGCCGGTGGCCAGGTCGCCCTGCGCGAGGCCGAACACGACCTCGTAGCCCAGCGCGCCGGAGCCGACGAGTCCGCCGATGATGACGACCGCGAGGACCAGGACGACACCCTGGTTGACGGCGAGCAGCAGCGCGGGCCGGGCCAGGGGGATCTGGACCTGGCGCAGCTGCTGGCCGCTGGTGGCGCCGAGCGAGCGGGCGCACTCCATCGCGGCGGGGTCGACGCCCCGCAGGCCCTGGGTGGTGATGCGGACGACGGCGGGCAGTGCGTAGACGACGGCCGCCGCGGCGGCGGGGGCGCGGCCGACGCCGAAGAGGGCGACGACCGGGATGAGGTAGACGAACTGCGGCATGGTCTGGAAGACGTCGAGCACGGGGCGCAGCAGCCGTTCGAAGCGCGTGCTGCGCGCGGCGCCGACGGCGATGCCGAAGCCGAGGACCAGGGTGACGGCGACGGCTGCGACGACCTGGCTGAGCGTGTCCATCGACAGGTCCCACACGCCGAGTACGCCGATGGCGGCCATGGCGAGCACGGCGGTCAGCGCGGTGCGCCAGGTGCCGATGGTCCAGGCGAGGGCGGCGACGATCAGCAGCACGGACCACCAGGGCAGTCCCTGGAGTCCGCCGCGCAGCGGGTTGAGGATCCAGCTGGTGAAGTGCGCGGCCCAGTCGGCGGTTCCGCCGACGACGGGGATTCCGGTGTAGAGGTGGTCGACCATCCAGTCCTTGGCGGTGTTGACCGGGCCCGCGATGGCGACGATGCCGCCCTCGGGCCAGATGCGGCCGCCGGTGAAGCGTCCGACCACGGCGACGGCCGCGGCGATCAGGGCGGCGACCCCCCAGCCGCGCACCCCTCGCAGGGCGGCGGGACCGGTCGGTTCGGCACCGATCCTCCGGCCGGCCGCCTCGGTCGTGCGGTCCAGCACGACGGCGAGCAGCACGATGGGGATGCCCGCGGCGAGCGCGGCGCCGACGTCGACGGAGGACAGTGCCTGGTAGACGCGGTCGCCGAGACCGCCGGCGCCGATGACGGAGGCGATGACGGCCATGGAGAGCGCCATCATGATGGTCTGGTTGAGCCCGAGGAGCAGTTCCTTGCGGGCCAGCGGCAGCCGGGCGGTCAGCAGGCGCTGGCGGCCGGTCGCGCCGAGCGAGGCGACCGCCTCCATCACGCCGGCGTCGGCACCGCGCAGTCCGAGCGCGGTGAGCCGGGCCATCGGCGGAGCCGCGTAGACGACGGTCGCGAGGACCGCGCCGGGCACGCCGATGCCGAACACCAGCACGACGGGCAGCAGGTAGGCGAAGGCGGGCAGCACCTGCATGGTGTCCAGCACGGGGCGCAGGATGCGGAACGTACGGTCGGACAGCCCGCCCGCGAGTCCGAGGACCAGGCCGAGGACCACGGAGGCCAGCACCGCGACGATCATCAGGGCGAGGGTCTGCATGGTCGGCACCCACATGCCGAGCAGCCCGCAGACGAGGAAGGACACCCCTGCGGTCGCCGCGAGGCGCCATCCGGCGGTCCGCCAGGCGACGAGCGCGGCGACCGCGGTGACGCCGGCCCAGCCGAGGGCGAGCAGTGCCAGGTAGACACCCCGCACCGAGAGGACGACGGCGTTGCTGATGTGGCCGAAGAAGTAGAGGAACAGCGGGTGGCTGTCGCGGTTGCCGATGATCCAGTCGTTGACCTCGCCGAGGGGTCCGGTCAGATCGACGGTCAGCGCGTCGGGCCAGACACCACCGCCCCAGCGTGCGTGCACGAGGGGTACGGCGACGGCGGCGATGACCAGCAGCAGGAGGATCTTGCCGAGGGCGGGCCTGCCGCGCAGTGCGGCGAGCGGGCCGCTGCCCGGGGGGCCGTCGGCGGTGCGTGTGGTCGCCTGGGCGGTGGCCATCAGACGGTCACCTCACGGGCTACCGCGCCCGTCCCGGCGACGACACCGAGCAGACAGGCCCGGTCGACGACTCCGAGCAGCCTGCCGCCCTCCATGACCCGCGCGACGGGTTCACCGGAGCGGGAGACCGCCTCGATCGCCTCGGAGACGGTTGCCCCCGGGCGGACGGCCGGGCCGTTCTCGCCCTCTCCGGCGGCCGGCGGGCGCATGGCGGAGGCGACGGTGAGGACCTGCTCGCGCGGTACGTCGCGGACGAACTCGCGTACGTAGTCGTCGGCGGGCGAGCCCACGATCTCCTCGGGGGTGCCGAGCTGGACGATGCCGCCGTCACGCATCAGCGCGATGCGGGTCCCGAGCCGGAGCGCCTCGCCGAGGTCGTGGGTGATGAAGACCATCGTGCGGTCCTCCTCGCGGTGCAGCCGGACGACCTCGTCCTGCATCTCGCGGCGGATCAGCGGGTCGAGGGCGCTGAACGGCTCGTCGAAGAGGAGTACGGACGGGTCGACGGCGAGCGCGCGGGCGAGCCCGACACGCTGCTGCTGACCGCCGGAGAGCTGGGCGGGGCGGCGGTCCTCGAGTCCGGCGAGGCCGACCTTCTCGACGAGTTCGGCGGCCTTGGCGCGCCGCTCGGCCTTGCCGAGACCCTGGATCTCCAGGCCGTAGGCGACATTGTCGAGGACGGTGCGGTGCGGCAGCAGTCCGAAGTGCTGGAAGACCATCGCGGCCCGGTGGCGGCGCAGTTCGCGCAGCCGGGTGGCGTCCATGGCGAGGACGTCCTCGCCGTCGATGGCGACGCTGCCGCTGGTGGGCTCGATGAGACGGGTCAGACAGCGCACGAGCGTGGACTTGCCCGAGCCGGAGAGGCCCATGACGACGAAGACCTCGCCCTTGTTGACGTCGAAGGAGACGTCGCGCACGGCGGCGGTGCAGCCGGTGCGCTCGCGCAGTTCGGCGGGCGGCAGGCCGGCGTGCTCGCTGCCGGGTATGCGGTCGGCCTTGGGGCCGAAGACCTTCCAGAGGTCCTTGACGCTGAACACGGGGGTACTGGACACGGGGGTACTGGCTTCGGTCATCGGACATCGCCTCCGGTGGTCGGGGTCGCTCGGAGCAGCTCGGCGCACTTCTCGCCCACCATCAGCACGCCGATCATGGGGTTCACGGCGGGCATGGTGGGGAAGACCGACGCGTCTGCGATCCGGATCCCCTCCAGGCCCTGGATGCGCAGTCGCGGGTCGACGACGGCCGCGGGGTCGCCCTCGGCGCCCATGCGGCAGGTGCCGGCCGGGTGGTAGACGGTGTGCGCGACCTTGCGGGCGTACTCGCTGATGTCCTCGTCGGACGTGACCTCGGGTCCCGGGCACACCTCGCGCTTGAGCCAGTGGGCGAGGGGTTCGGTCCTCGCTATCTCCCGGGCGAGCTTGATGCCGTCGACGAGGGTGCGGCCGTCGTAGTCGTCCTCGTCGGTGAAGTAGCGGAAGTCCAGGGCCGGTTTGACCTCGGGGTCGGCACTGGTGAGGTACAGCCGGCCGCGGCTGCGCGGCTTGGGGATGTTCGGGGTCATCGACACACCGTGCTCAGGCCGTTCGTAGCCGAGGCGCTCCGGGTTGTCGGTGAAGGGGATCTGGTAGAAGTGGAACATCAGGTCGGGGCCGCGTGATTCGGGGTCCCGGCGCACGAAGAGGCCCGCGTCGGAGTCCATCGCGGAGTTCTCCGGGATTGGTCCGTCGGTCTCCCAGACGATGACCGACTCCGGGTGGTCCAGCAGGTTCTCGCCGACACCGGGTGCGTCGTGGACGACGGGGATGCCGAGCGCGGCAAGGTCCTTCGCCGGCCCGACGCCCGAGTGCATCAGCAGCCGGGGTGTGTCCACCGCGCCGGCGCAGACGATCACTTCACGGGTGGCGCGCAGCAGCAGCTCGTCGCCGTCCTTCGTGCGCACGTGCACGCCGGTGGCCCGGTTGCCGTCGAACTCCAGCCGGTACGCCCATGCCTCCAGCAGGATCGAGAGGTTGGGGCGGTCACCGGCCTCGATGTGCGGGTGGAGGTAGGCGACGGAGGCGGAGGAACGCTTGTTGTTCTCCGGGTGGTAAGCCAGGTCGAAGAAGCCGGCGCCCTCGTGGAACGGCTGCTGGTTGAAGCTCTCCACCCGCGGCACCTCGGCCGCCGCCTGCGCGGCGTCGACGAAGTCGCGGGCGATGGCGTTCCGGTCCTTCTCGTCGACGGGCACGATGTTGTTGCGCAGCCGGGCGAAGTAGGGGTCCATGGAGGCGGCGTCCCAGCCGTCGGCTCCGGACTCGGCCCACTCGTCCCAGTCTCCGGGCAGCGGCCTGAAGCTGATCAGGGTGTTGTGCGAGGAGCAGCCTCCGAGCACCCGGGCCCGGCTGTGCCTGATGTGGGAGTTGCCGCGTGGCTGTTCCGTGGTGGGGTAGTCGTAGTCGAGGTCGCCACCGAGCAGGCCGAGCCAGCGGCGGAGTGTGAGGACGTCCTCACGGTCGATGTCCGTCGGCCCGCCCTCGATCACGGTGACGGTGACGTCGGGGTCCTCGGTGAGCCGGGAGGCGATGACCGAGCCGGCGGTGCCTCCTCCGACGATCACGTAGTCGACGGGTTCTGGGCGGGCTGTGCTGGGGTGCGGGGGCATCGGTCACTGCTCCTTCTGCAAGGTGCTTGCGTGTGCGTGGTGCTGCCGAAAAAGCCGGGCGGGCCGTCGCGTGCGGCCCGCCGGGGCGGGTCGTCGTCGTGCTCAGCCGGCGAACCAGCGCTGCGGGCGCGGGTTGAGGTTCTGGTAGATGTGCTTGGACTCGCGGTACTCGGCGAGCCCCGTGGGGCCGAGCTCACGGCCCGTGCCGGACTTGCCGAAGCCGCCCCACTCGGCCTGCGGGAGGTAGGGGTGGTAGTCGTTGATCCAGACGGTGCCGTGCCGCAGCCGGCCTGCGACGCGCCGGGCCCGGCCCGCGTCGGTGGTCCAGACGGCGCCGGCCAGCCCGTAGTCGGTGTCGTTGGCCAGGGTGACGGCTTCTTCCTCGGTACGGAAGGTCTCGACGGTGAGGATCGGGCCGAAGGTCTCCTCGCGGACGACCCTCATCTCCCGGTGGCAGCCGTCCAGGACGGTCGGGCGGTAGAAGTAGCCGTCGGCGGGCCGGATGTCCGAAGGTTCGGGGCGGGCTCCTCCGGAGCGGACGACGGCGCCCTCCTCACGGGCGGACGCCACGTACGCCTCGACCTTGGCGAGCTGCTGCGCGGAGACCAGCGGACCGCATTCGACGCCGTCCACGGTGCCCCGGCCGAGCCGGATGGCGTCGGCGCGGCGGGCGAGTTCGGTGACGAAGCGGTCGCGGACGGACTCCTCGATGATGAGCCGGGCACCGGCGGAGCAGACCTGGCCGCTGTGGAAGAACGCGGCGTTCAGCGCCTGGTCGACGGCGGTGTCGAAGGCCTCGTCGGTGCCGCACGCGTCGGCGAAGACCACGTTGGGGTTCTTGCCGCCGAGCTCCAGGGCGACCTTCTTGACCGTGGGCGCCGCGGCCTGCGCCACCTTCGTACCGCTGGCGAGTCCGCCGGTGAAGGAGACCAGGTCCACGTCCGGGTGCTCGGAGAGCCGGGCGCCGACGGGGTCGCCCGCGCCGGTGACGAGGTTGGCGGCGCCGTCGGGCAGTCCGGCCTCCGCGAGCAGCCGGATCAGGTGGACGGTGGAGAGCGGGGTGACCTCACTGGGCTTGAGCACGAAGGTGTTGCCCGCCGCGAGGGCGGGGGCGATCTTCCAACTGGCCTGGAGAAGCGGGTAGTTCCACGGAGCGATGAGGGCGCAGACGCCGACCGGCTCGTGTACGACGATGCTGTGCACGTCGGGGTCGCCCGCGTCGACGACCCTTCCGCCGCTCTCGTTCATGACGAGGTCGGCGAAGTAGCGGAAGGCGTTGGTCACGTCGTCGACGTCGACACGGCCCTCCTCCAGGGTCTTGCCGGTGTCGCGGCTCTCGGTGATCGCGATCTCCTCCCGGTCCCGCTGGAGGAGGTCGGCGACCCGGCGCAGCAGTCCGGCGCGCGCGGCGACCGGCCTGTGCGGCCAGGGGCCGTCGTCGAAGGCGCGGCGGGCGGCCGCCACGGCCGCGTCGGTGTCAGCGGTGCCGCCCTCGGAGACGAGGGTCAGGACGGTGGCGTCGGCGGGGTCCAGGATCTCGCGCGTGGCGCCCGAGACGGCGGCGCGCCAGGTGCCGTCGATGTGGATGGTCTCCTGGGCCGCCGCCGGAGGGACCGACGAGAGGTGAGCCGACATGTAGCGATATGCCTTCCGTGCCTGAATTGCTCCGCACCGGTCCGGCCGAGCACTGTCGCGTGCCGGTGGACCGGGATGGGGCACACCAGCAGCCCGGACACCTCTCCGGTCCGGCGGAATGTATGCCGAGAAATTCACCCTGGGTGATATGACTCACTGCCTGCGGACGCGTTTACGGGGCAGCGGGCACTCGACGGGCGAAGTACCGGAGCCCCTGGCGACCGCGCGCCGGGCCGCACCCACCCCGGCTGCGGGCAGGATCGGCGGGTCCGATCGGCGCAGGCACGCCGCCGGGGGCCCACGGCCGGATCCCGCGACGCCCCGACGCGGCAGCCGCCCGACGGGATCGAGCACCGGGGAGGGGCGCACCCACGCAGGGCGGCCCCGCGCGTACGTACGCACGGGGCCGCGCCAGGTCGTTCCGCCGGCTCAGCCGACGGTCACCGTCCCCGTCCCCTCCCCCGTCGCACCGGACTCCTCCACGCTCACGCGGTACGCCAGGTCGGTCCCGTCGGCCGTGACGCGCACACCGGCCTCGTCCCGTACGACGCGGAACACCGCCGCCGTGCCTCCGGTGGCGTCCGGCACGGTGACGGTGCGGTCACCGGCCGCGGGGCCGAACACCCGCAGGGTGAGTCCGTGCAGCCAGTCGGCGTCCGGCCGCTGGTCGTCGGCACCCCAGGGCAGGACGGCCCCGTCCCTGACCAGCAGGGGCAGGCTGTCGAAGCCGTGGGTCTCCTGACGCCAGGCGGGACCGGTGACACGCTCGCCGGTGAGCAGCGAGGTCCAGGTCCCCTCGGGGACGTAGTACTCGACCGCTCCGTCCGACGAGAAGACCGGCGCGACCAGCAGGTCGGGGCCGAGCATGTACTGGCGGTCCAGGGTGCGGGAGGCGGGGTCGGCGGGGAACTCCAGCAGCATGGGGCGCATCATCGGCACGCCCGTGCGGTGCGCCTCGGCGGCAGCCGCGTAGAGGTAGGGCATGAGCCGGTGCTTGAGCAGTGTGAACTTCCGTGCCACGTCCACGGCCTCCTCGCCGAACTCCCACGGCACCCGGTAGGACACGTTGCCGTGCAGCCGGCTGTGCGAGGAGAGCAGGCCGAAGGCGAGCCAGCGCTTGAAGACCGCAGGGTCCGGGGTGCCCTCGAAGCCGCCGATGTCGTGGCTCCAGAAGCCGAAGCCGGACAGGGACAGGGACAGCCCGCCGCGCAGCGACTCCGCCATCGCCGTGAACGAGGCGAAGCAGTCGCCGCCCCAGTGGACGGGGAACTGCTGGCCGCCCGCCGTCGCGGACCGGGCGAAGAGCACGGCCTCCCCCGTGCCGCGCTCCTTCTCCAGGAGTTCGAAGACGGTTCGGTTGTAGGTCTGCGCGTAGTAGTTGTGCATGCGCTCCGGGTCGGAGCCGTCGTGCCAGACGACGTCGGTGGGGATGCGCTCCCCGAAGTCGGTCTTGAAGCAGTCGACCCCCTGGTCGAGCAGGACGCGGAGCTTGTCGCCGTACCAGGCACGGGCGGCCGGGTCGGTGAAGTCGACCAGGGCCATCCCCGGCTGCCAGAGGTCCCACTGCCAGACGTCGCCGTTGGCCCGCCGCACCAGGTAGCCGTGCTCGGCGCCCTCCGCGAAGAGGGCCGACTTCTGGGCGATGTACGGATTGATCCACATGCTGATCCGCAGTCCGCGCGCCTTGAGCCGGGCCAGCATCCCCTCCGGGTCGGGGAAGACCTCGGGGTCCCAGAGGAAGTCGGACCACTGGTACTCGCGCATCCAGAAGCAGTCGAAGTGGAAGACGCTGAGCGGGATGCCGCGTTCGGCCATTCCGTCGACGAAGGAGGTGACGGTCTCCTCGTCGTAGGACGTGCAGAAGGACGTGGTCAGCCAGAGGCCGAACGACCAGGCCGGCGGCAGCGCGGGGCGCCCGGTCAGCGCCGTGTAGCGCGCCAGGACGTCCTTCGGCGTGGGACCCGCGACGACGTAGTACTCCAGCGACTGGTCCTCGACACTGAACTGCACCTGCCCGACGGACTCCGAGCCGATCTCGAAGGAGACCTTGCCGGGGTGGTTGACGAAGACGCCGTAGCCACGCGAGGAGAGGTAGAACGGGACGTTCTTGTAGGCGAGTTCACTGCTGGTGCCGCCGTCGGCCTGCCAGATGTCGACGGTCTGACCGTTCCTCACGTACGGGGTGAAGCGCTCGCCGAGCCCGTAGACGTTCTCCCCGACGTCCAGGCCGAGTCGGGCGATCATGTGGTGGACGCCGTCCGCCGTGGTGGCGAACGCCGTCCCCTTCGGCTCGGCGCCGGTGAGACGGCGCCCCCCGGCGTCCAGGAAGCTGATGCCCCAGGGCCCGTCGCCGTCCATCCGCAGCGTCAGCGGACCGCTGGTGAGTTCTGTGGCGGCGCCGTCCCGGCGGGTGCGTGGCGCGGGCGCGGCCGGGTCGCCCGGCAGGATGGTGAAGTCCGGTCCGCGCCGGGCCTTTCCCGCGTGGTGGGTGGCGCGCACGCCGATGACACCCTCGGCCGGCGAGAAGCATTCGACCGTGATCAGGGGCGTGTTGAGCGTGTCGCCGCGGGCTTCGACCCGCTTGACCGCCGCGTACGCGGTGAACCGGTCGGCCTCGACGCGCAGATCGCGGACCTCGGTGGCGTAGGAGGCGCGGACGCCCTCACGCATCAGCCAGAAGCCGTCGGTGAACCTCATGCGGACTCCTTGCCGGGGACGACGTCGATGCGGGCGAGGCGCACGGAGCCCGCGAGGCCGATACGCAGCTCATGCACTCCGCGGAGGGCGAGTGCGGCCTCGAAGGTGCGGTACGCGTACGGTCCGCCCGTGTCCGGGAACCGGAGAAGCGTGCTCTGTCCGCCCGCGCTCACGGTGATGCCGCCCTCCCCCGAGGCCAGGAAGGCCAGTCCGTCCACGCCCTGACCGAAGTCGCACGCCAGGTAGACGAGGCTCCCCTCCCTGTCCGCGGAGGCGGGTGCCACGGCGTCGCCCTCGGTCTTCGTGCGGTCGACGATCTCCGTGTCCTCCTGCCGGTCGTAGTCGACGGCATCGAGACCGCGCGCCGCCACCGGGCGCGGGCCCAGCGGTTCGCCGTCGACCAGCGCCGTGGCGGTGAGCCGGATGTCGGCGCTGGACGCGCCCGTGAGGATCTCGTACGCACCGGGCTCGACGGTCCACCGGCCGTGCGCCACGCTCCAGTGACCCAACTCCGCCACGGGTACGTCGAATTCGACACGTTCCGCCGCGCCGGGCGCGAGACTGATCCGGCGGTGGGCGACCAGTTTGCGCAGCGGCAGGTCCGAGGCCTCGGGCCGGCGTCCCGGGCCCTCGGGCGAGGGCGCGGTCTCTGCGGGCGCGGCCGCACGGACGTAGACCTGGGCGACCTCGTCGGCCGCGGTCGCGCCGTCGTTGGTGACGGTCAGCGACACGCCCAGCCGGTCGCCGTCCACCTCGGTCCGCAGCGCGGAGTAGGTGAAGTCTGCGTATCCGAGACCGTGTCCGAACGGGTACAGCGGGGTCCCGTCGAAGTACAGGTACGTCTGCCGGGAGCCGATGACGTCGTAGTCGAACAGGCCGGGCAGGTCGTCGTCGCTCGCGTACCAGGTCTGCGGGAGGCGGCCGGCCGGTGAGACGTCCCCCGACAGGATCCGGGCGAGGGCAGCGCCCGCCGCCTGGCCGCCGTGAGCGGTCCACAGGAGGGCCGGGAGCCGCTCCGCCGCGTCCGTGACGGCGTAGGGGTACGCGGAGGTGAGGACGAGCACGGTGCGCGGGTTGGCCGCGTGGGCCGCGCGCCACAGCCGGTCCTGCTGGGCGGGGAGGGCGAGGGTGGTGCGGTCCTCGGTCTCGCGGCCGTTGATGTGGGGGTCGTTGCCGGCCACGACGACGACGGTGTCGGCCGCCGCCGCGGCTCGTGCCACGGCGTCCTCGCCCCGCTGCACGGTCTCCGTCACGAAGACCGTGGCGTCCGCGGCGGAAATCTTCTCGCCCGCGACGGCAACCTTCGCGCCGTCGGCGGCGACGGACACGTACCCACCGGTCCCGATGTGCAGAAGGCGGTGTCCGTCCTCGTGCCCCTCCACCGCCTCCCTGCGGAACGTCTCCTGGACGACCCAGCCGCCGGGCTCGTCCGCGGACGCCCTGACACGGCCGTCGTCGGCGACCGAGAGGTACAGCCCTTCCTCCGTACGGAAGGTGAGGACGCCGTCGCCCCAGTCCGTCAGGGCCAGTTCGGTGGCCTCCTGACCACACGTCAGCGGGGGCAGGTCGGTGCGTCCGGCGAGGAGCGCGGGATCGAGGGCTCCACCGGCGGCGCGCGCCTCACCGTCGGTCGCGCCGTCGGCCGCGGGCACCTGGAGCCAGCCCTCGGAGCACTTCAGCCGGACCCGGTCCACGCCGTCCGCGAAGAGGACGTTCTCGGCGCCGTAGCGTTCACGGATTCCGTCGAGCGGCGTCGAGCGGTGCATGAGCGTGCCGCTGTACCAGTCGAGCTTGCAGGCGTCGGCGAGAAGTCCGACCACCGCGACGGTCCGGCCCGGCTTCGGTTCGAGGGGCAGGAGGCCGTCGTTCCTGAGCAGGACGACGGCCTGCTCGGCGGCTTCGAGGGCGAGCGCGCGGTGCTCGGCGGTGTCCGGTCCGTCCACCTCGGCGTACGGATCGAGCCCGGGGTCGAACTCGCCGAGCGCGAAGCGCATGGTGAGCAGTCGGCGGACCGCCGTGTCGATGTCGCTCGCGTCGATCAGCCCCTTGTCCAGTGCCCCCCGGATGCGGCCGATCATGACCGCGGAGTGCTGGCCGTGGTCGGTGAAGCTGTCCACACCCGCCTTGAGGGAGGCAGCGGTGGCCTCCTCGTGGGTGTCGAAGTAGTGCTCGGAATCGACCAGGTTGGAGGGCGCGCCGGCGTCGGAGCAGACCACGAGCGGCTGGTCAGTCCAGCCGCGCAGATACCGCTCCAGATACGGGGAGACGTGGTTGGGGCGGCCGTTGACCAGGTTGTAGGCCGGCATGACCCCGGCGACCGCGCCCGCGCGTACCGCGTCGCGGAAGGCCCGCAGGTCGTACTCGTGCAGGACGCGGGGGCGCACGGAGGAGGAGGCCGTGTCGCGGTCGGTCTCGTTGTTGTGCGCGAGCCAGTGCTTGAGGACGGGGGCCGTGCGCCAGTACCGGGGGTGGTCGCCGCGCAGCCCCCGCGTGTAGGCGACGGCCACGGCGGAGGTGAGGGCCGGGTCCTCGGAGTACCCCTCCTCGCCGCGGCCCCACAGCGGGTGCCGCAGCAGGTTCACTGTCGGGGCCCAGACGTTGAGGCCGACCCGGTCGTCCGTGGCCCGCTTGGCGCGGACCTCGTCGCCGACCGCCTCGCCGACCCGGCGGACCAGGTCCTCGTTCCAGGTGGCCCCGAGGCCGACGGCCTGCGGGAACACGGTGGCCGGCCCCATCCAGGCGACGCCGTGCAGTGCCTCCTGCCCGGTACGGAACGGGCCGAGGCCCAGCCGTTCCACCGCGGGGGCGAACTGGTGCAGCATCGCGACGCGCTCGTCGAGCGTCAGCCGTCCGAGCAGATCGTCGACGCGCGTGGCGAAGGGCAGTTGCGGGTCGCGGAAGGGAAGCGGATGGTCCGTCACGTGCGGGGCCCCTCGGAAAGGTGGGAGGTATCGCGAAAGCGAGGCGTTTCGAAGGATCTTCGAAGCGCTTCGATGCTCGACGCACAAGTCGCAGGTGTCAAGGGTGAGTCCTGAGCATTACGGACACCGAGCCCACCACTGCGCGGGGAACGGTTGGGACACAGGTCGGAGGAATCTGGAATCCGACTCTTGTGCGGCCCGACCGCTTCACTTAACCTCGCTGCAACATCGAAGCGCTTCGACGCCTCATGGTTGACCCGCTTCGTCTCGGCCGGCGCACCTCCGCCGGCGCGGTCGGTTACGCCCCTGCCTCAGACACAGGAACCGGACGGCACTCGCCACCGGATCGCCCTGGTGCACCACGAAGGGTTGACGCAATGACGCCGAACTCCCCCTCCGCTCCGAGCCGGAGACGGTTCCTCGCCTCCACCGCGGTCGTCGCGGCAGCCGTGGGCGGCGGGATGCCGCTCCTCACCGCCTGCGGCGGCGGTGGCGGCGGCTCGAAGAACGAGGGCACGACCACGGGCAAGAAGCTCAAGGGCATCCTCCCGACCTTCGTCCCCTCCAAGGCGGTCACCCCGGACATCCCGAGCAGGAACGGCTCGGCGGTCGGCTTCACCACCGCGCTCCCGGCCGCGCAGCTGGCGGTGTCGGTGCCCAAGAAGCTCGGCAGGGGCGGCGAGTTGAGCATCATGGCACCGCTGTGGGGCACCTCGCCGGGTGAGGGCAACCCGTACTGGACGGCGATGGACGAGGCCGTCGGCGTCAAGGTCAAGTGGCAGAACCAGGACGGCAACGTCTACGGCCAGAAGCTCGGCGCGGTGCTCGCCTCCAGCAACATCCCGGACGCCGTCGTCGTCCCCGGGTGGGAACTGGGCGGCAAGATACCGAGCGCCGTCGCCAACAAGTTCGCCGACCTCGGCCCCTACCTCTCGGGGGACAAGGTCAAGGCGTACCCGAACCTCGCGGCCATCCCCACGGGCGCCTGGCAGCGCGCCGTCTTCGCGGGCAAGCTGCGCGGCCTGCCCATGCCCGCCGAGGCCACACCGAACATCACCCCCTTCTACCGCGCGGACGTCTTCGAGGAGAAGGGCTACGAGGTCCCGACCACCACGCAGGAGTTCTACGACCTCTGCAAGGAGATCAACTCCCCCAGGAGCAAGGTGTGGGCGTGCGGCGACATGACGTGGTCGGCGTACGTCTTCTTCGGGGTGCTGCCCGAGAAGCCCTACTACTGGCAGCTCGTCGACGGCAAGCTGGTCAACCGCTACGAGACCGACGAGTACCTCGAGGCGCTGGAGTGGTCCCGCTCGCTCTACTCGGCCGGCTTCGTGCACCCGGACGCCAAGGCCGAGACGGGTGACATGCGCACCTCCTTCTCCTCCGGAAACGTCCTGATGTACAACGCCGACATCTCGGACTGGTACGCCGCGACCACGGTCCAGCGGCTGGACAAGCCGGACTTCCGGATGGGCGCGATGGACTTCTTCGCCCACGACGGCGGCGACCCCGTCATCTACGAGGCCTCGCCCTCCAACATCTGGTGCTTCGTCAACAAGGACGCGGACCGCGGGACCGTCGAGGACGTCCTCGCGCTGGCGAACTACACCGCCGCCCCCTACGGCACCAAGGAGCAGCGTCTGAAGGCGTACGGCCTGGAGGGTACGCACCACACCCTCAAGGACGGCGTCCTCGTCAAGACGGAACAGGGCAACAACCAGGTCTTCGCCACCTACGAGTACATCGCGACCTCCGCTCCCTTCCGGGCCTACCCCGACCACCCCGATGTGGCGAAGGGCGTCATCGAGTGGCAGCAGCGCCAGGGGGCGCATCTGAGGAAGCCCCTGTTCTTCGGCATGCAGATCCAGGAGCCCACCCGCTACACCGAGCTCAACGCGCAGTTCGAGGACCTGGAGAAGGACATCGTGCGCGGCCGCAAGAAGGTCGGAGACATGCAGCAGCAGGTCTCGGACTGGAGGACCAAGGGCGGCGACAGGCTCCGCGACTGGTACGAGAAGCTGCTCGACGAGACCGGTGGGTCGGCCTCCTGACATGTCACTGAGCACAGAGGACCGGCGCGCGCGGGATTCACGGACGCCGCCGGTCGAGACACGGGCGCCGGGCGGCCCGCTCCACACCAAGGGCATGCCGCTGCGGCACCGGCTGCGCCGGGACCGCACGCTGCTCCTGATGACCCTGCCGGCGATGGTGCTGCTGCTGGTCTTCGCCTACATCCCGCTCGCGGGCAACGTCGTCGCCTTCCAGGACTACGACCCGTACGTCGCGGACAACGCGTTCCAGGCGATCACGCAGAGCCCTTGGGTGGGTTTCGAGTGGTTCCAGCAGATGGCGGACGACCGGTTGTTCTGGTCGGCGCTGCGGAACACACTGGTGATCTTCCTTCTGCAACTGACACTGTTCTTCCCGGTGCCGATCCTCCTCGCGCTGTTCGTCAACAGCTTCGTGCGCCCCCGGGTGCGGGCGGTGGCCCAGGCCATCCTCTACCTGCCGCACTTCTTCTCCTGGGTCCTGGTCGTCACCGTGTTCCAGCAGATGTTCGGCGGGGCCGGGCTCATCGCGCAGACGCTTCGCGACCACGGCCACGAGGGCTTCGACCTCATGACCGATCCGGGGCTGTTCAAGTTCCTGATCACCTTCGAGATGATCTGGAAGGACGCCGGCTGGGGCGTCATCGTCTTCCTCGCCGCGCTGGCCTCGGTCAGCCCGGACCTGTACGAGGCGAGCGCCATGGACGGCGCGAACCGGTGGCGCCGGATGTGGCACATCACGCTGCCC
Organism: Streptomyces sp. NPDC049970; assembly: GCF_040660235.1. NCBI lineage: Bacteria > Bacillati > Actinomycetota > Actinomycetes > Kitasatosporales > Streptomycetaceae > Streptomyces > Streptomyces sp. NPDC049970. The sequence continues at coordinate 490,581 of NZ_JBFALP010000001.1, read as the reverse complement.
GCCCTCCGCCCCGTCGTCGCCCTGCTACTGGTGCTCCAGGTGGGCAACGCGCTGACGGTCGGCTTCGAGCAGATCCTCCTCCAGCGCACGGCCGTCGGCCCGGGCGCCTCGGAGGTGCTCGACACCTACGTCTGGAACGTCGGCATCACCAACGGCGGGTTCAGCTACGCGGCGGCGGTCGGCATCGTCAAGGGAGTCTTCGGTCTGCTGCTGGTCCTCGGGGCCAACAAGGTCGCCCATCTCATGGGCGAGCAGGGGGTGTACAAGAAGTGAGCAGCCTGCTCTCCGGCGTGACCGGCTGGGCCGGGGCGAAGCCGGGAACCCGCGGCCGCCTGCGTCCCGTGTGGGAGGAGGAGCCGTCGAAGGCGGGGCTGGCCTCCAAGGGCGTGATCCTCGTCCTGGTGTGCCTCGGCGTCCTCTTCCCGCTCTGGGTCGTGGTCGTCACCAGCCTGTCCTCGGTGAGGACGATCACCGAAGCCGGTGGCCTGGTCGTGATCCCGCGCGGCGTCACGTTCGTCGCCTACCAGGAGCTCCTGGGCGGTGGCCAGGTCACCCGCGCGACACTGGTCAGCATCTGCGTGACCCTTGCCGGGACGCTCTTCAGCATGGCCGTGTCGATCATGTGCGCCTACGGCCTCTCTCGTACCGGGTCGGTACTTCACCGGCCGCTGCTGGTCTTCATGCTCGCCACGATGTTCTTCGGCGCCGGCCTCATCCCGACCTACCTGGTGGTCCAGGGGCTTGGCCTCACCGACTCCTATCTGGCGCTGATCCTGCCGAGCGCGCTGAACGTCTTCAACATCCTGGTGCTGCGCGCCTTCTTCATGAGCACCGCCCAGGAGCTCGTGGAGAGCGCGCGCATCGACGGGGCGGGCGACTTCCGCATCCTGTGGCAGATCGTCATGCCGCTGTCCCGTGCGGTCATCGCCGTGATCACGCTCTTCTACGCGGTCGGGTACTGGAGCGCCTGGTTCAACGCCTCCATCTACATCAGCGACCCCGAGATGCTGCCGTTGCAGAACGTGATGAACCAGCTCGTGCTCAAGCAGGAGCGGCCCACCGGCCTCGCCCAGGTCATCAACACGGGCCATCTGTCGCCGCTGGCGATCCAGATGGCGGTCATGGTGCTGGCCCTGATCCCGGTCGCGGTCCTGTCACCGTTCGTCCAGAAGCACTTCAGGCAGGGCATGCTCACCGGCGCCGTCAAGGGCTGACCCCCAGTAGAGAAACGAGAAGTCCATGCCGTCCCTGCACGACGCCACCCGTGGCCGCGTCCTCTTCGGAGGCGACTACAACCCCGAGCAGTGGCCCGAGGAGGTGTGGGCCGACGACGTCCGGCTGATGGGGGAGGCGGGCGTCAACTCCGTCACCGTCGGCGTCTTCTCCTGGGCGATGATCGAACCACGCCCAGGTGCAAGGGAGTTCGGCTGGCTGGACCGGCTGCTGGACCTCATGCACGCGAACGGCGTGGGCGTGGTCCTCGCGACCCCCACGGCCTCTCCCCCGCCCTGGATGGGAGCGCTCCACCCGGAGACGCTGCCGCGCGCCGAGGACGGCACCCTCGTCAGCTACGGCTCGCGGCAGCACTTCTGCCCGAGCTCGCCGGTCTACCGCCGCTACGCCGCGTCCCTGACCGAGGACCTCGCGGCGCGCTACGCGGACCATCCGGCACTGACGGTGTGGCACATCAACAACGAGTACTGCACGCACTGCTGGTGCGACGAGACCGCCGCCCACTTCCGCCGGTGGCTGGCCGACCGGTACACGACCCTGGAGGCCCTCAACACGGCCTGGGGTACGGCGTTCTGGAGTCAGCGCTACGACGCGTGGGCGGAGATCCTGCCTCCGCGCCGCGCGCAGTACATGCGCAATCCGACCCAGGTGCTGGACTTCAAGCGGTTCACCTCGGACGCCCTGATGGAGTGCTACCTCGCCGAGCGGGACATCGTCGCCAGGCACACGCCGCACATCCCCGTGACGACCAACTTCATGCCGCTGTGGGCGGGGCAGGACGCGTGGGCCTGGGCGGAGCGGGAGGACATCGTCTCCGTGGACGTCTATCCGGACCCGAAGGACCCGCAGGGCGGCCAGTACAACGCGATGCTGGCCGACATGACCCGCTCGCAGGCCCGCGGGCCGTGGATGCTGATGGAGCAGGCCGCCGGAGCCGTCAACTGGCGGGGGGTCAACCATCCCAAGCCGGCCGGACTGAACCGGCTGTGGTCCCTGCAGGCGGTCGCCAGGGGCGCGGACGCCCTCTGCTACTTCCAGTGGCGGCAGTCCCGTCAGGGCTCGGAGAAGTTCCACTCCGGGATGCTCGGCCACGCGGGCGAACACGGCCGTACGTTCCGGGAGATCAAACAGATCGGCGCCGAACTCGCCCTCCTGGGACCCGAGGTGAGCGGCACCGGGGTGACCTCCGAGGTCGCGGTGCTGCACGACTGGGACGCCTGGTGGGCGAGCACGCAGGAGGGACTGCCCTCCTCGCTGGTCCCGTACACCGAGCTGGTCCAGGCGTGGCACCGCGCCCTGTGGGAGAGCGGGATCGGCACCGACTTCGCGCGTCCCGAGGCGGATCTGAGCGCCTACCGCATGGTGCTCGTGCCGCAGCTCTGCCTGCTCACCGACGCGGCGGTCGACAACCTCGTCGCCTACGCGCGCGGCGGCGGCACCCTCGTCTGCGGGTTCTTCACCGGTGTCTCGGACGTGGACGACCGGATCAGGCCCGGAGGCATGGACAGCCGGCTGCGGGAGCTGTTCGGCATCCGCACGCTCCACGAGTGGTGGCCACTGGACGCGGAAGCGACGGTGGAGTGCGACGGCTTCCGAGGCACCCGGTGGTCGGAGGAGCTGGAGGCCGACGCCGGCGCGGAGACGGTGGCCGCCTACCGCGGAGGTGAGCTGGACGGGCTGCCCGCCGTGCTCCGCAAGGGCACGGCATGGTACGTCTCGACGCTGCCCGAACCGGAGGCGCTGCGCGGTCTGCTGAGCGGGGTGGCGGCCGGGGCGGGGGTGCGCCCGGTGCTGGAGGGCCTGCCCGAGGGGGTGGAGGCCGTACGGCGCGGCGGGCTGCTGTTCCTGCTCAACCACGGCCGCGTCCCGGTCTCCGTGAAACTGCCGGCCGGCCGCGTCGACCTGCTGACGGGCACCGGGACCGAAGGGGCCGTGGAGCTGGGACGTTACGGCGTGGCCGTGCTCGGGGAGGCCCCCGCATGATCGAGGGCACGTGGGAGCCGCACCCCGCCACCCGCTGGGAGGACGCGTTCCTCAGCGGCAACGGCCGGCACGGGGCGATGGTGTACGGCGATCCCGGGGACGACCGGGTGATCGTCAACCACCACTCCCTGGTCCGCCCGAACGGCAGCGAGGACCTCGGACCGCCCGAGCTGGCCGGCCGGCTCCGCAGGGTCCAGGTCGCGCTTCTGTCCGGGGACGTGAAAGCGGCGGAGGACTTCGGCACGGAACGCCCCCTGACCTGGGTACAGCCGTTCCACCCCGCGTTCCGGACCCGGATCCGCCGCCGCCGGGGACTGCACGAGGCGGTCGCCGGATACCGGCGCGAGGTCGACTTCACCTCGGGTGAGGTGACCGCGTCGTACGAGGCGTGGCGCAGCCGGGTCTTCGTGTCGCGCGCCGACGACGTGATCGTGCAGCACGTCACCGACCCCGGGCTGATCGCCGACGTCGTCCTGGACCACGCACTGCCCGGCGCACCCGCGCGGCTGGCGGTCAGCCGCGCCACGGTGCTCACCCCGGACGGCGCGCACCTGGCGCTGCGGCTGGGCTACCCGGGGAGCGGACTGGGGTACACGGGGGTCACCGTGGCGCGGGTGGACGGTGGCAGCGTGTCCGTGTCGGGTGAGGGGATACGCGTCGAGGGTGCGCGGAGCCTCACGCTGACGACCCGGGTGACCCGTGCGCCAGGCCGACCGGAGCTCACCGACCTGTGGGCGGCCGTCCCGCACGAGGACTACGCCGGGCTGCTGAACCGGCACCGGCCGCTGCACCGGACCGCGTACGGCCGGGCCGCCTTCACACTGCGGGACGCGGCGCGCGGGCGGGAGCCGGCCGGCAGCGAGCTGCTGCGCTCCCCGGGGAGTCCGGCGCTCCTGGAGAGGCTCTTCGCCGCGGGGCGTTACCACCTGCTCTCCTCCTCCGGAGTGCTGCCGCCCCGTCTGACGGGGCTGTGGACCGGCGACTGGGACACCGCCTGGTCGGGGGCGTTCACCACGAACGCCAATCTCAACCTCCAGATCGCCTCGGCCCCGGCAGCCGCCCTCCCGGAGGTCGTCGAAGCCCATTCCGCCCTGGTACAAGGACAGTTGGAGGACTGGCGGGACAACGCACGGGCCGTCTTCGGCGCCCGGGGCATCGTGGCGCCCTCCCACACGGACGGCGAGTCGGGCCACACCAGGCACTTCCAGCGTGCCTATCCCCTGCATCTGTGGACGGCGGGGGCCGACTGGCTGCTGCACCCCCTCCTGGAGCACGCCGAGGCCACGACGGGCGCCCCGGACGAGGCGCTGACCGGCGCACTCGTCGAGGCGGCACTGTTCTACGAGGACTTCCTCGACCGCGAGGATCCGCACGGCAACCTCGCGATCGTCCCCTCCTACTCCCCGGAGAACCGCCCCGCCAACGCGAGCTGGGTCACGGTGAACGCCACCATGGACATCGCCGCGGCCCGCCACGCCCTGACGACGGCCGCCGTGCACGCGCCCGGCCACCCCTCCGCCGCACGCTGGCGCGCGCTGGCCGCCCGGTTGCCGGATTACGCGGTCAACGAGGACGGGGCGCTCGCCGAGTGGGCGTGGCCGGGCCTGCGGGAGACGTACGACCACCGCCATCTCAGCCATCTGTACCCTGTGTGGCCGCTCACCGCGATCAATCCGTACGACACCCCCGCTCCGGCCGCCGCGGCGCACCGCGCGCTGGAACTGCGGGGCTCCGAGAACGACTCCGCCCACGGGCATCTGCACCACGCCCTGATCGCGGCCCGGCTGCGGGACCCGTCCCGGGTGTCCGCGGCACTGGACGCGGTGCTGGGGGGCGACTTCTTCCACGACTCGCTGATGAGCGCCCACTACCCGTCGCGGAACGTCTACAACGCGGACGCGGCACACGCACTGCCGGCCGTCGTGATCGAGTCGCTCGTCCAGTCGACGCCCGGCCGCCTGGTGCTGCTGCCGGCCGTGCCGGCGGCGTGTCCGGCGGGCGAACTCCGGGGCGTACGGACCAGGTTCGGCGCGGAGCTGGATCTGAGGTGGTCCGAGGAAGGGGCCACCGCGCTGCTGCGCCCCACCCGCGACGCGCGCGTCGATCTGCGTACGGGCGACGGGCTCGCCCTCGACGGGGACGAAGCCGCCCGCACCGAGACCTCCGCCGGGATCCCCTCGGCTCCGCTGGAGCTGACGGCCGGCGTGGACCGCGTCCTCACCCTGAGGCCGCGGTAGCAGTCCTCCATCCCCACATGGAAGGAACACCCCGTGGCACGATCACGATCCACCCTGACCAGGCTGCTGGCACCGACGGCGGCCGTGGCCGCCCTGATCGGCTTCGCGGCCGCACCGGCCCACGCGGCGATCTGGACCTCGTCGGACCAGTGGGGCAACTACACCACCTCCGACGGCTACATCCTCTACAACAACATCTGGGGCTCCGGAGCGGGCACCCAGACCATCTCGGCCGACTCGTCGAGCAAATGGTCCGTCACGGCGAACCACCCGGACACGGGCGGCATCAAGTCGTACCCGAACGCCAAGAAGGTCGTCGACAAGCCGATCACATCGCTCTCGTCGCTGACCAGCGCCTACAACGTGACCGTGCCGTCGGCCGGCGCCTACAACACGTCGTACGACATCTGGGACACGGACTACGACTACGAGGTGATGCTCTGGGTGAACTACAACGGCGCGGTCGGACCCCTCGGCACCTCACAGGGGAACGTCACTCTCGGCGGCCACACCTGGACCGTCTACAAGGGCGACAACGGGGCCAACGAGGTCTTCTCGTTCCTCCGGACCTCCGACTCGTCCTCCGGGTCGGTGGACATCCTGCCGATCCTGAAGTGGATCAAGGACACGAAGGGCTGGTGGGGCAATGAGACCATCGGCGACGTCCAGTTCGGATACGAGATCACCTCGTCGTCGGGCGGACTGAACTTCACGACCAACTCGTTCGGCGTCTCTTCGAGCTGAACCTGACGGGCCGGGGGCGCTCCCCCCGGCCCGCCTCCCGCGCGGCGAACAGGTGTGTCGCGGCGGCTCCGAGGTCAGGCCGGGGCCGTCCCGGTACTCGCACGCACCGTCAGAACCGGTTCCAGCAGATCGACTTCGTCGGAATCGCGGCCCGCGAGTTTGGCCATCACCTGTTCCACCGAGCGGCGGCCCATCTCCTGCGCCGGGATGGCGACGGACGTGAGCCTGACCGAGGCCTGCGTGGCCACCTGCTCGGGGCAGATCGCGACGACGGAGACGTCCTCCGGCACGGCGCGCCCCTGCTGCTGGAGCAGATTGAGCAGCGGCTCGACGGCGGCCTCGTTCTGGACGATGAACCCGGTCGTGTCCGGCCGCTCGTCGAAGATCCGCGTCAGGGTGCCGGCCATCGCCGCGTAACCGCCCTCGGAGGGGCGGTGCAGGATGCGCGTACCGGTCTCGCGCGCCTTGGCCCGTACGCCGTCCACGGTCCGCTCGGCGAAGCCGGTGTGGCGCTCGTAGACGGCGGGGGCCTCGCCGATCACCACGACCTCCCGGTGCCCGAGTCGCGCGAGGTGGTCCACGCAGAGCGCGCCCGTGGCCTCGAAGTCGAGGTCGACGCAGGTCAGTCCGGAGGTGTCGGCGGGCAGCCCGATGAGGACGGAGGTCCGGCCCGATTCGCGGAGCAGGGGCAGCCGTTCGTCCTGGAGTTCGACGTCCATCAGGATCATCGCGTCGGCCAGCGAGCTCCCCGCGATCCGCCGGACGGCCGCGGAGCCCTCCTCGCCGGTCAGCAGCAGGACGTCGTAGCCGTGGGTACGGGCCCCGGTGGCGACGGCGATGGCGATCTCCATCATCACCGGCACGTACATGTCCGTACGCAGCGGCACCATGAGCGCGATGATGTTGGACCTGCTGCTGGCGAGCGCCCGCGCACCCGCGTTGGGGTGGTAACCCAGCTGCTTGATGCTGTGCTCCACCCGCTCCCGGGTGGGAGCGGAGATCGACCGCTTCCCGCTGAGGACGTAGCTCACCGTGCTCGCCGACACTCCGGCGTGCTGGGCTACCTCGGCAAGCGTGACCATTCGGCTTCTCCCCAACAGACGGCGATCACGAGGAGAGCAGGTGAAGCGCTTCGACAGCGCCGCTGCACTCTCCCTCACGCTCTGAAATGCACAGACGCAGTCGAGCCTAGACTTGCCTACAGTCAGTGTCCAGAGTGGAATCGAAGCGCTTCGACCAGGGGTCCTCCACCTTTTTCGCAGAGCCACCACCGCTCCATACGGTGACCCAGTACGCCGAGGGTGTCCAGCCCGCCGGCCGGACGCCGGTGACGGAACGGCGCGCCTGCGAAGCCTCACCCGGCCAGGTGAGGCTTCGCAGACACCCCTTGGTCGCCGCTGCCGCCGCGAAGGTTGCCGGGTCGCAGCGCCGTCTTCGGCCCGGCGAGGGGAGGCAGGCCGGTGGGCGCCCCGTCGCCTGTCATCCGTGGAGCAGCACCGGAAACGCTTCCATGTCGTTCTGCGTCATGACGGGCAGCTTGCGGATCTCGTCGTCCCCGACGGCGAGCTTCAGCCCGGGAAAACGCGCGAACAGGGCGGGCAGCGCGATGCCGGCCTCCACCCGGGACAGCGCCGCGCCGGGGCAGATGTGGGGCCCGTGCCCGAAGGTCATGTGCCGGATCGGCGCCGGACGCGTGATGTCGAAGGCATCGGCGTCGTCCCCGTGCTGGGCGGTGTCACGTCCGATGGCCCGGTAGGAGATCACCACCCCCTCCCCCTTGGCTATGACCTGCTCGCCGACCCGTATGTCCTCGGTGGCGAACCGCATCAGCAGGTGGGTGGTGGGTGTGTCCCAGCGCAGCGTCTCCTCGATCACCGCCTCCCACGGGATCTCCCCGTCCAGCACCTTCCTCAGCTGGTCGGGGTGGGCGAGCAGGGCGCGTACGGCGTTGAGCACGAGCCCGATGGTCGTCTCGTGCCCGGCGGCCACCATCGCCTTGAGGTTTCCGACGACCTCCTCCTCGGTGAGCGGCTCGCCGCCCTCGTCGGCGAGGATCAGCGCGCTGGTGAGGTCGTCGGTGGGGTGCGCGGTCTTCTCCCGCACCAGTTCGGCGTAGAAGACGTCGAGCTCGGCCAGCAGCGCGAGGCGCTCCTCCTGCGGGGTGAGCATCGAGAAGAAGGCCTTGTACCGCCGGGTCAACATGGGGTGCAGCGCCTCGTCCACGCCCATCAGCAGGCCGACGACCCTCATCGGCAGGGGCTGGGCGAACACGGCCTTGAGGTCGACGACCCCGTCGGCGCCCTGTTCCGCGAGCGCGTCCAGGAGTTCCTCGGTGAACTTCTCGATTGCCGGCCGAACGGCCTCCAGCCGGCGCGGGGTGAGCGCCTGCGAGGTCTTCGTACGCAACCGGCGGTGCTCCTCGCCGTCCACGGTGAACATGGAGCGCCCCGCGTCGATCATGCCGATCAGCGGCCAGGCGTGGGTGACCTCACCGCTCTGCCAGAGCCCCCACGCGTCCAGGTCCTTGACCAGCCGTGTGTCGACGAGGAGCCGACGGGCCTCCGCGTGCCGGGTGACGGTCCAGGCGGGCACGCCGAGGAGCTCGATGCGGGCGAGCGGGTCCGCCTCCCGCAGTCGTTCGGTCTCGCCGTCGAGGTCCTGCACCATCGGGTCGATGACCACGGTCGCGTGCGGGCAGTTCACAGGGGGACTCCTGTCTTGTGTGCGCGGGCGAACCGGACGGGAAGCGCGTTCATCCCGCGCAGGAAGGCAGACGGCCTCCGGACGAGATCCTCTGCGGGGACTGCGAGTTCGAGGTCGGGGAGCCGGTCGAGGAGGACCTCGATGCCGGTGCGTGCGATGGTCTCCGCTATCTCCTGCGCGGGGAACGGGCAGCGGTACTCGCCGTGGCTGAACGCCAGATGCGCACCGTTGCTCGCGTGGTGCCCCGCCCCGCCGGAGCCCATGTCCTGGCGTATCAGCGGGTCGGTGTTGGCCGCGCCCAGGCCGAGCAGGAGCATGTCCCCGGCGCGGATGTCGCGCCCGCCGAGCCGTGTGTCGCGGACCGCCCACCGGCCGGCCAGGATCTGGGTCGGGCTCTCCTCCCACAGGACCTCGTTCATCGCGTCCCCGACGCTGCGCCGCCCGCCCGCGAGGGACTCGGCGAACTGGTCCTCGGTGAGCATCAGCCGCAGGGAGTTGCCGATCCAGTCCGCGGTGGTGAGGTGTCCCGCCGCGGTGATCGCCATCAGGTCGAGCGCGTACTCCTCGTCCGTGAAGGGTTCCGGGTCGGCGAGCATCCTGGATGTCACGTCGTCGCCGGGCGCTGCCCGCTTGGCCGCCACCAGCCGTCGCATGTGCTCGCCGAAGCGGCCGTACGCCTCCTGCGCCCCGGGGCCCCCGTCGGCGAGGTCCTTCAGCACGCGGGCGATGTCCGCCCCCTCCTCGTCGGGGAATCCGACGAGCCGGGAGAGGACCAGGACGGGCAGCGGCTCGGCGAACTCGGCGACGAGGTCTGCCGTGCCACGCGCGCAGATGCCGTCCACGAGGCGGTCGGCCAACTGCTCGCAGTGCCTGCGGATCTCGAACGGGTCGGCGGCCTCGAGCGCGGGTACCACCATCTCGGAGTGCCGCCGGTGCTCGGCGCCGGCGGTGAAGTAGATGGACGGCATGGGGCGCCCGACCATGGGCAGCAGCGGCCAGTCCTCGGGAATGTGCTCCCACTGGTTCCACAGGCCGACGTCCCTCGGGAAGAGCTCCCCGTCGGTGGTGACCTGGTGGAGCTCGCGGTATCCCGCGACGAGCCAGGCCGGGAATCCCCCGGGGAGCTCGACGGGCACCACGGGCCCGTGGGAGTGGCGCATGCTCCGGTACACGGCCTGCGGTTCCGTGTGGAACTCCGGTCCGCTGAGCGGCACCGGGGCGGTCGCGGCGTGCGCGGGGCATCCGGGGTGCGCGGACGCGCCGGATAAGAAGGGGTTCGTCATCGTACGGACTCCTGTGAGACGGCTTCGCGCGTTGGGGCCATACGATCAACGCGGCACCACTATAGGGAGGTTGGGTGAAGCTATGGGCACGGATCGTGACAGCGGTCCGGGACGAGTCACCGAAGGTGTGCGTGCCGGGACGACGGCCCGGCGGTGAGCGGCGCTGCACGAACGCCCAGGCCCACTCCACCCAGGCGGGCTTGCTGTAGCGCCCCGCCTCCGTAGGCCACGACCGCCGGCATGGGGCGCCAGCACTTCGGCCCTGACGTGAGCTTCCGGTCCGGCCGGGACCCGCGCTCGCCGGGCGACGTTGCTGATGATCCACCGCGAGGAGAAGGCGGACGAGCAGCCCCCCTTAGGAACGGAAGGGCCCCACCACAAAGCCAGTTCGGCGCGCGGCGGGGCCTCTCGCGTACGTCGCTCAGCCGGTGACGAGCCCCACGAAGCGGGCCCACGCGCCGGGCCCAAGGGCAAGCACGGGACCGTTACCCTGCTTCGAGTCCCGGACGCGGACGCGAGTGGCCGAGGCGGAGAACTCGACGCACTCGCCGCCTTCAGCCACGCTGTAAGTGCTCTTACGCCAGGCGACCTCAACGCAGTCGCCACCTTCAGCCCCGCTGTAGCTGCTCTTGTACCAAGCAAGCTCCTGCGAGGCAGAGACTTCTGTGGTGTTCATAGCTCTCCCAGCAACTTCTCGATGAAGCCCAAGGACTCTCGCGGAGTGAGAGCCTGGCTCCGGATGATCCCATAGCGGGCTGCGGCGAGCCGCGTCTCGTCCCGATCCGTCAGCCAGTTACTGCGCCCCTGTGCCTCCGTGTACACGAGCTGTTCCCCGCCCTTGCGCGTAACTACAGTGAAGGCTCCGTCCACACCGGCGTTGTCGTCCCGATCGAGCGGCATCACCTGGATTTCCACGTTACGGAACCGGCCGAACTTCAGCAGTTGCTCAAGTTGCCCATGCAGCACAGCTCGACCACCCAACGGGCGCCTCAGAACCGGCTCCTCCACAACAAAGCTCATGAGTGGTGCGGGCCAACGGCTGAAAATCTCTTGCCGCGCCAGGCGTGCAGATACTCGTTGCTCGATGGTGTCCTCGTTGAGCAACGGTCGTCGCATGGCGAGAACTGCCCGCGTGTACTCCTCGGTCTGCAACAGACCCTTGACCATGTGTGTGTCGTACGCACACAGCTCGACCGCCTCAGCCTCCAAGCGCGCCATGTCCCGGAAGAACGCCGGGTACTGCGACCGCGCCAGCTCCTCCTTCAACGCCACCAGCAGTCCTCCGGCCTCCAGCACCCGGTCCGCCTTGTCGACGAACTCCGGCTGCGGAATCCGTCGTCCCTGCTCGAACGAGGCCACCGACTGAGCCGCGTAACCCAGGCACTTGCCGAACTCCACCCGGTCCAGCCCCGCCCGCACCCGCAGCAACTTCAACTGCCGCCCGAACGCGACCGCCACCCCGTTCTCCGCCTTGCCCTCCGGCGGGGCACCCGACGAGGCTTCCCCGCTCTCCCCCGCGCCCACGCCCGCGTCCGTCTCGTCCCACGTCATCCGCCACCGCCTGTCCCCGTACGTACACACCCCCGCGTCCGTCGCGCCCACCGTCATACAGCGGAGTGCACTTCACGGCTCACCCGTCAGGACGACATCACCCGCGCCTGCGGCCCCGGAACCGCAGCGCCCGCCTCGGCTCGTCCCACTCGGGCACCGTAATCACCGTTGCGTACGCCTGCACATCGTTCACAAGTAGATCCCTCCAAAGAGTGGCGGAAGCGGGCCGATACTCAACCACCGGTGACCAGCTACACGAACTGGTTCCGCTCGCGGTCGACCCACGCCCCCTGCCGATCGTGAACCCCGAATCCGGCCGCAGAGACTATGTGGTCGACGGATGGCGGGTACGAGGGCCCGGAGCTCGGGCATCGAGCTTCGAGCGCCGGGGTGGACCGATCGCAACGCCTGCGCATAGGCGCTTCCTCCGGATCGTCTGCTCGTTGGTCCAGGTGTGTCGTTGACTGACGCGCAGTGGGCGCGGATCGAGCCGTTGCTTCCGGACCGGGTGCCGAATCCGGGTGGCCGGTGGCGGGACCACCGAGAGGTGATCGACGCCATCGCCTGGAAGTTTCGGACCGGGGCACAGTGGGTGCAGCTGCCGGAGAAGTACGGCAACTGGCGGGGTGTCTACAACCGGCTGCGGATGTGGTCCGCCGATGGCACCTGGGAGCGGGTGTTCACTGCGCTTCTGGCGCAGGCGGACGCCGACGAGGAGCTGAACTGGGTTGTCTCGGTGGACTCCACGGTTGTCATCGATGCCGACACTCGCCTGGTCGTTGTCGTCGGACGGCCGCTGCCGGGCAACCGGAACGACTGCAAAGCGTGGGAGGAATCAGGGGCCAAGGCAGCGGTCGGCCGGACTACAGTGATGGCTGATGGCGGCTGTCCAGGGACCGGATTGATCATGCCGCACCGCCGCACGCAGGGCGAGGAACTGCCCCGCTGGAAGCGGGAGCACAACCGCTCACAACAAACGCTCCGTACTTCCAGCGGTAGTAGCACGACCAGTAGCTCACCACGCGCCGCTCCGTGCATGCGAAGAAGGCCGGATTCCGAGCGATGAACTCCCCGTGGAGTCGGCGCTGGGTTGAGCCCGGAACCGCGAGCCCGGGCAGCCCCCGGCCTATCGGCTCAAGGATCTCCAGCACGTATTCTCCGGCCAACTGCACCACGAACGGGACGACCCACGGCTCACCCGACGCCATGAACTGCTCGAGGTGCCGCTGGCGGACCCGGCCATCGTGGTGCCGGGAGTAGAGGATAGGCGGCGGACCTCTCGGTCTCTCAGCCGCCCACCTCGACGGTGCGGGACCCCATTAGCCCTGGGGGTGGGGTCTCGCGGTGGTTTTCACTCCAGAGAGGGCACGGCGCAGACCTTGATTGGCCGGGTCGTTCGCAAGCGTCTTCGAGGCGAGTCAGGCCAGGCAGATGCGGGTGATGCCTAGTGCTGGATCAGGCCGTCGACCGGGACAGGGTCGACGTGGCCTGTTGCCGGAAGGGCCTGGGCCAGGGAGAGGCCAATGTCGACCAGCGATGACCGGCGCAGGCCGGGGACGTCTGAGAGGTCGGTCCAGACCGACTCGGCGATTTCGCCGTTCGGCTCCGGCCGGAGCTGGCCGCCAGTGATGTGGACGCGGTAGAAAACGCCGACATTCTGATGCTCGACTCGCGCACGAGCTTCAGCCGCAGGGATGACCCGAGAGTCCACGCCCAGCAGGCGATCCACCACCGCGATGCAGCCCGTCTCCTCGGCGACTTCCCGGATCACCGCATCAAACGGATCTTCGCCGTGCTCGACCCTGCCACCCGGAAGAGTCCAGTTGCTTTCGCCAGTCGGTGGCACGTGACGGGCGAGCAGGACCCGCCCGTCCTCGATGCACACGGCATACGCCGCCAACCGAAAACTCATCCTCGTGCCTCCCGCCCGAACCCTATCCACCGTCCGGCGAGTGGGGCCAGATCAACTTCTTACGCCTGGAGCCACTTCCATTCCGTGCGGTGGAGCCCAAAGAAGTGCTTACATCGGCAGGCCGGGTCGTCAGAGGCCGCCCAGCTCGGCTGCTAGGTCCGGATCACGCATGCCGGGGAGGGCGTAGCCCTCGGTCTCGTCCCAAGGGACGTCGAGATCGTCCATGTGGACGCGCCACTCCGCCCCCGGCAGGGCACGGCGCAGCTCCGTGACCGAGCGCAGCACATGGTCGAGCACCGGCAGTACCGCGCCGGGATCGAACGGCATCTTGGTGGAACCGGCGGCTATCTCGTCCGGTCGGCTGTCATCGCTGTCGTAGAGGTACAGGCTTTCCTGGTCCTCGTACGGGAAGGACGCCCGGTGGGCGGCCACGATCCGCTCGACAGCGGCCGACTCGGCATCGGTCGGCGGAGTGTTCCGGCTCGCGCAGTAGTAGAGGGAGACGCTCATGATCCGAGCCTACCGAGGGGGTACGACAGAGCCGTCCGGAGGCGGGCTGTCCTGTGGTGGGATGGTGCGGTGAGCCGCACCGCCGAAGAGACCAACCGCCGCATGCTCCGGGCCCGGGACGCGATGGACCGCGCGTACGCCCGGCCTCTGGACGTGCCGGCCCTGGCCCGGATCGCCCACGTCTCCCCGGCGCACTTCACCCGCACGTTCCGCGCCACCTTCGGCGAGACGCCGCACCGGTACCTGCAGCGGCGCCGGGTCGAGCGGGCGATGTTCCTGCTGCGGGAGAGCGACCGGAGTGTCACGGACATCTGCTACGAGGTCGGCTTCGGCAGCACCGGTACCTTCAGCCGCACGTTCCGCGACATCGTCGGCCGGTCGCCGAGGACGTACCGCAAGGAGGCGGCGGCCGTGGACGTGCCCACGTGCTTCACGAAGGCGTGGACGCGGCCGACCGTGTGAACCCCTCGGCTGCCTCTCCGCACAGGCCGCCGACTGAGCAGTTTCGGATAAGTTTCCGTCGGCCCCGCCGATTAGCGTGGTCCACATGTTCAACGCGATCACGCACTCACAGATCTACGTCCTCGACCAGGACGCGGCCCTCGACTTCTACGTCGGCAAGCTCGGTCTGGAGGTCAACGCCGACGTCGACATGGGCTTCATGCGCTGGCTGACGGTCAGCGTCCCCGGCCATCCCGACCGCCAGGTCCTGCTGGAGAAGCCCGGCCCTCCGGCGATCTCCGAGGAGACGGCCGAGCAGGTCCGCGACCTGCTGACCAAGGGCGCACTGGGCAGCGCGCTCATCCTCTCCACGGACGACTGCCGCAAGACGTACGAGACCCTGCTGGCGCGGGGCGTGGAGTTCACCGACGAGCCGACGGAGCGCCCGTACGGAATCGACTGCGGCCTGCGCGACCCCTTCGGCAACCACCTCCGCTTCACCCAGCTGAAGGGCTGAGAGCCGGGGGCTCGGGTGCCTGGACCACAGGGTTGGTCCAGGCGCCGGCACCGGCCGTTCCCGCGTCGGTGGGGTGGCCCCGCCGTCCCTCCCGCGTACAGGCCGACACACATCACGTACAGCCACCTGACGACAGCGCGTCACCCCTGGTCACGCTCGGCCACCACGCGTCAGCGTTGAGGCATGACCAGCAAGCAGCCGCCCCTCCCCGTACGCCCCCTACGCCCCACACAACCCCGCTTTCCCTGGCACCACTTCACGATGCGCTTCAGCTCGACGCCGCGCGGCGCCCGCCTGGCCCGGCGCCTGGCCGGCGAGCGCTTCGACGCCTGGGGCATCCCGTACGGGAGCGAGGCGCACGACACACTGACGCTGACCGTGGCCGAGCTGAGCAGCAACGCCGTGCGCCACGGTCACGTGTCAGGGCGCGACTTCCGCCTACGCCTCTCCGCCGAGGGTGCGGCCATCCGGATCGAGGTCACCGACACCCGGAGCGAACGCATCCCCGCCCTGACCGAGGCTCCACCGGACGACCATGACGGCGGCCGAGGCCTGCTCCTGGTCGCCGCCCTCGCCGACGACTGGGGCTGGTACCCGTGCGCGGACGGGCCGGGCAAGACGGTGTGGGCGGTCCTGGAGGTGCGGTCGCCGTAGCCGATACCCGATCCCCGATTCCCCTCCCCTGCGCACGGGCTCACCGCTTGCCGCTTCGAGACCCCCCGGTGGGCTGGACCGGCCTCAGCAGCACCGGGCGCAGCCTGCTGTATCCGCGTACCGACACAGCTCGGAGCACCTTCAGTTCGTATGCCGCCATGCCCGCCAGTTCGCCGGCGAACGCCGTGCTGGTGAGTACCGCGCCGGGGCGGGCCACCGCGGTCAGCCGGGCAGCGATGTTCACCACCGCACCGTAGACGTCGCCGAAACGGCTGAGGACAGCGCCGTGAGCCAGCCCGGTCCGCACCTGCGGCAGCCCCGGTTCCACCTCGGCGCGGGCGGTGAGTTCGAGGGCGATGTCAGCGGCCGTGGACGCCGACTCGCATACGAAGAGCACTTCGTCGCCGATGGTCTTCACCATCCGGCCCCGGCCGTCGGCGATCACATCGCCGGTCAGGCTCTCGAACCGGTCGAGCACCCGGACGAGTTCGGCGCCGGCCAGTCCACGGGTCATCCGCGTGTAGCCGACCATGTCGGTGAACCCCACCGACAGGTCGCGGATGTCGGCGCCCTCACCGGGCGCCGCCCCGCCCACCACGGCGTCCTCCTGCGCGCCCTTTCCTGGCCCAGGGCCCTGCACCGGCCCGGCGCGCGCATGCTCCTCCGTCTCGGCGAGCGCCCGTTCGGCATACGCCGCAAGATGCCGGCGCCACACGTGCCGCTGCACGAGCTCCATCTCCGGCATCAACGCCGCGGCGTGACCGATCAGCGATCCTCCGTCCGGAGTCGCGCCCGAGCCTCGGTTCATCCAGGACCAGAGGGTGTGCACCTGCCACTCGGCGAGCCGTGACAGGTGATGCCCCAGGGCGCGCGCCATCATCGTCTCGCTGTCCGGGGTGATGAGCCCGGCTTCGATGAGCCGTTCCCCCGCGCGCAGTGCGTCGACGTCGCCGTCGGTGAACACCCTCGCGTCGTCGTCGACCACCGGAAACCCGAGCGCACGCCAGATCTGCACGGTGCGCTCGGCCCCCACCCCGGCCCGCTCGGCGATGTCCCGCCGCGTCCAGGTCCGACGGCCGCCGAGCAGTACCTCCTCGACCGTGCGTCGCAGCTCGTCGACGCCGGGCGGCGCCGCTGGTTCCTCCGGCGGTTCCGCGGCACTCATGTGGTGTGCACGATCAGCACGTCGAGTCCCGCTCTTCTGGCGACGTCCGCGGGCACGGAGCCGAGGATGCGCCCGGCTATCGAGCGCAGGCCCCGGTTCCCGACGACCAGGAGGTCGGCCGAACACTCCCCGGCGATCCGCACCAGTGCGTCGACCGGCTCGTCCTGCACCGCCACCGTCCGCACGTCCACCACGCCCTGCGCACGGGCCCGGTCCGCGGCGATTCGCAGGGTCTCCTCAGCGGGTGCCGATCCGACCACCTGATACGCCTCGGCTCCTAACTGCTCTCTGGCTGCTGTGAGTTCGGGGCCACTAAGCGGCGCATACGCGCAGGCGATCACGAGCTCAGCCCCGCACACCGCGGCGAGTCGGGCCGCTCCCTCCACCGCTGCGAATGACGACGCCGAGCCGTCCGTGCCGACCATGACGGTCTGATAGGCGGTCAAGACAAACTCCTTACTCCGAAGTCAACTTACTGCCCAGTAAGATAGAGCGCGGCGAGTCGGCCGAGCAAGGGGCAGGGGCCATGAGGTCACGGGCTGCGAGGGAAGACACGCCGGAACGCCGCGGACGGGAAGCCGCGGGAAGGGACCGTTCGGCCCATACCGGCTGTGGACTCGCCGCAGCGAGACTGGAAGGGGGACGAAAGGAGGCCGCATCATGCGCACTTTCACCCCGGCCAGGCTGGCGAACTCCCTGCCTCCGGACTACCGGGACCGGCTCATGCGTACTGCCCGTGAGGCAAATTTCACCGAGGGTACCCGGCTCTTCGAAGAGGGCAGCGCGGCCGACCGTTTCTGGATCGTCCGCTCGGGCACCGTCACACTGGACATGCGCCTGCCCGGCAAGGGCCGGGCGGTCATCGAGCGCCTCGGCCCCGGTGAGCTGATCGGCTGGTCATGGCTGCTACCGCCGTACCTGTGTCACAACGGCGGTGAGGCGGCGACGCCACTGCGCACGCACGAGTTCAACGCGAGGGCCGTACGCATGGCCATGGACGCCGACCCGGCCTTCGGGTCCGCCGTCGGCAACTGGGTGACCCGGGTGCTCGCCCACCGCCTGCAGGAGACCAGGGCACGACTGCTCGACAACTACGCCGTCCACGGCAACGTCGGCATCGTGTGAGCTGGCCGGCCACGAGCCGCACGGGATGCGGGCCCACGTTCGGCCTGACGGAGCCGCGCTGCTCGGCGCGGCGTGAGGTGAGGGGTACCGGGGGTCGCCCCGACTCTCCCCCGGTGCATCACTTTGTGAAAGTTCGATCAGTGATGTTCGGGTCCATGGCCAGCTCTTGCGAATGCCGCTTACTTCCAAGTAACTAGCAGTCATGAACCTCTTCAGCCGCAGCTCCCTGCTCCGTCGCCCGGAGCCCACAGTGGAGGAGTCACCCGCCGGATACGGGGCCGCCGGAGGCCCTGTTATGCCGGATCCCGCTCTGGCGGCCCTGACCGGGGAGTGGATGATCGACCCCGCGCACAGCAGGATCGGGTTCTCGGTGCGGCACGCCATGGTGACGACGGTCCGCGGTGCCTTCCTCGAGTACGAGAGCCGCCTCCACTTCGACGGGCGCGACCCGTCCCGCTCCAGCGCCGAGATATCGCTGTCCACGGCGAGCGTCGACACCGGGGTGGAGCAGCGGGACGCCCACCTGATCGGGCGAGACTTCCTGGACGCCGGGCGGTACCCGCGGATGACCTTCACGAGCAGTGCCGTGGAACTCGTGGGCAAGGACGTCTACCGCATGACCGGAGATCTCACGATCCGGGGGACGGCCCGCCCCGTGGTCCTGGACCTCACCTACATCGGGTACGTCATGGACCCGTTCGGCTACGAGCGCGTCGGCTTCGACGGGACCACCACGATCAACCGTTCCGACTGGGGCCTGACGTACAACGCCAGGCTGGCCGAGGGCGGTGCCATGGTCAGCGAGAGGCTCCGCCTGCAGTTCGACATCGCGGCCATCCGCACCCCGTCGCCCGCCTGACACCCCCCGCGGGAGTCCGCAGGACGTGAACGGCCGACCTTCCGGGCCACGCACCGGAAGGTCGGCCGTTCACGTCCCTCCTCAGAGGGCGGGTCGCACCCGTTGCCGCACCCGTCCGCCGCAACGGCCACCACCCACCAGCATTCGATGATCGTTCCGGGGAAGGGAGTAGACGTGCCCAAGAGGGCGCGGAAGAGTCGGTGTGGTCGAAGGAGTCGTTGTGATCGAGGTTGAACGCGTCTTGTACTCGGGCCATCCGCTCGACAGGATCGTGGCGTACCTGGCGGACTTCTCGCACACCGAACAGTGGGACCCCGGCACAGTCAGCTGCCGAGCGACCGCACCCGGCCCGGTGGCAGTGGGCTCGGAGTGGCAGAACGTCTCGACGTTCCGGGGGCGGCGTACCGAGCTTCGCTACGAGCTGACCCGGATGGGTGGCGACCACCTCACCTTCGTCGGGCGCAACAAGACGGTCACGTCCACCGATGACATGAGCTTCGAGCCGCAGACCGGTGGCACCCGGATCACCTACCGCGCCCGCCTCGAGTTCCACGGACTCGCCCGACTCGCGACGCCGGTGTTGAGGAAGGAGTTCGAGCGGCTGGGGGACGAGGTCGCCAAGCACCTGCCGGCCGCCCTCGAACGGGCGTTGGGCCCCTCCGCGCCCGGCGGTCCGCCGGCCTGACACGCGAGGACCGACGGCCACCGCCGGCAGGCGCGAGGGAGAGGGAGCCCCTCCCAGGCCTCCGGGCTCGCCTGCGTGGTGGTGGCCGAGCCGTCACCGGCCGCGGGCGGGCGCGCCCGGTGACGACTGCTCCGGGGCCCACAGCGCCCGGTGCGCGCATCCGCGCTGTGCGTGTCCCGTGGGGGCACTCCCGAGCACCAGGCCGGGCGCGGGGAGCAGTCGTCCATGGCGTGCGTCGTCACCGCGGATGAGGAGCACGGGCCGTCCCTGTCCTGCAAGCCGCTGCGGCGTCCTACAAACCGATGCGATCGCGCGCCCAGCTCATCAGGTTCGGATCAGCGAGGCTCTCCACCCACATATCGGCCTGCTCCGCACCAGGACCGTTGGGGCTCGGCCCGATTCCCAGGACTCGGAGTCCCGCGCGTCGGGCCGACTCCATGCCCGTGAGCGAGTCCTCGACCGCGAGCGCCTCCTCCGGCTGGACACCGCACAGCACGGCGGCTCTCCGGTAGACGTCGGGCTCGGGCTTCGGCCGAACATTCGCACCGGCGACCACCACATGGCCGAAGCATCCGAGCAGGCCGGCGCGGTCGAGGCAGGACTCCACCATCTCGCGCGGGCAGTTGCTCGCGACGGCGAGGGGGCGGTGCCGGGCCGCCAGCCGGACCAGCGTCGCCGCACCCGGCATGGTTACCGGGTCCTCGTCCACGAGTGCCGTGAAGTTCCTGAGGAGTGCGTCGGTCAGGTCGTCGACGAGGTCGGGCTTCCCGGTCTCCTCGGCCATGAGGGCACCGCACTCGGCGTAGTGGACGCCCTTCGCGCGTTCGGCGAACCCCGCCGGCGGCGTGAGGCCGAACGTACGGAAGGCGGTGTTGCGGGCCTCCTGCCAATGTCGCTCCGTGTCCATGATCGTGCCGTCGCAGTCGAACACGATGGCTGACGGGGACCAGGACAGAATGCGATGAGCTGTCATTTATCTGCCGTTTCAGTGATTGCGCCACCCGTTCGATACGCGGGTGCGGAGGGTGTGGAAGGGAGCGGCGCGGTCCGCCGGAAGCAATGGCTGACGTCCCGGGCCTTTCGGCCGCGCAAATCAGCGGATCGTCCTGCCGTGCAGGCGCCGCGCCGGACGCCTTCCGTTGTTTCCGGTCCATCCCGAAAACATCGTGACCGTTACGTTAATTTAGCCGCTCAGGATTCCGCAATCACCAATTCGAGTGCAAGAAGAGGGATCGCCGCAGCGACCTCCCAGGCCTGGGCCACAGATCCCCGATCGACATCGGGACCACCGGCATCCGAATTTCGGAACGCCCCCCACCTGCGCCTTCAAGCCGATCGGGTTACGAACCACCCAGGGCGCCACTTGTCCATCAGGAACGTTTCTGCTCACAGAAGAGACAGATTGCGCGATGCCACCGAACCAGGAGCGCGGTCGAAGAATAATAAAATCTTCGCGCGCTGCGACTACGCCGTCGACAGAAAGTGCCAACGAGCTGCGCGCAGCAGTAGAACATTTGATCCGAAGGAGAACGTAAGTGCAGGAGAGAGCGCGCGCGACCCGCAGGGTCCTACTGGAATCCGCCGCATTCCTCTTCCTCGAACGAGGCTATGTCGGCACAAGCGTCAACGACATAAGCCAGCACTCGGGGAGAACCAGTGGAGCAATCTATTTCCACTACTCCAGCAAGGAGAAACTGGCGCTCGCAGTCGTCCGGGAACAGTTCGCCACCTGGCCACAACTCGCCGTCCCCTATTCGGCTCCCGGGATCCCTCCGCTGGAGAAACTGGTGGCACTCAGCTTCGACGTCGCCCGAGCCCTCAGCGAGGACACCGTGGCGCGCGCGGGTGCACGGCTCTGGGCGGAACGGCGCAGCATCGACGCCGGCGTCCCCACGCCGTTCGACACCTGGGCACCGGCGGTGACGCGGCTCCTCGCGGAGGCCCGGGGCAGGGGTGAGCTCGCAGAGGGGATCGAGCCGTCGGGGACGGCCGTGACACTGGTGTGTGCCTTCTTCGGAGTGTGCTCACTGACCGACGAGGTGCCGGGCGGGCAGAGCTGGACCGAGCGGCTGGAACGATGGTGGCTGCTCGTACTCAACTCGCTTCAGGCGGAACCGGATCCGAGCACCCTCGTCGCCCGGGCGCGGATCAGGATTCCCGCGACGCGGGAGGGCCGGGTCCCGTCCCCTGTGGGCTGAGCCCGGCACGGTCCGCCCCGGGCGGGCGTCACGGGCATCACCCGGTCCCCTTCCCTGCCACTTCGAACAAGTACACCTCACCGTGGCCGCGCGGCCGATACCTGTCTCGTGGCACCGGGACTCGCGCGCTCACGTGGCGCTCCGCTCGCTCGCCTCCCGGAGATCGCGGTCCACCGCATGGTCGAACGCGGGATCCGGTGCGCCGTCCGTACTTCCCGGGCGCCCGGCGCGGAGGAGCTCGCGCCAGCGTTCCGGGCTCCAGTCCGCGGGGGCTGTGGTGCTCATGAAGTCCTCGACCAGGGCGCGGAAGCGGACGGGGTCGGAGTGGAAGGGGAAGTGGCCCGCGCCTTCGAAGATCTCCAGACGGCTCCCGGGCATCGCGGCGTGGGCGCCGTAGGCGTGGTGGACCGGGACGACGCTGTCCCGCGCTCCCCACAGCAGCAGTGTCGGCATGCCCTGGGTGAGATAGCACCGGTCGAGCATCGTGACGGCCTGACCCCGCCAGTCGACCACCGCACGCAGGGTGCTGATGAAGGCGCTGCGGGACGTCCCGTCGGGAAGGGCGTCCACGAGGTCGATCAGTTCGTCCGCGTCCTGGCCGAGGTCGGTGTCGAACAGCTTGATCAGCCGGGTGAAGAGCCCGACCTGGCGTCGCATGCCGGGCAGGCGCAGCGTCGACAGCAGCAGGTCGGCACCGGGCAGGGACACGGCCCGCAGGGCGGGGTTCACCTCCCGCCCGACTCCGCCGGCGCTGACCAGGATCAGGCGGTCGGTGCGCTCGGGGAACTGGTAGGCGAACTGCATGGCGACACCGCCGCCGAGCGAGTGGCCGACCAGGGTGGCGTGTTCGATGCCCAGGACACCCATCAGGTCCCGGATGCCGTTGGCGTAGGCGGCCACCGAGTAGTCGGCACGGGGCTTGTCCGAGGCGCCGTGCCCGAGGAGGTCCGGGGCGATCACGGTGTGCCGCCGGGCCAGTTCGGGGATCACGTCGACCCAGGTCGCGGAGGAGTCGCCGATGCCGTGGATGAGCAGGATGGCGGGCCCCTCGCCCGCGATCCGGTACGCACGGCGGTAGCCGTGGATGACGCGGTGGGAGAGCCCCACGCCGTGTTCGGCCTGTCGTCCGCGTGCTGGTGCGCCGGCCACGGCACCGCCTCCGTCTGCTGTTACGACGATTCCCGAGTGAGCGTAGGAAGTTCCCGCACCGGGCGGATTACCGGGACGTTTCAGCCGGCATCCGGGTGGGATCTCGGGGTGGCCGTCCGCTGTCCCGGCATTCGTGCCACGCGCGCTTCAACACCGGCCGCCGACGGGCCGCACGACGCGGGGAGTTGTCGACCGAGCGCACGACACACTTGTTCTCCAGGTGGTGGACGGAGCGGGCAGGGGATGGACGAACCATTCGATTGGATTCCATGCAGACCCAAACGCACTTGCAAGCACCAAGGCGGCAGAAATGCCGCACCACCACTCCTTCGGATGGTCTTGATGGCTCCTTTCGATCCGAGCCGCCTACACACAGAGCCGTCACAGTTGTGCCATACGATGCGCACACCTGTTCACATCCCTTCCGTTTGAGGATGCTCACGTCATGCTTCTCGGTGTCACGTCCCGGCCCCTGCGCCACATATCGATTGTCGTCGCCCTCCTCGCAGTCGGGGCGGTGGGCTGCGCCGACGCCATCGACAGCGCGAAGAGCGGCGCCAAGACCGCGCTGCGCCAGCGGTCCGTCTTCTCTCTCGACACGGGAGACTGCTACAACCCGAACAGGGAGGCGACCGCGAGCGAGGAGTTCGGCGTCGAGATCGTCCCGTGCGAGGAACCGCACAAGGGCCAGGTCGTCGGCGAGTTCTCGATCGACGGTAAGTCGGAGTACCCCGGTGACACCGGAGCGACGAAGATCGCCGAGAAGCGGTGCCCGATCGAGTCGCAGAAGTTCGTCTCCGACCCGTGGGCCGTGCCCGACGGCGTCGGGCTCTTCTACTACTACCCGACCAGCCGGAGCTGGGCGACGGGCGACCGGGAAGTGAGCTGCACCTACGCCAGGGACATGGGCACCTTCGACGGATCACTGAAGGACGACACCCTGAACGAAGACCAGGTCTCGTACCTGAAGGGTGCGAACGCCGTCTACGATGCGCTCTGGGCGAACCAGCCCGAGGCCGATCAGATCGAGGACGACCTGGCCGGTTACAAGAAGCAGGCCGAGGCCGTCGCCTCCGCGCTCGACGCCCATCTCAAGACGCTGAAGGGCATCCAGAAGCCCCAGACCGTCAAGCTCCGTGCGCGGCTGCAGGAGACGGCCGGCGCCTGGAAGGACGCTGCGGCAGCAGGCGACATGGACGCCTTCTACATCGCCTACGACCTGGCGTTCACCGGCATCGACCCGAACCGGACGGTCGCCGCGCGCAAGGAGCTGAAGCTCGCCACCACCGTGCCGGCCGACGACGCGGAGACCTGGGCGGGCTGACAGCTGGGCACGTACGGGCGGACGCCCCCGGGGCGGCGGACGCGGGGAGGGGTGCTGGGCGAACGCGCCGACGCACCCCGACCGCGTAGCCTCTCCTCCAGCCACCAGTCCCGCCGCACACCGAAGGACCGGCCCCTTGAGTCGCGAACCCGAGCCGTTCCAACTGATGTGCGGCGCGGCCGAATCACCTGCGCTGCTGCATGTCCCGCACTCGTCAAGAGCCCTGCCGGAGCACGTGCGCGACGGCATCTCACTCGGTGACGAGGCTCTGGAGACCGAGCTCGACCACATCACCGACTCCCACACCGCCGAACTGGCCGCCCGCGCCTCCGAGTCCTGCGCGGTGAGCCCGTGGCGCTTCGTCAACGGTCTGTCGCGGCTGGTCGTCGACCCCGAGCGGTTCCCGGACGACCGCGAGGAGATGCTCGCCGTCGGCATGGGCGCGGTCTACACGCACACCACCCACCAGGAGCGGCTCCGTCCGCCCGGGACGCGTCCGGAGCCGCTGCTCGACCGCTATTTCCACCCGTACGCGAGGGCGATGACCGCCGCGGTGGACGAACGGCTGGCCGCGACGGGGCGCGCGTTCGTCATCGACGTCCACTCCTACCCGACCACCGCGCTCCCCTACGAACTGCACGGCACGGGACCGCGCCCTCCGGTCTGTCTCGGCACCGACCCGTTCCACACCCCGCCCTGGCTCCTGGCCCGGGCGGAGGCGGCGTTCGCCGGATTCGGCGGTACCGGGCGCGACAGCCCGTTCCCCGGTACGTACGTGCCGCTGAAGCACTACGGGACGGACCGCCGGGTCGGTGCGCTGATGATCGAGATCCGCCGCGACCTGTACATGACCGAACCGGGCGGCCCCGCGGGGCCCGGACTCGGCGCACTGGCCGCGGCGCTGGCGGCGCTGGTGGACGGACTCGGTGTACGGGCGGCGGGCTGAGGGCTGTCCCGTGGTCCCCGGCGGTGCGCGGAACAGGTTCAGCGGGGCCGGGCGTAGGGCCGGGTCATGATCTCCATGTTGTGGCCGTCGGGGTCCTCGAAGTAGGCGCCCCGGCCGCCGAAGAGACGGTTGGTCCGGCCGGGTTCGGTGTGCCTGGGGTCGGCGTAGTAGGTCACGTCGAGCGCCTCCAGCCGCGCGAGCATATCGGCGAACTGGGCGTCGGGGACGAGGAACGCGTAGTGCTGTGCCTGCACCGGCTCGTCTCTCAACTCGCAGTAGTCGAGGGTCACACCGTTGCCGAGGTCGACGGGCAGGAACGGCCCGAACGGGGCGCCGACCTCCAGGCCGAGCACCGCGGCGATGAACTCGGCGGACAGGCCGCGGTCCCTGGCGTATACGGCGGTGTGGTTCAACTGGACCACCGTTGAGCCCTGTTCGGGGGCGTACGGGTCATGCTGCTGTGTGTGGGTCATACGGGTCATGTCTCCGTGTCGTGGGTTCCGCTGGGACGGGGCGCCGCACACGGGCGCCGGGCAGGGGAGTCACGACGGAACGGCGGGGCGCGGGCCCGCCGCGCGCTCACGCGGGGGCCGGGCGCTTCTCTCGTACATGGCCCATGGCCGACCCGGCAGTCACAGGCCTGATCGTAGCGGGTGCGGTGAAGGCCCGTCCTGTGGCGGGCGTCCGGCGCGTGCGGGACCTTGCCCCGCAGGGGCGCGCGAGGGGCGCACGGGAGGCTCACAAGGAGCGCCTCCGGAAAGCGGACCCATTCGGACCCGACTGCGAATATCCTTGTGTGGTACGTGAGTTCGAGTTTTCTCGACGGGACGTAGTTCGGTCGGCGGGGGGAGCTGGATGGCCGACGGCAGAGCGGGCAGATCAGAGCGTGACGTCGCCGTGCGCCGGCGCGTGGCCGAGACCCTCAGCAGGCAGCAGGGGCCACTCCGTCCGATTCCGGCCCTCATGCTGCTGGGCACCAGAGGAAGCGGCAAGACCGCACTCACCGGGCACCTGCGCCAGTGGGCGCAGCGTGTACCGCTGGCGAGCATCGACCTGGAGCCGGTCGGCGAGCGCGGCGGCACACCCATCGACGTACTCATCGAGATGGCGTTCCAGCTGAGCGCCCACCACGACGGCATTCCGCAACTGGGCTTCCCCGCACTGGGGTCGCTGCTCGCCGCCGTGGGCACCGCGGTCGACGCCCGCAGCCGGGAGCGTGCCGTCCGCGACATGGCGGAGGCGCTGCGGGCGGGGCGGGCCCGGGAGCATTCGTACGAGGAACTGCAGGGCATCGTCGACGGCGTGGCCCAGCTCGCGGGGCTGGGGCTGCCCGGCTGGAGTTCCGTGGTCATGCCCCTCGTCCAGGGCGGGATACGCCTGCGGCTCGGGCTGCGCCTGCGCAGGAGGTTCGCGGAGACGTCGTCGGCGGGGCCGGGGCGGGGTGCGACGGCCGACTTCCTCGTCGGCGTCAACCGGCTCTACCACGGCTATCCCGCGCAGCGGGCGGAAGCCGAACGGGTGCTGCTGGACTCGTTCCTGGCCGATCTGCGCGGTGCCTACGCCTCCGGCCGGGCCGACCGCAGGCGCACCACGCACTGTCTCGCGCTGCTGGACAACGCGGACTCCCCCGTCGGCGAGTCCTTCCTGACGCTCCTGCTCGAATCGCGCGAGCGCTCCGGCCGCCCGGACCCGCTGCTCGTCGTGACGACCGCGCGCAGGCGTCCGGAGACGCTCGTCCGCGCGGAGACCGGCAGCGGCCACCGTCCGGACTACCGCGAGAGCTGGCCGCAGCACTCGCTCTTCCGGCCGCTTTCGGCGGGGCCGCTGGTGGTGGCGGGCCAGTTGCGCGACCTCAGCCGGCGTGAGGTCGAGGCGCAGGCCGCCGCGACGCTGGACACGCTGCCCGCGGGCTCCGTCCTGCCGCACACGGACAACGCCGTGCAATGGCTCGGCTGGATCGTGTACGAGGTCACCCGGGGGCATCCCGCGGGAACCGCCGAGGTGCTCGACAACCTGCGGCGCATGCCCGCCGACATGCCGTGGGACGCGCGTGTCCACCAGTGCCTCGCGCCGCTGGACGGCAGCGTCCAGCCGGTTCCCGCACTGTCCGCGGGGCCTCGGCTGCTGGAGCTGCTGCTGCGTGACTGCTCCGCGCAGCTCGGCCGGCTGATGCCGCGCGCCGCCGCCGGGGTGACCCTGGGCCGGGCGGAGACCTGCGAATCCCTCTGGGAGGGGCAGGAGCCCGTGCTGCGGGAGTTCGTCGGCTACTGCGCGGACGACCTGCGGACCGTGCCGGAGCCGGACGAGGGCCTGCCCTCCCTGCACCGGCTCACCCGCTTCCTGCTCCTGCGGCGCCTCGACGGCGCGCCGGAGAACGGCGGACCCGGCTCGTGGGCGGGCGCGCACGGGGCGCTGCGTGCGGCGGCGGTGGCCAGGGGCGACCTGCGCGCCGTCGCTTACCACGACCTGGCGCTGGACGACCTCGGCTCCGCCGTCGGCTATCTGCGGGAACGCTTCGACGAGGTGGGCGCCGACGAGTGGTGCGCCGATCTGGCCTGGCTCCAGCGTGCGCCGTGCCGGTGGGCCGGGGCACTGCCGGAGGCGGCCCGCGACCGGTACGAGCGTCTCGTCGGTGTCGCCGGGGGTGACGCACCCCGGCGTGCCATCACCCGCCTGCTGGCGGCCGGCTGGATCACCCCCCACCCCCGCCCGGACGGGGCTGCCCAGCCGTACGGGGATCCGCTGGGCGATCCGTACGCGGAGCTGTATCCGGACATCGCCGAGGAGTTCCTGACGCTCCGTCGGCCGATCGGTGACGAGCACGACCGCCATGTGCTGCTGCGGATGGCCCAGCGCTACGAAAGGAAGCCGTGGTGGTGACCCTCGACGACGACACGTTCGTCCCTCCGCGTCCGCCGCGGCGGAAGGCACCGTGGATCGTGGCGGGTGCGGTCGTCCTGACCGCGGCGGTGTGGGGCGGTGTGGAGGCCTACCAGGCCTGGCAGCACAACAAGGTGGAGTGCGCGCCCGGCATCCAGAAGAAGGGCGCCCGCGAGGAGTGCATCGGCGTCAGTGACGGGTCCTTCGCCTTCGACCCGTCGCTGAAGGAGGTCATGGGCAAGATCGCAGCGGAGAACGAGCGCGTCGAGAAGTCGGGCAAGAGTTACGTCTCCGTGGCGTACATCGAGCCACTGACCACGGTCAAGGGCGAGGAGGAGGCCAAGTACGGGCTGCGCGGCGAACTGATGGGTGCCTATCTCGCCCAGCGTGAGCTCAACGACCCGGACCTCGGCGCGGGGCGCGGCGAACTGCCGCAGATCCGCCTGCTGGTCGGCAATCTCGGGCTGCGCTCGGAGCAGTGGCGCTCCCTCACCGACGATCTCGTGGCGCTGACGAAGGACGAGAACCACCTGGTCGCCGTCGCGGGCTTCGGCGCGAGCCGGGGCGGCACGCAGAACGCGGTCGACGCCCTGCGTGACGCGGGCATCCCCATGATGGGAGCGACGGTCACCGCCGACAGCCTGTCCGACGTGGCCCGCCCCGGCTTCTTCAGGACGTCGGCGCCCAACCGCGACCAGGCCGGTGGCGCGGTCAACTACCTTCGGGCGCAGCAGAAGAAGGACCCCGGTTTCAAGGTCGCCGTCATCCGCGACCGCAACGAGGACGACATCTACAACACCTCGATGTCCACCGCGTTCGCGACGGCCGCCGCCCGGCGCGGCCTGGAACTGGAAGGCGTACCGCTGGAGTTCCTCTCCGGGGTGGACGGTGTCTCCAACGCCTTCTCGTCCGTCGCCGACAAGGTGTGCGACCTGCGGCCCGACGCGGTGTTCTTCGCGGGCCGGGGTGTCGACATCCGCAACTTCATCTACTCCATGTCCGCGCCTGACCGCCGGTGCCCGGTCACCCTGATCACCGGGGACGACGCGGTCGGTGCCTACTACGGCTCGCTGGAGAGCGAGGCGCGGCGCGAGAAGTTCCGTACGGAGTGGACCGACAGCAGGGTCACGGTCCTGTACTCATCGCTCGCCCACCCCGCCCTGGCCGGCCGGCTCTACGCCGCGGCGAACAACCCGCTGCCCGACTTCCTGGCCCTGTACCGGACGGAGTTCGGCGGCGCCCCCGACGACACGATGCAGGTGTTGCAGGACGGCCAGGTCATCATGGGGCACGACGCGCTCTGGACGCTCGGAGTCGCGGTGCGCAACGCGGCGGGCCCGGACGGCAAGGGGCAGGTCAACACGGGCGCGACGCTCCAGATGCTGCTCCAGCTCAGCGGACGCGCCGCGGTGTCGGGGCTCAGCGGCCCCATCGCGTTCGCCCCGGACGGCAATCCGGACCACAAGCCCATGGCGCTGGTGCGGATGGAGCCGTCCGGGGTGTACACGTTCCGGGAGGTGCTGCGGCCGTAGGGGCCGACCCGTCGCAGGGCCGGGAGCCCGGACTGGCCGGTCACCGCTCAGGCGTCGCGCCCGGACTCGTCGGACCCTTCAGCTGTCGCGCGGTCGTCCGCTTCAGTCGTCGCGCCCGCCGTCGTCGGGAACGACGAACAGCTGGTCCTCGTAGCACCAGGCCCACGTGTCACCGGAGCGCAGCGAGCGAGCCAGCGGATGACCACCGGTCTCGGCGTGGGCGTAGGCGTGCTTCCCCGGCGAGCTGTCGCAGCATCCGGTGTGCCCGCACGTGAGGCAGCGCAGCAGGTTCACCCACCGGGCGCCCTCGGGACAGTCGTCGCAGGCCGCGACGCCCTCCCGAGGCGGCAGGTGCGCGTCCGCGTCCCCGTGGGTGCAGCGCCCGCCGCCCGGCAGGCCGGCGTCGGGAGCTGCCTTCCAACCGCCCATCGGCTCGCCTCCTGAGATCTGTCCGCCGGCCGAGGCCGCCGACGGTGGGGCACGATGCCCCGTGGAGCGTAGTGGCCAGGTTGTCCACGGTGGCGGACGACACGTCGCGGAGCCCCTGCCGGGTCCGCCGTCAGAAGAAGACCCCGCACCGCAGCAGCACGTTCGCGTAGGGGCGGGCCTCCCCCGTCCGCACCACCAGGCGGGCGGACGCGGTGAGCGCCTTCAGCCGCTCGTGCGGCACGTGTGCGAGCACCGGGAGCCGGGCGGCCAGGAGACGGGCAACCTCCGGGTTGGCGTCCGCCGTCTCCTCGGCGGCGGTGGCCCCCTCGACGACCAGTTCGGCCAGCAGGCCGTCCAGTACCTCGGCGAACGGCGGGACACCCGCGCGGAAGGCCAGGTCGACGACCCGGGGGCCGGCCGGGACGGGCATCCCGACGTCGCAGACCAGTACGCCGTCGCCGTGGCCGAGTTCGGCCAGTGCTCCGGCGAGATGGCGGTTGAGGATGCCTGACTTCTTCACGGTGCCGGGACCTCTTCCGCGGTCGGGAAGGACGCCTGCGCGCCCTCCCTGGTGACGGCCGCCGCGCCGACCCGTACGGCGAAGGCGGCGGCCTCGGTGAGTTCCTCGCCCAGGCCCAGGCGCCAGGCCAGTGCGGCCGTGAACGCGTCGCCCGCACCCGTGGTGTCCACGGCGCGGACCTCGGGGCTCGGTACGCGTACGGCCTCGCCGGTGCGGGTGTCGGAGACCAGCGCCCCTCCCGCGCCCAGGGTGATCACGACCGAACGTGGCCCGAGCGCGGTGAGGTCGCGCGCCCAGGACTCCGGGGTGACGCCGGCCCCGTCCCCGAGGATGAACCGCGCCTCGTGCTCGTTGACGACCAGCGGGTCGCAGGCCGCCAGCACCTCGTCGGGAAGCGGCGCGGGCGGGGACGGGTTGAGCACCAGCCTCGTGTCCGGGCCGAGGGCGCGCGCCGTCTCGGCGACGGTGTCGAGCGGGATCTCCAGCTGTACGGAGACGACGCTCGCCGCCTCGAACAGGGAAGCCGACGCCCTGATGTCCTCGGGCGTCAGCCGGGCGTTGGCACCCGGGGAGACGACGATGCTGTTGTCTCCCGAGGGGTCGACGGTGATCAGGGCGACGCCGGTGGGCGCCCCTCCGACGAGGAGTCCGCCGGTGTCGACACCGGCCTCCCGCTGCGACGCGCGCAGCAGCCGCCCGTGGGCGTCGTCGCCGACCCGGGCCAGCAGAGCCGTACGGGCTCCGAGGCGGGCGGCGGCGACCGCCTGGTTGGCGCCCTTGCCGCCGGGGTGGACGACGAGGTCGGAGCCGAGCACCGTCTCCCCGGGGCCCGGCCGGCGGTCGACGCCGATGACCAGATCGGCGTTGGCCGAGCCGACGACCAGGAGGTCGTACCGCCGTCCGGGGGCGGCGGGGGTGGTGGTCGCCGTGGCCGCCGCGTGGTCGTGCTCGTACATCTGGATCGTGCCTTCCGTGCTCAGGAGAAGTCGGCGACGTTCTGCCGGGTGACGACCTTGACCGGCACCTTGACCATGCTGTCGACCTTCTTGCCGTCGGCGGCCCGGATCGCGTTCCGTACGGCGATCTTCCCGAGCTCCTTGGGCTGCTGGGCCACGGACGCGTACAGCGTGCCCGCTCCGACCGCCTTGAGCCCGTCCGGCGTCCCGTCGAAGCCGACGACCGAGACGGACCTGCCGGCCTTGCTGCCCAGCGCCTTGGCCGCGCCGAGTGCCATCTCGTCGTTCTCCGCGAAGACTCCGGTGATCCCCGGATGGGACTGGAGCACGTTCGTCATGACGTCCAGGCCCTTGGTGCGGTCGAAGTCGGCCGGCTGGGTGGCCACGATCCTGATGCCGGGGTACGCCTTGATGCCCTGGGCGAATCCCGCGCCGCGCTCACGGCTGGCGGAGGTGCCCGCCGTGCCCTGGAGGACGGCGATGCTGCCCTTGCCGCCGAGCCGGTCGGCCAGCGTCTTCGCGGCGAGCTTGCCGCCGGCCACGTTGTCGGAGGCGACGAGCGTCGCGGTCCGCGCCTTGTTGACGCCTCGGTCGGCGGCGACCACCGGGATGCCGGCCTTGTCGGCGCTGCGGACGACCGGTCCCACCGCGTCGGAGTCCACCGGGTTGACGATGACGGAGTCCACGCCGGAACCGGTGAAGTTCTCCAGCTGGTTGGCCTGCTGCGAGGCGTCGTTCTGGGCGTCGGTGACGGTCAGATCCACCCCGGCCGAGTCGGCCTCCTCCTGCGCGCCCTCCTTCATCTGCACGAAGAAGGGGTTGTTCAGGGTGGAGAGCGACATGCCCACCTTCGTGGTGCTGCCGGAGGACCCGGAGTTGAAGAACGTCACCGCGGCGATCACAGCCGCCACACAGACCACCGCGATACCGAGCCGCAGCGGCTTCCCGCGCCCCGGCCCCGACGACCCGGGTGCGGCGGACGAACCGGCCGCCGACGCCGCGCCGGATCCTGCCTTGCGGCGCAGGGTGTCGAGCAGCACCGCCAGGGCGATGACGACACCGATGACGACCTGCTGCCAGAAGGCGGACACGGAAAGGAGGTTGAGGCCGTTGCGCAGGACGGCGAGGATCAGCGCGCCGATCAGGGTGCCGGAGGCCTTGCCGACGCCGCCCGCGAGGCTGGCACCGCCGATGACGACTGCGGCGATCGCGTCGAGTTCGTAACCCTGAGCGGCCTGCGGCTGCGCCGAGACCAGGCGGGAGGCGAGGACGATGCCCGCGACGGCGGCGAAGAGGCCGGACAGCGCGTAGATGGCCAGCTTCTGCTTCTTGACCCGCAGCCCGGAGAGCCGGGCCGCCTCCTCGTTGCCGCCGATGGCGTACATGGAGCGGCCGATGTAGGTCCGGCCCAGGACGAGCGCCGTGACCAGGCCCATCGCGATCATCACGAGGACCGGCACGGGCAGCCAGCCGCCCAGCGTGTCACCGAGGACGGAGACGGACTCGGGGAAGGCGATGGGGCTGCCCTGGGAGATGACCAGGGACAGACCGCGGGCGATCGAGAGCATGGCCAGTGTCGCGATGAACGAGGGCAGTCTGCCGTAGGCGACGAGTGCCCCGCTGACGAAGCCGCAGGCGATGCCGGTGGCGACGGCGAGGATGACGGCCAGCCAGACGGGGACGCCCGCCGACGTCGCGGACCAGGCGAGGACGGTCGCGGAGAGCGCGGCGACCGAGCCGACGGAGAGGTCGATGCCGGCGGACACGATGACGAAGGTGACGCCGAAGGCGAGGATCGCGGTGACCGCCGCCTGGACCCCGACGTTCAGCAGGTTCTGGGTGGTGAGGAAGTCGCCGGAGAGCAGCGACATCGCCACCAGGAGGACGACCAGCGCGCTGAGGGCGCCGTTGTCGAGCAGGAGGCGGCGGAGGGTGTGTCCGGCGCCGCCCGCGCCCGTCTTGCTCGGATGCGTGTCAGTGGCCACGGGGGCTCTCCTCTGCGTGCTCTGCGTGCTCGGTGGGTGTTATGGGGGCGGCGCTGACGGCGAGTGCCATCACGGCGTCCTGGGTGGCCTCGTGCGCGGGGAGTTCCCCGGCGACACGGCCCTGGGCCATGACGAGCACGCGGTCGCTCATGCCGAGGACCTCGGGCAGGTCGCTGGAGATCATCAGGACGGCGTGCCCGGAGGCCGTCAGCTCGTTGATCAGCTGGTAGATCTCGACCTTGGCCCCGACGTCGATCCCCCGCGTCGGCTCGTCGAGGATCAGCACCCGGGTGTCGGCCAGGAGCCACTTGCCGATGACGACCTTCTGCTGGTTGCCGCCGGACAGTGTGCGGACGTGCTGTCCGAGGCCCGCCATCCGTACGCCGAGCTGCTCGGCGATGCGGGCAGCGGCGGTGCGCTGTCCCTTGATGTCGACGAATCCGGAACGGCTCGCCGAGCGCAGGGTGACCAGGCCGAGGTTCTCCTGCACGGAGGCGTCCAGCACCAGGCCCTGGCCCTTGCGGTCCTCGGGTACGAGACCGATCCCGGCCCCCATGGCTGCCGTCACGTCGTGCTTGGCGAGCCGCTCACCGCGTACGTCGACGGAGCCGGCGTCGTAGGGATCGGCGCCGAACACGGCGCGGGCGACCTCGGTGCGGCCCGCCCCGACGAGCCCGGCGAGCCCGACGACCTCACCGGCCCGTACCTCGAAGGTGACGTCGTGGAACACGCCGTCACGGGTGAGCCCGCGCACGGAGAGCAACGGCTCCCCGGTTTCCGGGCGTTCGCGTGGGTACTGCTGCTCGATGCTTCGGCCGACCATCAGCCGGACGAGTTCCGCCTCCGGTGTGGACGCGGGGACCTGGTCGACACTCCGGCCGTCGCGCAGGACGGTGACGCGGTCACCGAGGGCTGCGATCTCGTCCAGGTGGTGGGTGATGAAGACGACGCCGACACCGTCCGCACGCAGCTGCCGGACGATCCCGAAGAGCCTGTCGACCTCCTCGGAGGTCAGGACGGCGGTGGGCTCGTCCATGATCAGGACGCGGGCGTCCAGACTGAGCGCCTTGGCGATCTCGACCATCTGGAGCCGGGCGATGCCCAGTTCACGGATTCTGACCCGAGGGGAGACGTGCAGTCCGACGCGGCGCAGAAGCACCTCGGCGTCGGCCTCCATCCGCCGGCGGTCGATCATGCCGAAGCGGCGCGGCTGACGGCCCAGGAAGATGTTCTCGGCGACCGTCAGATCGGGCACCAGGTTGAACTCCTGGTAGATCGTGGCGATCCCGAGCTTCTCCGCGTCCTGCGCGCCGTGGATCCGCACCTCCTGGCCGGCGGCGAACACCCGGCCGCTGTCCGGGCGGTAGGCGCCGGAGAGCATCTTGATGAGGGTGCTCTTGCCCGCACCGTTCTCACCGAGCAGGACGTGCACTTCACCGCTGCGGAGGTCGAAGTCGACACCGTCCAGGGCGACTACGCCGGGGAAGGTCTTGCGTACGCCTTCGATGCGCAGCAACTCGACCGATTCACTCACTCGTTGCTCCCGGGGCTCGAGGTGCGCTCGCCGCAGGAGCTGCGTACGACGAGGCGGGCGGGCAGGGTGACGGACTGCGGGGGGCGGCCCTCGACGATGTCGACCAGGGCGCGTACGGCGGCGCGGCCGAGTTCGCCCGTGGGCTGGGCGATCGCGGTGATCGGCGGGCCGGTGTGGACGAACCAGGGGATGTCGTCGAAGGCCGCGATCCCGATGTCCTCGGGGACACGCAGGCCGTGTGCGCGGATGGCGTCCAGGGCGCCGAGTGCCATGAGGTTGTCGGCGGCGAAGACGATCTCGGGCGGCTCGTGGAGCGACAGGAAGTGCTCGGTGGCCCGCCGGCCGCTGTCGGCCTGGAAGTCGCCCTGCCCGATGTAGGTGTCGGGCAGGGCGAGTCCGTGGGCGCTCATCGCTTCGCGGAAGGCCTCGACGCGTTCGTCCCCCGTGGTGGTGGCCGCCGGGCCGGCGATGATGGCGAGCCTTCGGTGACCGAGTGCGTACAGGTGGGCGACCAGGTCCTGGATGGCCCGGTGACCGTCCGCCCGCACGACGGGGACGTCCACCCCCGGCATCCAGCGGTCGACGAAGACCATCGGGGTGCCGGTGCGCGCGACGTCCCGCAGCAGAGGCGAGTCACCGTCCGCCGGGGAGACCAGGAGCCCGTCGATCCTGCGGTCCAGGAGCGTACGGACGTGGTGGTCCTGCTGCTCCGGCCGCTCGTCGGCGTTGCCGATGATCACGCTGTAGCCGAGCGCGCGGGCCTCCTCCTCGACGGAGCGGGCCAGCGCGGTGAAGTACGGATTGAGCACGTCGCTGATGACGAGGCCGAGCGTGCGCGTCTGGTCGGTGCGCAGCGAGCGGGCCACGGCGTTGGGCCGGTAGCCGAGGGCGTCGACGGCGGCGAGGACGCGTCCGCGTGCGTCCGGGCTGACGGATGGATGGCTGTTGAGGACTCGGGAGACCGTGGCGACAGAGACTCCCGCCTGGGCCGCGACATCCTTGATGCTCGCCATTTCCGGACCACCTCCTTGTGGTTTCCGTGAGCCTCGAAACCAGCGGAACGAGCCGTGGAATCGATTACATGGATGATTGGAATCGATTACATGGCTGAAAACAAGTACCTGGAGGTAGGACGAGACCGGATCGTGACGCAGGAGGCGGGGTGACGGGACGGCACGTCACCCGGACACGAAAAAGGACCCCAGGTCGACTGGGGTCCTCACTGGTGTCCGAGGGGGGACTTGAACCCCCACGCCCGATAAAGGGCACTAGCACCTCAAGCTAGCGCGTCTGCCATTCCGCCACCCGGACAAGGTGTCTGCCGTTCACGGTGAGTTCCCCGTGGCGACAGAGAAAACAATACCAGGGGTTCGGGGCGCCTCTCACCTGCGTTTTAGGTGGTCAGTGCGGGTGCGCGAGCACCCGGACCGACGGGGCTCGGCCGAGCGCACTTTCCGTGGCGTGCCATGTACGCGCAGTCGCGTCGGGCTACCTTCGCGGGCATGACTGCGACGAGCGGCCCGAGCGGTGGCAGGAGCGGCCCGAGCGCCGGCGGCAGGCACGTCCTTCGGCAGCCCCACGCGCTGGCCTCGCTGCGCGAGCGGCTGCGCGACACCTTCTGGTTCGCGCCGGCCGCCGGGCTGCTCGCCGCCTTCGCCCTCTGGTGGGGCCTCGCCGAGCTGGACACCGGCATCGTCACGCATCTGAAGGATGAGCAGGCGTACGACGAGATCGGGGACCTCCTCACCTTCGCCGTGGACGCGCGGACGATCGTGACCACCGTCAGTGCGGCGATGATGACCTTCATCGGTGTCGTCTTCAGCATCTCGCTGGTGGCGGTGCAGATGGCGAGCGGGCAGCTCACTCCGCGCGTGGTGCGGATCTTCGTACGCAGCAGGATCAGCAAGCTCACACTGACGGTGTTCCTGGCGACGTTCGCGTTCTCGCTGCTGGTCCTGACCTCGTACGAGGGCGGGCCGGACCCGGATCCCCGGCGGGTGACGTCGGTGCCGCTCCTGCAGAGCCTGCTGACCCTGGGGCTGGTCGGCCTCAGCCTGCTGCTGTTCGTCGCCTACGTCTCCTCCATGCTGCGGCTGATGCGGGTCGGTCCCGTCCTGGACCACATCGCCCGCGAGTCGCTGCGTGCGCTGGCGAGCCACTCCGGGGGGCCCGTCGAGACGCTGCCGCTGGAGCCCGCCACCGCGCGGCTCGTGCACCGGGAGGCGGCGGGCGTACTGCGGGAGGTGGGCGTGGCCCGGCTGGTGCGGGCCGCGGGTCGGCACGGGACCGTACTGCGGCTGCTGCCCCGCACCGGGGACTTCGTGGTGCCGGGCACGCCCGTGCTGACCGTGCACGGCGGGACGGCCCCGTCGGCGCTCCCTGAGGCGCACCCTGTCCGTCGGGGTCGAGCGGACCCTGTACCAGGACCCGGCCTTCGGCCTGCGGCAGTTGTCGGACATCGCGCTGCGCGCCCTGTCGCCCTCGGTGCACGATCCGACCACGGCGGTGCAGTGCCTGGACCGGATCGTGCAGTTCCTCTCGATGGCCGTACACCTGCCCTTGGGCGCGCTGCACCACCGGGACCGGCGGGGCGACGTACGGCTCGTCCAGGAGGTGCCGGGCTGGACCGATCTGGTGGATCTCGCGTTCGAGGAGATCCGCTGGAGCGCGGCCGGGAGCCCGCAGGTCACCCGGCGGCTGCTGGCCGCGCTCGACGATCTGCTGCTGCTGGCGTGCGAGGAGCGGAGGGAGCCGCTCCGAAGGCACCGTGCGCTCCTGGTGGAGGCGGTGGGGCGGACGGTGCCCGAGGCCGCCGACCGGGCGTTCGCACTGCGTCCCGACCGCCAGGGCATCGGCTGACGGCACAGGTGGCCGGCTTCGTACGCACGACAGCGGTACGGGACCCGGATCGGGCGCCCGTACCGCTGCGCGTGGCTCAGTCCCCGCAGCGGCTCTCGCGGAGCGAGTGCAGGTGCTCGCTGGACTTGCGGGCGAAGGCGAGCGAATCGACCGGGTTGTCGTGCTCGGTCTGCCAGTGGTGGTAGGTACGGCCACGGTGGGTGCGTGCGGTGACCCGGCTCAGGAAGTTCTTGTAGTCGATGTCGCCGTCGCCCACGTCGGTCATGTCGTAGCCGTCGCGGGCACTGTCGTTGCGCGTGCCGTCCTTGACGTGGAAGAGCGGGTAGCGGTCGGGCTGCCGGAGTACGTAGTCGATGGGGTTGAAGGGCGCCGGTGTGCCGTCCACCCGCTTGCCGAAGCGGAACTGGGCGCAGAAGGCCCAGTAGATGTCCATCTCGAGGTAGACCAGGTCGGGGTCGGTCTCGGCGAGCAGGACGTCGTAGAGCCGGACGTCCGGCTTGTCGGTGGCGAAGGAGAACTCCTCCGCGTGGTTGTGCTGGTAGAACTTCATGCCGCGCTTGCGGGCGGCGGCGCCGTAGGTGTTGAACTCCTCGGCGGCGCGCTTCCAGCCGTCCACGGTGGAGCCGTAGCGGAAGGGACCGGATGCGGTGCCAATGTGCTTGAGGCCGAGGGCCTCGGCCTCGTCGAGGACCTTGGTGAGGTTCTGGGCGAAGGTGTAGGCGCCGGGGTTGTTGTCGTCGTAGTAGCCGACGTGGCTGCCGATGGGGTTCAGCCCGTGGTCCCTGGCCAGCTTCCTGAGCTGGGCGAGGGTGATGGCGCCGGCCGAGCCCTGGGTGTAGCCGGCGAACTCGATCTCGTCGTAACCGTACTTCTCGAGCTCGGAGAAGACGGGCGCGAAGCCGAGGGTGGAGACCTTGTCGCGGAGGCTGTAGAGCTGGATGCCGAGGCGGCCGGGGGGCAGGACGGCGCGGCCCTTGCCGTGGCCGTGTCCGTTTCCGTGGCCGTTTCCGTGACCGCCGTTCGGGCTCACGGCCTGGGCGGCGGCACCGCTGAGGAGTGTCGCTGCGGCGGTTCCGGCGGCGACGCCGAGGAC
The DNA here is from genome assembly GCF_040660235.1 of Streptomyces sp. NPDC049970. Taxonomy (NCBI): domain Bacteria; kingdom Bacillati; phylum Actinomycetota; class Actinomycetes; order Kitasatosporales; family Streptomycetaceae; genus Streptomyces; species Streptomyces sp. NPDC049970. Next base: position 451,574 of record NZ_JBFALP010000001.1, on the reverse strand, counting down.
GTTGCGGCGGCTGAGTCTGCTCGCGAGCTCGGGGTCCTTCGGAGTGCGGCTCATGATCACGTATCTCCTTGTGGATGTGCGGGCGGAGCGGATTGTCAGTGCAGTCCGGCAAGCTGGAGCAGCAGGGACTTCACTTCGGTGGCCTGGACTCGGCCGGTGAACGCGTGGGGGGTGGAGCAGAGGATGAGCGGACCTTCGTCGTCGCTCGTGGGGAGGCGGCCGTGGCTGCCGCGGATAGGTGAGGGGTCGAGGGGCACGACCGCCATGCGGTAGCGCATCCCGAGCTTCTTGCGGGCCACCGCCGAGGCGGCCTTGACCCGGACGTAGGGGTCCTGGGGGTCCATGAAGAGTTCCACCGGGTCGTAGCCCGGTTTCCGGTGGATCTCGACGAGTTGCGCGAAGTCGGGCGCGCGGTCGTCGTCGAGCCAGTAGTAGTACGTGAACCAGGCGTCCTTCTCGGCGACGGCGACGAGCTCGCCGGAGCGGGGGTGGTCCAGGTGGTGGGCCTTCTTGCCCGCGTCGTCGAGGAGTTGCTCGATGCCGGGCAGGTCCGCCAGCGCTTCCCGGGTCGCTTCCAGGTCCTCGGGCCGGCGTACGTAGACGTGGGCGAGCTGGTGGTCGGCGACGGCGAAGGCGCGCGAGGCCATCGGGTCGAGGTACTCCATGCCGTCCTGGGTGTGCACCTCGAGGAGGCCGGCCCGGCGCAGGGCGCGGTTGATGTCGACGGGCCGGTCGACCCGGGTGATGCCGTACTCGGAGAGGGCGACGACCGTGCGTCCGCCGGCCCTCGCGTCGTCGAGCAGGGGGGCGACGGCGCGGTCGAGGTCGGCGGCGGCCCGGTGCGAGCGCGGGTCGTCGGGGCCGTAGCGCTGGAGGTCGTAGTCGAGGTGCGGGAGGTAGCAGAGGGCCAGATCGGGGGTGCGGGTGGCGAGGAGGTGGCGGGTGGCGTCGATGATCCACTGCGAGGAGACGAGGTCGGCGCCGGGGCCCCAGAAGTGGAACAGCGGGAAGGTGCCGAGCTTCTCGGTCAGCTCGTCGTGCAGTGCCGGGGGCCTGGTGTAGCAGTCGGGTTCCTTGCGGCCGTCGGCGTAGTACACCGGCCGGGGGGTGACGGTCCAGTCGGTGTCGGCACCCATCGCGTACCACCAGCAGATGTTGGCGACGGTGTAGCCGGGGTGGGCGCGCCGGGCGGCGTCCCAGAGCTTGTCGCCCTCGACGAGTCCGTTGTGCTGGCGCCACAGGAGGACGTCGCCGAGTTCGCGGAAGTACCAGCCGTTGGCGACGATGCCGTGCTCGGCGGGGGTGGTGCCGGTGAGGAAGGTGGACTGGGCCGCGCAGGTGACGGCGGGCAGGACCGTGGTGAGCGGTGCCTTCGACCCGGCCATGGCCCGGAGGTTCGGCATGTGGTCCAGCAGTTGCGGCGTGAGCCCGACGACGTCGAGGACGAGGAGGGGGGTGGGACGAGCGGCGGTTTCGGGCGCGGTCATGGGAGCTCCTTCAGCCCGAGGTCGACGAGGAGGTCGCGGGCGAGGGTGAGTTCGGCGGCGATGCCGTCGGCGAGCTGGGTTCGGGTGCGCGGCCGCAGTTCCACCGGGAGCGCCTGCCAGGTGTACGTCTCGACCTCGAGGTGCCGGGTGAGGGGCGCGGCCCCGCCGACGAGCCTGGTCAGTACGGACTGGAGCACCGGGAGCGTGGAGGTGAGCGGTGGCGCGGGCGGCGCGTGCAGGGGGACGTGGAAGTGGGAGCGCCAGGGCGTGCTGTCGGGGAGCGTCCCGCCCGACACGGCCTCTTCGAGGTCGTCGGTGCCCCGGAGGCCCGCGGCTGTCAGGGTGCGTGTCTGGTGCAGGAAGCGGGGTTCGGCGAAGGCCCCGAGTGCGGCGCGTACCTCTGGCAGGTGTGGGTGTTCGGCGTGCAGCGCCGCGGAGAGCTGGGCCTTGGCGACGGGTACGCCGGCTGCGCGCAGGGCGTCGAGTGCGGTGTCCGGGTCCTCGAAGGAGGTGGCGAGGTGGCAGGTGTCGACGCAGATGCCGATGCGTTCATGCCCCACCGAGGTGAGAGGGGCGATGGCGTCGGCGGTGGTCTCCACGGTGCAGCCGGGCTCCGGTTCGAGACCTATCCTGATCGACTTTCCGGTCAGCTCGGCGAGGGCGTCGAGCCGCTGCGCGAGTGCCGTGAGGGCTTTCCGCGCGGTGTCGGCCGCCGTGGGGTCGTAGCCGTACGGGGTGCGCCAGGCGATCGGCAGGGTCGAGATGGTGCCTTCGGTGACGTCGTCGGGGAGGAGTGCGGCGAGCAGCCGGGCCAGGTCGGTGGTGTGTGCGAGGCGCTCGGGGTCGGTCCAGTCCGGTGTGTAGACGCGGTACTTGACCTCCTGGGCGCCGAAGCCCTCGTAGGGGAAGCCGTTGAGGGTGACCACCTCCAGGCCGCGGTGCTCCATTTCGGACCGCAGGGAGCGCAGTGCGGCGGGGTCGTTGACCAGGGCACGCGCGGCGTCCCTGGCCAGCCAGAGGCCGATGCCGAGGCGGTCCCGCCCGAGCCGTCTGCGTACGGGCTCGCAGTGGTCGCGCAGTTGGGCGCGGACTCCTTGGAGGGTTTCGGCGGGGTGCACGTTCGTGCAGTAGGCCAGGTGGACGGTGGAGCCGTCGGGGTGGCGGAAGCGCATGCCTCACTCCCCGCCGCGGAGGATGGAGTTGCCCTCGTGGAGTGCGCCGGGGGCGGCGACGTCGAGCTGGAGCCGGCCGCTCTGCCCGTAGAAGGCGACGGGGTTGCGCCAGAGGACCTTGTCGACGTCGTCCTCGTCGAACCCCGCGTCCAGCATGGCGTCGGCGACCTTGCGTGTCTTGAGCGGGTCGCTCCTGCCCCAGTCAGCGGCCGAGTTGACGAGGATCTTGTCGGTGCCGTGGTTCCGCAGGACCGAGATCATGCGGTCCTCGTCCATCTTGGTGTCGGGATAGATGGAGAAGCCGGCCCAGCAGCCGCTGTCCACGGCGTCCTTCACGGTCGTCTCGTTGAGGTGGTCCAGCAGGACGAGCTCCGGGGCGAGGTCGGATTCCCGGATCACGTCGATGGTGCGGTGCAGTCCGGCGAGCTTGTCCCGGTGCGGGGTGTGGACGAGCGCGGGGAGGCCGTGTTCGGCCGCGAGCTGGAGCTGGGTGGCGAGCGCGGTGTCCTCGGCGGGGGTCATCGAGTCGTAGCCGATCTCACCGACGGCGACGACGGAGTCCTTGACGAGGTACCGGGGCAGCGCGTCCAGGACGGGCGTGCAGCGCGGGTCGTTCGCCTCCTTGGGGTTGAGCGCGAGCGTGCAGTGGTGGGCGATGCCGTACTGCGAGGCGCGGAAGGGTTCCCAGCCGAGGAGGGCGTCGAAGTAGTCGAAGAAGCTGGCGGGCGAGGTACGGGGCTGGCCGAGCCAGAAGGAGGGTTCGACGAGGGCGCGGACCCCGGCGTCGTACATCGCCTGGTAGTCGTCCGTGGTGCGGGAGGTCATGTGGATGTGGGGGTCGAAGATCCGCATCAGGATTCCTCCGTGGACGTGGACGAGGTGGTGGGGGTGAGGGTGGGGGCGGGGTCCGGGGCGGTGAGGGTGAGGACGGTGCGCAGACCGGCGGGCACGACCCGTCCGGCCGCGGTGCGTTCGTCGGCGAAGTCGCTGAGCATCCGGGCGAGTTCGGCGTCACCGTGGGCGCGGTCCGCGAGCCGGTCGAGGGCCTCGACGGGAACTCCGCTGAACAGGCACTTGAGGACGGCGTGCCGCCAGCCGTGCGCGTCCAGGTGGGCAGCGCCGTACGGGCCGACGGCCGCGGCGACCAGCCGGGTGTCGTTGGCACGCAGCGCGTCCTCGACGAGCGGCAGTGCGGTGGCGCCGAGATCGAGCCGGTGCAGGGCCAGGAGGACGGCGCGGCGTTCGGCGGCGGTGCCCCGGTCGTAGAGCCTGGTGACGGCGGACAGCCCGGCCCGCGCCTCGACGAGCAGCAGCACGCGTACGGAGTCGGCGTGCTCGGGTCCGCACTGTCTTCCCGCGGAGGCGAATCGCAGCTCCCAGGGTGGGTCGCCGCTGTCCGCGCCCGGGTGGGCCGCCGCGTGCGCGGCCTCGGCGAGCGCTTCGTCGAGCCAGGCTCTGGCCGCCCCTCGGAGCAGGCCTTCGAGTTCCTTGCGGTCGGTCAGCACGGTGCGGCTCCGTTCGTCGTCCCGGTGGCCCTGCGCAGGAAGTCGATCGAGTGGCGGGCGAGTTCGGGGCCCACGTGGGAGTGCCTGGGCAGTTCCACGACGGTGAGGCCGGAGTAACCGGTGGCGGAGAGCGCTTCGAGCACCGGCGGGAAGTCGATCTCGCCGTCGCCGAAGGGCAGGTGTTCGTGGACCCCGCGTCGCATGTCCTCGATCTGGACGTGACGCAGCCAGGGCGCGGCCTCCTTCACGCAGTCGACGGGCGAGGAGGGTTCCAGGCACTGGCAGTGGCCGATGTCGAGCGTGAGTCCGAGCGGGCCCGGGTCGCCGAGCAGCACGCGGAGCTGGTGGAAGTCGGCGATCGTGGCCAGGAGGTGGCCGGGTTCCGGCTCGACGGCCAGCGGGATGCCCGCCCGCTCGGCGGCGTCCAGTACGGGGGCGAGCGCCTCGGCCAGCCGCTGCCACGCGGTGCCCGTGGTGGTGCCCGGCGGGGTGAGGCCGCTGAAGCAGTGCACGGCGTGGGCCCCGAGGTCGGCGGCCACCTCGACGGCCCGGACGAGCAGGCCGCTGCGGGCCGCGCGGGCATCGGGGTCCGGGTCGAGGAGGGAGGGTCCGTGTTTGCGCCGGGGGTCCAGGACGTAACGCGCGCCTGTCTCGACGGTCACGCCCAGGCCCAGTTCGGCGAGCCTGTCCGCCACCCGGCGGGTCCGGACGGCGAGGTCCGGGGCCATGGGGTCGAGGTGCATGTGGTCGAGGGTCAGGCCTACGCCGTCGTAGCCGAGGTCGGCCAGCAGGCCGAGGGCGTCGTCGAGCCGGAGGTCGGTCAGTCCGTTGGTGCCGTAACCGAGGCGGAGTGTCACGTGGGGCTCACCTTCCGGGCGAGCGCGCGTGCGAGGGGGACGAGTCCCATGGCCGCGAGCCCGACGAGGGGTGCCCCGGCCCTGGCCGCGAGTGCGGCCTGCAGCGGGATCATCGCCCGGATGCCGCCGCCGACGGCGCGCTGGGTGAGGGGCGGGGACGGGTTGAGGGCGGCGTGCAGGAGCGGGACCGCCGAGGTGCGCAGGTAGGTGCCGGTGAACGCGGGCAGCAGGAGCCGTTCGGCGCCGGTCGGCACGGGGCTCCCCGGTACGTCGCCGGTTGCGCCCCGTACCGGTCGGGGGTGCAGGACGGCCGCGCCGAGGGCCGCGACCCCGGCGAGCGCCGCCAGGGGCGCCGAGGTGGAACCGCCCTGGGCCTCGTGACGGGAGACGGCCGTGACGGCGTAGGTGTGTCCGCCGAGCACGAGGGCGGAGGGCAGCGCGGCACGGAGTGGGTGTGCGGAGCGGGTCGAGGCGTCCCGCCGCCGTTGTGCGCCGGGGGCCGGAGGATTGGCCGAGCGTGACGCCTTCGGGGTCTCTCCCCCGAGGCCGCCCCGCGATCCCCCGAGGCCGACCCCCGATCCGCCGCGGCTGGTCGCCGGTCCCCCGCGGCCGGTCGCCGTCGCCGTCGCGCCGAGCAGCAGGTCCAGGGCGCGGGCGGAGGCCATCGCCGCCGGGCCCAGCCTCGTGTGCTTGAGGTGCAGGTCGTAGGCCCAGACCGTCGCCGCCAGGCCGGATGCGACGGCCAGGGCGGGGCGGCCGGCGCGGGCGGCCAGGGCGAGACCCGCCGCGGTGAGGGCGCCCGCCGCGGTCAGCGCGGCGGCCGGGGCGACACGGCCCGACGGGATCGGGCGGTGCGGTCGGTCGATGGCGTCCTCCTCGCGGTCCGCCCAGTCGTTGAGGGCCATGCCCGCCTCGTACAGGCACAGCGACGCGCCGACGGCCAGCGCGGTCCCCGGCCCGGGGCGGCGGCCGACCGCCGCGGCACCGGCGAGCGCGTCACCGGGGACGCTGAACAGCGCGGACACGCGGAGCAGTTCCGCCCAGGCGCCCAGGCGCGCCCGGGGTCGGGGCCTGTCCGGTGCCGGCGCAGTCCCGCCCGCACCGGACAGGCTGTCTGAGGGCGCCGGAACGGGCCCGGCGGCCGGCGGCCGGGCGCTGGGCAGCCGGGGCGTCCCGGCCGTCGCCGCGGTCGGCCGCAGCGGCCTCATCGGGCGGCCCGCAGGCGCTCGGCGAAGGCCAGCAGGGAGGCGTACTGCTCGGACAGGGCGGACGGTCCCCCGTCGGGGTCCTTGAAGTAGAAGCCCAGTTCGGGACGTGGGCCGGTGAGGCCGGCCTCGTGGGAGCGGGCGAGCAGCCGGGCCAGGTCCAGGACCAGGGGCGCCGCCAGGGCCGAGTCGCAGCCCTGCCAGATGGTCTGGAGGATCATGCGCGAGCCGAGGAAGCCGTCGAAGGCGATGTGGTCCCACGCGGTCTTCCAGTCGCCCATCGCCGGTACGTCGTCGATGTGCACCTCGCCCTCGGGGGCCGCTCCCAGCGTGTCGGCCAGTACGCGTTCCTTGCCCGCATTCTTGGCCGCGGCGGCGGCCGGGTCCGCCAGTGCCGCCCCGTCCCCGCCTCCGAGCAGGTTGGTGCCGGACCAGGCCCGCACCGGCAGTGCGCGCTGGACGAACATCGGTGCGAGCACGGAGCGCAGCAGTGTCTGGCCGGTCTTGCCGTCGCGTCCGGCGTGGGGAAGTCCGCAGGAGTCGACGGCGTCCCGGAGCCGGGGGCTGCGCAGCCCGGTGGAGGGGGTGAAGTTGGCGTAGGCGCAGCCGGCACGGAGCGCCGCGGCGGCGTAGAGGGAGCTGGCGGGGAGCCGGGTGTCGGCCTCGCCTGGTGCGGGCTCGGTGGACGCGACGTTGATGACGACGGTGCGGGCCAGTTCGTGGCGGCGCGCGAAGTCGTCCAGGTCCGCGGCGAAGGCGGAGATGAGCTCCTCGTCGGTGCGGGTGTCGCCGGCGAGCGGTCCACCGGTGCGTATCTCGGCGTCGGCGCGGGCGAGTTCGGCCTCGACGGCCGAGGGCAGCCCGTGCGGCAGCACTCCGCCGGCGGCGAGGGCCTCGGCCCGCTTGGGCAGGGGGCAGTCGAGGGTGTCGTGGCCGCCGAAGACGAGGGAGGTCAGGGACGGCAGTCCGGTGTCGGTGAAGGGTGGCGTCTCGGTGACCATGCCGGTCGGCGGGTGGAGACCGGCCGCGATGGCCGCGCACCCAGCGGTCGCGGTGGTGGCGACGGAGCCGCGGGCTCCGATGAACCAGACTCCGGTACGGACGGCATGTGCGGTCACGGGCTGCCTCCCTGGGGGGATGAAGAGGGGTGGTGAACGGTGGGCGGGGAAGGCCGGGGCCCTCCCCGCCCACCGTCGGCGCAGGAGGTCGCCGCCCTACGTCGAGGGCAGCTCCTTCAGCTGGATGTCACGGAAGGACACCTGGTCGTCGGCCCCGTGGTTCTGGAGGCCGATGTAGCCGTCCTTGAGGCTGCGGACGGGGTCGGTGTTGGTGAAGTCGTTGATCTTCACACCGTTGAGGAAGACCTGGAGGCGTTCCCCCCGGACCTTGATCTCGTAGCTGTTCCACTGCCCGGGGGGCCGCAGGACCCGGTCACGGGCCTTGATGTCGGCGGACTTGAAGGTGTAGACGGCGCCGGTCGTGCGGTCGGCCGCGTCGGTGGCGTCGATCTGGACCTCGTAGCCGTTGTCCACCGCGGACCACGGGTCGTCCGACTCGGGGAAGCCGACGAAGACACCGGAGTTGTCGTCGCCCGCCATCTTCCAGTCGAGCTTGAGGGAGTACGACTCCAGCTCCTTGGCCTGGTAGGTCAGCAGGCCCATGCCGCCCTCGGAGCGCAGTTCACCGTCGGCGACGGTGAACTTTCCGGGGCCGGCCTGCTTCCAGCCGTCGAGCGTCGTGCCGTTGAAGATGGACCGGTAGCCGGTGTCCGGCTTGCAGTCGGCCTTCACCTGTCCGGCGGCGTACCGCAGTCCGCCCAGCAGGTGCTGGCGGAGGGCCGGCTCGGCGTAGGACTCCTTGGTGTGGCCGAGGCCGGTGTAGAAGGAGCGTCCGCCCTGGTACGCCTGGCACCAGGCGATCGGGTGGTCGCCCTTCATCTTGCCGCCGGTGTAGCTGGTCTCGTCCAGGGTGGCGAGTACCTGGGCCTTGTCCCGGGGGTTGGTGCGGTAGTTGTACCATTCGTCGGTACGGTCCCAGGCCTCGTCCAGGTGTGCGGTGGCCGGGTGGTCGTGGTTCTCCACCCGCACGGTCGCGGGCTGGATCTGCGGGTGCGAGTCGAAGTAGGCGCCGACGAGCCCGCCGTAGAACTCCCAGTCGTACTCGGTGTCGGCGGCGGCGTGGACGCCCATGTAGCCGCCTCCGGTGGCCACGAAGTTCTCGAACGCCTTCTGCTGGTCGGCGTTCAGGACGTCCCCGGTCGTCGACAGGAAGACGACGGCGTCGTAGCGCGCCAGGTTGCTGGTGGTGAACTGGCCGGCCTCCTCGGTGGAGTCGACCGTGATGTTGGCGTCCTTGCCGAGCTCCTTCAGCGCGGCGGTGCCCTCGGGGATCGAGTCGTGGCGGAAGCCGCCGGTCTTGGAGAAGACCAGGACGCGCTTGGCGGTCTTGTCCACCGGGCTGTTCGAGAGCTCGAAGTCGTCCACGTCGTAAAGTGCTCCGCTTCCGCCCTTGAAGACCAGGAAGAGTTGCGTGGCCTTCTTCGGCGCACCGCGCAGCGGTACGTCGATGTCCTGGAAGGAGTCCCAGCTGCCGGTCACCGGGACCGGCGCGGAGCCGAGGATCTTGCCGGTGGGCGATCCGGCGCGTACTTCGAGGAAGCCTCCCGCGCCGGCCGATGAGGTCCGGGCGGTGAGCTTGGTCGAGCCGTCCAGGATGTACGGGGTGAAGGAGATCCAGTCGCCGTTGTCGATGTCGCCGACGGTCCTGCCGCCATGGGCACTGGTCTTGCCGGGTGTGGTGACGCCGGAGGAGTCGTCGAAGTGCTCGGCCTGCCGGTGACGGGGCTGGAGTTTCGCCTGGTCACGGCCGGTCAGCGCGGCCTGGCCGCCGCCCCCGCCGTCCGTGTAGGACGCCGAGATGCCGCCGTAGATGTTGGCGTTGGGGTCGTGGCCGCCCTCCATGGCGGTCTTGATGGTGCCTTCGCAGCCGTGCTCGGTGGTGATGTCGTGGCCGTGGCTGTCATGGCCCAGGGTGAACTTGACCTCGACCTCGGTGCAGTCGACGGTGCCGTCCTCGGGGTCCGTGACCGTCACCTTGAACGGCACCTCGTCGCCGAACTCGAACGGATGCCCGTCGGACGGCGCCTCCAGGACCACGGTCGGCGCCGTGTTGCCGACGGTCACGTGCACGCTCGCCGAACCGGTGCGGCCCGACGGGTCCTCGGCGGTCACGGTGGCGGTGTACGTGCCGTTCTTCTTGTACGTGTAAGTGGGGTCGGCCGCGGTGGACTTCCCGCCGTCGCCGAAGTCCCACGCGTAGGTGAGCGTGTCGCCGTCGCCGTCGGTCGTGCCGGCCGAGGAGAACTTCACCTTGAGCGGTGCCACGCCGGACGTCTTGTTCGAGGAGGCCTCGGCGATGGGTGAGCGGCCGCCGGTGGCGTTCTCGATGCGGTACAGCGCCGAGTGCTCGTCGCCGCCGAACCAGGAGAGCCCGTAGTCCAGGACGTACAGCGCCCCGTCGGGGCCGAACGCCATGTCCATCACCTGCGTGCCGGTCCACGGGACGTCGTTGACGGACTGGACCGCGCCTTCGCCGTCCTGCTCGATGCGCTTGATCCACTGCCGGCCGAACTCCCCGGCGAAGAAGTCGCCGTCGTACTCCTCGGGGAACTTCACCGGTGAGTCGAGGTCGGCGTCGTAGTGGTAGACGGGACCGCCCATCGGGGACTCGGAGCCGGTGCCGAACTCGGGCACGGAGGCGCCGTCGTACGGGATCCAGGCGGCCTGCGACGGAGGCAGGTCCACCAGACCGGTGTTGTACCGCGACTCGTTCTTCGGGGCGGCGCAGTCGAAGCGGGCTCCGGAGGTACCCGTCGCGAAGTCGAAGTCGTTGAAGGCATCGTTGTCACCGGTGCAGAAGGGCCAGCCGAAGTTGCCGGGCTTCGTCACCCGGGCGAACTCGACCTGGCCGGCCGGCCCGCGGTTCGGGTCGGCGGCGCCGGCGTCGGGGCCGTAGTCACCGACGTACAGGATCCCGGTGGCCCGGTCGACGCTGAAGCGGAAGGGGTTGCGGAAGCCCATGGCGTAGACCTCGGGCCGCGTCCTGTCCGTGCCCGGGGCGAAGAGGTTGCCCTCCGGGACGGTGTACGAGCCGTCGTCCGCCACCTTGATGCGGAGGATCTTGCCGCGGAGGTCGTTGGTGTTGCCGGAGGTGCGGCGGGCGTCGAAGGCCGGGTTGCGGTCGGCCCGGTCGTCCAGTGGCGAGAAGCCGTCGGACGCGAAGGGGTTGGAGTCGTCGCCCGTCGAGAGGTAGAGGTTGCCCTGCGCGTCGAAGTCGATGTCCCCGCCCACGTGGCAGCACATGCCGCGAGTCGTCGGGATGTCGAGGACCTTCTTCTCGCTGGCGTTGTCGAGGGTCCCGTCCTCCTTGAGCACGAAGCGGGAAAGGCGGTTGACGCCGTCGAACTTCGCGAAGTCCGCGGCGGTGCCGTTCTCCGGGGCGTCGCCGGCGGGGGTGTCCAGGGGCGGCGCGTAGTAGAGGTAGATCGCCCGGTTCTCGGCGAAGCCGGGGTCGATCCCGACGCCCTGGAGGCCTTCCTCGTCGTGCGAGTAGACGGGGATGGTGCCGGAGATCCGCGTGTTGCCCGCGCTGTCCGTGATCCGCAGCTCTCCGCCGCGCGCGGTGTGCAGCACGCTGCGGTCGGGGAGTACCGCGAGCGAGATGGGTTCGCCGGTCTCGGCGGCGCCCTTGGCGAGGGTCACCTGCTGGAAGTCCTCTGCGGCGTCCTGCGCGGCCGGCGCCTTGGGCGCGTCGGCGGAGGCGGGCGGGGATCCCAGGGTGAGCGTGGCGGCGGCGAGCAGTCCGCCGGTGAAGAGGGCGAGTGTTTTTCGGGCTCGGAGCCGTCTGCTGCTTCTGTGCACGTGCGTCCTCCGGAGTGTGCCGGTTGTTCGGGCGGGTGCGTTCTGCCGTTCGGCGCGGGGACTGCCGCGCTCGTCATCGGAGCTGTGGGGCACCGGTGACGTGAGTCATGTCGTGTACACGAAGGGGACGTTAGCCGTGTTCGTCCGGGACGGAAAGCCCTTGCGCAGAGACCGGGTCGACTTCTCCCCACGGAAGGACAAAGAGGTTTCAGGGCATGGCGAACCGCCTCCCGGCGCCGCCCCGGAGACAGGCTCCGCCGGTGGCCGGGTCGCGCCGGAGCGGGGTGCGGGTCCCCGGGGGGACCCGCACCCCCGGGTGCTAGTCGCCCCCGCCGAAGGCCGCGTCGAACGACGCGGTGGGCGGGTCGAAGTCGAACCGCCTGAGCGACGCCAGCGCCTCGGGCGCACCTGTCAGCCGGTCCATGCCCGCGTCCTCCCACTCGACCGAGACCGGGCCCTCGTAACCGATGGACCGCAGCATCCGGAAGACGTCCTCCCAGGGCACGTCACCGTGCCCCGCGGACACGAAGTCCCAGCCGCGCCTCGGGTCGCCCCAGGGCAGGTGGGAGCCGAGGCGCCCGTTGCGGCCGTCGAGGCGCTTGCGCGCCTCCTTGCAGTCCACGTGGTAGATCCGGTCGCGGAAGTCGTAGAGGAAGCCGACCGGGTCGAGGTCCTGCCACACGAAGTGGCTCGGGTCGAAGTTCAGCCCGAACGCGGGCCGGTGGCCGACCGCTTCCAGGGCCCGGTGGGTGGTCCAGTAGTCGTACGCGATCTCGCTCGGGTGCACCTCGTGGGCGAAGCGCACTCCTTCCGCGTCGAAGACGTCCAGGATCGGGTTCCACCGCTCGGCGAAGTCCTCGTACCCGCGCTCGATCATGTGCGGGGGTACCGGCGGGAACATCGCGACCAGGTGCCAGATGGAGGATCCGGTGAAGCCGATGACGGTGTCGACGCCGAACGCGGCGGCCGCCCTGGCGGTGTTCGCGATCTCCTCGGCGGCCCGTCGCCGTACGCCTTCGGGCTCCCCGTCCCCCCAGATGCGGGTGGGCAGGATCCCCTGGTGGCGTTCGTCGATCGGGTTGTCGCAGACGGCCTGGCCGACCAGGTGGTTCGAGATCGCCCAGCACTTGAGGCCGTACTTGTCGAGCAGCTGTCGCCGCCCGTCGAGGTAGCCGGGATCCGCGAGGGCCTTGTCGACCTCGAAGTGGTCTCCCCAGCATGCGAGTTCGAGACCGTCGTAACCGAAGTCCCGGGCGTGCCGGCAGACCTCCTCCAGTGGCAGGTCGGCCCACTGGCCGGTGAAGAGAGTGAAGGGACGGGGCATGCGCGGAACCTCCTAGAAGGGCACCGGGGTGTGTACGGAGTTCTTGGCGGCGCTCTCCTCGACCGCGGCGAGCACCCGCTGCACCTGGAGTCCGTCGGCGAACGTCGGTGCGGCGGACCGGCCTTCGGCGATGGCACACACGACGTCCCGGGCCTGGTGGACGAAGGTGTGCTCGTAGCCGAGTCCGTGGCCCGGCGGCCACCACGCCTCCAGATAGGGGTGCTGGGGCTCGGTGACGAGGATCCGGCGGAAGCCCGCGCTGGTGGCCGGCTCGGTGTGGTCGTGGAAGGAGAGCTCGTTGAGACGTTCCAGGTCGAAGGCGATCGAGCCCCGCTCCCCGTTGATCTCCAGGCGCAGGGCGTTCTTGCGTCCCGCAGCCATCCGGGTCGCCTCGAAGGAGGCCAGTGCCCCGGACGCCAGGCGCCCGGTGAAGAGTGCCGCGTCGTCGACGGTGACCGCCCCCCGCGCGGTGCCGTCCGCGGAGCCCGAGAGCCCGGCGCCCGGCCCGGCGAGCACCGGCCTCTCGCGCACGAAGGTCTCGCTCACCGCCGACACACCGACCAGCGGCTCGCCGGCCAGGTACTGGGCGAGGTCGACGATGTGCGCTCCGAGGTCTCCCAGCGCACCGGAGCCGGCGTGCTCGCGCTTGAGCCGCCAGGTGAGGGGCGACTCGGGGTCGACGAGCCAGTCCTGAAGGTAGGTGGCCCGTACGTGCCGCAGGATGCCCAGCCTGCCCTCCTCGATCATCCTGCGGGCGTAGGTGAGGGCCGGCACCTTGCGGTAGTTGAAGCCCACGATCGCCACCTGGCCACGGACGGCTGCCCGCTCCGCGGCCTCCACCATCGCCTCCGCCTCGGCGACCGTGTTGGCCAGCGGCTTCTCGCACAGCACGTGCTTGCCCGCTTCGAGCGCGGCGATGGCGATCTCCGCATGGCTGTCGCCGGGTGTGCAGATGTCGACCAGCTGCACGTCGTCCCGGGCGATGAGCGCGCGCCAGTCGGTCTCCGCCGCCGCCCAGCCGTGCCGGGCGGCGGCGGCCTCGACGGCCGTACGGTCGCGCCCGCAGATCGCGGCGAGAGCCGGTCTCGCCGGCAGGTCGAAGACGTGTCCCGCGGTGCGCCACCCCTGCGAGTGGGCTGCGCCCATGAACGCGTATCCGACCATGCCGACCCCGAGCGTCGCCTTGGGCGGCGGTGCCCCGGTCTCCTGCTCCGTCTCTTCCCTACGGGCCATGCGGACTTCCTCCTCGTCGGTGGTTCGGTGGCGGCGGCGGTGCGGGATCAGCTGAAGCCCGTCGGCAGGTACTGGTCGATGTTCTCCTTGGTGACCACGGCCGAGTACAGGGTCAGCGAGGTCGGGATCTCCATCTCGGAGAGGCCCGCGACGCCCTTGCTCTGGCCGAGAGCACGCGCCAGGTCGATGGCGGAGGCGGCCATCGTCGGCGGGTACAGGACGGTGGCCTTGAGGACGCTGTCGTCGGCCTTGATGGCGTCCATCGCGGACTTCGCACCGGCGCCGCCGACCATGATGAACTCGTCGCGGCCGGCCTGCTGGATGGCCCGCAGCGCGCCCACGCCTTGGTCGTCGTCGTGGTTCCACAGGGCGTCGAACTGCTTCTGCGCCTGGAGGAGTTGTGCCATCTTCGCCTGGCCCGACTCCACCGTGAAGTCGGCTGCCTGACGGGCCACCAGCTTGACGTTGGGGTAGTTCTTGAGGGCGTCGGCGAAGCCCTTGCTGCGCTGCTTGGTGAGTTCCAGGTTGTCGATCCCGGCGAGTTCGACGACCTTGGCGCCCGACTTGTCCTTGAGCTGCTCGCCGATGTAGTGGCCCGCGTTGAGCCCCATGCCGTAGTTGTCGCCGCCGACCCAGCAGCGGTAGGCCTGCGGGGAGGCGAAGATGCGGTCCAGGTTGACGACGGGGATGCCCGCCTTCATGGCTTCCAGACCGACCTGGGTGAGTGCCTTGCCGTCGGCGGGGAGGACGACGAGGACGTCGACCTTCTTGTTGATGAGGGTCTTGACCTGGCCGATCTGGGCGGCCGTGTCGTTGGAGCCCTCGGTGATCTCCAGGGTGACCTCGGAGTACTTCTCGGCCCGCGACTTGGCGTTGACGTTGATCGCGTTGAGCCACCCGTGATCGGCCTGGGGGCCGGCGAAGCCGATGGTGACGGGCGCTCCCGGCTTGTCGTCGGCGGCGGGCTGGTTGCTCTGAGCGGTCGCCTTCTCCTTGGGCTCGTTGCTGGTACAGGCGGTGAGGAAGGCTCCCGCGGAGACGGCCGCGGTGCCGAAGAGCAGTCCTCTGCGGCTGGTTTCTGGCATGGCTGTCGAACCCTTCATCCGGTGCGGTGTGTACGGAACAGCGGGTGGGTGATCAGTGCTCTGTCACCGAGGGGGTGCTCGGACCGCGCCGCCCGCTCAGGTCTCGCCGCCGCGCAGTGTGCGGCGCTGGACGAGGACGGCGGCGACGATGATGGCGCCCTTGGCGATCTGCTGGACGTCGCTCTGCAGATTGTTGAGCGCGAAGATGTTGGTGATCGTGGTGAACACCAGGACCCCGAGCACCGAACCGACGATGGTGCCCCGGCCGCCGCTCAGGAGGGTGCCTCCGATGATCGCGGCGGCGATGGCGTCGAGTTCGTAGAGGTTGCCGTTGGTGTTCTGGCCCGATCCGGACAGGATGACCAGCATGAAGGCGGCGATGCCGCAGCAGAGCCCGGAGAGCAGGTAGAGGTAGAGGCGCTGACGGCGTACGTCGATGCCGGCGAGCCGGGCCGCCTCCGCGTTGCCGCCGACGGCGACCGTCCGGCGCCCGAAGGTCGTCCGGTTCAGGATCAGCCAGCCGGCCACGGTCACCGCGGCGAAGACGAGGACCAGGGGCGGGATGCCCAGGACGTAGCTGTCGGGCAGGCCGAGGTCCAGCACCGACTGGACGGTGACGATCTGCGTCTTGCCGTCGGTGATCTGCAGGGCGAGCCCGCGGGCCGAGGCGAGCATGGCCAGCGTCGCGATGAAGGGGACCATGCGCCCGTAGGCGATGAGGACCCCGTTGACGAGTCCGGCGGCGAGACCGACGACCACGGCGGTGAACAGGATGCCCGCGAAGCCGAAGTCCTGGGTGGCGAGGGTCGTCGCCCAGACGGAGGCCAGGGCGACCATCGCACCGACCGACAGGTCGATGCCGCCGCTGATGATCACGAAGGTGACACCGACGGTGACGACCCCGATGACGGAGGACTGCGTCAGGATCAGCTGGAGGTTCCCGGTGTCCAGGAACGCGTCCGGTTCGGTGAATCCGCCGACGGCTATCAGTACGGCGAGGACACCGAGCAGTGACAGGTTCCGGACATCGGCACGCAGGCCGAGTGCGCGCGGGCCACCGGCCTTTTTCGGGGGCGGCGAGGCCGCGGGGCCGTCGACGGCCCCCTTCTCCGGCCCCTGGTGCTGCGCCGACGGTGCGGGCTGTGTCATGACGTCGGGCTCCCTTCCATGACGAGGTCGAGTACACGGTGCTCGTCGAGCTCCCTGGCGTCGGCCGTGTGCACGACACGACCCTCGCGGAGCACCAGCACCCGGTCGGCGAGGCCCAGCACTTCGGGCACTTCGCTGGAGACGAGCAGAACGGCGAGGCCTTCGTCGGCCAGCCGGCGGATCACGGCGTAGAGCTCGGCGCGGGCGCCGACGTCGACACCGCGGGTCGGTTCGTCGAGCAGCAGGACCCGGCAGCCGCGAAGCAGCCAGCGGGCCAGGACCGCCTTCTGCTGGTTGCCGCCGGACAGTGTGCGCACCGCCGCGTCCGGGTTGTCGGGACGCAGGGAGAGTTCGCGGGTCGCCGCCCTCGTGGCCTTGCGCTCCGCACCCCGGTCGAGCCAGCCCGCCCGGGCGAAGCGGGAGAGGGAGGAGACGGAGACGTTGCGGGTCACGGACTCGGTCAGCAGCAGGGCCTGGGCCTTGCGTTCCTCCGGGGCCAGCCCGACTCCCGCGTTCACGGCGGCCCGTACGCTGCCGAGGCGCAGGGGCTTGCCGGCGACGAGGACCCGCCCCGCGGTCGGCTTGCGCGCGCCGTAGACGGTCTCCAGGATCTCGGAGCGGCCCGAGCCGACGAGTCCGGCCAGGCCGACGATCTCACCGGGCCTCAGCTCCAGGTCCACGGGTTCGAACTCGCCTTTGCGAGTGAGCCCCTCGACCTTCAGCACGGGCTCGGCCGTGGCCCGTCCGACACCGGGTGCGGGCCGCTCGGGGAAGACGTACTCGACGTTGCGGCCGGTCATCATGGCAACGATGTCGCGGGTGGGGGTGGACTTGGCGGGAAGCCCGACGGCCACGGCCCGGCCGTCCTTGAGCACGGTCACGCGGTCCCCGATGCGGCGGATCTCCTCCAGCCGGTGGGAGATGTAGACGACGGCCACACCGTCGGCGGTGAGGCCGTCCACGGTGCGGAAGAGGTTGTCTACCTCGTCGGGGTCGAGAGCGGCGGACGGCTCGTCCATCACGATCAGCCGGACCTCGTGGGAGAGCGCCCGCGCCATGGAGACGATCTGCTGGTGGGCGGCGGAGAGGTCGCCGACCGCGCGGGCCGGGTCGATCTCAGGGTGGCCCAGCCGCTTCAGGAGCGCGGCGGCCTCGGTGCGGGCCTCGCGGTTGCGGACGACGAAACCGGCGCTGGTGGGTTCGTGCCCCAGGAAGACGTTCTCGGCGACGGACAGCCCCTCGACCAGGTCGAGTTCCTGGTAGATGGTGGCGACGCCCAGGCGCATCGCGGTGATGGGCGAGGAGAGCTGGACGGGTTCGCCGAGCCAGGTGATGGCTCCGTCGTCGGGCTGGTGGGCTCCGGCCAGCACCTTGATGAGGGTGGACTTGCCGGCGCCGTTCTGGCCGAGGAGGCAGTGGACCTCGCCGGCCTGCACCTCCAGGTCCACGCCGTCGAGCGCGCGTACGCCGGGGAACGACTTGGTGATGCCGGACATCGTGAGCAGGGGTGGTTCTGGTGCCATGACGAATCCCCTCGGCGAACGGGGTCTCCCCTGCTCGAACGAAGCCGAGAGCGCGGGGAAGGCCGGTGAGCGGGCAGGGCGCAGTGCCGGCGGGGCCGGGTACTGCTGACGGACTTGCTGCGTGGTGCTGCCGTGCGGTGCGGTGCGGTCCAGCTGCTTGGTGCTGCCGTGCTGTGCCATGGTGCTGCGTGCTGCCGTGCGGTGCGGTCCTGCGGGCGGAGCCGTGGTGCGGTTCTGCTGCGGTGCGGTCCTGCGGGCGGGCTGGTCACGGTGATGACTGCGGGTCGCCCGTCGGACGGCGTACCGGCCCTGACATCAGGCCGGCGAGAACAGGTGGTCGCTGATGAGCCTGGCCGCGCCGGTGACTCCGGCCACCGGCCCCAGCTCGCCGAGGACGATGGGCAGGTTCCCCGTGGCCAGCGGCAGGGACTGCCGGTAGACCTGGGTCCGGACGCTGGCCAGCAGGTTGTGGCCGAGGCCGGTCACCCCGCCGCCGATCACGACGAGGCCCGGGTTGAAGAAGCTGACGAGTCCCGCGATGACCTGGCCCACGCGGTTTCCGCCCTCGCGGATCAGGTCCAGCGCGGTGGGGTCACCGGCCGCCGCGGCCGCGGCGACGTCGATGGCCGAGAGCCTGCCCGCGGCGTCCAGGCGGGAGGCCAGTTCGGCGGATCTGCCCGCGCGGGCCGCGTCCTCGGCGTCCCGGGCGAGGGCCGCGCCGCTGAAGTGGGCCTCCAGGCACCCGCGGTTGCCGCAGGCGCAGGCGCGTCCGTCGGGTTCCACCTGGATGTGGCCGATGTCCCCGGCGCTGCCCGTCGTACCGCGGTAGACCTCGCCGCCGACGACGATGCCGCAGCCGATTCCGGTGCCGATCTTGACGCAGAGGAAGTCGCCCACGGAACGGGCCACGCCCGCGTGCTGCTCCCCCATGGCCATCAGGTTCACGTCGTTGTCGACCATGACGGGGCAGCCCAGTTCCTGGCTGAGCGCCTCGCGGACCGGGAAGCCGTCCCACCCCGGCATGATCGGCGGCGCGACCGGCACCCCCTCGGGGAAGCGGACCGGTCCCGGTACGCCGATGCCGGCGCCGTCGAACCCTTCGGCGAGCCCCGAGGCCCGGAGTTTCGCCGCCATGGTGAGCACCTGCTCGAAGACGGCTACGGGCCCCTCGCGTACGTCCATCGGATGGTTCAGGTGGCCTAGGACCTCCAACTCCGCGTTGGTGACGGCGACATCGATGGACGTCGCGCCGATGTCGACCCCGAGGAAGCGCAGTTCGGGTGCGAGCCTGATGTTGTGCGAGCGGCGACCGCCGCGGGAGGCGGCGAGCCCGTCCGCCACGACGAGACCGGTCTCCAGGAGCCGGTCCACCTCGACGGCGAGCTTGGAGCGGGAGAGATCGACCTGATCCCCCAGCTGTGCACGGGAGTTGGGTCCGTCGTCCCGCAACAGCCGGAGCAGTCGCGCCTGGTGCGTGTTCGCGGGTCGTGCCGTCATGCGTCTCACGCGTCCCTCCCCGCCACATCGGCCAGTCCGTCGGGCTTTCGAGGGGGAACGTAGCAGCGGTTTACCCGAGTGGGAAGAAGTTGCGCAGGAATCCGTGCCAACTTTCTCCACACTCAGGACAAAGGTGTCCGCAGGCGTCCGCCGGAGCTCGGAGAGCCGGCCCCTCCCGGGCACCGGGGAACGGAGAAGGCCGGGGTTGTGAACCCCGGCCTTCCACCACGTGAGGCGAGCCGTGCCGTCAGGCCTCTTCGCGGCGGTGATACGTCTGGCGCGTGTGCTCGGTGTGCGCCCGCATGATCTCGGTCGCCCGCTGCTCGTCCCTGGCCGCGATCGCCGCGATCAGCGCCCGGTGCTCGGTCCAGGACCGCGCGCCCCGCCGACTGGCCACCGGCGTGTAGTACCAGCGGACCCGCCGGTCCACCTGCCCGGCGAGCTCGGCCAGCACGACGTTGCCCGCGAGCTCCATGACCTTGGCGTGGAACGCGGCGTTCGTGGCGACGGCGAGGTCCACGTCGTCGGCGGCGACGGCCCGCTCCCCCTGGGAGCACAGCTCCTCCAGGGCCTCGATCCCCGGGCGCCCGGAGTTGGCCGCGGCGAGCCGGGCGGCCTCGGCTTCCAGCAGCGTACGGACCGAGAGGAGCTGGTCCGCCTCGTCCTCGGTTGGTTCGTGGACGAACGCGCCCTGCGCGGGGCGCAGATCGACCCAGCCCTCGGTGTTCAGCCGCTGGAGCGCTTCGCGCACCGGTTGGCGCGACACCCCCAGTTGCCCGGCCAGCTCGCTCTCCACCAGATGCCGACCGGGCTTCAGAGCCCGCGTGGTGATCAGTTCGAGGAGCGCCTCGTAGACGCGCTCCCGCAGCGGCCCCGGTCGCTCCAGCCTCGGCACCGTGCCCTGCGGCAGTCCTGCGGACAACATCGCGGTCCCCCTCCGAGCGCCCGGACCATCGCTTGTCGTCTACAGTCTACCGAGCGCAATCCCTTGGCGGGGGGCCTCAGGGGCAGCGGATCACCTGGCCCGCGTAGGAGAGGTTCCCGCCGAAGCCGAAGAGCAGGACCGGCGCGCCGCTCTGCACCTCTCCCCGTTCCACCAGCTTGGACAGGGCCATCGGGATCGACGCGGCCGAGGTGTTCCCCGAATCCACCACGTCCTTGGCGATGACCGCGTTGACCGCGCCGATCTTCCTGGCGACGGGTTCGATGATCCTCAGGTTGGCCTGGTGCAGCACCACGGCGGCGAGCTCCTCGGGGGTGACACCGGCCCGCTCGCAGACCTTCCGGGCGATAGGCGGCAGCTGGGTGGTGGCCCAGCGGTAGACGGACTGGCCCTCCTGTGCGAACCGCGGGGGCGTGCCCTCGATGCGGACGGCGTTGCCCATCCCGGGCACCGAACCCCACAGGACGGGTCCGACGCCCGGCCTGTCACCGCCGTCCGGGTCGGCGGTGACGACGGCCGCCCCGGCGCCGTCGCCCATCAGGACGCAGGTCGTGCGGTCGGTCCAGTCGACGATGTCGCCCATCTTGTCGGCACCGATGACGAGGACGCGTTCGGCCGCGCCGGCCCGGATCGCGTGGTCGGCGGTGGCCAGGGTGTGGGTGAAGCCCGAGCAGACCACGTTGATGTCCATCACCGCAGGTGAGCCCATGCCGAGCCGTGCGGCGACCCGGGCGGACATGCTCGGTGAACGGTCGATCGCCGTGGAGGTGGCGACGAGGACCATGTCGATGTCCGAGGGCTGTAGACCTGCCGCCGCCAGCGCCTTGGCCGCGGCGTGCGCCGCCAGCTCGTCCACGGGCTCGTCGGGGCCGCCCACGTGCCGGGTCCTGATGCCCACCCGGCTGGTGATCCACTCGTCGCTGGTGTCGACCATGGCCGCCAGGTCGTGGTTGGTGAGGACCTTGGCAGGCTGGTAGTGGCCGAGCGCCACGACACGTGAGCCGGTCATGTACGGGTTCCCCTCGCTACGTTTGGCAGGAACTATCCAGTCTTGGTTGCTACCGACCGGTACAAGGGCACGTAACCCCACAGGAATACGGGCCAGAGGTTGGAGCGTCTCGAACAGCTCACCGGGAACCCGCGCGGGACACTCCGGAAACGGGAACGAAGCAGGCACCCGCTGTCACCAGCCTGACCATGCATACAGTATGGAGACGACCCGGCCGTCAGTCTCGACCCGTCGACCGCGTGGGAAGCGTCGGGACCACCTCACCGCACGACAACCGGGTGACCCGTGGCAACCTCTGTATCAAGGGCCCTTTCGGCTGCCACCACGTACAGAATCGGGATTGACGGCTATGGGACGGGTCACCGAGCGTCGCCGCACCATCCGCATCCGGGACGGAGCGGTCACGACCCGCCCCGACACCCTGGTCGCCGAGGAGCCCCTGGAGATCCGGCTGAACGGCAAGCCGCTCGCCATCACCATGCGCACCCCGGGCGACGACTTCGCGCTCGCGGCGGGCTTCCTGGTGAGCGAGGGCGTGATCGGTGAGGGCTCCGAGGTCCGGTCCATCGTGTACTGCGCCGGAGCCACCGCTGATGGCGTGAACACGTACAACGTGGTGGACGTGCAGCTTGCGGCGGGCGTCGTGGTCCCGGACATCACGCTGGAGCGCAACGTCTACACCACCTCGTCCTGCGGGCTCTGCGGCAAGGCCAGCCTCGACGCGGTCCGCACCACGACCCGTCACCCCGTCGCCGACTCCCCCCAGGTCAGGGTGACACCCGCGCTGCTCTCCGCGCTCCCCGACCGACTGCGCGAGGCACAGCGTGTGTTCGACCGGACCGGGGGCCTGCACGCCGCCGCACTGTTCTCGGTGGAGGGCGAACTCCTCGACATCCGGGAGGACGTCGGCAGGCACAACGCGGTCGACAAGCTCGTGGGGCGCGCCCTGACGGACGACCGACTGCCCCTCTCCCAGGCGATTCTGCTGGTGTCCGGACGCGCCTCCTTCGAACTGGCGCAGAAGGCGGTGATGGCGGGAATCCCGATGCTGGCCGCGGTGTCGGCGCCGTCGTCACTGGCCGTGGACCTGGCGGCCGAGAGCGGACTGACCCTCGTCGGATTCCTGCGGGGGACGTCCATGAACGTGTACGCGGGTGACCACCGCATCGCCCTCGGGGCGACGGTGGACCAGGGCTGAGGCCACCCGTGACGCGCAACGGCCCCGCCCCGGCGCACCGGTCACCGCCTGCGGTCGACGGCTCAGGCGTCCACGGCACCGTCCTTGACCGCGGACAGGAACGACGACCAGCCGTCCGCCGCGAAGGTGAGGGCTGGGCCCTGGGGGCACTTGCTGTCGCGGACCGGGACGACGGCGACGAAGTCATCAGACACCTCGAGGCACGCGCCACCGTCCTGGTTGCTGTAACTGCTCTTGCGCCAGAACGCAGTGCTCAGGTCGATGGATCGCACGTCACTTCCTCCAACATCCGCAGGATGAACCTCCGCGACTCGCTCGGAGACAACGCCAGGTCGCGAACCGCATCGTATGTCTTCTGCAAACGTACAACCGGACCGGATTCCTCGATGAGTTCACCCCGGTATCCGTTCTCGGTGTACGCGACGGTATGCCCCTGAGGCAAGAGCAGGTACCAGACGTCAGCCCCCATCAGGCCATGCAGTCCGGCGTGTTGAGGCAGGACATGCACCACGACGTTCGGGCGTTCCGACGCCTCCACGAGGTACTCCAACTGCCGGCGCCACTCCTCGGCGTCACGCATCGGGGTCCGGAGCACGGCCTCCGACAGGATCGTGCGGAAGTCCGGAGCGGCCTCCCCCGCCAGCAACTCCCTCCGCCCCATTCGCGCTTCCACCTGCTGGGTCAGCTCAGGCTCCTTGATACCGCCCGCCACCAGCAGTTCCCTCGCGTACCCCGGAGTCTGCAACAGCCCGGGCAGCACGCTCACCGCGAAGTGCCACAGGCTCGTGGCTTCCGCCTCCAGCGCCATGTACCGCCGGTACCGCTCCTTGAACTGCGTCTGGTCGCTGATCGCCAGTTCCCAGAGGGCCAGCAGCATGCCCGGCGTCCCGTAGTACTGGTCGAGCGCCTCCACGACCTCGGGCCCGCCGACCGTCTCCCCCTTCTCCATCTTCCCGAACAACGACCAGTCCCAGCCCAGCCGTTCACCGAGCTGGCGCAGACTGTCGCCTCGCTCGGTGCGCAGGTGCCGCAGCTCCTCCGCGAACCGGGCGCGTGGTTCCCTGCTGCGGCCTGTGACCGCCCGCCTCGTCGGCATCGTGCCCTCCGTGGAACGTGTGGAACTTGCCTCTTCCGCCGGGGAAGCACGTCCCGCCTTCGGTGTGTCACACCTCTGACCGGGCCATTCTCGTAACGAGCCCCTCACGCAACGTAGTTCCGGACGAGCGGTCGGGCAGAGGAATCCGCGAAAGAGCAACCGAAGGAAGAAACCCATGACGCCCTCGCCGCAGAAGCCGCCCCTCCCCCGCAGGACCCCCCGCACAGGCCCCCCGGCAACGGCAAGGATCCAGGAAGCCGTGGCCGCGCGCGACGACCTCGCCGCCGCGCTGAGCGGCGCCGGGATCCAACTGCCCGCGATGGACGTCCGTACCCCGTGGCCGGACGCGGACGGCGACGGCAGTACGCGGCCGACCCGTTACGCCCTCGTCCACCTCGGCATCTGCTCCGCCCCCGTGGCGCACGCCCTCGCCGCGGTGATCAGGAACGGAGCGACCGGTTGAGGGACGACGGCCTCCCCGGCGTCGGGACAGCCGTACGGGACGGTGACCGCGGCCGGGTGGGGCTCGTGATGGGACACGAGGGCCCGTACCTACAGCTCCGACCGCTCTGCGGCGGCCGTGAGTGGGACGCGGACCCGGCCAACGTACGTCCGGTCGGCCCGGCCGAATTGCTGAGCGCCCGCGTCGCCGAGGCCAACGCCCGCAGCCGCACCGGCCTCGGACTCGGCGGCATACGGGGATCCCCGGACACCGATCCGGCGGAGGAAGCTCGGTGACCGCACTGCCCTGCGCCACGAATCGTCGCTGCCACTCCGGGACGGTCAGCCCTCGGGCGTCCCGTTCGTCCACCGGGGCGCGTGATCCTGGACGAACTCGGCGAAGGTGCGGGGCGGGCGACCGGTCAGGTCCAGCACCGCGGTGCTGACCTGGTCCTCCCGCCCGGTTCGGATGCCCGCATCGACGGCGGCGAGGGCGGTCGCAAAGGCGTCCGGCATGCCGGACGCCCGGTAGGTGTCCGCCTGCTCGGCAGCCCCCACCGGCACGGTCCGGACCGACCGGCCGGTGTGACGGCTGATGATCTGTGCCGCGTCCCGGTAGCTCAACGCCTGCGGCCCGGTGAGCAGGTGGTCACGCCGCTCGTCGGTGTGGCTGTGGGGTGCGGTCAGTAGCGTGGCGGCCACCGCCGCGATGTCCCTGGCGTCGATCCAGCCCACGCGGCCGGCTCCGGCGGCAGTGCGGATCTCGCCGCGACGCCGAATCTGCTCACCCAGCGGGTGGGGAGGCAGGAAGTTCTGCATGAATCCGGAGGAGCGCAGCACCACCCAGCCCGGCCGGGCTCGCACGAGCGCGGCAAGTTCCAGCGCGCTGGGTGCGCCGGGCAGCACGATGGCGGAGCCGAGCAGCACGAGCCGCCGTACGCCGACCCGTTCGGCCTCGGCCAGGAACGGTTCGACCAGTGGCATCGGGTCGGTGGTGTCCACAGGAGGCACCAGGTAGACCCGGTCCATCCCGCGCAGTGCCGCTGGATGCGTGGCCGGTTCGCTCCAGTCGAAGCGAGCCGCGTCAGGTGCGTCCGCCGGCGGGTTGCGGCTGGCCACCCGGACCGGCACACCGCTTTCGCGGAGCGATTCGGCCAGGGCGCTTCCCGTCTTCCCGGTGCCACCGGTGATCAGTACACCGCTCATCGGGCGGACTCCGCGCGCAGCGAGCCGAGCAGTTCGGGCAGCTTGCCGGCTGCTGAGGCGGCGGCGAGCGGGTTCCAGTAGTCCCGGTAACGGGTGATCAGGCCCTGGCGGGTGGTGAGCACCGTGATGTAGTCCAACCGGTACGGCTCATCCGTGGCCATCGTGCGGCCGTGGGCGGTGAACTCCGCCACGATCGTGTCCGGCCGGCCCGTCCGGTGCACGGTGAGGGCCGCGATCGCCTGCACGTCCATGAGGTCCGGGTAGTCGGCCAGATACTCCCGGACGGCCTCACGTCCGGTCAGACGCCTCGGTGAGTCCCCTGCGGCGAAGGGGAATTCGGCGGTGCCGAACTCCGCCCACAGATCGGCGACGGCGTCCATGTCCTTGGCCGCCAGCAACTTCAGCAGTCGGTGGAAAGTCTCTTCGCACGTGTGTGGTGACACGGTGTTCCTCCAGCGTTCGTCGGTACGTCTGACCGGACCAGACTTGCGGGCGGGGCGGTGCCGTGGAACGCACCGGTAAGCCCCGGACCACTGGTCCGTGGCTGAGCCGCACGCCGGTGTGCCAACCTGACCGGGTGAGCAGAGGAGAGATGGCCGACTTCCTGCGCCGTCGGCGAGAGGCACTGCGCCCGGACCAGGTACCGGCCGGCGCCGTCCACCCGCCCGGCCTGCGTGCCCGGCGTACCCCCGGGCTGCGGCGCGAGGAGGTGGCCACCCTGGCAGGGGTGTCCACGAGCTACTACGAGCGGCTGGAACAGGCCCGCGCGCCGCACCCGTCCCCGCAGGTGCTGGCCGCGCTGGGCACGGCGCTGCGTCTCTCAGCTCCGGAGCGTGAGCACCTGGCACGGCTGGCCGGGCAGATCCCGCCCCATGCGGACGCCGGTCGCGAGCCGGTGTCCGCCGATGCACGCCGGCTGCTGCATCGGCTTGGGCCGGTGCCCGGCTATCTGGTGAACGACCTGGAGGACATCGTGGCGTGGAACGCAGCGGCGTCCGCGTTGATCACCGACTTCGCGCATCTGCCCGTCCACGAGCGCAACACCGTGCGCCTCGCGATCCGGCTGGGCGGCACCCTCTGCTCGGCACCCGCCGGCGCGCAAGGCGACTTCGCCCGGCAGTCCGCCATCCACCTGCGCGCGGCCGGCGCCCGCCGTCCGGCGGACCGTGCGCTGGGCGAACTGGTCGACGAGTACGCCTCACACGACCCGGACTTCGCCGCCGGCTGGCGCAGCCACGATGTGCGTCCCCTGCCCTCGCTGCGCAAACGTCTGCTTCATCCCGGACTCGGCGAACTGGAATTGGACCGACAAACCCTGCTCATGCCCGGCTCCGGACTGCGACTGATCCTCTACACCGCGGATCCCGGCAGCCCGAGCGCCACCGCACTGGCACGGCTGGGCACCCCCGGAGCGGCGCCGTGACCGATGGTCCCGGCCAGGCGGGCCGGCACGCTGCCCGCGTCGGCCGCCCGGACCACTGGTGGCCTGAGTCGCTCAGTTCAGCGCCTCAGCCGGTACGGGCCTGACGTCGGCTCCGCCGTCCGGCAGCGGGTCGCGTGAGCGGCGCTTCGCGATCACCGCGCAGACCATCAGCTGCATCTGGTGGAAGAGCATCAGCGGCAGGACGGCGAGGCTCGCGTGCGCGCCGAACAGGACGCTCGCCATCGGCAGCCCCGCGGCCAGGCTCTTCTTCGACCCGGCGAACTGGATGGCGACGGCGTCGTCCCGCCCGAACCCCAGCCGCTTCGCGCCGTACCAGCTGACCGCGAGCATGAGGGCCAGCAGTACGGCCTCGGCGGCGAGCAGGGCGCCGAGGCGGAGCGGGGTGACCTGGTGCCAGATCCCGGCCACCATGCCCTCGCTGAACGCCGTGTAGACGACGAGCAGGATCGAGCCCCGGTCGACGTAGCCCAGGGCCTTGCGGTGCCGGGTGATGAAGCCGCCGACCCAGCGACGCAGCAGCTGCCCCGCGACGAAGGGCGCCAGCAGCTGGAGGACGATCCTCACCAGCGAGTCCAGGGAGAACCCGCCGCCGCTGCCACCCAGCAGCGCGGCGGCCAGCAGCGGGGTCAGCAGGATGCCGGCGAGGCTGGAGAAGGAGCCCGCGCAGATGGCGGCGGGCACGTTGCCGCGGGCCATCGAGGTGAAGGCGATCGACGACTGGATGGTCGAGGGCACCAGGCAGAGGAAGAGGAAGCCTTCCTGGAGTTGCGGGGTCAGGACGTACGGGACGAGTCCGTGGCTGGCGAGCCCGAGGAGGGGGAACACCACGAAGGTGCAGGCCAGGACGGTCAGGTGGAGGCGCCAGTGCTTCAGCCCGTCGACGGCCTCGGCGGTCGAGAGGCGCGCCCCGTACAGGAAGAAGAGCAGGGCCACCGCTCCGGTCGACGCGCCGCCGGCCACCTCGGCACCGGTGCCGGACGCGGGCAGCAGCGCGGCGACCGCCACCGTGCCGATCAGCGCCAGGATGTACGGGTCGACCGGCAGCCAGGACGGCGGCGCGGGGATACGGCGGCTGGTGCGGCGGGTCATGTGCTCCGTGCTCTCTGGGTGGAATCGTGCCTTCCCCATCGTGCTCCCGATCGCCGCGATCGGGAATCCGGTATACCGCACTGACTGTCATCACGGTTCGCGATAACCTCGGCGCATGTACGACCCCGTCCAGCTCCGCACCTTCCTGGCCGTCGCCCAGACCCTGAGCTTCACGCAGGCGGCGCGCAGGTTGGGCATCCGGCAGTCCACCGTCAGCCAGCACGTGCGCCGGCTGGAGTCCGAGGCAGGACGCCGGCTGTTCAGCCGTGACACGCACCGGGTCGATCTCACCGAGGACGGCGAGGCCATGCTGGGCTTCGCCCGGACGATCCTGCAGGCCAACGAACGCGCTACGGCGTTCTTCACGGGCACCCGGCTGCGCGGGCGGCTGCGCTTCGGCGCATCCGAGGACTTCGTGCTGACCCGGCTGCCGGAGATCCTGGAGTCCTTCCGGCGCGAGCATCCCGAGGTGGAGCTGGAGCTGACGGTGGAGCTGTCCGGCGCCCTGCACCGGCAGCTCGCGGCCGGGCGGCTGGATCTGGTGCTGGCCAAGCGCCGCACCGGCGACACCCACGGCGAACTGGTCTGGCAGGACACCCTGGCCTGGATCGGCGCTCCGCAGCTGCGCATCGACCCGGACCGGCCGCTGCCGCTGATCGCCTTCCCGCCGCCGGGGATCACCAGGGCACGGGCGCTGGAGGTGCTGGAGGAGCACGGCATGCCCTGGCGGTTCGCGTGCACGAGCGCGAGCCTGAGCGCGCTCGTCGCGGCAGCCCGCGCGGGCCTGGGGGTGATGGCGCACACGCGCGGGCTCATCCCTCCGGGGCTCACTCCCGTGCCGTCCAGGGCAGGGCTGCCGGAGCTCGGGGATGTGGATTTCGTGCTGCTGCACGGGCGACGCCGGGACACCGCCCAGGGAGCGGCCGACGCCCTGGCTGCGGCGATCCTCGCTGGTGGCGACCGGCTCCACCGGAGTCCGGTCGTGCCGCAGCACGGCGAGCCGGCGTAAGCGCCGGGTACAGATTCGGTGGAGATTCCCGCCCGAGCCACTTACCCGTCAGTCAGAAGTGCGCCCGAGCCTGGCCCATCTGGCCCGATTTAGACGGTCGACCTGGCCAGATGCCACGTTTTCCGGAGACTTCGGACCCTCCCGCCGCCTCCCCCGGTGCGATAGCGTCGCGGCGCCGTGCGGAGCGCCACAAGGAGCAGGTCATTGCGCGAGTTCACCGTCCCACCCATGGCCGCTGCCCCTCAAGTCGGCGGTCTTGCCGATACCGTCTTCGATTTCGCGGAGGAGGATCCCCACCGGATCGCACTCGGCCGGAAGGACGCGGAGCAACGCTGGCACGACGTGTCCGCCGCCGCCTTCCGCGACGAGGTGCTCGCCCTCGCCAAGGGGCTGATCGCGCAGGGCGTCCGGTTCGGCGACCGGGTCGCCCTCATGTCGCGCACCCGCTACGAGTGGACCCTGTTCGACTTCGCCCTGTGGACCGTGGGCGCCCAGTCCGTGCCGGTCTACCCGACGTCGTCGGCCGAGCAGGTCCTGTGGATGCTCCACGACGCGGAGGCCGTGGCCGTCATGGTCGAGCACGAGGACCACGCCATGACGATCGGCTCGGTGATCGACCGGCTGCCGAACCTGCACCGGCTCTGGCAGCTGGACGCCGACGCGGTGAGTGAGCTGGTCGAGGCCGGGACCCTGATCGACGACGAGGTGGTGCACCGGCACCGTCGCGCGGTGACTCCCGACTCGGTGGCGACCGTCATCTACACCTCGGGCACGACGGGACGCCCCAAGGGCTGCGTGATCACACACGCCAACTTCATGTTCGAGGCGGACACCATGGTCGCCCGCTGGCACCCGGTGTTCCTCTCGAAGCCGGGCGAGGAGACGGCGACACTGCTCTTCCTGCCGCTCGCCCACGTCTTCGGCCGGATGGTGGAGATCGCCGCCCTTCGCGGGCGCGTGAAGCTGGGACACCAGCCGGAGCTGTCCGCGAAGGCCCTGATGCCGGACCTGGTGTCGTTCCGGCCCACCTTCATCCTCGCGGTGCCCTACATCTTCGAGAAGGTCTTCAACGGCGCACGGCGCAAGGCGGAGTCGGAGGGCCGCGCGGGCGCGTTCGACAAGGCGGTCGAGGTCGCGGTGAAGTACGCGGAGGCGTTGGAGGAGCGCGCCTTCGGGACCGGTCCCGGGCCGTCCGCCGGCCTGCGGATGCAGCACCAGTTCTTCGACAAGGTCGTCTACCGCAAGGTGCGCGAAGCGATGGGCGGGCGGGTCCGGCACGCGATGTCCGGCGGCTCCGGCATGGACCGGAGACTCGGGCTGTTCTTCGAGGGCGCCGGTGTCAGCGTCTACGAGGGCTACGGACTCACCGAGACGACCGCCGCGGCCACCGCCAACCCGCCCGAGCGCACCCGCTACGGCACCGTGGGCCAGCCGATCCCCGGCTCGACCGTGCACATCGCGCGGGACGGCGAGGTGTGGGTGCACGGTGCCAACGTCTTCTCCGGATACCTGGGCGACCCGAAGTCCACCGACGCGGTGCTGAACGAGGGCTGGCTGGCCACCGGCGACCTCGGCTCGCTCGACGAGGACGGCTATCTGACCATCACGGGGCGCAAGAAGGAGATCCTCGTGACGTCCGGCGGCAAGAGCGTCGCCCCGGCCGGCCTGGAGGAGCGGGTACGCGCCCACCCGCTGGTGGCACAGTGCATCGTCGTGGGGAACGACAGGCCCTACATCGCCGCCCTGGTCACCGTGGACACCGAGGCGGTGGAGCACTGGCTCGCCATGCAGGGCCGTACGCCGATGGGAGCGGGCGACCTGGTGCGCGACCCCGACCTGGAGATGGAGGTGCGCCGGGCGGTGGTGGCGGCGAACACGGCCGTCTCCCAGGCCGAGTCCATCCGTACGTTCCGTATCCTCGCCCACCAGTTCACCGAGGAGCACGGGCTGCTGACCCCGTCGCTCAAGCTGAAGCGCAAGGCGATCGAGACGGCCTACTCGTCCGAGGTGAACGCCCTGTACAGGTGATCCAGGTGATCCCTGAGGAACACCTCCTGGCGCCACGCCGGTCGTGCTTGCGGCGGTTCTCCGCATCGGGGCGGACGGGAATGCATAAGCTTCCCCGGTCGTTCTCCCCGGGAGTACCAACCGACAACGTAAGGATCGACTGCTCGTGAGCCAGGCCCCCACCATCACCCTGAACAACGGCCTCGAGATGCCGCAGCTCGGCTTCGGTGTCTGGCAGGTGCCGGACGACGAGGCCACTGCGGCCGTGACCACGGCCCTGGAGGCCGGGTACCGGAGCATCGACACCGCCGCGATCTACGGGAACGAGGCGGGTACCGGCAAGGGGATCGCCGCCTCCGGTGTGCCGCGCGAGGAAATCTTCGTCACCACCAAGCTGTGGAACAGCGAGCAGGGTCACGACTCGACGCTGCGCGCGTTCGACGTGTCGCTGGACAAGCTGGGTCTGGAGTACGTCGACCTGTACCTGATCCACTGGCCGGTACCGGCCAAGGACGCCTACGTCGACACGTACAAGGCCTTCGAGCGGATCCTCGCCGACGGCCGCGCCAAGGCCATCGGGGTGTCGAACTTCAACCCGGAGCACCTGGAGCGCCTCCTGGGCGAGACGTCCGTCGTGCCGGCGGTCAACCAGATCGAACTGCACCCGCAGTTCCAGCAGGCCGAGCTCCGCGCCCTCGGCGCCAGGCACGGCATCGCCACCGAGGCGTGGTCTCCGCTGGGCGCCGGCAAGGGCCTCCTGGAGGTCCCGACGGTGGTCGCGGTCGCCCAGAAGCACGGCAGGACCCCGGCACAGGCGGTGCTCCGCTGGCACCTGCAGACCGGAAACGTCGTGATCCCCAAGTCCGTGACGCCGTCGCGGATCGCGGAGAACATCGACGTCTTCGGCTTCGAACTGGACGACGACGACATGGCCGCCTTCGCCGCACTCGACGAGGGCAGGCGACTGGGCTCGGACCCGGCCCAGGTCAACGGCTGACACCCACGCTCCGCACGGCCGCGCCCCACCGCACGACAGCGGTGGGGCGCGGCCGTGCGACCAGCGGCCCTGAGCGCGCGGCCCGGCCGGTGCGTCCCGGCTGCGCTACCTCGCCCCGTGCCCGGGTGCGACGGCCTCGACGCGCTCGGCCAGTGCCACGTCCTTACGGGTGACGGCGCCGCCCGCGTCGTGCGTGTTCACCGCGAGGGCCACGGTGTTGTAACCCAGCGTCAGTTCGGAGTGGTGGTCGAGCTCCTCCTGGATCTGGGCGACATGGACGGTCAGCCCGGCGGCGGCGAAGTGCGAGGGCAGCCGGTAGGTACGCGTGATCCGGTCCCCTTCCAGCCGCCAGTCGGGCAGCTCGCGCAGCGCGGCCTCGACGTCGTGCGCGGACAGCGGTTCAGCGGGCACAGGGCGGCTCCTCGGGATCCGGTGCTGTCGTCGGGTGCCCGTGACGTTACGTTCCCGGCCGGACCGCTGTCGCGCCCGACACGGAACAGCGCCGCCGCGCCGCCCCGCGCCCGGCCGATCGGTTCGGCCGCATCAGGTCTTGACCGGCGGCCGCGTCCACGGCGCGTCGCCGCGGCCGAGCAGGGCCGTGGCGGCAACGGCGCCGAGCAGGATCACCAGGGCGAGCAGCAGCGGGAGTTCGCGCCGGCCGTCGAGCACCGCCGTCGCTCCCGCCACCGCTCCGGCCAGCATCGCGACGGCCGAGAGGCCGCGCCGGCCCGCTCGGCTCCCCGGCCCCCTGGCGAGCCGGCTGTCGGCGACGGTGCCGGTGATGGTGCGCGTCAGCACCGTGGTGGTGAGGTCGGGAACCGCCAGCGCCCGGACGGCGGCGTTCTGCGCGCCGAGGCCGAGAGCGAGCAGCGCGATGAGGGCGAAGCGGACGCCCCCGGTGTACGGTCCGCCCGAAACCGTGGAGACGGTGAGGGCCGCCGTGACGCAGGCCGTCTCGACGAGGAGCGCGTGCCGCAGCTGCCGGCCGCGGTGCGTGTCGGCCTGGTGCACGGCGATCCCACCGGACCAGGCCCCGGCCACGAACGACACCAGGGCCACCGACGAGGCCAGGACCGAGAAACCGGGAGCGCCCGCGAGGGCGAAGCCCATGAAGACGACGTTGCCGGTCATGTTCGCGACGAAGACGTGTCCCAGGAGCAGGTAGCTGAAGGCGTCGACCAGCCCGGTGAGCACGGTCAGGGCGAGGAGCAGGGGCGGCAGCGGCCCGTCCGGACCGTCCATGTCGGGCACGAACGTGGCCCAGGCGTCACGCAGCACGACGGGCATGAGCGGCACACTCCGATCGCTGGCTGTGATCGGGATTGTGCCGCAGCAGCAGGGCCGTGCCGCCCGTACGCGCCGGGCAGGACCGCGTTCGTCCTGTCCGGCGCGCCCGGGGTGGGGCGGTGCCCCCGGGGTTCCTAGACCCGTGCCCCGTTGTCGGCCGGGTCGCGGCGCGCCCGCCCGGCCGATGGCCTTCTGCCCTGCGCTCGCTTCCGGGCAGGTGGCGGGGCCTTGCTGCTCCGCTCCAGCAGGAGTGCTCCGGGCACCGCGGTCAGCGCCGAGGAGTACGTCCCCACGCAGATGCCGATGAGCAGGGCGAGCGCGAAGTCGGCGAGTGAGTCGCCTCCGAGCACCGCGAGGGCGACCAGGATGAACAGGGCACCCATCCCGGTGTTGACGGTGCGCGGGACGGTCTGGAGCACGGCGCGGCCGGCCACTTCGGCGACCGGCGTACGGGGGCTGCCCGCCCACAGCTCCCTCACCCGGTCGAAGACCACCACCGAGTCGTTGACGGAGTAGCCGATGACGGTGAGCAGAGCGGCCAGGAAGATCCCGTCGACCGGACGTCCGAGCCAGGCGAAGGCGCCGACCAGGACGACGGCGTCGTGCACCAGCGCCCCGACCGACGCCACGGCGAACGTCCAGCGGAACCGCGCGGCCAGATAGGCGAGTTGTACGAACACGGCCACACCGAGCGCGATCAGCGCGTTGCGGCGCAGCTCGTCGCCGAGGCTCGGACCGATCAGCTCGTCACGCACCTTGCTGGTCTCGCCGCCCTCCTCGGCCAGGGCCGCCCGGAGGGCGTCCTCGCCGTCGTTGTCGAGCTTGCCGGTACGCACGGAGAGGTCGCTCCCGCCCGCGGTGGTGACCTCGGCATCGGTGAATCCGGCGGCGGCGATCGTGTCGCGGGCGGTCTCGACGTCGACGGGCCGGCTGGTGGAGTACTCGACCAGCCGGCCACCGGTGAACTCGACACCGAGGTCCACCCCGCGGACGAGGACGCCGGTGACGGCGATCAGGACGATCGCGGCGGACGTCACGAGCAGGCGGCGCGGAGACCGGAAGAGCAGGGGATCACGCTCGTTCAGCCAGGTGCGGACGCGGCCCGGCCGTCCGATTCCGTTGACTCCCCGGTAGTCGCTGACGAACCCGGAGCCGGCGGCGATCTCGGTGAGCGCGCGGGCGATGACGAGCGCGGAGAACATCGAGACCAGCACTCCGACGGCCAGCGTGACCCCGAAGCCCTTGACAGGTCCCGAGCCGAGGAAGAACAGCAGTGCGGCGGCGATCAGGGTGGTGGCGTTGGAGTCGGCGACGGCACTCCAGGCCTTACGGAATCCGGCGTTCAGCGCGGAACGCAGTGAGCCGTTCCCCGGGCGCGCGTACTCCTCGCGGGCCCTTTCGAAGACGAGGACGTTGGCGTCGACCGCCATTCCGACGGCGAGGACGAACCCGGCGAGCCCCGGCAGGGTGAGGGTGACGCCCAGTGCGACGAGTACGGCGTAGGAGATCACGCCGTACGCCGCCAGGGCGAGAGCCGCGAGGGCGCCGAAGAGCCGGTAGACGAAGGTGATGAAGAGCGCGGTGGCAGCGGCGCCGATGAGCGCGGCCCTGGCGCTGGCCTCGACGGCTGCGGCACCCAGGGTCGGGCCGACAGTCCGCTGTTCGACGATCTCGACGGGCACGGGGAGTGCGCCGCCCTTGATGAGCAGTGCGAGATCGCGTGCCTCTTCGGCGCCGAAGGAACCGGTGATGCGGGTGGAGCCGGATGGCAGGCCGGCCTCGCAGCGGATCGAGGGATCGACCTGGGGCGAGGAGATGATCTTTCCGTCGAGCACGATGGCGACGCGCCGCCTGTCGTCCCCGACCGGGTGGCAGGCGGCGTCGCCCGTGAGCCGGGTCCACTCCTTGCCCGAGGCCTTGTGGAAGTCGAGCGAGACCGTCCAGCCCGCGCCCTGCTGGGCGTCGAAGTCCGCGGTGGCGTCCGCGACCCCCGCACCGGACAGACGTACGGGGCCGAGCGGGAGGAGGCGGCCCTGTTCGTCGGGCAGTGTGAGCCCGTCCCGCTCCTCGGCGTCGCCCCGTACCGCGTGGAAGCCGAGCTGTGCGGTCCTGCCGATGACGTCGGCCGCCTGCCGCGGGTCCTGGACGTCGGGCAGTTCGACGATGATGCGGTCCGCGCCCGAGCGGGTCAGGACGGGTTCGGCCACACCGAGTGAGTCGATGCGCCCGCGCAGCACCTCCAGTGTGCGATCCGTGCTCTCCCCGTCC
Organism: Streptomyces sp. NPDC049970; assembly: GCF_040660235.1. Taxonomy (NCBI): domain Bacteria; kingdom Bacillati; phylum Actinomycetota; class Actinomycetes; order Kitasatosporales; family Streptomycetaceae; genus Streptomyces; species Streptomyces sp. NPDC049970. The sequence continues at coordinate 416,624 of NZ_JBFALP010000001.1, read as the reverse complement.
GCTTCGACGGTGTCCGAGTCCTTGGCCTGCAAGACCATCCGGGTACCACCCTGGAGGTCGAGGCCGAGTCTGGGTGACATGGTCAAGGTGATGAACACGGAGACGAGCAGCGCGGCGGCAGCCAGAACCGCCCGCACCGCGGTGGCGCGAGTCATGGAGGATCCTCCCGGGTGGGCGTCGTCCACCCGGGGCTCAGAGAGGCCGGGAAGGGCGGGACGCCAGGTCTGTGGAACGGGACCGGTGAAGGGCCGGCGGGCCGGCCGCCGTCCCGGGAGGTCCGCGCACGCCGGGCAGCGCCGCCCTGATCCGCGCGGTCGCGGAGCGGCCGGCCTCGGCCGCTCCGGGTGCGACGCCCACGGGAGCGCGTAGGCCCGGCGGGCGCGGTCGAAGGGCACCGTGACCGGGCGGCGGGGAGGGGTTCGGAGCGTGCGGACGGTCGAGGCCGGCACGCGGCACGGAAGCGGGAACCGCCTCCGTCCACCAGCCGTGGGCGGGTTGGTCGCCCGCCCTTGGACCGGAGACGGCCGTGGCAGCGGACTCGGGAGCGGAGACGGGCGAGGAGAACGCCGACGAGGAGGAGAAAGAGAAGGAGGAGGAGCCCGGCGCGGGTGGTGCCGAACCGCCCGCAGCGGGTGCGCCGCCGAGAAGAGCCATGATCGCGAGGAGCAGCGCGGCGAGGACCGGCCCCACCGCGCCGGCTCGGGGCACTCCGCCACAGGTGGGCACGGGCCTGCGGCGCGCCGCAGCGTGGTGTTTCGCACGCCGTATGCCAGTGATCATGTCGAGCTCACCGCCGCCGAGTTCGTCGGCGGGCGAGGCCGGGGCGCTGTCGGTGTCCGGGCACTGGCCGCCCACGCCACCACGCGTCACGCAGGAACGCATCGCCCCTCATCCTCGGACTGCCGCTGCGGCCGTTCACCGCCCACGGCGCCACCGACCCACTCATACCAAGGGTCAGCGGAGCTCTCACTATGCGATATCTGTCACAGAAACGCCACTGCCTTGAGCATTCCAAGGTCCGTGCCCCGCGAAGGGCTTCATACCTCCGGGGTCAGATAGGCCTCCACCAGCTTCGCGAACTCCTCGGGCGCGGCCGTCTCGACCCCGAGGTCCTCGGCCTTGGTCCGCTTGGACCCGGCCTTCTCCCCCGCCACCAGCAGACTCGTACGCTTGGAGACACTGGACGAGGACTTGCCGCCCGCCCGCTCGATCAGCTCGTTCATCTGGTTGCGGGAGAGCTTCTCCAGAACGCCCGTCATGGCACCCGTGACCACGACGGTCATGCCGTCGAGCGGCAGGCCGGACGTCTCCCGCTCCCCGGCGCCGTCCTCGTCCGGGGCTCCCGGCTCCGGCGGCGGGGTCGCGCCCGGCTCCGTCATGTTGACGCCGGCGGCCACCAACTTGCCGATCAGCGGTTCCAGGTCCCTCAGCTCCGTGACGACCGCGGCCGCCTTCTCCTTGCCTATGCCGTCCACCCGCTGGAGCACCTCGGCGTCCGCGGCGACGATCCGGTCCATCGAGGCGAAGTAGCGGGCGATACGACGTGACATGGAACGGCCCGTGCCGCGCACACCGAGGGCGCAGAAGACGCGGGACAGCGGTCGCTGTGCGGCCGTCTCGATGGCGGCGAGGAGGTTGTCGGTGGAGGTCTCCCCCATCCGCTCCAGGGTGAGGAGCTGCTCCCGCTTCAGGCTGAAGAGGTCGGCGAAGTCCGTCACGAGGCCCGCGTCGACGAGCTGGACGACCCGGGTGGCGCCGAGGCCCTCGATGTCGAGCTGGTCGCGACCGGCGGCGTAGGAGATGGAGGCGACCAGGCGGCAGTCGCGACCTCTGGTGCAGCGCCAGCGCTGCTCGCTCATGTCGATCTCCGAGCCGCACCGGGGGCAGGCCTCGGGAAAGTCGATCGGCTTCTCCTCGCCCGTCCGCAGATGCGCGACCGGGGCCTCGATGCGGGGGATGATGTCGCCGGCCTTGTAGACCATCACGTGGTCGCCCAGGCGCAGGTCGCGGCGCGTGATGTCGGCCGGATTGTGCAGCGTGGCGTACCCGACGGTGGATCCGTCGATCTCGACGGGCTCCAGGACGGCACGCGGGGCGATGATGCCGGTCCTGCCGACGTTCCACTCGACGTCCAGCAGCCTGGTGACCTTCTCGACGGCCGGCAGCTTGTACGCGATGGCCCAGCGCGGCGCCCGCGTCCCGGACCCCGCGTCGCGCTGGTCGGCCGCCAGGTCGGCCTTGATCACGATGCCGTCGATCCCGAACGGCAGGGAGGGCCGCTTGACGGCGATGTCCTCGACGCCCGCCTGCACCTCCTCGACCGTGGTGACGGTGCGCGGCGCGACCGCCGTGTCCGCGGCCGTGTGCACACCGAGCTCCGCGACGTACGACAGGACCTCGCTGTGCGGGAGTTCGGCCAGGGTCGCGGTCAGCTCACCCGAATCGGGCAGGGCCAGCGCCCCGTACGCGAAGAAGGTCATCTCCACGCGATACGGACGGTCCTTGGCCCGGAGGGTACCCGCAGCTCCGTTGCGCGGGTTGGCGAACGGGGCGGCACCGTGCTCCGTCCGCACCGCGTTCGCCTGCTCGAACTGCGCCTGGGTCATGAGGATCTCGCCGCGCACCTCGATGGTGGCCGGGGCGCCGAGCCGCTCGGGCAGGCCGAGCACCGTACCCATGGCGTGCGAGACGTCCTCCCCGGCCGTCCCGTCCCCCCGGGTGATCAGCCGCTCGAAGTGGCCCTCGCGGTAGCGGGCCGCGACGGCCAGGCCGTCGAGCTTGGGCTCCACGCTCCACGCGGCGACGGGCCGGCCGATGCGCCGCTCCACGGACGCGGTCCAGGTGACGAACTGCTCGGCCGAGAAGACGTTGTCCAGCGAGAGCATGGGAACGGTGTGCGGTACATCCCCCGACGCCGCCCCGCCCGCGACCTTCCCGGTCGGCGAGGCGTCCAGCACCTCCTGCGGGTGCTCCTCCTCGTAGGCCGCGATGCCGCGCACGAGACGGTCGTACGCGTCGTCGTCGAGGCTGCTCTCACCTGCGGTGTAGTACGCGGCCGCGGCACGCTTCGCCTCTTCCACGGCAACTGCGTAGGCGGCACTGTCGGCGGGCGCACCAACTGGGTTCGTCGTCATGCCACCATCCTGCCGTGCGCCACTGACAACAGCGCCTGACCCCGGATCGAGCGAACCTCCCTCGCGGAATGCCCCTGCGCCCACCGGGCCCCGGACGACCCGATCGTGCTGCCCGACCTGCCAGGTGCCTCGCCCATGCACGGCACGCCCACTGACGTGCCGGAACCCTTCGCGTGCCCGTCGGGCCACCCGGTATAAAAGACGGCATGACTGCCGACGTCTCGCCGCCCGTACGCCCCGCCACCTTGGAGGACGTGGCCGCGGTGGCCGGCGTGTCCCGGGCCACGGTCTCCCGGGTGATCAACGGTGCGACCACGGTGGACCCCGCCCTGCGGCGCGTGGTGGAGGAGGCGGTGGCCACGACGGGCTACGTCCCCAACCGCGCCGCGCGTTCACTGGTGACCAGGCGGACCGACTCGGTCGCGCTGGTGGTGTCCGAGCGTGAACGGCGCCCGGTCGCCGAGCCGTTCGTCGGCCGGATGTTCTCCGACCCGCACTTCGGCCGGGTGGTCGGCGGAGTCCTCGACGTGTTGCGCCCGGCGGGTATCCAGATGGTGCTGATGCTGGCCGACGACGAGGCCTCGCGGAATCAGCTGCTGTCCTACCTGCGCCAGGGGCACGTCGACGGGGTGGTGCTCATCTCCTCGCACGCCGACGACCCGCTGCCCGGACTGCTCCACGACACCGGGCTGCCCGCCGTGCTGGCCGGCCGGCCGCGCAGGCACTCGCCCCTCACCTACGTCGAGGCCGACCAGCGCGCGGGTGCGCAGATGGCGGCCGACCTCCTCGTGTCGCTGGGGCGGCGTCGTCTCGCCACCGTGGCGGGCCCGCAGGACATGCCCGCGGGCCAGGCACGTCTGAACGGGTTCCTGGACGCGCTGGTGCAGCACGGGATCGGGGACGTGGCGGTCGCGGAGGGGGACTTCACGCACACGGGAGGGGCCGCGGCGATGCGGGAGCTGCTGCGGGACCGGCCGGACGTGGACGGGGTGTTCATCGCCTCGGACCTGATGGCGCTGGGTGCGATGCCCGTGCTGCTGCGGGCGGGCAGGGACGTGCCCGGGGACGTGGCAGTGGTCGGCTTCGACGACAGCAGCGCGGCACCGGCCTGCGACCCCCCGCTCACCACGGTGCGTCAGCCGGTGGAGGAGATGGCGTCCGAGATGGCCCGCCTGCTGCTGAAGCAGATTGGCAAGTCCGGCCGTCCCGAACCGTCCGTGATCTTCCATCCGACACTGGTGCGTCGCGAGTCGGCCTGACCTCCATCCCGCCGGACGGGTCAGCCGCGCGCGCCCGGGACGACGTCGTCCGGGTCCGGGAGGGGCTGACCCCGCAGCGGCACCTCGGGGACGTGCCCTTCCGGCGGCCGCCCGTCGAGCAGCCGGACAGGCCCGTCCGTGACGGGTTCACCGGTGGCTCCGGCGACGTCGGGGCCACCCGGCCGCAGCGGGACCTGCGGTCCGGAGAGCTCCCTCAGCCAGCGCGCCAGTATCCGGTGCACGGCCTCCGCCCCGACCGGACCGGCCGGGGCCGTACCCGCGGGGGTGTCGCCCTGGGCCGGACCGGCCGCGGCAGGCGTCCGGGGAGCGTCCGCGGCCAACGCGTCCATGGGGTCCGCCAGTGTGCGCGGCCACAGCAGGAACGGCCTGGACTGCTCGCCTCCCAGCCCCCCGTGCGAGCCGATCTGCTCCTCGAAGGCGTGCACCCGGCCGGTTCCGGGGTCGTACATCGAATTGACCATGACGTCCGCGACGTGCGGGAAGGTGTCCGTGCGCCGTACCGCGTCCGCCGCGCCGGCACCGAACACCGCCATCGGCCCCTCACCGTCCGCCAGCTCCGCGACCGGGGTCTCCGTCCCGCCCCTGCCGAGCACCACCGATCCGTGCCTCTCGCTCCTCACGAGCAGGAAACCGATGCCCGGATGGTCGGCGAGCGTGCCGAGCAGCGCGGGGTACCTGCGGTCGAGCTGCTCGCGCGAGGCGCGCCCCTCGATGTCGGGGAAGGACAGCAGACCGAGGTTCCCGGAGGCGAGCACGACCGGGTCCGACGACTTCGCGGGGTGCTTCGCCTCCCGCCCTCCGACCGGTCTGTGCAGGGCCGTACGCAGGGCGTCGCGGGCCTCCGAGGCACTGCGGGTGCGCTGCGCGCTGCGCGGCACCGGCAGCCCGCAGCCCGCCCGTACGAGTTCCTTGAGCGTGAGGCCGTACCGGCCCGCGAAGGTCTCCCCCGGGCTCTGGCCGTGGTCGGAGAGGAGCACGATCCGGTAGCCGCGGGGGGTGTGGTCAGCGATCTTGAGGATGAGTCCCAGTGAGCGGTCGAGGCGCGCCAGGACCTTCTCCGCGTCCCTGCTGTGCGGTCCGGAGTGGTGGGCGACCTCGTCGTAGGCGACCAGGTCGGCGTAGACGGCGGTGCGTCCGGCGAACATGTCGCCGATCACGGCGGCCACCACCACGTCGCGTTCGAGGACCGTCGCGAACGCCCTGATGAAGGGGTACAGCCCGCCGCGCTTGACCCGGGGCGACTCCTTGCGCACCCGGGCCAGGGTGGACTGGCCGATCTCCCGTCCCACCTCGGCCACGAAGGACAGCGCCGTGCGCACGGCGTTGGCCGGGTCGGAGAAGTAGGCGAAGTAACCGGCCCTGGAGCGGCGGCCCTTGCCTCGCCTGGCGGCCATCGAGAGGACCAGGGCGAGCTGGTCGGCTCCGCCGCTGAACAGGTTGCCGCGGCTCGCTCCGTCGACGGTGAGCAGGCCGCCGTCGCGGGTGCGGGCGATCGCCCTGCGCTGGAGTTCGAGGGCGCTCGCCGGCCTGCTGGAGACCATGACGGTGCCGCTCTCCTTCTCGAACCAGCGGAACGCGGGCACGTCGTGGTTGCTGCCGTGCAGGATGCCCAGCTGGCTGGCGCCCGTCTGGCTGGACCAGTCGGTCGTCCACGGGGTGAGCCGGTGCCCCGCCTCGTCGGCCAGCAGTCCGGCCACGGTCGGCATGACGCCGTCGGCCGCCGCCCGTTCCAGTACCTGATGGCCCACGCCGTCGAGCTGCACGAACACGATGCCGGGCGGTCCGCCCCGCCCGCCGTCCGCGGACCCGGGTGTGCCGTCGCGTCTGCGGCGCCGGTCGGCGAGGCGGGAGAGTCTGCGCCGGTAGGCGTCGTCGTCACGGACCGCGAGCGCGGTGGACGCCCCGGAGGCGACCGCCGACATGACGGCGGCCACGACGACGGCGGTCTCCGGGGCGGCGTCCCCCCGCCCGTCCGGGATGAGCCGCAGGGCGATCAGCAGGAGGGAGCCGTTGAGGAAGAAGACCAGCGCACCCAGTACGAGTGCGGGCACGATGAGCAGTGCCCTGACGAGCAGGGGCCACACCAGGGCGGAGAGCAGGCCGAACGCGCCGGCGCCCCAGGCGGCGGTGAACGCGGTCCTCGTGACGCTGTCGCCGTCGTCGGACTGGAGCTGGAAGTCGGGCAGGAGACCGGCGAGCGCCAGCATGGTGAGGGTGGAGACGGCCCACACCGAGATCACCCGTATCAGGGCTCCGCCCGCGGTCCGCCATCGCCGGTCGCTCACGCCGTTCCACCTCACCTCCGGGCCCGGTGTTCGTCACGGAGCCGCGTCAAGCCTGCCACAGCCCCCTCGGGGTACCTCGGGGCCCCGGGTTCCCGCGCGGGCCCCGGCGGGCACTGCGGGGGTCAGCAGCCGTCGTAGCCGGCGGTGGGCATGGAGAGCCTGCGGTGGACGCTGGCCTTGGTGCGCGCGGTGTATTCGGGCTCTTCCAGACCGGCGAGTTCCAGCCGGACACCGCGCCGCTCGCACTCGGCCTCGAAGCCCGGCACCGAGACGAGGGCGCGTTCGAGCACCCGCCCGTTGGGCGCCACGAACAGCTCGACGTGGCCACCGTCCGCGCCGCCCCACAGGGCGTGGTGGTCGGGGCGCAGCCCGTAGACGCGCAGCTGGCGGGTGACGACGTATCCCTGATCGGCGGCCCAGCGCGCGCACATGGCGTGCTGGCTCCGGGTGTCGACGAGGAACGGGTCGCCGTCGAGCTCCTCCAGCGGTGTGAGACTGGCGATGGCAGCCACCCGTACGTCCCCGACGACGTCCCCCATGAAACGTTTCCCCCCCACGCGCTCGGATGCAGGCAATGACCCTACCCCTCCCGTAGCCCTGTGTAGCCGGGCGAACCCGTGCCGGAGCGGGCGCGAAGGAGCACTCAGGCGGGGCAGGGGCGCGGAGGGCCTAGGCTCGTACGCCTGGACAGGTCGGTGGCACGGACGAGGAGGCGGAGCGGTGGAGGTCACGTGGTGGGGTCATGCCACCTGCACGATCGAGGACAGCGGGGTCCGGGTGCTGACCGATCCGCTGTTCGTGCGCCGGTTCGCGCACCTGCGCCGCCGCCGCGGCGAGGTGCCGCCCCCGCGGGCCGCGGTGGCGGACGCGGTCCTGATTTCACACCTGCACTCCGACCACCTGCACCTGCCGTCGCTGGCCCGGCTCGCCCCCGGCAGCCTGCTGGTCGTGCCCCGGGGGGCGGTCCGGGCCGTCCCCGGCCTGCGGGTGCTGCGCCGGGTGCGCGGGCTGCGGATCTCCGAGGTCGGGCCCGGGGACGTGGTGCGGGTCGGCGAGGTGCTGGTCCGCGCGGTCCCGGCCCTGCACGACGGGCGCAGGCTGCCGGTCGGCCCGCACCGGGTGCCCGCCCTGGGTTACGTCGTCGAGGGCGAGTCCCGGACGTACTTCGCGGGTGACACGGGGCTCTTCGAGGAGATGGCCGATGCGGTGGGGCCGGTCGACGTGGCGCTGCTGCCGGTCGGCGGCTGGGGCCCGAACCTGGGCCACCACCATCTGAACGCGGCGCGCGCCGCGCAGGTGCTGACCCTGCTGGAGCCGCGGTCCGCGGTTCCGGTGCACTACGGCACGTACTGGCCGATCGGGATGGCCGGGGTCCGGCCGCACGAGTTCCATTCGCCGGGCGACGAGTTCGTGCGGCAGGCGGCCCTGCTGGCGCCGGAGGTGGCGGTGCACCGGCTGGGGCACGGCGAGCATGTGAGGCCGGAGGCCCGTAGGTGATACAGGAAGTGCTGCGGGAGCTGCCGACAGAGTCGACGCAGCAGGCCGTCGCCTATCCGTCGCTATTCGTCCTGGTGGCTGCGGGTTCGCTGGTGCCGGTGGTGCCGACGGGGGCTCTGGTGAGTTCGGCCGCCGTGGTGGCCTTCCACCGGATGTCACCCCTCACCCTGCTCGTGGTGTTCGTCGTGGCCGCGGCTGCGGCGTTCCTCGGGGACGTGTGCCTGTACTGGCTGGGACAGCGCGGGGTCCGGTCCAGGAACGGGTCGAAGTGGCTGGAGGCGATCACCCGGCGGGCCGCTCCGGAACGGCTCGCGCAGGCACAGGAGAAGCTGGACGAGCACGGCACGGTGGTGCTGGTGCTGTCCCGGCTCGTACCGGCCGGGCGCATCCCGGTGATGCTGGCCTGCCTGCTCGGCCGGATGCCGCTGAAGCAGTTCGCCCGGGGCGATGTGCCGGCGTGCCTCGCGTGGGCCGCGACGTACCAGCTGATCGGGATCCTGGGCGGTTCGTTGTTCCGCGAGCCGTGGCAGGGGGTGGTGGCCGCCGTCGTGCTGACGCTGCTGATCAGCGGGACGCCGGCGCTCTGGCGGCGGGTGCGGGCCCGGACGGCGGGCTGAGGGCGGGACGGGTTCAGGGGTCCAGGAGGCGGGAGCCGCCGACCGGCAGGTCCCAGAGGTCGGCGCGCGGGTACCCGGCCCGCTGCCAGGCGGTGCGCAGCCGGGTCAGCGGTTCCAGGACCGGTTCCGCGGAGAGGAGGAACGTCGCCCAGTGCATCGGGGCCATCGCACGGGCCCCGAGATCGCCGTACGCCTGTACGGCCTCTTCGGGGTCGGTGTGCACGTCGGAGAGCCACCAGCGGGGTTCGTACGCCCCGATCGGGAGCATGGCCAGGTCCAGGCCCGGGTAGCGGCGGCCGATCTCCTTGAACCAGTGGCCGTAGCCCGTGTCCCCGGCGAAGTAGAGCCGCCGCCCCTGCGCGTCGCCGAGCACCCAGCCGCCCCAGAGGGACCGGCAGGTGTCCAGGAGGGTGCGCTTGGACCAGTGGTGGGACGGTACGAAGTCGAATCGGACCCCGCCCAGTTCCACCGATTCCCACCAGTCGAGCTCGGTCACGCAGGTGAAGCGGCGGCGCCTGCACCAGCGGCCGAGTCCTGCGGGGACGAGGAGCGGGGTGTCCCTGGGGAGCCTGCGGAGTGTGGGGGCGTCGAGGTGGTCGTAGTGGTTGTGGCTGATCAGGACCGCGTCCACGGTGGGGAGCTCCTCCCAGCGGACCCCGGCCGGGGTGATCCTGGCCGGGGTGCCGAGGATGCGGCGTGACCAGACCGGGTCGGTGAGGACCGTGAGTCCGCCGATACGGATGATCCAGCTGGCGTGCCCGGCCCAGGTGACGGCGGTCGTGTCCGGCCCCGCGTCGGGCAGCGGCCGGGGGGCGTACGGCAGCCGGTGGATACCCCGGAGCCCTTCGGCGTTGGGCCGCATGGCACGCTCCCTGGCCAGCCGGGTCATGCCCCTGACACCCGGGAGCGGGGCGGTGAGCCGGTCGGCGAACGTGCGGGGCCAGGTACGGAGCTCGCCGAGGCGGCGCGGCGCCGCGGCGGGCGCGGGACGGCCCGTGGGCGCGTGGCCGGCTCCGGCGAGGGGGCGCTCGGTCTGTTCCGTCATCGAGAGGCTCCTGTCATCGGAGTTCATCGAGGGCTGCTTCGAAGATGCTCAGCGCTTGGGCGACATGGGGCAATTCCAAGGGCTCCACCGCGGTGAGGGACTCCGTCTGCTGCTCAGGGGTCGAGCCGAGCAGCGGACCGGTACTCAGCCGCACCCGCAGGGCGCCCAGTTCGTCCCCGAAGCGGTGCCCACCGGGGGCGGGGGCGCCTAGGCGCTCCGTGAGGTACTCCTCCAGCTCCATCGAGTCCGTGACACCCCGGGCCGCCAGGCGGGTGCGCAGGGGGCCGAGGTCGGCGTAGAGGTGCCGTCCCGCCTGCGGCGGCCTGGCCAGGGCGCCCGCTCCGAGCACCGCGCGGTGGGCGGCGGAGGCCACGTGCGCCTGGAGGGCCGCCGCCTGGCGGATCCTCGCCCTGACCGGCTCGGGCTCACACAGCGCGTGGGCCGCCGCCCTGGCCACCGGTTCCGCGACGAGGGCGCCGAGCGCGGTGAGGACGTCCAGGACGCGGGCACGCCGGGCGGCCGCGCGCACGGTGTCGGGGAACCGTGCGACAGCCACCGGCCAGGCGGACGGGGTGAGAGCTCCCGCCAGGTCGCACACGACCGTGACGTCGTCGGGGCACATCTCGGCCGGACTGAGCAGGACCGTGTCGTGCGGGCGGTGCAGGGTGTCGCGCCAGGTCTCGTCGCTGACGACGTGCAGCCCCTCGGCCACGGCGGCCTCGCAGACCTCACGCACCAGTTCCGGCGGGGCGAGGGTCGCGGTCGGGTCGTCGGCGACGGAGATCAGGAGAAGCCGGGGCCTGCCTCCCTCGGCGCGCACCCTGCGTACGGTCTCCAGCAGCGCGTACGGGTCGGGGATGCCGCCGCATTCCGCCGGGGTCGGCACGTGGTAGGCGGGCCGGCCCAGCAGCCGCGCCTGCGGCATCCAGCCGGCCGGACAGGGCCGGGGCATCAGCACGTCGCCGCCGTGCGCGGCGATCAGCGCGAGCAGCAGGGGCTGCGGGCCGGGAGCGGCCACGATGCTCCCGGGGTCGCCGTGCAGCCCCCGGCGCTCCCAGTAAGCACGGGCGGCCTCCCGCAGGATCGTTCCGCCTCCGGGTGGCTCGGGCCGGGTCCAGGCGGCGGAGGCGGCGAGCACCCCGGCGAGTTCGGGCAGGACGGGAAGGCCGGGATCGGGGGCGGGCGGCCCGTACCTGACCGGGCCCCGGTCGCCCCCGAGGGGGTGGGGCTGCTTCCGCTCGCGCCGTGCCATCCCGGGGCCTCCTCCGCCTGCGTCGCCCTCAGGCCCCTTTATACGGAGGTTCCCGGGCGGGCGCCCGCGCACCGGAGCAAGGGGGCGGCGGAAACGGGCCGCCTCGGTTCGCCTGGCGCATCACCCGCCCCGCGCGCCCCTCGCCCGACGCTCCACCCGGCTCGCCCGGCTCGCCCGGCCCGCCCGGCCCGCCCGGCCCGCTCACCCGCTCACCCGCTCACCCGCTCACCCGGCGAACGGAACTCCCGGCAGGCCCTGCCCGGCGTCCGGAAGCACGAGCAGGGAACCCGACAGCGGATGGGGCAGGTCCAGGCCCGTGCGGGCGGTGGACACGTACAGGTCACGCAGGCCGGGCCCGCCGAACGCGCACGCCGTGGGCCGGCGGACCGGCAGCTCCACCACCCGGTCCAGCCGCCCGTCGGGGGTGTACCGGCGCAGCGCGGCGCCGTCCCAGAACGCGACCCACACGCAGCCCTCGGCGTCCACCGTCAGCCCGTCCGGCCAGCCAGGCCCGTGCTCGGCCAGGACGAAGGGGCGTCGGCCGGTGACTCGTTCACCGTCCACGTCGAAGACGTCGACCCGCCGGGTCGGGGTGTCGATGTAGTACATGAGCCGGCCGTCCGGACCCCATCCGGTGCCGTTGCTGACCGTCACCGCGTCCAGTGCGCACGTCACCGTGCCGTCCGGCGCGATCCGGGAGAGGGTGCCGCCGCCGACCGCCTCGTCGTAGCGCATGCTGCCCGCCCAGAGCGCGCCGTCCGGCGCCACGGCGGCGTCGTTGCCCCGTCGGCCGGGGACGGGGTCGTGGACCAGCCAGGTGAAGGCTCCCGCCGCGTCGTACAGCCCGATGCCGTCCCGGAGCACGACCGCGAGACCGCCGCCCGCGCGGGGCTTGGCCGCACCCACGTGCTGACCGGTGGCCATGACCGTACGGCGGCCGGTGGACGGGTGGTAGGTGTGGACGCGGGCGGAGAGGATGTCGACCCAGATCAGCCGCTCGGAGGCCGGGTCCCAGGTGGGGCCCTCACCCAGCTCGGCGCACTCCCGCACGGCCACCTCGGGAGCGGCCGTCACATCTGCCCCCGGTGGTGGCCCAGCCGCCCGGACAGCGCGTCGGCGCCCCTGGCGGCGAGCTGGGCGAGTTCCGCCTCCCGCTCCTCGCTCCAGCGGATCATCGGTACGGAGATCGAGAGAGCGGCGACCACCCGTCCGGCCCTGTCACGGACCGGCGCGGCCACGCAGCTCACGTCCGGGTTCGACTCCCGGTGCTCGACGGCTATGCCCCTCTTGCGGACGACGTCGAGGGCCTCCCGCAGCTCCGCGGCGTCGGTGAGGCTGTTGTCGGTCATGGCCACGAGCTCCCGACCGTCGAGCCGCGCGTCGAGCTCCGCCTCCGGAAGGGCGGCGAGCAGAAGCTTGCCGACCGAGGTGCAGTGGGCGGGCAGCTTGCGGCCCGCGGCCGAGACCATGCGGACGGCGTGGGTGGAGTCCACCTTTGCGATGTAGATGACCTCGGTGTCTTCCAGGATCGCCACGTGGACCGTCTCGCCGCAGGTCTCGGCGACCTCGCCGGCCACCTGCCGGCCCTCGGCCGCCAGGTCGAGCTGCTCGGCGTACCGGCTGCCGAGCTGGTAGGTGCGCACGCCGAGCCGGTAGCGGCCCGGCTGCTCGGGTACCGCGACCAGGTAGGAACGCGCGGCGAGCGTGGTGAGCAGCTCGTGGACGGTGGTCCGGGGCAGTTGGAGCTTGCGGGTGACCTCGGGTGCGGACAGAGTCCCCTCGCTCTGGAGGAAGAGCTCGAGAACATCCAGCGCCCTGGTCACCGCGGGGACGAGTCGCCCCATGATCGCCTGCCAATCCTGTTCGACACTCCGGTCATTGACCGGAATCACGAACGCAGGCTAACCGCAGGGAACTTGTCCGGGCAATGCGCTCCCGGAGACCGAGCGGCACGGTTGGGGGCAGAACGCCACATAAACCACGACCCCGCCGGATCCGACGGTGCCGGACGGGCGCGCCTCCTGGTTCACCGCCCGGTCGCAGGGTATTCGCTGTCCCATGTCCACATCGAACAACCTCCCCTCCACCGGCCGCTGGCGGGCCCGGTTCCAGCAACGCGACCTGGCCGCGTTCCAGCGCGTGGCCGAAAGACACTGGCCCGGCGCCGAGCCCGTGCTGCCCAGGCTGAGCCGCAGCGCCAACCACGGCCTGCTGTGGTTCGGGGCCGCGGCGGGCATGGCGGCGCTGGGCAGCAGTGCCCGGTCCCGCAGGGCGGCGCTGCGCGGGATCGCCTCGTTGGCCGTCGCCTCGGCGGCGATCAACACGGTGGGCAAGGGGGCGGTCCGCAGGGAGCGTCCGATAGTGGATCTGGTACCGGTCATAAGGCAGCTGAAGCGGCAGCCGTACACCACCTCCTTCCCGTCGGGACACGCGGCGTCCGCCGCGGCCTTCGCGACCGGCGTCGCGCTGGAGTCGAAGGCCTGGGGCGCCGTCGTCGCCCCGGTGGCGGTGGCCGTCGCCGCGTCCCGCGTCTACACCGGGGTGCACTATCCGAGCGACGTGGTGGCCGGCGCGGCGCTCGGCGTCGGGGCCGCGTTCGCGCTACGGGGCGTCGTACCCACCCGTGGGCAGCTGCCGGCCCCCGGCAGGCCGCCGGCCGAGGCCCCGGCGCTGACCGCCGGCGAGGACCTGGTGGTGGTCGTCAACCGGAAGTCGGGCTCCGCGACCGCCACGGCCGCCGTGATCCGCGACAGCCTGCCCCTGGCGGCGACCGTGGAGTGCGCGCCGGCGGATCTCGCCGGCTGCCTGGAGAAGGCCGCGCGGCAGGGCAAGGCACTGGGCGTGTGCGGGGGCGACGGCACCGTCAACATGGCCGCGGCCGTCGCGGCCACCCATGGCGTGCCGCTCGCCGTCTTCCCCGGCGGGACCCTAAACCACTTCGCCTACGACCTGGGCATCGAGACGGTGCACGACACGGTGACGGCGCTGACCGCGGGCGACGCGGTCCGGGTCGACCTGGGCCGCTTCCGGCCGGGACCGCAGGGGCCGGAGGGGGCACCGGGTTACTTCCTCAACGCCTTCAGCCTCGGCGTCTACCCGGAGCTCGTCCGGACCCGGGAGCGCTGGTCGCCCCGGATCGGCGGCTGGCCGGCGGGCGTCCTCGCCGCCTTCGAGGCGCTGCGCGGCTCACGCCCCCTGACCGCCGAGCTCCAGGGGGAGCAGCGGCCGCTGTGGCTGCTCTTCGTGGGCAACGGCCTGTTCAGGCGGGTGGGCCCCGCCCCGGGCCGCCGGCACAACCTGGCGGACGGCCTGCTGGACGTACGCGTGGTGCACGGCGGCCGGACCCCCGGGCTCAGGCTCCTCGCAGCAGCGATCGCCGGTCCTCTGTCCCGGTCCCCCGCCCACGCGGCCGTACGTCGCCGCAGGGTGCGGCTCGCCGGTCTCGCACCGGGCACCCCGTACGCGTTCGACGGCGAAGTGGCGCACAGCGGAACGGAGTTGATGATCGACAAGCTGCCCGAGGCGCTCACGGTGTACTGCCCGATGCCCGTCTGAATGGTTCGCCTGATGAGACGCCCATCTCATGATGCGACATCGCGGCGTACCGTCGTCACCATCGCCCGCTACCGGGGCCGGAGAGAGGACGTACGGCCATGCCAGAGGAAACAGCCGTCTACACCCACGGCCACCACGAGTCGGTGCTTCGGTCGCACCGGTGGCGGACCGCCGCCAATTCGGCGGCGTACCTGATCGGTGAACTCCGCCCCGGCATGACCGTCCTGGACGTGGGCTGCGGACCCGGCACCATCACCGCGGACATCGCGGCGCTGGTGGCGCCGGGCCGGGTCACCGCGGTCGACACGAGCCGCGAAGTGCTCCGGAGTGCGGCGCGGGTCACCGTCGAACGAGGCCTGGACAACGTGGAGTTCGCCGTCGCGGACGTCCACGCCCTGGACTTCCCGGACGCCTCCTTCGACGTGGTCCACGCCCACCAGGTGCTTCAGCACGTGGGCGATCCGGTGCAGGCGCTGCGGGAGATGCGGCGGGTCTGCCGTCCCGGTGGCGTCGTGGCGGCCCGCGACAGCGACTACGCCGCCATGGCCTGGTATCCGGAGGTGCCGGGGATGCGGGAGTGGCAGGAGTTGTACGGCCGGGTGGCCCGTGCGAACGGCGGTGAGCCCGACGCGGGTCGCCGGCTGCTCTCCTGGGCCCGGCAGGCCGGCTTCACCGACATCACCCCGACGGCCGCGGCCTGGTGCTTCGCCACCCCGGAGAGCCGGGCGTGGTGGAGCGGCCTGTGGGCCGACCGCACGACGGCGTCGGGGTACGCGGAGCTGGCGGTGGACGGCGGGCACGCGAGCGCGGAACAGCTCTCGGACGTCGCACGGGCCTGGCGTACCTGGGGCGAGGAGCCCGACGGTTGGTTCACGGTGCCGCACGGCGAGGTGCTCTGCCGGGCTTGATCCGGCGCCCGGGGAGGAAACGATCACATCCGGCCGGGTCAACAACTACCCTCGTGGGCATGGAGATCCTGGGAACCACGCTGCGTATCTGCGTCGACGACCTGGAGGCCTCGGTGGCCTTCTACGAGGGCCTGACCAGCACTTCGGCCATGCGCTTCGAACGCGGCGGGGTCTCGGTGGCCGCAGTCGGCTGCTTTCTGCTGATGAGCGGTCCGGAGGCCGAACTGGAGGTGCTGCGCAAGGTGTCGGCGACGATCGCGGTCAAGGACGTCGACGAGGCCCACGCGGCACTGACCCGGGCGGGCGCGCAGGTCGTCGCGGGCCCCGTGCCCACCCCCGCCGGGCGCAACCTGATCGCCCTCCACCCGGACGGCTCGGTCTTCGAGTACGTCGACCGGAACGCACCGGCCTGACGGGAGCCGGAACCCGGGGCCCGCCCCGCCGGACGGGCCCCGGACGGTGGTCGGCTTGCCCGGCATGTCCGGCCCGTCCTGGACGGAGTCCGGGTGACGGCGGGTGCCGGTGCACCGCCGGAGTACGGGGCCCGGTCGCCAAGGCCCCGGGAGTCCAGGACCGGGCGCCGGCGCAGGACTCCAGGGCTCCAGGGCTCCAGGGCTCCAGGGCTCCAGGGCGACCGGATCAGCCGCGGGTCCTGGCCACGCACTCGGCCACAGCGGTGCGCAGGCTGCCCGAGCCCGCGAGGAGGTCGCGCTGGATCCGCGCGCCGGTCCCCCGGTTCCCGACCGCCCACAGCGCCTTCTCGGCCGCTCCGAGGTCGCCGCTGTCCTCCAGCGCGTCACTCACATGTGCGAGCAGGGCACGTGCGACGTCCTCGGCGGGCTCGGGACGCATGGTGAGGGGGTGGAGCAACTGCCCGTCCATGCCCGACCGGCCCGCCTGCCAGGCGGCCATCCGCAGCACACTGGCCGCGACCGGGTCAGCCGCCTTCCCGGACCGCCATTCGCGGGCGGCCGTCTCGACGAGGCCGCGCGCGAGCGTGGCCAGCAGCACCGTGTCGGCCGGGTCGAGGCACACGTCCGCGACCCGGATCTCGACCGTGGGGTAGCGGTAGGAGAGCCGGGCGTCGAAGTAGATCATTCCCTCGTCGCGCAGCACCCCGGTGCCGACCAGCGCCCGGATCCGCTCGTGGTAGCCGTCCGCGGAGCCGAACACCTCGGTGGGCCCGGCAGAGGGCCAGCGGCCCCACACCCTGCTCCGATAGCTGCTGTAGGAGCTGTCGACCCCCTGCCAGAAGGGGGAGTTCCCGCTCAGGGCCAGCAGCACCGGGAGCCAGGGCCGCATCCGGTCCAGCACGGCGACGCCCTCCTCGTCCGAGTCCACCGACACGTGCACATGGCAGCCGCACGTGAGCTGCTCCTGCGCGGTCAGGCCGAACCGCTCCGCGAGCCACCGGTGGCGTTCACCCTCGCCGATGGAGGGGCTGACCGGGAGGGGAGAGGTCGCGAGGGCTGCCACGGCGGCTCCGGCATCCGCCGCGATGCGCGCCGCCTCGTCCCGCGAACGAAGAATTCCGTCCGCGAGACCCGCCATCGTGTCGCACGGCTCGGTGCCGAACTCCAGCTGCTGATGGTGGAGTTCGGCTTCGAAGGCCGACTCGCCCCCGGCCCGGCGCTCCGCGAGGGCCAGCACGGCCGTCGCCAACGCCTGCGGCTCACCGCTCTCCGCGTCCACGAGAAGGAGCTCTTCCTCGACACCGACTGTCCGCACTTCCGCACCCTTCACCGCCTGGTCCCCGTTCACACCGGCGGGTACCCCGGCAGACATCTTTCAAGGGGGGGCGTCGCCGTGCTGCGTGTGCGCGCTGCCGGCGAGGCGTGGAGGCGCCGTCTAGCGGGGGGCCTTCCTGCGGAAGAAGTAGCCCCCGCAGAGCAGCCCGGCGACGAAGACCCCGAGCAGCGCCGCCCAGAGCGGCATGGTGACCTTGGGGATGATCACGCGGATGGTGACCTCAGCGGTGTTCACGCAGATGAACACGAGCGCCAGCACCGCGAGGATGGTCACGGCGATCCGGGCGGGCGTGAAGGCGCTGCCGCTGGACACGTGCTTGGGACTCATGGGCGGCCCTTTCACTGGGTCCGGGTTCCGGGTCCGGGAACCACGGTCCCCGGACCCCAGGATGCATCCGCCCCGGGCCCGGGGAGTGGTGGAACAGGGCCGTACGGGTGACGGTCAGCCGACCACGGGCAGTTCCAGGACTCCGGTGTCCTGGGGGGCGCTGACCACGGTGACGGGCTTGATGCCCCGGTTGCCGAAGTAGGCGGTGTCGCTCGCCGCGATCACGAACCGCAGCCGGTGCCCGGCCTCGTACCGGTGCACGATCCCGGGCAGCTCCACGGTGAAGGGACGGGTGACGTCCGGCACACGCACCGGTGCGACCAGGCGGTTCACCAGCTTCTGGGTCCCGTCCGGCGCCACGTCGTAGACCTTGGTGAACAGCACCAGCCGGTCCGCGGCGTCACCGCTGCTCTGGGCCCGTTCGGCCGCGGGCGAGACGACCTTCAGCGTGGCCTTCGGGGCGCCGACCACGTCCATCGGGGCGGTCAGCGGCGGACTGGTCCAGCCGAGGTGGGTGCCCCTGGTGTCGTACGGCGCCGGATCGGGCAGGCCGATGAGTCCGGCCAGGGAACTCTCGGAGTGGCTGCTCGGCAGGAGCCAGTTGGTGTACCGGCGGCTGCCCGCCACGACCTCCGACCGGCTGTCCACCAGGGCGCCGTCGCCGGAGAGGTACATCGTGCGGGACCGCGCGGGCACGGCTGCCGCGGTGCCGTAACCGCTCACCCAGTCACGGTAGTAGGCGAACTCCGGTCCGGTGTCGCTGGATTCGTCGTGCCGGAGATAGCGGTCGAACCAGGCGAGGATGCGCTGTCCGACGTAGCTCGTCTCCAGGTTCCCGGTGGCGAGGTCGAGTTCGCCGGGCACCGATCCGCCGCTGTGGCCCCAGGCCTGCCAGATCATCTTCGTCGTGGTGCCCTGGGCCGCGAGGGTCCGGTAGGTGGCGGTGGCCTCGTTGAGGTTGAACAGGCTGTCGGCCTGGCCCTGGACGAGGAGTGTGGGCGCCTTGACCCCGGACAGGTACGAGGCGGGAGAGACGCCGCGCGCGTACGTCAGCATGTCCCGGGTGGCCGCGGCCGGGTAGCGGCCGGAGTTCAGGAGCCGGATGGTGTCGCAGGCCTGCGCGGCGAAGTGCAGGCAGGTGAGGCTGCCGAATCGGGACGGATCCAGGCTCGGGACCAGCAGCGGCTGGCCCTCCCCGATCAGGTAGAAACCGTTGGTCC
This sequence comes from Streptomyces sp. NPDC049970, assembly GCF_040660235.1. NCBI lineage: Bacteria > Bacillati > Actinomycetota > Actinomycetes > Kitasatosporales > Streptomycetaceae > Streptomyces > Streptomyces sp. NPDC049970. The sequence continues at coordinate 397,755 of NZ_JBFALP010000001.1, read as the reverse complement.
ACTGCCACTTGAACACGCCGGGCGTATCGGAGGAGACGCCGCGGACCGCGTCGGCCGCGTTGGGGGCGAGCGAGTACGCCAGGTCGTTCCAGGTGATCAGCGGGACGAGCGCGTCGACCCGGTGGTCGGTGGAGGCGGTGGCTAGCTGGACGGCTCCGCCGTACGAGCCGCCGATCATGCCGACCACGGGGTCGCCCGGCGCGTCCGAGGTGACGTAGTCCGCTCTGGTCCCGTCGTCGGCGGCACGCGTCCCGGCGAGGAAGTCGACGAGCCCGGAGGCCGCCACGCCGTCGATCGCGGGGGCGTCCAGTGTGATGAGGCAGCCCGACTTGCCGAAGCCCAGGCCCGAGTAGACGAGGCCGACATAGCCGCGTTCGGCGAACGCCTTGCCGATGACGTCGGTCGAACCGTCGGACTTGCTGCCACCGAAGCCGTTGGTGGCGAGGACGGCAGGCGCCGGATGCTCCGCGTCGACACCGGCGGGGCGGTAGAGGTCCGCGTCGACCGTGCAGGAGCGCCCGCCGGCCCGCACGGTGAACTCCAGCGGGGTGACCGTGTACCGGTCCTCGGCCGACGCGGAGGGGGCACCGGTCAGAGCCAGCGGGGCGAGCAGCGCCGCCCCGGCGAGCAAGGTGAGTGGACGTCGGAATCTGGACACGGCACGCGACACATGGACCTCCACGCCGAGGACACCTTACCGACCGGTAAGTACCGTACCCGGCCCATGCTGTGACACACCTCATACCGATGTCAACGCACGGGAGCGGGGTTTCACGCTTTCACGAAGGAATCGGTCCCCGCGCCCCTGACACGCAATCAGACCAGTGCGGGTACCAGCGTCGTGAGCGTGCACGGGCCGCCGTCCGCCGGCGCGTCGAGCAGAGCGGGCACGCCGAACGGCACGGTCAGCGCGGTCGGGCCGTGGCCGAATCCGAGCTCCTCGACCACCGGTACCCCGAGTCCGCCGAGCCGGTCCGCGAGCACCGCCCGCACCCGTTCGTACGGACCGCAGTCCTGCCACGAACCACAGGCCACACCGGATATCCCGTCGAGCGCCCCGATCCTCAGCAGCCGCGTCAGGATGCCGTCGAGACGGTAGGGGTCCTCCGTGACGTCCTCGATCAGCAGCAGGCCGCCGCGGGCCGACGTGCGGGCGCCCGGGGTGCCCGCGTCGGCGGCGAGCAGACTGACGCAACCGCCGTAGGTGACGCCCCGGGCACTGCCGGGAACCAGCGCCGCCGCCCCGGCCAGTCCGAGGGTGCACACCGACTCGGGTTCGAACAGCGTGGATCGCAGGCCCTGCCGGGTGGCCTCGTCCTTCAGGAAGACCTCGGTGGCGACCATCGGGCCGTGCAGGGTCGAGAACCCGGCCCGCAGGGCGAACGCCTCGTGCAGCACGGTGATGTCGCTGTAGCCGACGAAGACCTTGGGTCCTGCGGCCCGTATCGCCGGCCAGTCGAGGAGGTCGACCATGCGGTGGGCGCCGTATCCTCCCCTGGCGCACAGCACGGCGTCCACGGACGGGTCGCACCACGCCTCCTGGAGGTCCCGGGCACGGTCCTCGTCCGTACCGGCGAGGTGGTGCAGCTCCGGGTGGGTGTCGAGCACGTGCGGGGCGACCACCGGGTCGAGGTCCCAGCCGCGCAGCAGATCGAGGCCCCGCTCGAGCCGGTCGGCCGGCACGGGTCCGCTGGGGGCGACCACGGCGACCCTGGCGCCGGGCCTCAGACGGGCGGGGCGGACGAGGGGCTCCAGGGTCACGGCTTCAGCTCCAGCAGGGGCACGTCGGGGAGGTCGAAACCGAACGTCTGCCCGTAGAGGGACAGTTCGGCCTCCAGTGCGCGCCTGACGGTGTCGGCACGCCGGAAGCCGTGGCTCTCCCCCTCGAAGGCGAGGTAGGCGTGGGGCACCCCGCGGCCCTCGATCGCGGCGAGGAAGCGGTCGCACTGGGCGGGCGGGCAGATCGGGTCGTCGAGTCCCTGGAGGAGCACGAAGGGGGCGGTGAGACCGTCGACGCGATGGACGGGCGAGCGCTCCCGGTAGCGCTCGGGAACCTCGGCGTACGGCCCCACGAGCGATTCGAGGTACTGCGACTCGAAGTCGTGCGTCTCGCCGGTCGCCCAGCCCGCCAGGTCGAGGATCGGGTAGCTGATCGCACCACAGGCGTACACGTCCGTCTGGGTGAGGGAAGCGGCGGCCGTCCAGCCCCCCGCGCTGCCGCCCCGGATGGCGAGCCGGTCGCGGTCCGCCGAGCCCTCGTCGGCCAGCCCCAGGGCAACGGCGGCGCAGTCCTCCACGTCCACGACACCCCACTGTTCGCGGAGCCGCTCGCGGTAGGCGCGGCCGTATCCGGTGGAGCCGCCGTACTCGACCTCGACCACACCGATGCCCCGGGAGGTGAAGTAGGCGATCTCCAGGTCGAGTACGAGCGGGGAACGGCCGGTGGGGCCGCCGTGCGCCCAGATCACGTACGGCGGCAGCTCGCCCTCGGGTCCGGTGCGGTCGGGGTGACGGGGCGGGAACACGTGGGCGTGGATCTCGCGGCCGGCGGGTCCCGGGAAGGTACGGATCTCCGGCTCGGGGTGGTAGGCGGGGTCGACCGCGTCCTGGTGGGCGGCGCCGATGGTCCGGGTGTGACCGGTGGCGGTGTCCAGTTCGACCACTTCGTACGAGGTGTGGGGACTCGCGGCGATCCCGATGACCCTGGTGTCCTGGACGGCCAGCGTCTCGGACCAGGCGGTCCAGGGGCCGACCGCGTCGACGAGTTCGCCGGTCTCCGGGTCGAGCACACCGAGCGCGGTGGTGCCCCGGCCGTGGATGACTGCGATCAGCCCGTTGTCCAGCAGCCGGAACCAGCGCAGCCCGATCCGCCACAGCGGCCCGCCGAACTCCTCGGCGCGGCCGGTGCAGAGCCGGCTGCTGGGCACCACCGCGCCGGCGACGGCGTCGGGCCGGATCCGCTGGAGCTCCCACCAGCCTCCGAGGTCGGACACGAAGACCAGGGAGCCGTCCCGGTCCCACTCCACCTGGACGACCGACTCCTCGACGTCACCGACGAGGGGGCGCGCGCCGGTGAAGGCGCCTTCCGGGGTCACCTCGGCGATCATCACGACGGTGCCGTCCCACGGCATCCTCGGGTGGTCCCACGCGATCCAGGCGGCCCGTCCGCCGTCGTGCGACAGCCTGGGCCCGGTGACGAACCGGTTTTGGTCGTCGGTGAGTTCGCGTACGGCGGCCCGGTCACCGGCGGCCGATCCGTCCAGCGGCACGGCGGCCGCCACCCGGCGTACGTCGGTGGGCGCGTCCCCGGTGAACTCCTCCAGCACGCACCACACCTCGCCGCGGTCGAGGTGCACCTCGGGGTCCACCCAGCGCAGCCCCTCGCCGGTGTCCGACACCGGGGTGAGCGGCCACGGCTCGTCGGGGCCGTCCGGCGCGTAGGCGTACAGCCGCTGGTCGGGGTGGTGGACGAAGACGACCAGAGGTCCGCCCTCCTCGCGCGCGGCACCGGCCCACGGGGTCCCCCCGTACTCGATGACGCGGCTGCGGGGGTTCCACGGCGCCGGGAGCACGGACTCGGTGGCCCCGTCGGCCCGGCGGCGTACCAGGGCGCGGCGACCGCCCTCGGCCGGGCGCGGTTCCGTCCACCACACCTCGTCCCCGACCGTTCCCGCGAACTCGGGCTTGCCGTCGTTCGAGGCGGCGAGAGCCGCGTCGATCGGTGACGGCCACGTGCCGTACGCAGCTGTGGACACCATGGTCGATTCCCCCGTAGTCGGTCAGGCGTTGCGCAGGAAGTGGTCCAGGACCCGGACGCCGAAGTGCAGGGCGTCCACGGGAACCCGTTCGTCGACGCCGTGGAACAGCGCCTGGTAGTCGAAGCCGGCGGGCAGCTTCAGCGGCGAGTACCCGTAGCCGGTGATGCCCAGCCGGGAGAACTGCTTGGCGTCCGTGCCGCCGGACATGCTGTACGGGACGACGTGGGCCCCCGGATCGAACCGCTCGATCGCGGCGCGCATCCTGGCGTACGTCGGCGAGCCGACCGGTGCTTCGAGGGCGATCTCCTGGTGCTCGAACTCCCACTCGACACCGGGGCCGGTCAGCCGGTCGAGGGTCTCGCGGAACTCGTCCTCGCCGCCGGGCACCATGCGCCCGTCGATGTGGGCGGTGGCGTGGCCGGGGATGACGTTGACCTTGTAACCGGCGTCCAGCATCGTCGGGTTGGTGCTGTTGCGTATGGTCGGCTCGATCAGCGCGGCGGCCGGGCCGAGCTTGCCCAGGAGTTCGTCCACGTCGAAACCGGGTGCGTCGAGGTCGACGCGGATGTGGTGCAGCGCGGCGATCTCGGTGAGGGCGGCGCGCACGGTCGGCGTCAGCCGCACCGGCCACTCGTGGGCGCCGATACGGGCGACGGCCGCTGCGAGGGCGCTGACGGCGTTGGCCCGGTTGACCTTGGAGCCGTGGCCTGCCTTGCCCTCGGCGGTCAGTTTCAGCCAGCCCGTCCCGCGCTCGCCCGCCGCGATCGGGTAGAGCGCCAGGCCGGGACCGGCGTGGAAGGTGAAGGCGCCGGACTCGCTGATGCCCTCCGTACAGCCCTCGAAGAGCTCGGGATGCCGGTCGGCGAGGAACCCGGCCCCGTCGTCGGCGCTGGCCTCCTCGTCCGCCGTGTAGGCGATGACGATGTCGCGCCGCGGGCGCACGCCGGCGCGGGCCCAGGCCCGGACGACGGAGAGGACCATCGCGTCCATGTTCTTCATGTCGATGGCCCCGCGCCCCCACACGACGCCGTCGCGCACCTCGCCGGAGAAGGGGTGCACGCTCCAGTCGGCGGCCTCGGCCGGCACCACGTCGAGGTGTCCGTGCACGAGCAGGGCGTCGGCGGACGGGTCGGTGCCCTCGATCCGGGCGACGACGTTCGTGCGGCCCGGTGTGCGCTCCAGGAGTGCGGGCTCCAGCCCGGCGTCGGCCAGCCGCTCGGCGACGTACTCGGCGGCGGGGCGCTCCCGGCAGCTGCCGTCCCCGCGGTTGGTGGTGTCGATCCGGATCAACTCGGAGGTGAAAGTCACCGATTCGTCGAGTGCCGCCTCGTCGACCGGCCCGTTGTTGCCCGCCTCAGCCATACTGTTCCTCCACGGCGGCCGACACGATCGTCGTCACCGCCTTGAACGTGCGAATTCCTTCGTACATCGTCCCGCTGGTATAGGCCACGCGCCGCTCCCCGCTCGGCGCCACGCCGGGAACCACGGTCGCGGCCCCCGCCAGATGCTCGGCGTCGAACTCCAGCTCAACCGTGTAGGAGCCACTCGTCACGGGTGCGTGGCGTACGGCGAGGGAGGTCGCCTCGGCCGCGGCCGCCCGGATGTCGGCCGCCGTACGGGCCGGGGTCCGGCACACGGCCGCGTACCGCGAGACGTGGTCCTTCACTGCGACCTTGCGGGCGGCCGGGGCGTAGCTGTCGGCGTCCTCGCAGGTCAGATCGTCGCCGGTCACCAGGATCACCGGGACACCGTACTCCGCGGCGACATGGGCGTTGAGCAGGCCCTCGCTCGCGCGGACGCCGTTCAGCCAGACCCCGGTGATGGAGTTGGCCAGGTAGGTGTGGGCGAGCACGCCCTCGGTGCCGGCGCCCGTGTGGTATCCGACGAACGCGATCGCGTCGACGTCCCCGTGCTGGATGCCCTCGACCATGGAGAGGGACTTGTGCCTGCCGGTGATCATCTGGACGCGGTCGTCGAGGCGTTCCAGGAGCAGGTTGCGCATGGTCCAGTGGGCCTCGTTGACGAGCACCTCGTCGGCGCCGCCGTCGTAGAAGCCGAGGGCCGCCGCGTTCACGTCGGAGGTGAACATCGACCTGCACCGCTCCCACTGCGGCGTGCCGGGCAGCACGTCGGCCGGCCAGGTCACCCCGGTGGCGCCCTCCATGTCGGCGCTGACGACGATCTTCACGTGCTCGGTCCTGTCGCTCGTCGGCCGCTCCCCCGCCCGTCACCGGGAAGAGGATCTTCGTGCCGCATCACGGTACGCGCCGGGACAGCGCCGGGCCAGGGCCACCGTGATCTGTCACTGGTCCAGTCCGGTGACAGCCGTCCGCCGTACGGGAGGGCCGGCGGCGGACGGCCGGCGGATCAGGGCCGTGCGGTGCCGTTCAGCAGCTCCTCGATCCGGGCGAGCTCGTCCTCGCCGAACTCCAGGTTCCGGACGGCCTCGACACTGTTCTCCAGCTGGGCGACGCTGCTGGCGCCGACGACGGCGGAGGTGACACGGCCGCCGCGCAGCACCCAGGCCAGTGCCGTCTGGGCCAGGGACTGTCCGCGCTCGCGCGCCACCTCGTTCAGCGCGCCGAGCCTGCCGACCAGCTCGGGGGTGACGGCGTCGGCCGACAGGAACGGGCTGGCGCCCGCCGCACGCGACCCCTCCGGGATGCCGCGCAGATAGCGGTCGGAGAGGATGCCCTGCTCCAGCGGCGAGTAGGCGATGGAACCGGCTCCGAGCTCGTCCAGGGCGTCCAGCAGCCCGTCCTCGGCCCAGCGGTCCAGCATGGAGTAGCGGGGCTGGTGGATGAGCAGCGGAGTGCCGAGCTCACCGAGGATGCGGGCGGCCTCGCGGGTCTGCTCGGCGGAGTAGTTGGAGACCCCGGCGTAGAGCGCCTTGCCCTGGCGCACCGCGGTGTCGAGGGCGCCCATCGTCTCCTCCAGCGGCGTGTCGGGGTCGAAGCGGTGCGAGTAGTAGATGTCGACGTAGTCGAGCCCGAGCCGGGTCAGGCTCTGGTCGAGCGAGGCGCGCAGGTTCTTGCGGGAGCCCCACTCCCCGTACGGGCCCTCCCACATGTGGTAGCCCGCCTTGGTCGAGACGACGATCTCGTCCCGCAGACCCGCGAAGTCCGCCTTGAGGGCGCGGCCCATGGCGGTCTCGGCGGAGCCGGGCGGCGGGCCGTAGTTGTTCGCGAGGTCGAAGTGGGTGATGCCGAGGTCGAAGGCCCTGCGAAGGATCGCGCCCTGGGTCTCGGGCGTCCGGTCGCCTCCGAAGTTGTGCCAGAGCCCGAGCGAGAGCGCGGGAAGCAGCAGACCGCTGCGTCCGGTGCGCCGGTAGGGCATGGAGGAATAGCGGTCGGCGGACGGAACGTACATACGAGCACTCCACGGGACACGGACTCGGCGCGCCAGGTCTGGTGCGCGCCGTCCAGCCTCGCGCAGAAAGATCCAGCGGTCCAACAGAAGATTCCGCTGGGATTCATCGATTACATTGCTTAATCATGGAACTGCGTCAGCTGGAGCACTTCGTCGCCGTGGCCGAGGAACAGCACTTCACCCGCGCCGCGGAGCGGCTGGCCGTCTCCCAGTCCGGACTGTCCGCGTCCGTCCGGGCGCTGGAGCAGGAGCTGAGGGCACCGCTCTTCAGCCGCACGACGCGCTCGGTCCGGCTCACCGAGGCGGGGCAGGCGCTGCTCGTCGAGGCGGAGCGCACGCTGGCGGGCGCCCGGGCCGCGCGGGACGCCGTCGACGCCGTACGGGGGCTGCTGCGCGGCACACTGACACTCGGGGTGGAGCAGTGCGTGGCGGGGGTCAGCCCGGCTCGGCTGCTCGCGGCCTTCCACCGGGAACACCCGCACATGGAGATCCGGCTCCGGCAGGAGGGCACGTCCAGCCTGCTGGAGGGGGTGGCCGGCGGCCGGCTGGACCTGGCGTTCGCCGCCACCGTCTCCCCGCCGGAGTGGCGTGGTGACCTCGTCCCGCTGGCGAGGGAGGCGATGGTCGTCCTGTGCGCCCCGGGCCACCGGCTCTCCGCGGAGGGGACCCGGGTGGCGTGGGACGCCCTGGACGGAGAGTCGTTCATCGACTTCCACCCGGACTGGGGGCCGCGCCGCGCGGCGGACGAGGCGTTCGCCGCCGCGGGAGTGCGCCGCACGGTGGCGCTGGAGGTCAGCGACGTGCACAGCCTGCTGGAGCTGGTGCACGAGGGCCTCGGCATCGCAGTGGTGCCGCACCACTTCTCCCGCAAGCAGGAGGCCCGGGGGCTGGTGACCGTCGAGGTCGACGGTCCGCACCGGCCGGTCTACGAGAGCGTGGTGGTGCTCCCGCCGGCCAGGAGCATGAGTCCGGGAGCACGGGCGCTGATGGCGCTGGTCCGTGGGCTGCCGGTGCGCTGACAGAGCATCAGCGGCGGCCGGGCCGGACCCTGGGGGTCCGCGGCCCGGCCCGCCCGCCCGCCCGTCGCGCCGTGCATCGTCAGGCACGGCACACGGGTCACCCCGTCGACTCGTCCGGGGCGGGGTGTTCCGAGTGGATGGCGGCGCTCCGGGCGGTGTCGCGGCCCGCGCCGGCCTCGTCCGGATCGGGCTTGCCGCTGTCCGGCCCCGCGTCGGGACTCCCGGTGCCCGGCGGGAGGATCACGTCGAGCGCGTCCTCGCCTTCCTGCGCCTGCTGGTCCGGCATGTCGGCGGGTATCGGCGGCGGGCTGCCCGTCGCCCCGGTGTAGGCGGTTCCCGCAGGCCTGCGGTCGGTCATGTCACTGCTCCCGTCGGTGCGCCCGGTCCGGTTCGAGGGCGGGCCGGTGTCGCACCTCGCGTACCCCATGCGCCCCGGACGACGCATGGGGCGGGTACCCTGCCGTCCCTGCCGCACGACAGCCCGGCTCGCGGGATCCGGCCGGAGGAGCCCGTTCAGTCCTCGTGCCCCAGCTGCAGATCGCGTTCGGTCCGTCCTCCGCCGGGCAGTTGGAGGACGGTGGCGACCGGCGGGTACCCGGCGGCGATCACCGTGTACTCACCGGTCGACAGGTCCACGAACCGGAACGCACCGTCCGGGCCGGTGGTGAGCGTGTCGACCACGTTGCCCGCCGCGTCCAACAGCGTGACCCTGGCGTCCTCGACGGCCCGGCCGCCGGGGGCGCGTACGACCCCGCGGAGCACGGCGCCACCCGCCAGTTCGATGTCCTGGCGGGTCTCCCTCGCGGCCTGGACACTCACCGGGAGGGCGGCGGGGCGGAAGGCCGGGGCGCTGGCGGCCAGGGTGTACTCGCCGGCCACCAGCTCGCTGATGACGTAGGCGCCCTCACGCCCCGTGCGGGTGGTCGCGACGACCTCTCCCCGCACGTCGGTGAGCGTGACCGCCGCGTCGAGGACCGGGGCGCCGTCGGGGGTGACGACGGCTCCCGCCAGCCGTCCGGCCCCGCCGAGCAGCACGTCCAGGTCCACAGGCCGCTCGCCGACCGTGACACTGACGGCCTGCGGCTGGTGTCCGCCGGCCGCGGCGATGAGCACGTACGAACCGGCTCCGGGCGCACCCAGCGCGTACCGCCCGTCGTCGCCGCTCGCACCCCGGCCGACCTGTTGCCCCTGTACGTCGATGAGGGTGAGCGCGGCGCGCCCCACCTTCGTGCCGTCGGAGTGGTGGACGCTGCCGCGGACCGGGACACCGGCGGCGGCGCCGGGGGGCGGCGGGCCGGGGTCGGTGCGCGCCGCGGGGATCGCGGAATGCGTCGTGGAGGGGTCCGCGGCTTGGGGGGTGTGGTGGGACACCAGGGGTTTCTCCTTGAGGAAGAAGGCGAGGAACAGGCCGAGCAGGAGCACCGGCACGAGGTAGAGGAAGATCCGCGGCATCGCGTCCGCGTAGGCCTGGATGTACGCGTCACGCAGCGCGGGTTCCATGGCGTGGATCAGCTGCGGGGTGATCGACTCCGGATCGGGCAGGTCGGCACCGGCGGGGAGCCGCACCCCGAGCGCGTCCGCCAGCCGCCCGGCGAACAGGGTGCCGAAGATCGCCGCGCCGACACTGCCGCCGATCTGCCGGAAGTAGTTGTGGGCGCTGGTGGCGGTGCCCAGGTCGGAGGGGCGTACGGAGTTCTGCACGGCCAGCACCAGCACGGACATGACGAGGCCGATCCCGATGCCCAGCACGGCCTGCCAGAGGCCGTACTCCAGCGGCGAGGTGTCGGTGTCCAGGCGGGAGAGCAGCCACATGCCGACCGCCGAGACGGCCCCGCCCACCAGCGGGTAGACGCGGTAGCGGCCGGTGCGCGAGACCAGCTGTCCGGAGACCACGGAGGCGATGACGATGCCGCCCATCATGGGCAGCATCAGCAGCCCCGACTCGGTGGCGGACACCCCCTCGACCATCTGGAGGTAGGTCGGCAGATAGCTGGCGGCGCCGAAGAGCGCGACCCCGACGACCGCGCCCACCAGTGAGGTGACGTTGAAGACCGAGTCGCGGAACAGCCGCAGCGGGATGACGGGTTCGGCCGCCCGGTGTTCGACGACGAGGAAGAGCAGGGTCGTTCCGGCGGCCCCGGCGGCGAGTCCCAGGATGGTCCGCGAGCCCCAGGCGTACTCCGTGCCGCCCCAGCTGGTGAGCAGTACCAGGCAGGTCGAGGCGGCGGCGATCAGCAGCGCGCCGAGGACGTCGAGACGGGGGCGGACCGCGGGCTTGGGCAGTTTCAGTACGAGCGCGATGACGGCGAGGGTGACGAGGCCGAACGGCACGTTGATGTAGAAGCACCAGCGCCAGGAGGCGTGGTCGGTGAAGAAGCCGCCGAGGAGCGGTCCCGCGACGGAGGCGAGGCCGAACACCGCCCCGATGAGACCCATGTAGCGGCCTCGTTCCCTGGGCGGCACGATGTCGGCGATGATCGCCTGGACACCGATCATGAGGCCGCCGCCGCCGATGCCCTGGACCGCCCGGAAGGCGATGAGTTCGTCCATGGTGCGCGACCACCCGGCGAGCGCGGAGCCGATGACGAAGACGACGATCGCGAACTGGAAGACGCCCTTGCGGCCGAAGAGGTCGCCCAGCTTCCCGTAGATCGGCAGGCCGATCGTGGAGGCCAGCAGATAGGCGGTGACGGCCCAGGACATCTTGTCCAGACCGTGCAACTCACCGACGATCTTCGGCAGGGCGGTGGCGACGATCATCTGGTCGAGCGCCGCGAGCAGCAGGGTCAGCATCAGCCCGAGGAAGACGAGCCGGATCCGGCGGGGGCTGACCTCGGGGGCCGGCAGCGGGGAACCGGTGCCGGACGTCCGGCGGGGCGGCCCGGACTCCGGCCCGGTGGCCCGCGGAACCGGTCCCGTCCCGCTGCCGTGCGGTACGGACTCCGGCCCGGTGCCGGGCGGTTCGCACCCGACGCCCCCCGGCTCGTCCTTCACCAGAGTGATCCCACCCACCACGTGACGCTCCCCTCGTCGCAGCTGCGCCGCCCATTTGTCGCATCAGGCGGCAAGGCGGGGCAAACGCGACCGGGCGCACTCACGGCGCACAGCGAGGGCTTATGCGCCGGTGGGAGGCACTACGGCGCACAACCGGCCCCTCCGGAAAACCACTCGTTCCGGTGAGGCCGGCGCGGCGCCAACAGCAGTCGGAGCAGGCCTACTTCTCGACCTCGGCGGCGAGGTTCGTCAGCAGCTCGTCGTAGATCCGGCCGAGCCCCTTGGGCGCGAAGGTCCTCTCGAAGAATCCGCCGATGCCTCCGGCACCGTCCCAGACGGTCGAGACGACGGCCTTGGACCTGCCCTCACCGGCCGGGGTCACGGTCCAGGTGGTAACCATCGAGGAGTTGCGGTCCTTCTCGACCAGTTGCCCGCCCGCGTACCCGCCGGCCTGGGAGGCGCCGCCCGGCTCGGTGACCTCGAGCAGGCAGTCGCGGACCCGCTTGCTCGTGGCCTGGAGCTTCCAGTGGACGAGGGTGCCTTCGCCGTCTCCGCCCTCGCGCACCTCGTACTCGCTGAAGTGTCCGGTCAGCACCTTGCCCCGGACCTCCTTGTAGTCGGCCAGCGCGTCGAACACCGTCTCCGCATCCGCCGCGATGATCCGCTCTGTCGTGGCCTCGACCTGCGCCATGCCTACTCCTCCAGCATTCGTGTGTTCGGGGTGCTGATGAGCCAACCACCTCGGGTACGGCCCCTCAAAATCGGGCCCCGCCTCGCGCCACGCACGATCAAGGGAACATATGTTCTATTCTCGGTCCAGTACTACCGAGGAGGCCTTCATGCGCTGGGACAATCTGGCCGATAGAACCGCACAGGGCGCGAAAGGCGAGACCGGTGCCCTCTTCGCCGCCGACGCGGTGACGACGCGCACCTTCGACACCCCCGAGTTCAGGGGGATCACCTTCCACGAGATCCGGGCCCGCACGATCGTGAACCGGGTGCCCGGCGCCTCCCGCATGCCGTTCGAATGGACCGTGAACCCGTACCGCGGCTGCTCCCACGCGTGCGTGTACTGCTTCGCCCGCAAGACCCACGGCTACCTCGACCTGGACACCGGAATCGGCTTCGACTCACAGATCGTGGTCAAGGTCAACGCCGTGGAACTGCTGAACCGTCACCTCGCCTCGCGCCGGTGGCTCGGCCAGCACATCGCCATGGGCACGAACGTCGACTGCTACCAGCGGGCAGAAGGCCGCTACCGGTTGATGCCCGGCATCATCGCCGCGCTGCGCGATCGCGCGAACCCGTTCTCGATCCTCACCAAGGGCACGCTGATCCTGCGCGACCTCGACCTGCTGCGGCAGGCCGCCCAGGTCACGGAGGTCGGCGTCTCCGTATCCGTCGGCTTCACCGACCGCGAGCTGTGGCGCACGGTCGAGCCGGGTACCCCCTCCCCCGAACGCCGCCTGGACGTCGTCCGCGCCCTGGCGGACAACGGGATCGGCTGCGGGGTGCTGATGGCCCCGGTCATCCCCTTCCTCGGCGACCACCCCGACCAACTCCGCGCCACGGTCCGCGCGGTCGCCGACGCCGGCGCGACCTCGGTGACCCCGCTCGTACTGCACCTCCGGCCCGGAGCCCGTGAGTGGTTCATGCAGTGGCTCGCACACCACCATCCGCACCTGGTCCACCGGTACGAGCGGATGTACGCGGACGGGGCCTACGCGCCCACCTGGTACCAGCGCGACATCACCCGCCGGGTGCACGAGCTGGCGGCCGAGTACGGCATCGGGCCCGCCGACCGGGGAAGCGCCCGCCGCGACGTCCGCGGGACCCCGGCGGCCCCCGCGGACGGCAACGCCCCCGGCCCCACCCAGCTGAGTCTGCTCTGACCGCAACGGCCTTCCTTCCCGAACGGGTCAACTCTGGGCGACAGGTGTCCTGCCGCACCCCGATCCGGGAAGCATCCGGCGGGGGCTGTGCCACCACAGCCGCATCGCCCGACCACGGGAGGCCGTATGACGAAACGTGCAGGAATTCTGGTCGCCGTCGGCGCCACGGTCGCGGGCCTGGTGACCGCCGCGCCGTCCACCGCCTCGGCACCGCCAGGGACGGGCCCGGTCACCCCGGGTGCCGCCGCACCACTCAAGTGGACCGCCTGTGCGACGAAGTCGTACCCGACGCTCCAGTGCGCGAAGGTGCGCGCACCGCTGGACCATGACAACCCGTCGGGCCGGCCGGTGACCCTCGCCCTCTCCCGTGTCCCGCACACGGCGAAGACCTCCCAGGGCCCGCTCCTGGTCAACCCCGGCGGACCCGGCGGCAGCGGGCTCTCGATGGCCGGCTTCGTGGCGTCCTCGCTGCCCGCGAAGCTCGCCGCGCAGTACGACGTGATCGGGTTCGACCCGCGCGGGGTCGGCAGGAGCACCCCGGCCCTGGACTGCGTACCCGAGTACTTCGCGCCGGTGCGCCCCGACAGCGTGCCGGACTCCTACGACGCGGAGAAGACCGCGCGGAACAGGGCCGCCTCGTTCGCCGCCGCGTGCGGCGAGAAGTACGGCGACCTGCTGCCGTACATGGACACCGCCAGCGCCGCGAAGGACCTGGACGTCATCCGCGAGGCCCTCGGCGCGCAGCGGATCAACTACTTCGGCTATTCCTACGGCACCTACCTCGGCGCGGTCTACGCCAAGCTGTTCCCCGAGCGCGTACGCCGCCTGGTACTCGACTCGGTCGTCGACCCCGACGGCGTCTGGTACGAGGACAACCTCGGCCAGGACCACGCGTTCGACGCCCGCCACAAGGCCTTCGCCGCGTGGGTGGCGAAGAACGACGCCGTCTACGGACTCGGCGGCGACCCCGCCGAGGTCGAAGCCGCCTGGTACCGGATGCGCGACGCGGTCAAGAAGCGTCCCGCGGGGGGCAAGGTCGGCCCGAGCGAGCTCGAGGACACCTTCATGCCCGGCGGTTACTACAACGGCTACTGGCCGCGCCTGGCCGAGGCGTTCGCGGCGTACGTGAACGACCACGACCAGGACGCGCTGGCCACCGCCTACCAGGACTTCGCCGCCGTGGACGGCAGCGGCGACAACGGGTACTCCGTCTACGCGGCCGTGCAGTGCCGCGACGCCGGGTGGCCCCGGACCTGGAGCACCTGGCGCGACGACACCTGGCGGGCGCATCGCAAGTCGCCCTTCATGTCGTGGAACAACACCTGGTACAACGCCCCGTGCGCCACCTGGCCGGTCGAACCGCTGGAGCCGGTGCGGGTCGCCAACGACAGGATCCCGCCGGCGCTGCTCTTCCAGGCCACCGACGACGCGGCCACGCCCTACGAGGGGGGTGTCACGATGAGCCGCAGGCTCAAGGGCTCCCGCCTGGTCGTCGAACAGGGCGGCGGCAACCACGGCATCACCCTCAGCGGCAACGACTGCCTGGACGCGCACCTGGTGGCCTACCTCACCGACGGCACCCTCCCGAGCAGCGGCGGCGGCAGCGGCGCCGACGCGGTCTGCGACGCGCAGCCGGAGCCGAAGGCGGCACCCGCCGTGAAGGCCGCTTCCGGCACGAGGGGCGCGGCCCTGCACGGCCTGCTCGGCTTCCGCGGCCGATAGATCACCATGCCCCGCGCCGGGGGCGTACGCCAGGATGGCCCGCATGACCACACGGCCCACTCCCGCGTACGTCCCCGGCGTGTTCGTCCGGGACATGGCACTCGACGACTGCGCCGCCGTGGCGGAGATCCGGGTGCGCGGCTGGCAGCACGCGTACGCGGGCCTGATCCCACGGGCGTACCTGGACGCGATGGACGTGGCCGGGGACGCCGAGCGGCGCCGCGCGCACCTCACCACGGAAGGCGGGCCGGTGAACCTGGTGGCCGGAACTCCGGACGCCGCGGTGACCGGCTGGGCCTGCTACGGCCCCTGCCGCGACGACGCGGCGCCCGACGGGAGCGCCGAGCTGTTCGCGATCTACGTGCACCCGGACCGCATCGGTACGGGCGCCGGGCGCGCCCTTCTGGCGGAGGCGACCGGGCGGGCCGCGGCGGACGGATTCGGCCGGATGACCCTGTGGGTGCTGAAGGAGAACGCGCGTGCCCGGCGCTTCTACGAGCGCGCGGGCTTCGGCCCGGACGGCGCGGAGGAGACCTTCGAGGCGGGCGGGGCCCTGGTGCCCGAGGTCCGTTACGGACGCGCGCTCAGCGGGCGGGCAGTCGGCTGAGGGCCGACGCAGCAGCGGTGCCGAGGCGCGGGTGCGGCAGTGCCGCCTCCAGGACCGGGCGGGCCCTGCCGTCGCCCAGGTTGCCGAGCCCTTCGACGCAGGCCAGGGCGACGCGCCAGTGGGGCTCGTCGGGGGTCAGCAGCCTGTGCAGGGTGCTGACCAGGGTGGGCACGGACTCGGGGGCCCGCAGGTCGGCCAGCAGCCGGACCGGGTGCAGCGCGTAGGCCGTCCGCAGGCCGTTCGTGGCAAGTGCCGCCGCCGCGCGGGGTGTCCGGGGATCGCCGAGGAGCCGCAGGGCGTGGGCGGCGGAGACGCAGCGCTCGGGGTCACGGTGGTTGAGGAGGAGGACCAGCGCCTCGAAGGCCCGGCTGTCGCCCCGGCAGCCGAGCCGGAACGCGGCCATCTCACGTGCCCACAGCGGCCGTTCGCGTTCGATCAGGACTCTGGCCAGCTCCTCGTCGTCGTCGGTGGCGAGCAGCCGGTGGAAGGCCACCGGGCCACCGGACTCGTCGCCGAGCCGGTCCGTCAGCGAGCGGAACTCCTCATCCATGACGGTGAGTTTATCGATGCGCACGCACTGTGTCCGGGCGGGGTCTCCTCCTTCCCGGGGGCGGTGGAGGGCTCGCGCAAGTGTGTGCCGACGCACAAGCGGCCAGGGCTGGCGCGCTCGTTACTCGCCGGTTAAGCTCAGGTGAGCGGGACACACACCCGTCGGCTCCGGTGGCCTGGTGACGCAGCCACCCGGAGTTGCTTGTCGGTTCGGCATTTTGTGAGACGTGGCTCCGGGACAGAGCCCGTCACCCTTCACCCCGGTGCGCCCGTGAGCGCCCGGGACCGTGCACCACGACACGCCCTCCTCGCACCCCGAGCGCCGGTCGACGCCGACCACGCGCGCCGCCGTGCTCCTCTCAGTCGTCACTCACCCTGGAGTCCCGTGATGGACACCCCGCTCAGCACCATTGCCGTCGTCGGCCTCGGCACCATGGGAACCGGCATCGCCGAGGTCCTGGCCCGTGCGGGCCGCGAAGTCGTCGGTATCGACGTCAGCGAAGCCGCGGCCCGGCAGGCCGTCGCCTCCCTGGAGGCCTCCACCGCACGCTCCGTGAGCCGTGAGCGGATCACGGAGCAGGAGCGGCGCGACATCCTCACCCGCTTCCGCACGTTCTCCGACCTGCAGGCCGCCGCGGACGCGGAGCTGGTCATCGAGGTCGTGCCGGAGACGTACGAGATCAAGCAGCAGGTCTTCCGGGAGCTCGACGCGGTGGTCTCCCCCACCGCGATCCTGGCGACGGGCACCAACGCCCTGTCCGTGACCCGGCTGGCCGCCGAGTCGCAGCACCCCGAGCGCGTCCTGGGCCTGCACTTCTTCAACCCGGCGCCCGCGATGAAGCTCGTCGAGGTGGTCTCCTCTGTGCTGACCGCCCCGCCCGCCGTGGAGCGGGTCACCCGGCTCGCCCGTGAGCTGGGCAAGGAACCGGTCGCGGTCGGCGACCGGCCGGGATTCGTCGCGGACGGCCTGCTCTTCGGCTACCTGAACCAGGCAGCCGCGATGTACGAGGCGAACTACGCCTCCCGTGAGGACATCGACGCGGCCATGAAGCTGGGCTGCGGTCTGCCCATGGGCCCGCTGGCGCTGCTCGACCTGATCGGCATCGACACCGCCCGCACGGTCCTGGAGGCCATGTACACGGCGTCCCGCGACCGGCTGCACGCCCCGGCGCCGGTGCTGGGCCAGCTGAGCGAGGCGGGGCTGACCGGACGGAAGACGGGCCGCGGCTTCTACACGTACGACGCCCCCGGCGGCCAGACCGTGGTGCCGGACGCCCTGACACCGGCGGCCGGCGCGGGCGCGGCGGCCGGGCGCGAGGTCGCCTCGGTGGGAGTGGCCGGCTCGGGCACGATGGCGTCGGGCATCGCGGAGGTCTTCGCGAAGGCCGGGTACCCCGTGGTGCTCGCCGCGCGGAGCCAGGAGAAGGCGGACACCGCCAAGGCACGGATCGGCAAGTCCCTGGCGCGTTCGGTGGCCAAGGGGCGGCTGACGGAGGAGGCCCGCGACGCGGCCCTCGCACTGGTCACCGCGTCGGGCTCGCTGGACTCCTTCGCCGACGTCGACCTCGCGGTCGAGGCGGTGGCCGAGGACCTGGAGGTCAAGCGACAGCTCTTCCAGACCCTGGACAAGGTCTGCAAGCCGGGTGCGGTGCTGGCGACGACCACCTCGTCGCTGCCGGTCGTGGCGATCGCCCGGGTGACCTCGCGTCCCGAGGACGTCGTCGGGATGCACTTCTTCAACCCGGCGCCCGCGATGAAGCTGGTCGAGGTCGTCCGCACGGTGCTGACCGCGGACGACGTGCACGCCACGGTCCGCGAGGTCTGCGTGAAGGTGCGCAAGCACCCGGTGGACTGCGGCGACCGCGCGGGCTTCATCGTGAACGCGCTGCTGTTCCCCTACCTCAACAACGCGATCAAGATGGTCGAGGAGCACTACGCGACGCTCGACGACATCGACGCGGCGATGAAGCTGGGCGGCGGGTACCCGATGGGGCCGTTCGAGCTCCTGGACGTCGTCGGCCTGGACGTCTCGCTCGCCATCGAGAAGGTCCTGCACAGCGAGTTCCGCGACCCGGGTCTCGCCCCGGCGCCGCTGCTGGAGCACCTGGTGGCCGCGGGCTGCCTCGGCCGTAAGACGGGGCGCGGCTTCCGCGAATATGCCCGGCGCTGAGCCGGGGGCCGGGTGGGGCGGGTTGCTGGGGCCCTCGGGCGACCCGCCCCCACAGGCGCACTCCCGCGCGCTGATGGGTTACGTTCACACCATGTCCCGACCTGCCAAGTCCCCCCGTTCCTCCGCCGCGACGGATGCCCCGGAGAGCGCCGCAGGCACCCGGGCCGCCGCTCAACGACTGAAGATGCGCCGCGAGTTGGCCGCCGCGGCCATGGAGCTCTTCTCCGCCAAGGGGTACGAGGCGACGACGGTGGACGAGATCGCGGGGGCCGCCGGGGTGGCGCGGCGCACGTTCTTCCGCCACTTCCGTTCCAAGGAAGAGGCCATCTTCCCGGACCACGACGACACCCTCGTCAGGGCCGAGGCCGTCCTCAACGCCGCCCCCGCGCACGAGCACCCGCTCGACACCGTGTGCCGCGGCATCAAGGAGGTCATGAGGATGTACGCGGCGAAGCCGGCGGTCTCCGTGGCCCGCTACAAGCTGACCCGCGAGGTGCCCACGCTCAGGGAGGCGGAGATCGCCTCGGTGGCCCGCTACGAGCGGCTCTTCACGCGCTACCTACTGGGCCATTTCGACGAGCGCGACCACCATGTGGGCAACGACGACCCCCTGCTGGCCGAGGTGGCCGCGTCTGCCGTGGTGACCGCGCACAACCATGTGCTGCGGCGCTGGCTGCGGGCGGGCGGCCAGGGTGACGTGGAGGCGCAGCTCGACCACGCGTTCGCGATCGTGCGCGACACCTTCGGCACCGGGATCGGGGCGGGGCGGACCGTGGGGAGCGAGCCGGACAGGACCCCGGCGGCCTCGGTGTCCAGGGAGGGCGAGGTGCTGGTCGCCGTGGCCCGTACCGACGCGCCCCTGGACGAGGTCATGCGTACGATCCAGCAGGCCCTCAAGCAGCACTGAGCGGCCGCCGCGGCGGCCGAAACCCGGTTGCCGGGGCCTCGCCCCCGTGCTCGGGTGTGCCGATGGCACAGGACCGAACAGAAGCACTGCTGGCCCTCTTCGACAGCGAGATGCGCAGGAACGCCCGCCCCGACGCCCCCGGCGCACGCGTCGAGCGCACCCCTGACCTGGTCCGCCAGGTCGGCACACCGGACGAGTGGAACGGTGTCGTCTGGACGGCCCCGGACCTCGATCCCGTACGCGCGGACGCGGCGATCGCGGCGCAGGTGGAGTACTACACCTCCCTCGGGCACGACGAGTTCGAGTGGAAGCTGTACTCCCACGACCGGCCCGCCGATCTGGGGCAGCGGCTGCGCGGGGCGGGTTTCGAGGCGGAGCCGCCGGAGACCCTGTTCGTCACTCCGGTCGCCGGTCCGCCCGCCGCGGAGCTCCCACCCGGAGTCGATCTGCACACGGTGTCCGACGCGGCGGGGGTGGAGCTGATGGTCCGTGCGCACGAGCGGGCGTTCGGTACCGACAGCTCCTGGCTGCGCCGGCGGACGCTGACCCGGCTCGTCGAGGCCCCCGACACGCTCGTCGCGGTGGTGGCCCTCGCGGACGGCGAGCCGGTGAGCGCCGCCCGCATGGAGCTCCACCCCGGCACCGGCTTCGCCGGCCTCTGGGGCGGCGGTACGGCGGCCCCCTGGCGGGGCAGGGGCATCTACCGGGCGCTGATCACCCACAGGGCCCGTATCGCCGCCGAGCGCGGCTACCGCCATCTGCGGGTCGACGCGACGGACCGGTCCGCGCCGATCCTGCGCGGACTGGGCTTCACCGCCCTGGGCACGACGACGCCGTACGTGTACCGCACCACGCCGTAGAGTCGTCGCCCACGGGATCAATCCGGCATACCGGCCATGATGTTGCTCATGCGTGCCCGCGAGATGACAAGTGAGAGAAATTGTTGGCACTGGGTGCCTTGCCACCTGTCACGCAGTGCCATACGTTGAAGGCGTCCGGGCGGCCGGCGTACGGAGATCTCATCTACGCCGGCTGTCCCCGCGGACCACGTGTCCGCGCGCCCGGGCGCCTGCGTCACAGGCAAACCCTTCTGCTCCACAGAGCAGGCCACGCACCACCCGCCGAACCGACGGCACACCTCCACACCGCACCGCTCCCCTGTCCATAGGGGTCCCTCGAGCGTTCCCTCGACGCTGGAGACCCGACCTGCCGGAGGCAACACCGTGAAGGAAATCCTGGACGCGATCCAGTCGCAGGACAGCACGGCGGCCGACTTCGCCGCCCTGTCCCTCCCCGAGTCGTACCGCGCGGTGACCGTGCACAAGGACGAGGCCGAGATGTTCGCCGGCGTCGCCAGCCGCGACAAGGACCCCCGCAAGTCCCTCCACGTCGAGGACGTGCCGGTGCCCGAGCTCGGGCCGGGCGAGGCCCTGGTGGCGGTCATGGCCAGCTCGGTCAACTACAACTCCGTGTGGACGTCGATCTTCGAGCCCGTCTCGACCTTCGGCTTCCTGGAGCGGTACGGCAAGCTCAGCGACCTCAGCAAGCGCCACGACCTCCCGTACCACGTCATCGGCTCCGACCTCGCAGGCGTCGTGCTGCGCACCGGACCCGGCGTCAACGCCTGGAACCCGGGCGACGAGGTCGTCGCACACTGCCTCTCGGTCGAGCTGGAGTCCTCCGACGGCCACAACGACACGATGCTCGACCCCGAGCAGCGCATCTGGGGCTTCGAGACCAACTTCGGCGGCCTGGCGGAGATCGCGCTCGTCAAGTCGAACCAGCTGATGCCGAAGCCCGGCCACCTCAGCTGGGAGGAGGCCGCGGCCCCCGGCCTGGTCAACTCCACCGCGTACCGCCAGCTCGTCTCGCGCAACGGCGCGGGCATGAAGCAGGGCGACAACGTGCTGATCTGGGGCGCGAGCGGCGGACTCGGTTCGTACGCCACCCAGTTCGCGCTGGCCGGCGGCGCCAACCCGATCTGTGTCGTCTCCAGCGACCAGAAGGCCGAGATCTGCCGGAAGATGGGCGCGACCGCGATCATCGACCGCAACGCCGAGGACTACAAGTTCTGGAAGGACGAGCACAACCAGGACCCGCGCGAGTGGAAGCGGTTCGGCAAGCGCATCCGTGAGCTGACCGGTGGCGAGGACGTGGACATCGTCTTCGAGCACCCGGGCCGCGAGACCTTCGGCGCGAGCGTCTACGTCACCCGCAAGGGCGGCACGATCGTCACCTGCGCCTCCACCTCCGGCTACAACCACGAGTACGACAACCGCTACCTGTGGATGTCCCTCAAGCGCATCGTAGGCTCCCACTTCGCCAACTACCGCGAGGCCTGGGAGGCGAACCGCCTGATCGCCAAGGGCAAGATCCACCCGACGCTCTCCAAGGTCTACTCCCTGGAGGACACCGGCCAGGCCGCGTACGACGTGCACCGCAACCTGCACCAGGGCAAGGTCGGCGTCCTCGCGCTGTCCCCCCGCGAGGGCCTGGGTGTGCGCGACACGGAGCTCCGTGAGCAGCACGTCGACGCCATCAACCTGTTCCGTGACGCACCGGCGGAGCGGGCCATTCCATCCAGCCGCAACGTCTGAGGTCCACCATGACCGAACGTCAGAAGGACCGTCCGTGGCTCATGCGGACGTACGCCGGCCACTCGACCGCCGAGGCGTCCAACGAGCTGTACCGGCGCAACCTCGCCAAGGGCCAGACGGGCCTGTCGGTCGCATTCGACCTGCCCACGCAGACCGGCTACGACCCCGACCACGTGCTCGCCCGGGGCGAGGTGGGCCGGGTCGGCGTGCCCGTCTCGCACCTCGGTGACATGAGGCGGCTGTTCCAGGACATCCCCCTGGAGCAGATGAACACCTCGATGACGATCAACGCCACCGCGATGTGGCTGCTGGCCCTCTACCAGGTGGTCGCGGAGGAGCAGGGGGCCGACCCGGACAGGCTCCAGGGCACGACCCAGAACGACATCGTCAAGGAGTACCTGTCGCGGGGGACGCACGTCTTCCCGCCCGGGCCCTCGCTGCGGCTGACGACCGACATGATCACGTACACGGTCAACCGCATCCCGAAGTGGAACCCGATCAACATCTGCAGCTACCACCTGCAGGAGGCGGGAGCCACCCCGGTCCAGGAGATCGCGTACGCCATGTCGACGGCCGTCGCGGTCCTCGACGCGGTACGCGACTCGGGGCAGGTGCCCGAGGAGAGGTTCGGTGACGTCGTCGCCCGCATCTCCTTCTTCGTGAACGCGGGCGTCCGCTTCATCGAGGAGATGTGCAAGATGCGCGCCTTCGGCCGCATCTGGGACCGGATCACGCGCGAGCGCTACGGCATCGAGAACCCCAAGCAGCGCCGCTTCCGGTACGGCGTGCAGGTCAACTCACTGGGGCTCACCGAGGCCCAGCCGGAGAACAACGTCCAGCGCATCGTGCTGGAGATGCTGGCCGTCACGCTCTCCAAGGACGCCCGCGCCCGCGCCGTCCAGCTGCCCGCCTGGAACGAGGCGCTCGGGCTGCCGCGCCCGTGGGACCAGCAGTGGTCGCTCCGCATCCAGCAGGTACTCGCGCACGAGAGCGACCTGCTGGAGTACGAGGACATCTTCGCCGGTTCGCACGTCATCGAGGCGAAGGTCGAGGAGCTGGTCACCGAGTCGCTGGCCGAGATCGACCGGATCCAGCAGATGGGCGGCGCGATGGCCGCCGTCGAGTCCGGCTACCTCAAGTCGGAGCTCGTCTCCTCGCACGCGACGCGACGGGCCCGGATCGAGGCCGGCGACGAGAAGATCGTCGGCGTCAACGTCTACGAGACGACCGAACCCAACCCGCTGACCGCCGACCTGGACGCGGCGATCATGACGGTGGACCCGGCGAACGAGGCACGGGTGGTGGCCGCGCTGCACGAGTGGCGCGACAACCGCGACGAGGCACGGGCGACCGAGGCACTCGCCGCACTCAAGAAGGCCGCGGCGGGCACCGAGAACATGATGGAGGCGACCGTCGAGTGCGCCAGGGCGGGCGTCACCACGGGCGAGTGGTCCTGGGCCCTGCGCGACGTGTTCGGCGAGTTCCGTGCGCCCACGGGCGTCTCGTCCGCGCCGGTGGCGGTCACCGCGGAGCCCGGCACACCACTCGCCCTGGTCCGCGCGAAGGTGTCCCGCACCGCCGACGACCTCGGTGTGGGCCGGCTGCGCCTGCTGGTCGGCAAGCCGGGCCTCGACGGGCACTCCAACGGCGCCGAGCAGATCGCCGTGCGCGCCAGGGACAGCGGCTTCGAGGTCGTCTACCAGGGCATCAGGCTGACGCCCGAGCAGATCACCGACGCCGCGCTGGCCGAGGACGTGCACTGCGTGGGGCTGTCCATCCTGTCCGGCTCGCACGCCGAACTCGTACCCGACGTGCTGAACCGGCTGCGTGAGGCGGGTGCCGCGGACATCCCGGTGATCGCGGGCGGCATCATCCCGCAGGCCGACGCACACGCGCTCATCGAGGCCGGCGTCGCCGCCGTCTTCACCCCGAAGGACTTCGGTATCACGGAGATCATCGGCCGTATCGTCGACGAGATCCGGAAAGCGAACAAGCTCGACCCTCTGGAGGTCCCCGCATGACCACGCCCAGCCCGTCGCCCGCCGCCACCCCGGTTTCGGGCGGCTCCGCCGCGCACTCCGTGAACCGCCTGCGCCCCCGGCGCTCGTGTCTGGCCGTGCCCGGCTCCAACCCGCGCTTCCTGGAGAAGGCCCAGGGCCTCCCCGCGGACCAGGTGTTCCTGGACCTGGAGGACGCCTGCGCCCCGCTCGCCAAGGAGGGCGCCCGGCACCACATCGTCGACGCGCTCAACAACGGTGACTGGACCGGCAAGACCCGGGTCGTCCGGGTGAACGACTGGACGACGCACTGGACGTACCGCGACGTCATCACGGTCGTCGAGGGCGCGGGCCCGAACCTCGACTGCATCATGCTGCCGAAGGTCCAGGACGCCCAGCAGGTCGTCGCACTGGACCTGCTGCTCACCCAGATCGAGAAGACGATGGGCTTCGAGATCGGGAGGATCGGCATCGAGGCGCAGATCGAGAACGCCAAGGGCCTGGTGAACATCGACGACATCGCAGCCGCCTCGCCCCGGCTGGAGACCCTGATCTTCGGCCCCGCCGACTTCATGGCCTCGATCAACATGAAGACCCTGGTCGTCGGTCAGCAGCCGCCCGGCTATCCGGCGGACGCCTACCACTACATCCTGATGCGCATCCTGATGGCGGCCCGCACGCACGACCTCCAGGCGATCGACGGCCCGTTCCTCCAGATCCGCGACGTGGACGCCTACCGCGAGGTGGCCGGCCGCGCCGCGGCGCTGGGCTTCGACGGCAAGTGGGTCCTCCACCCCGGCCAGGTCGACGCCGCCAACGAGGTGTTCTCGCCCTCGCAGGAGGACTACGACCACGCCGAGCTCATCCTCGACGCCTACGACTGGTGCACCTCCGAGGAGGGCGGCAGGAAGGGCTCGGCGATGCTCGGGGACGAGATGATCGACGAGGCCAGCCGGAAGATGGCGCTGGTGATCGCGGGCAAGGGCCGCGCGGCCGGTATGCCGCGCACCTCCAAGTTCGAAGCCCCGGAGGCCTGAATCATGCAGTTCGGACGGACCTACGAGGAGTTCGAGGTCGGCGCTGTCTACAAGCACTGGCCCGGAAAGACGGTCACGGAGTACGACGACCACCTCTTCTGCCTGCTCACCATGAATCACCACCCGCTGCACATGGACAGCAACTACGCGGAGAAGACGACCGATTTCGGCAGGAACGTCGTCGTGGGCAACTACGTCTACTCGCTGCTGCTCGGCATGTCGGTGCCGGACGTCTCCGGAAAGGCGATCGCCAATCTGGAGGTGGAGTCGCTGAAGCACGTCGCGCCGACCTTCCACGGCGACACGATCTACGGCGAGACGACCGTGCTCGACAAGACGCCGTCGAGGTCGAAGAGCGACCGCGGCATCGTCCACGTCGAGACGAAGGGCTACAAGCAGGACGGCACGCTGGTCTGCGTGTTCCGCCGCAAGGTGATGGTCCCCACCGAGACGTACATCAAGGAGCGCGGCGGAGAGCAGCCCGGCCGCCCGGAGCCGATCCAGCCGCCGAGCAAGAACGGGGACAAGTAGCCATGAGCCGACTCGCGCAGACCGCGGGACTGACGGATGTCCAGCAGGAGATCCTGTCCACGGTCCGGAACTTCGTCGACAAGGAGATCATCCCTGTCGCGACCCAGTTGGAGCACCGCGACGAGTACCCGGCGGACATCGTCGAGGGGCTCAAGGAACTCGGCCTGTTCGGCTTGATGATTCCCGAGGAGTACGGCGGTCTGGGTGAGTCGCTCCTCACGTACGCGCTGTGCGTCGAGGAGATCGCCCGGGGCTGGATGAGCGTGTCGGGCATCATCAACACGCACTTCATCGTGGCGTACATGCTGAAGCAGCACGGAACCCAGGAGCAGAAGGACACGTTCCTGCCGCGCATGGCGCTCGGCGAGGTGCGGGGCGCCTTCTCGATGTCCGAGCCGGCGCTCGGCTCCGATGTCTCGGCGATCACCTCCAAGGGCGTCAGGGAGGGAGACGAGTACGTCCTCAACGGCCAGAAGATGTGGCTGACGAACGGTGGCACGTCCACTCTGGTCGCCGTCCTGTGCCGGAGTGACGAAGGACACTCCCCTTCGGAGGTCGCCACGGCTCCGCACAGGTCGATGACGACTTTCCTGGTCGAGAAGGAGGCGGGCTTCGGCGAGGTCCGGCCCGGTCTGACGATCCCGGGGAAGATCGACAAGATGGGCTACAAGGGCGTCGACACGACCGAGCTCATCATGGACGGACTGCGCATTCCGGCCAATCGCGTGCTGGGCGGCGCCACCGGCCGGGGTTTTTACCAAATGATGGACGGTGTCGAGGTAGGACGGGTGAATGTCGCCGCGCGTGGCTGCGGTGTCGCGCAGCGTGCGTTCGAACTGGGCGTTTCGTACGCCCAGCAGCGTCAGACCTTCGGAAAGCCGATCGCCCAGCACCAGGCGATCCAGTTCAAACTGGCCGAAATGGCCACCAAGGTCGAAGCGGCCCATGCGATGATGGTGAACGCGGCACGCAAAAAGGACTCCGGGGAGCGGAACGACCTGGAGGCAGGGATGGCGAAGTACCTCGCCTCCGAGTACTGCAAGGAAGTCGTCGAGGACGCCTTCCGCATCCATGGCGGCTACGGCTTCTCCAAGGAGTACGAGATCGAGCGCCTCTACCGTGAGGCCCCGATGCTGCTGATCGGTGAAGGTACCGCCGAGATCCAGAAAATGATCATCGGTCGCCGGCTGCTCGAGGAGTACCGGCTCCAGGGCTGATTGTCTGTTTCGAGGTGATTTGGTGGCGAAGAACATCACACCCGGTCACCCTCGTCCGGAGCCTTTCAGCTGTCCGACTCGGCTGCTGGCTTGCCCAGTTGCCGCTCGCACCCGATAGCATCGCCGGAAAGCCGCCGTCCCCCCGTTGCCAGCGCGGCATCATCCGCTACGAAGGTCATCCATGCCCGACACCCAGAACTCTGCATCACGCGGCGGAGTCCGCCTCGCGCGCGGAGCTTCGCCGTGGCTCCTCCCGACCGTCGCCACCGCGGCACTCAGCCTCGCCCGGGCCCGCAGGTCCGGACGCTGGGCCGCCGTGGCCGTGCCCACCACCGCGCTCGCGGCGGGCATGCTGTGGTTCTTCCGCGACCCCGAGCGCGAGATCACCCAGGGCCGCGTCATCTCGCCGGCCGACGGCGTGGTGCAGAGCATCATGCCGTGGAAGGACGGGCGCACCCGCGTCGCGATCTTCATGAGCCCGCTGAATGTTCACGTCAACCGGGCGCCACTGTCCGGCACCGTGACCTCCGTGGAGCACATCCCGGGCGGGTTCGTTCCGGCGTTCAACAAGGAGAGCGAGAACAACGAACGCGTTGTCTGGCACTTCGACACCGAGCTCGGCGACATCGAGATGGTGCAGATCGCGGGAGCGGTCGCCCGTCGTATCGTCCCCTACATCCCGCAGGGTACGAAGGTGGAGCAGGGCGAACGCATCGGTCTGATCCGATTCGGCTCGCGCGTCGACATCTACCTTCCCGAAGGTGTCGATGTCGCGGTCGAGGTCGGCCAGGCCACGACCGCGGGGGTGACTCGAATTGACCGTAGTTGATCCTGAGACGCAGGCCGGCTGGGTGCCGGAAGCCGACGAGGAGGACGACTCCGAGGACATGCCGCTCTCCATGCGGCTGTCGATAGCGGACACCCTCACCCTCGGTAACGCCACGTGCGGATTCATGGCGGTGTACTTCACCACGACGGGGATCCTCATCCCGCACCTCACCGGCAGCGACGAGTCGGGCATGGCCCGGCACTCCGCCGCCACCGCGGTGATCCTCATGCTCATGGCGGCGGTGTTCGACCTCTTCGACGGGCTCGTGGCACGCAAGCTGCGGTCCTCGCCGATGGGTGCGGAGCTCGACAACCTCTCCGACCTGATCAGCTTCGGCCTCGCACCGGCGTACTTCGTCCTGGTGTACGGCATGGTCGCGGACGACGCACACCAGCGGGTGTCGGCGCTCGCGGCGATCGTGGTGCTGCTGGCGGTGGTCCTCAGGCTTGCCAGATTCTCCTGTGTGACGTTGAAGGACGGCATGTTCCAGGGCATGCCGAGCCCCTTCGGAGCGCTGACGGTCGTCTCGATCGTGCTCCTGGAGCTGCCCTTCGTGCCGACGCTGCTCGCGATCATCGGAGTCGCGTGGCTGATGGTCAGCCGGGTCGAGTACCCGAAGCCGCGGGGTGTCCTCGCGGTGGCCATGCTCGGCTGGATCGTGGCCGCGATGGGGCTCCTCGCCGCCTGGGCGTTCGAGGCCCCCGGTGGCCAGCTGCTCCTGCAGACCGGTTGCGCGCTCCAGGTGGTCCTGGGGGCGGTGATCCCGCTGTTCGCCACCGCGCGGCGGGTGAACACCTTCCGTGACAACAGGCGCGAGGCTCGGGCGACCCAGCCGTAGTACGCGACGATCCTGCGCAGGGCCCGGATGCCCACCGGCATCCGGGCCCTTTCGCGTGCCCGGGCCCCGAAGTGTCCTGGGCGCGGGGATGTCCGGGCAAGGGGATGTCCTGGGCACGCACGGCACGCACGGCACGCACGTGCCGCGTGTGCGTCACGGGGTGCGCGGCGGTCGGTCACAGGGGACGCTGGAAGGTGTGCGGGACCACGCGGCTCCTGTCGCCGCCACCGGTTCGGGCACGGAGCTGCTGGACAGCGCCGTGGCCCATGTCGTGCGCGAGACGGGCGCCTCCGTGGCCATGCTCTACCTGCTGCCGAGGAACGACACCACACTGCACCTGACCGTCCTGTCCGGGGTGCCCGGCCAGCTGGCCGGCCCGTGGACGAAGGTTCCACGCTTCTCCCCCGTACCGGTCGCCGACGCCGTGCGCCTGCGTTGTCTGATCTGGCTCGGCGGCCAGGAGGAGCTGGCCCGGCGCTATCCGCGCACCGCCCTCGTCCTGCCGTACCGGTTCACACTGGGTGCCGCCCCCATACGCACCGGCGCCACCGACCGGGGCGGGCTGGTGCTGCTGTGGCCCGGGTCGCACGCACCGCAGCTGTCGCCCGAGGAGCGCGGAGCGGTCATCGCCGGGTGCCACGGCATCGGCATGCTCCTGCAGCAGGCCGAGAGCGCCGGCACCCCGATCCTGCCGGGTCCCCAGCCCAGGGTGCTGCCCACCCCGGAGCAGACGGCCCCGGGTCCGGCCGAGGCCCTCGCCGTCGCGGAGTTCGTCCAGCGGCTGCCCGGCGGGAGCTGCGCGCTGGCCATCGACGGGTCGGTCACCTTCCTCAACGGCGCCGCGGCCGCCCTGCTGGGGGTCCGGGCGGAGGACGTACTGGGCACACTGCCCTGGGAGTCACTGCCCTGGCTGGACAATCCCGCCGTCGAGGACCACTACCGTGCCGCCGTCATCGGCCGCCGGCAGACGTCCTTCGCGGTGCTCAGGCCGCCGGACCACTGGCTGACCTTCCACCTGTTCCCTGACGACACGGGCATCAGCGTCCGGATCGTCCCCACCTCGGAACCCGGCACCCCCGACGACCCGGCGCCCGCTCCGCCCATGACCTCCGCCGTGCCGAGCCGGGCCACGCCGCTGTACCACCTGATGCACCTGGCGGCGTCGCTCACCGAAGCCGTCGCGACCCGGGACGTGATCGAGCTGGCAGGCGACCAGCTGATGCCCGCGTTCCGGATCCAGACCCTCGTCGTGATGACGTCGGTGGAGGGGCGTCTCCGGGTGGAGGGCGGCCGTGGCACGCACCCCGGCCTCATGGACCGTTTCGACGGCGCACCGCTGACCTCGGGGACACCGGCGGCACACGTGCTGACGACGGGCAGCCCCGACTTCTACGCGAGCTTCGAGGAACTGGAGCGCGCCTACCCTTCCGCGGGCCTCCGCAACGCTGTCGCCGCCTGTGTGTTCCTCCCGCTGATCGTCTCCGGGCGGCCCATCGGCTCGCTGGTCCTCGCCTACGACAGGCCCCATCCCTTCGGGACCGAGGAACGGGCTCTGCTGACCTCGATCGCCGGGCTTCTCGCCCAGGCCCTGGACCGCGCCGGCCTGTACGACGCCAAGGACCGGCTAGCGCACAGCCTCCAGGCCCACCTCCTGCCCCAGACCCTCCCCGACATCGCGGGGCTCGACGTGGCCGCCCGCTATCTCCCGTCGACCCGCGGGATGGGCATAGGCGGGGACTTCTACGACCTGATCCGGCTGGACGGGACCACCGCCGCCGCGGCCATCGGCGACGTACAGGGGCACAACGAGAACGCCGCCGCGCTCATGGGCCAGGTCCGCACCGCCGTGCACGCCTCCGCGGGCGCGCCGCCCGACGAGGTGCTGGCGCGTACCAACCGGCTGCTCACCGACCTCGACCCCGGCCTGTTCACCAGCTGCCTGTACGTCCATCTCGACCTGGCCGGGCAGCGCGCGGTGCTGGCCACCGCAGGCCACCCCGCACCGCTGCTGCGGCAGCCGGACGGGCAGACCGACGTCCTCGACCTGCCGCCCGGCCTGCTGCTCGGCATCGACCCGGCGGCCCGTTACCCCACGGCGGAGGTCCCGCTGCCACTGGGAGCGGCGCTCGCCCTGTTCACCGACGGACTCGTGGAGGCCCCGGGCGTGGACATCGACGAGGCCGTGGCCGATCTGGCCGAGCACTTCGCCCTGGCCCTGGAACAGGACATGGACTCCGTTGCCGAGACCCTCGTGCGGTATGCGAAAGGGGCGACGTCCGGCTCCGACGACATCGCCCTGCTCCTCATCAACGCCCTGGGTACGGAGGGCTGACGGGGTCCGCCGCGCAGGGGTGCGCCGGGGAACCGCGCACCGGCCGTGTTCGGGGGTGGCTGGTGGAGTCCTGGGGTGCCGTGGCGGCGGGGCTTGATCGGCACCCCAGGACGTTCAGGGGCCCCGGCTCAGCCTCCGTAGAGGTCGCCGAGGCTGATACCCGTGGTGGAGGCCGCGCCGCCGAGCCTGACCTGGTGGTCGAGGCCGACGAACTTCCCGCCCGACTGCCACAGGGCGGGCTTGAGCAGCGCGTACTTGGCCTCGTCCCAGGTCGCCCAGTCGTAGCCGAGGAGGCCGCCGGTGTCCCCGGAGTTGGGGTTGACGCACCAGAAGGTCTGGTGGATGCCGTTCTCCACGATCAGATCGCGCAGGGCCGTCATCCACTTCTGGTTCGGGCCGTTGTCCAGATGCCCGCCCCACTCACCGATGAACAGCGGTGCCGTGCCGTTCTTGTGCAGGTAGAGCCAGTTGGGGTCCCAGACGTCGCGTTCCAGGGTGGTGCGGTTCCACTCGCCCTGGAACCAGGGCTGCTGGTACACCAGGGGTCCGTAGTCGTGCGGCGAGTAGACCAACTGGTCCTGTTGGGAGCCGAGGTCGACCGGGTGGTCCTTCGCACCTCGCAAGTTTCCGCCCCACCACATGCCGTGGTAGTCGGTCGCCGAGGTGGAGGTCCAGTTCGTGCCGTCCTTGGGGTAGATCTCGATGCCTTCGCACATGACGAGGACGTGGGGGTTGACCGCGAGGATGCGCCTGCCGGCCGTCTCGCAGGCGTACTTGAAGTTGTCCTGGTCGGTGGAGCCGTCCCACTTGGCCCGGGGGCTGTCGGACTGCTTGCCGTGCGGCTCGTTCTTCACGTCCATCGCGACGAGGGTGTCGTTGTCCTTGTAGCGGGCTGTGACCCACTCCCAGGCGGCGTAGAACTGCTCGGTGGTGACGGCTCCCTTCCACCACACGGGGTACACGTGGCCGGAGTTGTCGGCCTCCGCGCTGTGGACGTCCAGCATCACCTTGATGCCGTACTTCTCCGCGACACCGAGGAAGGCGTCGAACACCTGGAGGGTCGTCCTGTCCTTGAGTTCGGGATTGGCCCACGTGTTGACCGCGCTGGACGTCGCGGCCTGGCCGTTCTTCCACTCCAGCAGGAGCTGGGTGGAGATCGGGACGCGGAGGATGTTGATGCCACGCTCCGCCATCTGCCGGGTGATCGTGTCGAGATTGACGGACCAGAGCCCGTGGAACACGCGCTCGGTGGTGTTGAAACCGAACCAGTTCGCCCCCGTGAGCCAGACCCGGTGGCCCTGCTCGTCGACGATCCGGTTGCCCTCGGTGTGCAGCCAGTCCTCGCCGGTACCGGCGGCCGGCGGAGGTGCGGGCAGGGTCGCGGCGGTCCCGGCCGCGGGGGCCGGTAGCGCGGCGACCGGGCCGGAGAGCGTCATCAGCAGGGCGGTCGCGGTGACGGCGGCGGCGAGCGCCGTACCGAGCCGATTTCTCGTCCGTGGCTTCATCCGTTGTCGCCTTTCGTGGGGTTGAGGCGGGCAGCAAGGATGGGAGCGCTCCCACTTCCCTGCCCACATGAAGCCAGGGCGACAGAACAGCTGTCAATGGACATGACAACCTTCACTTCCTGAAGACACATGCCCAGCGCTCCCGCTCGATATTCCCGTACTGGAGTCACTAATTTGAGCGATGAAGACAAAATCTTGCGCAGCACCGTGGACTTCTTTACTGCGGTGCTCCTAGCCTGTGGGGCGTCCGAAGAGCCCGTCGAGCCGCAAGGACGACCCACACGTGACCCCACCACTCCCTGGCCCCCGTCTACTCAGACGCTCCCTGTCCGCCTCCCTCTCCCTCGCACTCGCCGCTGCCGGCACCGCCGCGGCGGTCGTGCTGGCCGGCGCTCCCCCCGCCCAGGCCGCCGCGGTCCCCGCTCCGTCACCCGTCGGGATATCCGGCCGGGGCGCCACCGTCCCGTTCAAGGAACAGGAGGCGGAGTACGCCGCGACCAACGGCTCCCTGATCGGCCCCGACCGCCTCTACGGCTCCCTGCCGTCCGAGGCCTCGGGCCGGCAGGCCGTCACACTCGACGCCACCGGTGAGTACGTCGAGTTCACACTCACCGCCCCGGCCAACGCGATGACGTTCCGCTACTCACTGCCGGACAACGCGGCCGGGACGGGCCGGGACGCCTCCCTCGACCTGCGAGTCAACGGCTCCTCGCTCAAGAGCTTGCCGGTGACGTCGAAGTACGGCTGGTACTACGGGGGTTACCCCTTCAACAACAACCCCGGCGACACCGACCCGCACCACTTCTACGACGAGACCCGGACCATGTTCGGGTCCACCCTGGCCGCCGGTACGAAGGTCCGGCTCCAGGTCACCTCCACCGCCGCGTCACCGTCCTTCACCATCGACCTCGCGGACTTCGAGCAGGTCGGGGCGCCCGTGGGCAAGCCGTCCGGCGCGCTGGACGTGGTGGGCGACTTCGGCGCCGACCCGACGGGGGCGGCCGACTCCACCGCGAAGATCCAGGCCGCGGTCGACGCGGGCCGCACCCAGGGCAAGGAGGTGTACATCCCGCAGGGCACCTTCAAGGTCCAGGACCACATCGTCGTCGACAAGGTGACGCTGCGTGGCGCGGGTCCCTGGTACAGCGTGCTGACCGGGCGTCACCCCACGGACCGGAGCAAGGGGGTGGGGGTCTACGGGAAGTACTCGGCGCAGGGGGGCAGCAGCAACGTCACCCTGAAGGACTTCGCCGTCATGGGCGACATCCGTGAGCGCGAGGACAACGACCAGGTCAATGCCATCGGCGGGGCCATGTCCAACTCGGTCGTCGACAACGTCTGGATGCAGCACACCAAGTGCGGTGCCTGGATGGACGGTCCGATGGACAACTTCACCATCAGGAACAGCCGGATCCTGGACCAGACCGCCGACGGCGTGAACTTCCACTACGGCGTCACCAACTCCACGGTGACCAACACCTTCGTCCGCAACACCGGGGACGACGGTCTGGCCATGTGGGCGGAGAACGTCCCGAACGTGAAGAACAAGTTCACGTTCAACACGGTGATCCTGCCGATCCTCGCCAACAACATCGTCACCTACGGCGGCAAGGACATCACGATCTCCGACAACGTCATGTCGGACACCATCACCAACGGCGGCGGACTGCACATCGCCAACCGGTACCCCGGCGTCAACTCCGGCCAGGGGACAGCCGTCTCGGGCACCCACACCGCGGCTCGCAACACCCTCATCCGCACCGGGAACAACGACTTCAACTGGCGCTTCGGGGTCGGCGCCATCTGGTTCAGCGGGCTCAACGAACCGATCGCCAACGCCACCGTCAACATCACCGACAGCGAGATCCTGGACAGCTCCTACGCCGCGATCCACCTGATCGAGGGTGCGAGCAACGGGCTGCACTTCGA
Source organism: Streptomyces sp. NPDC049970 (assembly GCF_040660235.1). Classification (NCBI taxonomy): domain Bacteria; kingdom Bacillati; phylum Actinomycetota; class Actinomycetes; order Kitasatosporales; family Streptomycetaceae; genus Streptomyces; species Streptomyces sp. NPDC049970. Next base: position 363,956 of record NZ_JBFALP010000001.1, on the reverse strand, counting down.
CAACATCAAGATCGACGGAGCCGGTACGTACGCGCTCCAGATCCAGGCCCCGGGCACGGCCTCGTTCAACAAGGTCGTCGCCACGCACATCGCCCAGTCCAACCCGATCCACAACTGCGTCGGGAGCGGCTTCCAGATCACCCAGGGCACCGGCAACTCGGGCTGGTACGCGAACCCGCCCGCCTGCACCGGCGTCTGGCCGGCCCCGGTGTGGACCAACGGCGGAGTCCCCGGGGGCGGCGGCCCCACCGACCCGACCGACCCCACCGACCCGCCGGACCCGACGGACCCGCCCGAGGAGACGGGCAACCTCGCTCAGGGGCGGCCCGTCACCGAGACCGGCCACGCCGACGTCTACGGCGCCGCCAACGCGGTCGACGGCAACGCCAACAGCTACTGGGAGAGCCGGAACAACGCCTTCCCGCAGTCCGTCACCGTGGACCTCGGCGCCGCGAAGGCGGTCAAGCGGCTGGTGCTGAAGCTGCCTCCGGCCGCGGCCTGGGCGACGCGCACGCAGACGGTGGCGGTCACCGGCAGCACCGACAACTCCACGTACGGCTCGCTGAAGGCCCCGGCGGGCTACACCTTCAACCCGTCGAGCGGCAACACCGCGACGGTGGCCCTCACCGGGACACCGGTCAGGTACCTGCGGCTGACGTTCACCGCAAACACCGGCTGGCCGGCCGGTCAGCTGTCCGAAGTGGAGGCCTACACCCACTGACCGCACACGGACGGGCCCGGCCTCATCGGCCGGGCCCGTCGCCGTTCGGGAAGATCAGGGCTTGAGCGCGAAGGACTCGGCGGCCGGGGCCACTTCGGCCGTGCGGACCACCTTGAGGCCACCGGGCGTCTTGGCGTCGGGCTTCATGACGACGGTCTCCCGGGTGGAGGGCGCCGACGGGTCGGTGAAGTCGTGCGAGATGCCGAAGTCGGCGCCGAAGCCCTTGATGGTGAGCAGCGCCTTGTCGACCCCCTCACGGGTCAGGTCCTTCGACTCGCAGGCCTTCTTCAGCGCCTCGCCGAAGACGGAGGCCGCGTTGTACCCGGCGATGACGCCGTTGTCGAGGCCGTCCTTCGGGTACGAGGCCGCGTACGCCTCGGCCAGCTTCGCGGGACCGGCCGCCGCGTCGCCGATCGGCAGGGTGGAGGCCCCGATGTAGTAGTCCTTCTGGAGGGCCGCGCCCGCCTGGGTCGCCAGGAGCTGCGGGGCGTAGGCCGAGTTGTTGCCGACGACCGGGACGTCGAAGCCGGTGGCCGCGGCGACACCGACCAGCGACGCGGCCTGGCGCGGCCCGGCGCTGATGACGACGGCCTTCACGCCGGCCTGCTTGAGCGCGGAGACCTGGGCGGTCATGTCGTTGTCGGTCGGCTTGATCTTCTGCTCGACCACCGTGAGGCCCGCCTCCTTCGCCGCGTGCTTGGAGCCGGCCAGGGCGTTCTCGCCGTAGTCGCCCTCGAAGTACACGTGGCCGATCTTGTCGCCCTTGGCTATGCGCTTCTCGGAGAGCAGGAAGTCGATCAGGTTGATCGTCTCGACGTCGTACGTGGCTCCGATGACGCGGACGTACTCGGACCCGAGCAGGTTCGCCGACCAGGCCTGCGGCAGGACGATGCCCTTGTCCTGACCGTCGACGCGCGACTCGACGGCGGCGACGAACGGGGAGCCGATGAACTGGGTGAAGCCCAGCACGTCCGGCTCCAGCTCGGTGTAGGCGCCGATCGCCTTCTGCGGGTCGTATCCGTGGTCGCGGACGGTGAGTTCGATCTGCCGGTCGCAGATGCCGCCCGCCTTGTTCGTCTCCTTCACCCAGAGCTGCTGGGCCTGGGTGACGCTCTTGCCCAGCGAGGCGTACACACCGGTCATGTCGGTGAGGGCACCGAGGGTGATCTTCGAGTCGGTGACCCCCTCCCCGGTCTTCACACCGCTCTTGTCCGCGGCGCCGTCGTCCGACGACTTCGCCTTCCCGCTGCATCCCGCGAGGGTGAGGGTGAGGGTGAGAGCCGCGACGACGGCTCCGACAACACGTGGCTTCATTTCTTCTTCTCCCCTGGATTCTTCAGACGCGCAATGCCGCCGGGCAGGAACAGGACGACCGCGACGACCGCGGCGCCGTAGAGGTAGCGGGACGCCTCGCCCGGTGCGATACCGCCCGTACCAGGGGCGGATACCAGGGGCAGGGAGTCGCTGTAGTGGGTGAGCACCTGAGGGAGCAGCGACACGAACGCGGCGCCGATGACGGCTCCCGCGACGCTGCCCAGCCCGCCGATGACGATCATGGCGAGGTATTCGAGGGACAGGATCATGCCGAAGTACTCCGGCACGGTCCGCTGGAAGACCAGCGCGAGCAGGACGCCCGCGAGGCCCGCGTACATGGAGGACAGGACGAAGACACCGGCCCGGTAGCGCGCCACCGGGACACCCATCACACCGGCGGCGATCCGGTGGTCCCTGATGGCGTTGAGGGCCCGGCCGGGTCGGCCGCGGAGCACTCCGCGAGCGAAGAGCCCGCCGGCCAGGAGCGCGGCCAGGCCGAGGTACCAGAGCTTCTCCGAGGACTGGAAGGGCACTGCCGCGACGACCACTTCGGCGTCGTCGAAGGTGAACCCGAAGAGGGACAGCGGCGGCACGGGGCGGCCGTTGAAGCCGCCGGTGAGCGAGTCGGCGTTGAACAGCACGTGCTGGCCGATGAAGATCAGCGCGAGCGTGGCGATTCCGAGGTACGCACCGCTCAGCCGCCCCGCGATGGGGCTGAAGAGTCCGCCCGCGGCGCCCGCCAGGAGCACGGCGAGGATCGCGGCGAGCCAGGTGGGCAGGCCGAGCCCGGTGAGCGAGTGCCCGTTCTCCGTGCTGCTCTCCCCCGCGAGGACGCAGTAGCTGTAGGCGCCCACCGCGAGGAAGAAGGCGTGTCCCATGGAGAGCTGGCCGGTGGAGCCGGTGAGCAGGTTGAGGCCGATCGCCCCGATCGCGGCGGCCATGGCGAACAGTCCGGCCTGGAGCCAGAAGCGGTCCAGGTAGAACGGGACCAGGAGGAGTACGACCGAGCCGACGAGCCAGAGGTAGGGGGCGGGCCGGCGCAGTCGTCCGGCGAGCAGCGTCCCGGTGCCGGGGGCGGCCGCGACTGGTGCCGGGGCGACGGTGGTGTCCTTGGTGGCTTCAGACACGGGACAGCTCCTTCGTACCGAAGAGTCCCGCCGGCCGGACGAGCAGGACGACCACCATCACCAGGTACGGCGCGAGATCACCGATGCCGCGGCCGAGGAAGGAGAGGTCGCTCTGGTAGCCGGTGGCGAGTGACTCGGTGACCCCGACGACGAGTCCGCCGACGAGCGCCCCGGTCGTCGAGTCGAGGCCCCCGAGGATCGCGGCGGGGAACGCCTTGAGTGCGGCGAGTGAGGTGGCCCGTTCGAGGCCGGGGGTCGGGAACACCGTGAGGAAGAGCGCGGCGACGGCGGCGAGCGCCCCCGCCACCGCCCAGGCGGACAGGGAGACCCGGCCGAGCCGGATGCCCATCAGCGCGGCGGTCTGCGGGTTCTCGGCGGCGGCCCGCATGGAGACGCCCCACGAGGTGAAGCGGAAGGCGAGCAGGAACACCGTGATGAGCAGCCCGGCGACGAGGAAGGCCGCGATGCGGGTCTCGGCCAGGGTGACGCCGCCGACGGTGACGACGTCGTCCCCCCAGGGGTCGCCCAGCGAGAGGACGTCCGTCCCCATCCGGCGGGTGAGTTCGGTGGTGAGGAGGATGTCGACGCCGATCGTGACGATCGCCAGGACACTCTGGTCGCTGCCCCGGTAGCGGCGCATCACGAGGAACTCGACCGCCGATCCGACGACCGCGGCTCCCGCGATGCCGACGCCGAGCGCGGGCCAGAAGCCGATGTCGTCGTGGAGCACGGCGGTGACGTAACCCCCGGCCAGCAGCAGGGAGGCGTGCGCGAAGTTGACGACCTCGGTCGCCTTGAAGATGACGACGAAGCCCAGGGCGATCAGCGCGTAGACCGAGCCGATGGAGAGGCCGCCGAGGAGGAGTTCGATGAAGGTGGTCATTCCTGCGCCCCCAGGTAGGCCTGCACGACGGCCGGGTCGTTCTGCACCTCGGCGGGCGTGCCACCCGCGATCCTGCGTCCGAAGTCGAGTACGGTCACCGCGTCCGCGAGCCGCATCACCACCCCCATGTCGTGTTCGACCATGACGATCGAGATGCCGAGGCTGTCGCGTACGCCGGCGACGACGGCCGCGGTACGGCGCCGTTCGTCGGCCGTCATGCCCGCGATGGGCTCGTCCAGCAGCAGGACCTCGGGCTCCATGCACAGGGCGCGCCCGAGCTCGACGAGCTTCTGCTTGCCGTACGGCAGGGCTCCGGCGGGGCGGTCGAGTTCCTCGTCCAGTCCGATGAACCCGGCGATCTCCCGGACCCGTTCGAGGTGCCGGTGCGCCTCGCGGGTGGCGGAGGGCAGCCGCAGCCCGGTGGCCAGGAACCCGGCGCGGGTGAGCCGGTGCCTTCCGAGCATGAGGCTGTCGGCGACGGTGGCGTGCGGGGGCAGGGCGATGTTCTGGAAGGTCCGGGCCACTCCGAGTCCGGCGATCCGGTGCGGGGCGAGGCCGGTGAGTTCGGTGTCGCCCAGGCGCACACTGCCGGAGGTGGCCCGGTAGACCCCGGAGAGCACGTTGAAGGTGGTGGACTTGCCCGCGCCGTTGGGTCCGATGACGGCGTGCACGCTGCCCGGTTCGACGGTGAAGGAGACCGCGTCGAGGGCGGTGAGCCCGGCGAAGCGCACGGTCACGTCGCGCACGGAGAGCTGGGCCGGAGCGGTCGTCACGCGGACCACCTGCTCAGGGTGCGGGTGGCGCCTTCGGCACGGGCGGCGTCCTCGGCCGCGGTCTCGTCGACGACGCCGAGGTAGCGCCGGCGGACCTCGTCGGAGGCGACGAGCTCGTCGGCCGGACCGCTGAGGGCGACCTCGCCGACGTCCAGGACGTACGCGGTGGAGGCGAGCCGCAGCGCGATGGCCGCGTTCTGCTCGACGAGCATGACGGAGGTGCCTCCCGCGTTGATCTCCTGGACCGTCTCGGCGATCCTCGCCGCCATCAGCGGGGCGAGTCCGAGGGACGGCTCGTCGAGGAGCAGCAGGCGGGGCCCGGCCATCAGGGCCCGGCCCATCGCCAGCATCTGCTGCTCGCCGCCGGAGAGCAGACCGGCCCGCTGGTGCGGGCGTTCGGCGAGCACGGGGAACAGTTCGTGTACGCGCTTCAGGGCGGCGGCGGCCGTCCTGCGCCCGCCGCTCGCCCCGAGTGCGCCGGCCCGCAGGTTGTCGGCCACCGTCATCCGGGCGAACACCTGCCGGCCCTCCGGTACCTGGATCACTCCCGCCGCCACCACCTGGGCGGGGCGGAGTGCGTCCAGGGGGCGGCCGTCGAAGCGGATGGTGCCTGTGCCCGTCCCGCGGTGGAAGCCGAGGGTCCGCGACACGGCCCGCAGCAGCGTGGTCTTGCCGGCGCCGTTGCCACCGAGTACCGCGGTGATCGCGCCGGCCGGCACGTCGACGGAGACGTCGCGCAGTGCCCGTACCGGGCCGTAGCCCACGGACAGTTCGCGGATCTCGAGCGTTGCCATGCGTCCTCCTCCTTCCGACTGGTCGTCGTGGTGCCACAGACCAGCAGCGGGCGCGCCGCGCGTCCACGGTCCGCGGCCCACTCGCTGCGGCTGACCAGTGTTCGAACGGCCCCGTTGTGCGCGTGCACAGAGGGGGGTGAGGGCCTGTCGCCGTCGGCGCCGCCGGTGGCATCCTCACCAGCCATGAGCGGCTCGGCTGCGGGACGGAGCGGGAACATGCGGCGGCGAGGTGACGAGCGGGGCCGGGCGCTGCTCGACGCCCTGCTGGACGACCGGCCCGAGCCGGGCCTCGCGGCACGCGCGGCGACCGCCCTGGGCCTGCCGGAGCGGGGCCGCTACGCGGTGGCCGTGCTGCGGGCGGCCGGTGGCGTACCGCCGGGCGCGGCGACGGACACGGACGGCCTGCGGGTCCTGCGGCGGAGGCGGGGGGACAGGGAGGTCGTGGTCGCAGCCTTGGGCGACCGGGATGCGGCGGGCCTCGCCACGCTGCTGGTGCGGTGGTGGCCGGGGCCCGGCGGGATCGGGCCGGTCGCGGAGGGGCTCGCCGGACTGGGGGCGGCGCGCCGCCTGGCGGAGGTGGCCCTGCTGACGTGCCCGCCGGGTACGACGGGGATCGTACGTCTGGAGGAGCGGCTGCCCGCGGCGCTTCTGGTGAGCCAGCCGGAGCTGTCGGCCCGGCTGGTCGCGGATGTCCTCGGCCCGCTGCTGGCACTGGATCCGGCCGACCGTGCGCTGCTGGTGCGGACCATGGAGGCGTGGCTGGAGTGCGGGGGCTCGGCGGGGCGGGCGGCGGGGCGGCTGTACTGCCACCGCAACACCGTGCTCAACCGTCTGCGGAGGCTGGAGCGGCTGACCTCGCGGTCGTTGTCACGTCCGCGCGAGCTGATCGAGATGACGCTCGCGCTGGACGCGTTCAGGCTGACGGTGCCGCAGCCGTGAGGGGACCGGGAGCAGGCCCCGGCCCCCTCACGGCGGGGCGTCAGGACAGGAAGTCGCGGGCGATCGCCTCGGCCGCGCGTTCCAGCAGGGGTCCGGCCTGCGCCATGCAGACGGCCGGGTCGGGCTCCAGGTCCGTCAGGGCGTAGGCGCGGCGGATACCGGCCCTGCCCAGTGCTTCGCGCGGCAGGGCAAGGCGCCCGCACACGGCGACGACTTCGACGCCTGCCTCGCGGGCCGCCGACGCGACGCCCGCCGGGGCCTTGCCGTGCAGCGTCTGCTCGTCGAGGGATCCCTCCCCGGTGACGACGAGCGTGGCCTTCGCCAGCGCCGGGGCGAAGCCGAGGACGTCGAGCATCACCTCGATGCCGGGCCGGAAGCGGGCGCCCAGCGCGACGAGCGCCCCGTATCCGATGCCGCCGGCGGCACCCGCACCGGGCAGTCCGGCGTGCTCGGGGCCCAGGACCGACGCGTAGTGGGCGAGCGCCGCGTCGAGGACCGCGATGTCCTCCTCGGTGGCGCCCTTCTGCCGCCCGTACACCTCGGGGGCGCCCTTCGGGCCGGTCAGCGGGTTGTCCACGTCGCTGGCCAGGACCAGGTCGATGTCCGCGAGGCGTGGGTCGAGCCCCGACAGGTCGGCCCGGACCAGCTCCGCGAGTCCGCCGCCTCCGGGGCCGACGGGCTTGCCGTCCCCGTCCAGGAAGCGGGCTCCGAGCGCGGCCAGCATGCCCGCGCCGCCGTCGGTGGTGGCGCTGCCGCCGACGCCGAACACGATCGTCCGGGCCCCCGCGTCGAGGGCCGCCGCCAGCAGTTCGCCGGAGCCGTACGTCGTCGCCGTCAGCGGGGCGAACTCCCCCTCGGGGAGGTGCTGGAGGCCGGAGGCCTCGGCCATCTCCACCACGGCTGTGGTGTGGCGCACCGCGTACGCCGCGGTGACCGGGGTGCCCAGCGGCCCGGTGACCCGCGCCTCGCGTCGCTCGAATCCGGCGGCCACCGCCGCGGCGACCGTGCCGTCGCCGCCGTCCGCGACGGGCAGGGTCTCGACCCGCACGCCGGGTACGACGCGCCGCAGCCCGGCCGTCACCCGCTCCGCGACCTGTACGGCCGTCAGCGAGCCCTTGAACTTGTCCGCCGCCACGAGCACGTGGGCGGTCTTCATCGCTGCTCCGTCCGTCACCTTTTATCCCTTGCTTTCGAACAGGCAGTCGCGCCGCCCCGACCATATCCGCAGCACCCCTGATCTGCCCATGGCTGTCCGAAACCAGGGGCCGGGCCCCTACGCTGCCCCTGTGACCACCTCTGACTACGCCACGTACATCGCCGGTCTGCCCCGCGTGCTCGCCGCGGCCGCCACCCTCTTCAGGGACCAGGAGGGGCGCGTCCTGCTCGTCGAGCCGAACTACCGGGAGGGCTGGGCGCTGCCGGGCGGCACCATCGAGTCGGACGGGGGCGAGACTCCCCGGCAGGCCGCCAGGCGCGAGACGGCGGAGGAGATCGGCCTGGACATCGCGCCGGGACGGCTGCTCGCGGTCGACTGGGCACGGGGCGTGGCCCGTCCTCCGATCGTCGCCTACCTGTACGACGGCGGTGTGCTGGCCCGGGAGCGGTTCGAGGCGATCGAGATCCAGGAGGACGAGCTCCTGTCCTGGCGGCTCGTGGACCGCGCCGACCTCCACGGCCACCTGCCCGACCGGCTCCTGCGGCGGGTCCGCGCGGCACTGGAGGTGCTGGACGCGGGATCGGGCGCGGCCGAGCTGGAGGACGGGGTACGGGTCCCGGAGTGACGGGCACCCCGGTCGTGGCCCGGGCCGCACGGGGTGGCCGCGGGAAAGCCGTCGCGGCGGGACGGTCGCGTCCGTAGGCTCGGGCCATGACTCTCGTCGCGATCCTCAGCGGCGCCGGGATCTCCACGGACTCCGGCATCCCCGACTACCGCGGTCCGCAGGGGCTCTGGCGGAAGGACCCGGACGCGGAGAAGCTCGTCACCTACGACTACTACATGTCCGACCCGGAGATCCGCCGCCGCTCCTGGCAGATGCGCCGCACCAGCACCACCTGGGGCGCCCGGCCGAACGCCGCCCACCACGCGGTGGTCTCGCTGGAGCGGTCCGGTACCCCGGTCCGGGTGATCACGCAGAACGTCGACGGGCTGCACCAGGCGGCCGGCCTGCCCGCCCGCAAGGTCGTCGAACTCCACGGCACCGCGCGCGAGGTGGTCTGCACCGGCTGCCGTGCCAGGTCGGCCATGGCGGACGCGCTGGCCCGTGTCGAGGCGGGCGAGACGGACCCGCCGTGCCTGGCCTGCGGCGGGATCCTGAAGTCGGCGACGGTGATGTTCGGCGAGCGGCTCGATCCCCGGGTGCTCGCGGAGGCGATTGCCGTCACGAAGGCGAGCCAGGTGTTCATCGCGGTGGGTACGACGCTCCAGGTGCGGCCGGCGGCCTCGCTGGCGGGGATCGCGGTGGAGCACGGGGCCCGCCTCGTCGTGGTGAACGCCGAGCCGACCCCGTACGACGAACTGGCCGAGCAGGTCGTCCGCGAACCCATCGGGACGGCCCTGCCGGCGCTGCTGGAGCGCCTGTCCGCGGAGGGCGTAGAGCTGTAGCCGGTCGTCAGTCGTCCAGGCCCGCCCGGATCCGGCGGGACGGGCTGAAGGCGTACAGGTCCAGGACGTCCGGCACCTCCGCGAGGCCGGGCCCGCCGCGCGCCGCCCAGGCGGCGATGTCGTCGACGGCGTCCGGATCGTTGACCAGCCCGAGCCAGACCGGACGCCCGCCCGCGCGGCGGCCCTCGGCCGAGGGCTGTACGACGAAGACGTTGCCGTGCTCGCAGGCGTCGAGGCACTCCACCGCGCGCACGGTCGCGTCGCCGTCGAGGGACCGGCGCAGTCGTGCGAGCTGCCCGGCGTGGTCCACACCGGGGATCTTCGGGGTACCGCAGCAGCAGCCGCGGCAGACGCTCACCGTGGGCCGGGAGGGCCCCGTACCAGTGGTCCTGCGGGGACGGCGGCTCATTCGGGGGCGCTCCGGCTGGTGGCGGGGATGATCACCGCAGGACTCTACCGAGCTGCTCCCCCGCGGCTCCCGTGGGGTAGTGTTGACGGCTGCGAAGGGGAGTAGCCCTGCAAACCGGTCGTCGACACACTGGAGCCTTCGGGTTCCCGGTGGCCGGGCTCGTAGATCCTTACGGGTGGGCGAGACCTTCGGTCAGGTATGACACGCCCGCGCCCTGCGGGCGCCACCGTCATGCCGGGCCGAGTGGTCCTCCGAAAAAGCCCGAGTGGCGCTTCGCGGAAGGCCCGGGGCCCGGCTCTCACAGAAAGCCACCCGGAATGCATCTCGACCCACTGGCGATCCTCACCGCCTTCGGGCTGATCTTCCTCGCGGAGCTCCCCGACAAGACGATGTTCGCCTCGTTGGCCATGGGCACGCGTATGCGCCCGCTCTACGTCTGGTTCGGCACCTCGTCCGCGTTCGTCGTGCACGTCGCCATCGCCGTCGGGGCGGGCGGGCTGATCGGCCTGCTGCCCGACTGGATCGTCAGGCTGGTCTCGGCCGCCCTCTTCGCCTTCGGCGCGTTCATGCTGCTGCGCAGCGGCGGGGGCGACGAGGACGAGGACGAGGAGGTCAAGACGGTCACCGGCTTCTGGCCCGTCTACTCGACCGCCTTCATGGCGGTGTTCATCAGCGAGTGGGGCGACCTGACCCAGATCACCACGGCGAACCTCGCCGCGAGCAACGGCGCCTGGTCCACGGCCATCGGCGCGGCCGCCGCGCTGATGTCGGTGTCCGCGCTGGCGCTGCTGGCCGGGCGGTTCATCGCCAAGCGGGTCCCGTTGAAGACGGTGCAGCGCATCGGCGGTGTGTGCATGCTCGGCCTGGCGATCTGGTCGCTCGTCGAGGTCTTCGTCGGCTGAGGGGGCCGATCCGATCGAGCCGGCCGAGGGGCCGATCCGCCGGGCGCGTCTCCCGGGGCCGGCCGGCGTCCGCAGCGCGTCTGTACGGCGCGGTTCGGGCGCCGGACCGGCCAGGGCCCCTCAGAACAGCACCGGTGCCTCCCCCTCCGCACCCCGCTCGAAGGCGAGCAGCCGCTGCTTGCGATCCAGCCCGCCGCCGTATCCGGTCAGGCCCCCCGAGGCCCCCACGACCCGGTGGCAGGGGACGATGATCCCGACCGGGTTCCTGCCGTTGGCCAGCCCGACGGCTCGCGAGGCGCCGGGCTTGCCGAGGTACTCGGCCAGCTCGCCGTAGGAGCGGGTCTCGCCGTACGGAATCCGTACGAGCTCGGCCCACACGCCGCGCTGGAACGGGGTGCCCTCCAGCCGCAGCGGCAGGTCGAACTCGGTCAGCTCGCCCGCGAAGTAGGCGTCGAGCTGGCGGACGGCCTCCCCGAACGGCCGCGTGTCCGGGTCGCCGAAGGTCTCCTCGGGCGGACGGTGCCGCTGCCCGGTCATGTAGAGACCGGACAGCGTCCCGTCGGTGGCGACCAGGGTGAGGGCGCCGTAGGGGCTGTCGACGACCGTGTGCCGTCTGGTCGTCGTGGGTGCGGTGGTCATGGGTTCGTCCTCACGCCCTCAGACGGGCAGATGGTTGATCGGGTGGTCGTCGACGGTCCACAGGTACTGCACGGCGTACGCGCGCCAGGGGCGCCACCCGGCGGCGCGTGCGGTGAGGGCCGCCGGGGTCGCGGGGAGGCCGAGCAGCCCGGCCGACCTGCGGATTCCGAGGTCGGTGGGGAGGAAGGCGTCCGGGTCCCCGAGGGCTCGCATGGCGATCACCTCGACCGTCCACGGGCCGAAGCCCGGCAGGGCGGTGAGCTCGGCCCGCGCCGAGTCCCAGTCGGTGCCCTCCCCCAGGTGCAGCGACCCGTCGGCGAGTGCTCCCACCAGTGTGGTGAGCGTGGCGCGGCGGCTGCGCGGCAGGGCGAGGGCCTCGGGATCGAGTCCGGCCAGCGCCTCGGGAGTCGGGAAGAGATGGGTCAGACCGCCCTCGGGGTCCTCGACGGGCACCCCGTGGGCGCGGACCAGCCGGGCCGCGTGGGTGCGGGCGGCGGCCGTGGAGACCTGCTGGCCGAGCACCGCGCGTACGGCGAACTCCGCCGCGTCGACCGTGCGGGGCACCCGGCGCCCCGGCGCCGCGTCCACCAGCGGGGCGAGCAGCGGGTCGGACCGCAGCTGGTCGTCCACGGCGACGGGGTCGGCGTCCAGGTCGAGGAGCCGGCGGCAGCGGCTGATGGCCTGGGTGAGGTCGCGGGGGTCGGTGAGGGAGAGCCTGCAGTCGATGTGACCGGACCGCGGGGCCAGGGCCACGATGCCGTGTCCGTGCGGGAGGGTGAGCGTGCGGCGGTAGGCGCCGTCGCGCCACTCCTCGACTCCGGGGACGGCCGTCGCGGCGAGGTGCCCGAAGAGGTTGCCCGGGTTGAGCGGGGCACGGTACGGCAGCCGAAGGGCTATGACACCGGGGGTCGCCGGCTTCCTGGCCCCGCGCTCCGACCGTGTGCGCAGTTCGCCCGGGGCGAGCGCGAAGACCTCCCGCACGGTGTCGTTGAACGTACGGATGGACGAGAACCCGGCCGCGAACGCGACTTCGGCCATCGGGAGCCCGGTCGTCTCGATGAGCACCCGGGCGGTCCGGGCCCGCTGCGACCTGGCCAGCGCGAGGGGACCCGCGCCGAGTTCGGCGAGGAGCTGGCGCTCGACCTGCCGGGAGGAGTAGCCGAGCCGCGCGGCGAGCCCGGTGACCCCCTCCCGGTCGACGACCCCGTCCTGGATGAGGCGCATCGCCCGGGCGACGGTGTCGGCGCGGGCGTTCCACTCGGGGGAGCCGGGGCTCGTGTCGGGGCGGCAGCGCTTGCAGGCTCGGAATCCGGCCTGCTGGCAGGCGGCGGCGCTCGGGTAGAAGGTCATGTTCCGGACCTTGGGGGGCACGACCGGGCAGCTGGGCCGGCAGTAGATACCGGTGGTCAGGACGGCGGTGAAGAACCAGCCGTCGAACCGGGGGTCCTTGGACCGTACGGCCCGCACGCATCGCTCGGTGTCGGTGTGCATGGTTCAAGGATCAGGCACCGGGGCCGGCGGGGCTGGCGGAAATCCGACATCAGCCTCGCGCGGGAATCCGACAGGGGGTCGGACCGCCGGGCCGTCGGGGCAGGGCCGCGGACCGGGATCCGGATTCAGCCGCGTTCATGTTCATGAATACGAAACACGTACGTAGCTATTGACGCGATCACGACACAAGCCTACCGTCCTGGAAACCACCTAGTAAGCGCTTGCCCCCCACCCGGTGAGATGTTCGGAAGCACCACCTGTTCAGGGATCGGAACAGACGGTGTACGCACCCGCACGGAGCCACTCGAAGCAATGACCGTGACGGCCTTCCCGGTACGCCGACGCGGCCGCACGCGGATCCACCCGTGCGGCCGGGCCGGCCCCGGAGCGGTTCCCGTGACCGTCATCGCTCCCGCCACCTCACCGGCCGGACGGACCACACCGACCTGGAGACGAACGATGCAGAAGACAAAGCCCGTCATCGCGTGCGCCGGCCTGCTGGCCGGCTCGCTCATCACCCTGTCCGGCACCATCGCCCACGCCTCCCCCCACGGAGCCGGGACAGACACGGGGATCAATTCGGCACCCGCGGCGGCGGGCGCGCTGTACGTGTCACCGGACGGCAGTGACACAGCCGCCGGCACGGAGTCGGACCCGACGACACTGCCTTCGGCCATCAGCCGGATCACCCCCGGCGGGACGATCCACCTGAGTGGCGGGACGTACCGGTACTCCGGGACCGTCACCATCCCTCCGGGCAACGACGGCACGTCGAGCGCCCGCACGACGCTGGCCGCCCTGCCGGGCGAGACCCCGGTTCTCGACTTCGCCGGCATGGCCGAGGACCCGGCGAACCGCGGGCTCGCGGTGAACGGCGCCTACTGGCACATCAACGGCATCGTCGTCGAGCACGCGGGTGACAACGGGATCTTCGTCGGCGGCAGCCACAACGTCATCGAACACGTCGTCACGCGCTTCAACCACGACTCGGGCCTGCAGATCTCGCGCATCGCGTCCGACACCCCCGACGACCAGTGGCCCGCCGACAACCTCGTCCTGAGCTCGGAGTCCCACGACAACGCCGACTCGGACGGCGAGGACGCCGACGGCTTCGCGTCGAAGCTCACCTCGGGCCCCGGCAACGTCTTCCGCTACACCGTGTCGCACAACAACATCGACGACGGCTGGGACCTCTACACCAAGTCGGAGACCGGCCCCATCGGACCGGTGACCATCGAGGACTCCCTCTCCTACGACAACGGCACCCTGTCCGACGGAACAGTGAACTCCGACGGTGACCGCAACGGCTTCAAACTCGGCGGGGACGGCATCGAGGTCGACCACGTGGTCCGGCGCAACATCGCCTACAACAACGGCCACCACGGATTCACCTACAACAGCAACCCTGGCTCGATGACGGTGTCGGACAACGTCGGCATCGACAACGCGGAGCGCAACTACTCCTTCGACAAGGGCACTTCGGTGTTCCGAAACAACGTCTCCTGCCGCGCCGACGACGGTTCCAACGACAAGACCGTGGGTGACGCGGACAGTTCCAACCAGTTCTGGACCGGATCGAACGGATCGGCGTGCTCCGCCTACGCGGGTGCGATGGACTGGTCCTTCGCCTCGGACGGCCGCCTGGTGGTGACCTTCGGCGGCAACGTGGTCACGCCGTAGCGGCACCCGTATCCGCCTTCGCCCCTCCGCTGGTCCGTCCGATCGCACCGACGGGCCCGCGGAGGGGACGGCACACGACGGGGGCGGCCCGCGGACGTGCGAGGTCCGGGGGCTGAGCGTGATCCGGAGGCAGGGCCCGGCATGCCGGCAGCCGGCATCGGGCCACTCCCGGACCCCGCCGGGCCGCCCCACGGTGAGGTTTCGGTCACCTTGGCGCAATGAAACATGCCGGAAACGTGACGGCGTCCTCCGCGAAACGCGCGCCCGCAACCCTCTCAGGGCCGGACCCCACGCCGCCCCGAGGAGGGACCCCCTCTTGAACCCCGTGCCCCTGGCCTCGGCGGGCCTCGACACAGGCGACACCGCCTGGCTGCTCGCCGCCACCGCCCTCGTGCTGCTGATGACACCGGGCCTGGCCCTGTTCTACGGCGGCATGGTCCGCACGAAGAGCGTGCTCAACATGCTGATGATGAGCTTCGTGTCGATCGCGCTGGTCACCGTCGTGTGGCTGGTGGCGGGCTACTCACTGGCCTTCGGCGACGACGTGTTCGCCGGGCTGGTCGGCGGCCTCGGATACGTCGGCATGGTCGGTACCGGGCCCGACGACCTCACCGGCAGCGTCCCCACCCTGCTCTTCACCACCTTCCAGCTCACCTTCGCGATCCTCACCGCCGCGCTGATCAGCGGCGCGGTCGCGGACCGCATGAAGTTCGCGGCCTGGCTGGTGTTCGTGCCGGTGTGGACCCTGCTCGTATACGTTCCCGTCGCCCACTGGGTGTGGGGGCCGGGCGGATGGATCAAGGACTCGCTCGGTGCGCTCGACTTCGCCGGCGGCCTCGTCGTCGAGATCGCGTGCGGGGCGTCGGGGCTCGCCCTGGCCCTGGTGATCGGACCGCGCATCGGTTTCCGGAAGGAAGCGATGCGGCCGCACAACCTGCCGATGGTGATGCTGGGCGCCGGCCTGCTCTGGTTCGGCTGGCTCGGCTTCAACGGCGGCTCGGCGCTCGGCGCCAACGGCCTGGCGGCGGCCTCCGTCCTCAACACCCTGGTCGCCGGGTGCACCGGCCTGCTCGGCTGGCTCTTCGTGGAGCAGAGGCGCGACGGCCACCCGACCACCTTCGGCGCGGCCTCCGGTGTGGTCGCCGGTCTGGTGGCCATCACGCCCGCGTGCGGAACAGTCGGCGTCCTCGGCGCGGCCGCCGTGGGTCTCGCGGCCGGCGTCGTCTGCTCGTACGCGGTCGCGTGGAAGTTCCGTTACGACTACGACGACTCGCTGGACGTGGTCGGCGTGCACTTCGTCGGCGGCGTCATAGGCACCCTCCTCGTGGGCCTGTTCGCGACGGCCTCGATGACCGGCGGCGCGGAGGGCCTCCTCTACGGCGGCGGGGCGGGGCAGCTCGCCCGGCAGGCCGTCGCCGTCGTCGCGGTGGCGGCGTACACCTTCCTGGTGACGTACGGGATCGGCAAGGCGATCGACAGGCTCATGGGGGTGCGGGCCTCCGAGGACGACGAACTGACGGGCCTGGACCAGACGGTGCACGCCGAGAGCGCCTACGATCACGGCGGCCCAGGGCATTCCGCGTCGCTCGCCTCGGCCCACCCCGCACCCCTTTCCCAGGACAGGAGCACCGCACCGTGAAGCTCATCACCGCAGTCGTGAAGCCGCACCGCCTGGACGAGGCGAAGACCGCCCTGCAGGACCTCGGTGTGCACGGGATGACGGTCACGGAGGCGAGCGGTTACGGGCGCCAGCACGGCCACACCGAGGTGTACCGGGGCGCCGAGTACCGCGTGGACCTGCGGCCCAAGGTCCGCCTGGAGGTGCTCGTCGAGGACGCCGACGCCGAACCGGTCATGGACGCGGTGGTCCGGGCGGCGCGGACGGGAAAGATAGGCGACGGCAAGGTGTGGGCGCTGCCCGTGGAGACCGCCGTACGGGTCCGCACGGGCGAGCGTGGCCCCGACGCCCTCTGAGCGCTGAGGCGTTGCCATCGTGTGAGCGGCCACGGCAGGTCGGCGGTGCGTCCCGCCGCTCGCCGGACCGGCCCGGTTCAGTCCGCCAGGCTCGTTCAGTCCGCCAGGTCCGGCCGGAACACGTGGAGGCCGGGCAGGTTGACGACGATCGCCTCCTGGGTGCTGCGGGCGATGACGACCACGGCCTCCTCCGCGGGATCCGGGTTCTCCTCACGGTGCGGCACGAAGGGCGGGACGAAGACGTAGTCGCCGGGCGAGGTGCGGAGCCTGATCTCCTCCGGCTCCTCGCCGGAGTCGTCCAGGAAGACGAACTCCGGGTGTCCGCTGACCACATGGATGGCGGTCTCGGACTCGCCGTGGTGGTGGTCGGAGGACGCGGTCGAGGGCGCCACGTGGGTCTGCCCCATCCACAGCTTCTCGGAGCCGACCGTCCTGCCGCTGATGGCACCGAATCTGCGCATGCCGCCGGTCTGCGCCGTGTCGCCGTCGAGCGCGTCCGCCCGGACGTGGTGCAGACGGCTGCGCAGGGGTGTCGCCGCGGGGCTGCCCGGGGCGTCGTGGAGATGAGGGTGGAAACCTTCACCGGGGGTCGTCGACGGCTCGCTCATGGCAGGGACGCTAGATCGGCGACGAAAAGGATGTCAAGAGGTGTCCTTTCCGCTTCACCTGCGGCAATGCTCCCGCAATGAACAGTGCGGACCGAAGGGGATCCTCGCCTGCGAACCCGCGCCGGGGCATGATGTGAGCATGCATATCTCCGCGAAGGCGGACTACGCCACGCGCGCCCTCATGGAGCTCGCGAGTGATCCCGGCCGTCCGCTCTCCTGCGAAGCCATCGCCTCCTCGCAGGAGATTCCGTTCAGGTTCCTCAAGTCCGTAGTGGGCGAGCTGCGCAGAGCCGGTCTGGTGCGCAGCCAACGCGGCTGCGAAGGCGGCTACTGGCTGGGCAGACCCGCCGAGGAGATCGCCCTGCTGGACGTGGTGCGCGCAGTGGACGGCGAACTGATCACCCTGCGGGGCGAGTCGCTGGCAGGGCTCGACTACCCGGGTCCCGCCGCCGGTCTGCCCGGGGTGTGGCGCCAGGTCGAGTCGGACGCGGCCGCGATCCTCGGCGGGCTGACGGTGGCCTCACTGCTGCCCGCGGAGCGTTCACGGCGGTTCCCGATCGGTGCCGCGTGACCGCCGCGCCGGGCGGCTCCCCGCTGGAGGTGGTGGAGTACACCGACCCCATGTGCCCCTGGGCCTGGGGTTCGGAGCCGACGTTCCGCAGGCTGCGCACCGAGCTGGCGGGCCGGGTCAGGTGGCGGCGGGCGTACGCGGTCCTCTTCGACGACGAGGACGACCCGGCTCCCGACCAGGCGGCCGAAACCGCCTGGTACGCGCGGTACGTGGAGGAGATCAGCACCCACACCCACGCACCCCGGGCGGCGGCGCTGAGCCGTGTCGCGGCGAGCTCCTGGCCCTCCTCGCTGGTCGCCGCGGCGGCCGAACTCCAGGGGGAGGACGTGGCCCGCCGAGTGCTGCGCCGGCTCCGGGAAAGCGTCTTCGTGCTCGGCGACCCCGCCGACACGCCCACCCGCGCCGTCGCGGTCGCGCGAGGTGTCCCAGGGCTCGACGCGGACCGGCTCAGCTCGGACGCGGCCTCTCCCGGCGTCCTGCAACGGGTGCGCGCCGACCGGGCGGAGGCACGGCGCCCGGTCCCCGAGGTCCGGTCCGTGGACAGTGGGTCGCCGCACCCCGGCTCGGCCAAGGAGACCTCCGGTGGCGAGTACCGCTACGCGCTGCCGACCCTCCTGGTGCGCTCCCCGTCCGCGTATCGCGCGGTTCCCGGCTGGCGGCCGTACGAGGCGTACGCGGCAGCCGTCGACGCGCTGTCCCCCGGGCTCCTGGATCCGACGGCCCGGCTCTCTCCCGGCGCGGCGCTGGAGCACCACCGGAGCCTGACCGGGCCGGAGCGCCGGCTGTGGGCGGAGGGTGCCTGGCCACCTCCCGGAGCCGTACCGGTCGACGGTGCGAACGGCCCTGTCTGGCTGCATCCTGACGAAGCGTCAGTCCACCCCGGGGTGGCCGATCCTCCTCCCGCGACTCCCTGAGCTGCGGTTGAGCATCGTCCCGCCGAATGAGACACCAATGGGTGTCCATTGACATGCGCGGACGGCTGCCGCCAGGATGTGGCCATGCTTACGACGCACCCCGGTGTGGTGTGCCGCTACGTGGACCTGCGGCGCACCTCCAGCGCACTCTGTCGCTGACCGCCCACCACTCCCGCTCCGCGGGCGCGGCCTGACCTCCGTCGGCGGCACCGGCCTCCCGCCTGCCCGCCGCGTCGGCTTCCCGCCTTCCTTCGCGCCCTGTCGTCGTACCCCCGTGCCGGACCTCGGACTCCTCGACGTCCCGGACGGACCGCTCCTGCCCTGCCGTGCGCCGACACCTCGGCGGCGTACGTCCGCATGCGTGAGTGACGGCTTCCGTGCGAGTGCCGCGCGCCGCCCTTCCGGCTCCCCCGTCCTCCCGCCCCGCTCCGGGTCGGGACACATCAGAGAGAACGAGATGTCCGCACGACTCACGATCCGCCGCCGACCGGACGACCGGTCGGCCCGACGGGTGGGCGGCCTGAGGGTCGCCGCCCTCGGAACCGCCTTCATCGCCCTGCTCGTCCCGGCTCTGAGCGCGTGCGGCGGCAGCGCCTCGTCCGCGTCCGGGGACGCCCGGCTGAAGTGGGCCTCCTCCTACTTCCCCGCGCACTGGGACCCGGTGGTGTCGGGAAGCGGCGCACAGTTCCGCGAACTCGCCCTGGTGTACGCATCGTTGACGCGCACCGACGAGGAGGGGAAGGCCGTCCCCGACCTGGCCGAGAGCTGGGAGTACAACGCCGAGGGCGACCGGATCACCTTCCACGTGCGCCCCGGACTGAAGTTCAGTGACGGTGAGCCGGTCGACGCCGCGGCGGTCAAGGCGGCCATCGAGCGGGCCCAGAAGCAGAAGAACTCGGCCCTCTTCGGGGACCTGACGTCGATCGGCTCGGTGCGGGCCGACGGGCTGGACGCGACCCTGAACCTCACTCAGGTCGACTACCAGATACCGCAGTTGCTCGGCCAGCGCGTCCTGCAGATCGCAAGTCCGAAAGCCGCCGCGAGCCCGGCGAAGCTGGACCAGAACCCGGTCGGCGCGGGCCCGTTCGTCGTCGACCAGCTGGTCCCCGGCACCAAGGCGGTCCTGCGGAAGAACCCGGACTACTGGGATGCCGAGAACATCCACATCGACCACGTCGAACTGGTCTCGGCCCCCGACGCCTCGACCGTCGTCTCCGGACTGCAGACCGGCGTCTACAACTTCGCCGACCTCGACCCGAGCCAGGCGGACGCCGCCGGCAAGGCGGGGCTGGACGTCTTCTCCCAGCCCGGCTTCAACGCCTCCAACATCAGCCTGAACGTCAACAAGGCCCCGTTCGACGACGACAGGGTCGTCGAGGCGCTCCGGCACGCCGTCGACCGCGAGGAGTTCGTCAAGAAGCTGACCTTCGGCCACGGCGAGACGACCGACCAGCCCTTCCCGAAGGGTTACGTGGCGTACGACGAGGAGTCCGAGGGGGCCTACCCCTACGACCCGGCGAAGTCGAAGAAGCTGCTCGCCGAGGCGGGTCACGCACCGGGCGACATCAAGCTGAACCTGGTCATCCCCTCCGAGGACCCGCAGGCCGAGATCGTCCAGTCGCAGCTGGCGGCGGTCGGGATCAAGGTCACCATCAAGATCGACAAGAACTGGGCCACCCCCTTCTTCGCCAAGGACCTGGCCTTCTCCCTGTACTCGACCACGGGCCGCGACTCGGCGGTCCAGACCCTCACGGCCCACTTCGGTCCGAACGGCCCGCTGAACCTCAGCACCCCCTACGAGCCGGACGGCTTCGAGGAGGCCGTGACGAAGGTGCGCCGGACCCCCCTGGACGCACCCGGTTACGCCCAGGCCCTCCGGTCGGCGACCCGCGCGGGTCTGCGGAGCAACGCCCTGATCTTCACCTTCTCGTCGCCGAACCTCTTCGCCAAGAGCAAGGCGGTCTCGGGCCTGCCGAAGAACCCCGCCCACATCGACTGGACCGGCGTGAAGATCTCCGCCGGCTCCTGACAACCCATCCACCGCAGAGAGAGGGGATCCCCATGACGACGACCACGCCACAGCTCGCTCCGGCACGTCGTCGCAGGGTCGCCACGGCCAGGGCGCGGCGCGGGGCGGGACGTGTCGCCGCCGCCCTCGGCCGGTCGGTCGCGATCTTCGTACCGGTGTTCCTGGTGGCCACCTTCGTCACGTTCGCGCTCCGGTCACTGAGCGGCCTCAGCCCGGCGCGGATCCAGCTGGGCGAGGATGCCACCCCCGAGGCCATCTCGCGCATAGAGGCCGAGTGGGGGCTCGACAAGCCCTTCCTCGCCCAGTACGGGGACTGGTTCACCGACGTCCTGCACGGGCAGCTCGGCACCAGCTGGGTCAACGGGGCGGACATCTCCACGCTGATCGGCCTCGGCCTGGGCGTGAGCCTGTCCGTGGCGACCTTCGCGCTGGTCATCGGTGTGGTCGCCGGCTTCGTCCTGGGCACGGTGGCGGCGCTGCGGCGCACCACCGTGGTCGACCGGGCGATCACGGGGTTCGTCACGGTGATCTCGGTGATGCCGGCCTTCGTCGTCGGGATCGTGCTGGTCTCCCTGCTCGCCGTCGGGCTGGGCCTGTTCCCCTCGGCCGGCTACGTGCCGGCCGAGCAGGGTGTGGGCCCGTGGCTCGCCCACATCACGCTCCCCGCGCTCGCGCTGAGCTTCGACGTCATCGCCGACGTCGCCCGCCAGCTGCGTTCCGGCCTCGTGGCCGCGTACGGCGAGAACTACGTGACGGGCGCGGTGGTGCGTGGGCTGAGCCCTCGGCGGATCTTCTTCGGACACGTCCTGCGCAACGGCCTCGGGCCCGCGTTGGCCACGGTCGGGCAGAAGTTCCCGGCGCTGGTCGGCGCCTCCGTGGTCACGGAGTGGATCTTCGGACTCCAGGGCTTCGGCAGGTTCGCCAACGACTCGGCCCAGGCCGGGGACGTGCCCGCGGTACAGGGCGTGCTCGTGGTGTCGATCGTGCTGGTCGTGTCATTCAACCTGGTCATCAACCTGGTGCTGGCACGCGTCATGCCGGCATCCCGCAGGGGGGTCTGACGATGGTGCGCCGCGTACTCTCACTCACATCCGGCCGGATCGCGCTGGCCGTCCTCGTCCTGGTCGCCCTGCTCGCCGTCTGCGGCCCCTGGCTCGCGCCGCAGGATCCGCTGGCCACCAGCGAGAACACCCTCGCGCCGGCCTCGGGCGCTCACTGGCTCGGCACCGACTACCTGGGCCGCGACGTGTTCAGCCGGCTTCTCGACGGCTCCCGGATCAGCGTCCTCGGATCGCTGGAGGTCGCGCTGATGGCACTGGTCGTCGGCGCGGTCCCCGGCATCCTGTCCGTGTACTCCGGGCGGGCCTTCGAATGGCTGACGCTCCGTCTGGCCGACACGCTCGTCGCCCTGCCGTTCCTGCTGTTCGCCATCGCGGTGATCGCCCTGCTCGGCAACGGCATCACCCAGGCCATGCTCGTCACGGGAGCGCTGGTGTCACCCCTGTTCTACCGGGTGGCCCGGGCGGCCACCCTGGCCGTGGCCCGCTCGCCGTACGTGGAGGCCGCGATCGTCTCCGGCGCCTCCGTGGGCTGGGTCGTACGCCGCCACGTGTGGGTCAAGGTGCTCCCGCCGATCGCGGTCGCGCTCGCCCAGACCATCGGTGTCGGCTTCGTGATCGTCTCCAGCCTGACCTTCCTCGGCATCGGCGTACAGCCCCCGGCTCCCACGTGGGGCGGGCTGCTCGCCTCCGACCTGGGCTACCTCGGCCACCAGCCGTGGGCGCCGGTGGCTCCGGCGCTGCTGATCATGGTCACCGTCTGGGCCTGCAACCTGCTCGCCGACGCCATCCGCGACGTGTCCGGCGAGGCGGGCCGCGCGCTGGTCAACAACCGCAAGGCACGTACCGGCACATCCGCCGCCGCATCCGTGGGAGGTACCCGATGAGGACGCTGTCCCGGAACCCCGTACAGGCGGGGAGGCCCCGGACCGATGCCGGCGCGGGACCGGCCGCTCCACCGGTGATCGCGGTACGTGACGTACACATCAGCGACCGCGTCACCGACCGGGAGATCGTCCGCGGAGTCGGCTTCGAGCTCACCCCCGGGCGTGCGGTCGGCATCGTCGGCGAGTCCGGCAGCGGCAAGACCCTGACCTGCCGCGCGGTGCTCGGCATCCTGCCGCCGCACTTCGAGGTCTCCGCCGGCTCCGTCGAGATCGACGGCACCGACATCGCCACTCTGACGACCCGTCAGTGGACGGCTCTGCGCGGCACCACGATCGGCGCGGTCTTCCAGGACCCGGCGTCCTACCTCAATCCGTCGATCCGGGTGGGCGCCCAGATCGCCGAGGTCATCCGGGTCAAGCAGGGCGTCGGGCGGCGCGAGGCACGGCACCGCGCCCTCGACCTGCTCAGGGCGGTCCGGCTGCGGGACCCGGAACTGGTCTACGGCCAGTACACCTACGAACTGTCGGGGGGCATGCTCCAGCGGGTCCTGATCGCGGCGGCCGTAGCGGTCGAGCCGCGGGCGCTCATCGCCGACGAGGCCACGACCGCCCTCGACGTGACCGTCCAGGCCGAGATCCTGGACCTGCTGGCCGAACTGCGCGAGCGCACCGGTCTGGCACTGGTCGTCGTCTCCCACGACCTGGCCGTCGTGGCCCAGTTGTGCGACGAGGTCCTGGTCATGCGACAGGGCGAAGTGGTGGAGCAGGGCCCGACCCGTTCGGTCCTGCACGACCCCCAGCACGCGTACACCCGGCTGCTGATGGCCGAGCACGAGCAGTACGGCCTGGACAAGTTCCTCACCGTGAAGGAGGCGTCATGACCACCACGTCGCCGGGGCCGGGGACGGCCGGGCCGGCGGGCGTGGCCACGGCGCCCGTCCTGGAGGTCGACGGTCTCGACGTCCGCTACGGCAGGGGCCGCCGGGCACGGTACGCCCTGCGGGATGTCTCGCTGGGGGTCGCGCCCGGGGAGACCGTCGGGGTGATCGGTGAGACCGGCTCCGGGAAGTCCACCCTGGCCCGCGCCGTGCTCGGTCTGGTGAGCGCCTCGGCGGGTTCGATCAGGATCGGCGGCGAGGAGGTGACCGGGTACGGCAACCGCCGGTGGCGGGAGCTGCGCCGCCGGGGCGTCGTCCAGTACGTCTTCCAGGACCCGCTGCGCAGCCTCGATCCCGACCTGACCGTCGAGGACTCCCTGACCGAGCCGCTGCTCATCCAGGGCGTCCCCCGCAAGGAGGCGGAGCGTCGGGCGCGGTCGTTCCTCGACCGGGTCCACCTGGCCGGGGAACTGCTCCCCCGGCTGCCCGGAGAGCTCTCGGGCGGGCAGCGCCAACGGGTCGCGGTGGCACGCGCCCTGGTCACCGACCCGGCCCTGGTCATCCTCGACGAACCGGTCAGCGCCCTGGACTCCGCCAACCGCGTCCAGGTCCTGAGGATCCTCGGGGAACTGCGCGACGCCGGGACCGCACTCGTCTTCATCTCGCACGACCTCGGGTCCATCGCCGGGACCGCCGACCGCATCGCCGTGCTCTACAGGGGCGGGCTCGTCGAGGTGGGGGCCGCCGGTGACGTCATCAACCACCCGCGGCACGTGTACACCCGACTGCTCGTCAGCTCCGCGCCCACGCTCCACACGCGCGCGGCCGACCGCGCCGAACGCGAGGCCCTGCGTGCACGGCTGAGCGCCTGACCGCGGACGTCCCGCCACCCGAACCGCATCCCGTACCACCGAGAGGAACACCCATGTCCCGCAGGATCCATCTCGCACTGCACCCCTACGGCGTCGGCGGCCCCGGCCAGCACGGCCTGTGGAAGGACCCGGGGGTGGCGAAGAACGCCAGCATCGACATCGGCTACTACATCCAGCAGGCCCAGGCCGCCGAACACGCCCTCTTCGACGCGCTGTTCGTCGTGGACAGCCAGTTCATCAACTCCACGTACCCGTCGCACTACCTGAACCGGCTGGAGCCGCTGACCCTGCTGTCCGCGGTCGCCACGCACACACGGCACGTCGGTCTGGTCGGCACGGCGAGCTCGACGTACAACTCACCGTTCAACCTCGCCCGCCGGTTCGCCTCCCTCGACCACATCAGCGCGGGACGCGCCGGCTGGAACGTGGTCACCAGCTTCGACACCGGGACGTCGAGGAACTACGGGCTCGACGAACACCTCGACTACGCCACCCGTTACGGCCGCGCCCTGGAGTTCGTCCGGGTGGCGCGCGGGCTGTGGGACTCCTACGAGGACGACGCCTTCCCGGCGGACGTGGAACGGGACGTCTTCCTCGACCCGTCGAGGCTGCACGCCCTGGACCACGAGGGCGAGCACTTCAAGGTCGCCGGCCCGCTCAACCTCTCGCGCTCGCCGCAGGGACAGCCGGTCATCTTCCAGGCGGGCGTCTCCCCCGAAGGCCGCGACCTGGCCGCCCGCGTCGCCGAGGGAATCTACGCGCCGGGCGGCACGCTTGAGCAGGCGCGGGAGTACTACGCCGACATCAAGAAGCGCACGGCTGCCTACGGACGCGACCCCGACCACATCAAGGTGTTCATCCACGGCGGTCCCGTGGTCGCTGGGACCGACGAGGAGGCCCGTCGCAGGGAGCGGGAGATCTTCGAGGAGGACAACGACTTCCGAAGCAGTCTCGCGCTCCTGGGCCGGTCCTTCGGCGCGTACGACTTCAGCGTCCACGACCTGGACGCGCCGTTCCCGGATGTCGCCCATCTCGCCGAGAAGGGCGGCCGTACCGGTGCCGCGAAGATCATCGAACGGGCGAAGGCCGAAAACCTGACACTTCGTCAGGTTGTCGAGTCCGCCAACGTGTTCCGGCGGTCGCCGTTCGTGGGGGCCCCCGAGACCGTCGCCGACACCATCGAGCAGTGGTTCGACGCCGGCACCCTGGACGGCATCAACCTGGCCTTCCGCAACAACGACGACCTCGGCCGCTTCGTCGACGGGGTGGTGCCGCTCCTGCAGAAGCGCGGCCTGTTCCGCACCGAGTACGAGGCAGACACCCTGCGCGGCAACCTCGGGCTGCCGATCCCCGTGAACCGCCACACCACCGAGCGCGAGCTCGTGGGCGACTGACCCGGGCCGCTCGGCCCCACGCACGCGCACGGACCGGTACACGCACACCGTAGGAGCTGTCATGACCGAGTACACCGACTACTTCGGCCCCGAGGGCCTCCGCACGCGAGGCACCGTCCTCGTGGTCCCCGGGCGCGGCGAGACCCGCGCGACCTACGCCCGGCTCGGCAGGCGCCTGGCAGCCGACGCCTACCGCGTACGTGTCGTCGACGCGCCCGGTGTCGACGCCGACGACCTGACCGGCTCGCTGCTCCGGTTCGGCGGACAACTCGGCGCCGCCGCCGAGGACTCGGCCACGGGGGAGGACGGCCTCGCCCGCCCCCTCGTCGTGGTGGCGGCGGACACGGCGGCCGCCGCCGTCGCGGGGCTCGTCGCACTGGACGAGGGGCCCTCCGGCGGACGGCCGGACGCCGTCGTGCTCGCCGGGATCCCCGGTCACGGTGCCACCCACGCCGGCTCCTGGGAGGACGAGCTCGACGTGCGTACGTCCTGCCCGGCGCATCGCGGAGCGCTCACCGAGGACAGCGGAATCCTTCGCGGCGCGCTCGACGAGCCGGCGCCGGACGCCCTGCTCGCGGCGGCGTACGGCAGCGGGACCGGCGTGCCCGCGCTGCTCCTCGTCGGGGACGCCGACCCGCTCGCGGACCGCGACGCACTGGCCCGTGCGGCGGCGTCGCTCCCCCGGGCCCGCCTGTCCGTGGTGCGCGGGGCGCACCACGACGTGCTGAACGACCTCCAGCACCGGTCGGTCGCCGCGGAGATCGTCACCTTCCTGGAGACCGTGCGCAACGAGCTGGTGCCGGTGGTCACCGTCGATTCGAGCGCCTGGTGAGTGCCGTCGTCCCGGCCGGCACGTCCGACCGCAGCCACCCCTGACCCGAAGAGAAAGGGCCCGCCCTCATGGCAGCCATCCTGTCCGTCTCCGGAAGTCCCTCCGCCACCTCGCGTACCGCACGGCTCCTGCGCCACCTGGACGACAGGCTCAGGGACCAGGGGCACGACGTGACACCGCTGGACGTGCGCACCCTGCCCGCCGAGGCCCTGCTCGGCGCCGACTTCCGGCATCCGGCCGTCGTCGGTGCCACGGCGCTGTTCGCTGAGGCGGACGGGGTGGTGATAGGCACCCCCGTCTACAAGGCCGCCTACTCGGGGCTGCTGAAGTCCCTGCTCGACCTGCTCCCGCAGTTCGCACTGGCGGGCAAGACCGTGCTGCCGCTGGCCACCGGGGGCAGCACGGCCCACGTGCTGGCGATCGACTACGCGCTGCGCCCGGTGCTCAGCTCCATGGGCGCCTCGCACATCGTGCCGGGCTGGTTCACCCTCGACAAGGACATCACCACCGGCGAGGACGGCACGCTGACCGTCGCGCCGGCCGCCGCCGAGGCGCTGGCGCAGGTCACGGACGGCTTCTCGGCCGTCCTCGGCGGCCGTCCGGCCGTGCTCTCGCCCACGGGCTGAGAGAGCGGGGCGGCCACCGCCGGGCGCGGTCCCTCAGGCGGCTCTCAGGCGCCGCCACACCGCCTTGGCCGCGTGGTGGCCCGACATGCCGTGCACCCCAGGGCCGGGCGGTGTCGCGGACGAGCAGAGGAAGACCGCGGGGTGGGCGGTGGCGTAGGGCACCCGGGCGAGCCTGGGCCGGATGACCGTCTGGAGCCCGGCGAACGCGCCGGTGGCGATGTCGCCGCCGACGTAGTTGGCGTTGCGCACGGCGAGTTGGGGCGGGCCCGCGACGGCGCGGGCCAGCACGAGGTCACGGAACCCGGGTGCGAAGCGCTCCAGTTGACGCTCGATCACGTCGGTGGCGTCGCCCTCCCAGCCGGCCGGGACGTGCCCGTACACCCAGAAGACGTGGCGGCCCTCGGGGGCGCGGCCCGGGTCGACGAGGCTGGGCTGGGCGGTGATGAGGAACGGCACACCCGGGTCGCGGCCCGCCACCGCGGCGCGCAGGGAGGCGTCGATCTCGGCGGCCGTGGGGCCGACGTGGACCGTGCCGGCCTGCCTGGCCTCCTTCGCGGTCCAGGGCACCGGGCCCGACAGCGCGTAGTCGATCTTGAAGCAGGAGGCGCCGTACCGGTAGTGGTCGTACGCGCCGCCGAGCCCGGCGATCCGGGCGAGCGCGGTCGGGGAGGTGTCGAAGACGTAGGCGCGGGCGGGCGGGAGTTCGTCGAGGCGCTTGACCTCGGTGCCCGTGCGGATGGCACCGCCCTGCTCGCGCAGGTAGGAGGCCAGGGCGTCGGAAACGGCCTGCGAGCCGCCACGGGGCATCGGCCAGCCGTTCTCGTGTGCGGCGAGCGCGAACATCAGGGCGATGCCGCCGGTGGCGAAGCCGCTCGCCGGCGCGATGGCGTGCGCGGCGAGTCCGGCCACGAGGCCACGCGCCTTCTCGCCGCGGAAGCGGCGGGAGAGCAGCGCGGCGGGCTGGATCGCGTCGAGCCCGAACCGCGCCCAGCGGTACGGATCACGGGGCAGCCCGTCCCACGGGGTGCGCAGCATGTCGGCGGCGAGGGTGTCCCAGTGGCCTATGTAGGGAGCGACGAGCCTCCGGTAGGCCCCGGCGTCGGCCGGGCCCAGCGACATGGCGCTCTGTCCGACCGAACCGGTGAGCACCGCGGCGGAGCCGTCGGGGAAGGGGTGGGCGAGCGACAGCGGTGCGTGGAGCCACTCGAGGCCGTGACGGGCCAGCGGCATCGACCGGAAGGCCGGGGAGCCGATCCCGAGGGGGTGTACGGCGGAACACGGATCGTGGCGAAAGCCGGGCAGGGTCAGCTCCTCGGTGCGGGCACCACCGCCGACGGTGTCCCCCGCCTCGAACACCTCGACCGCGAAACCGCGGCGGGCCAGCTCGACCGCGGCGGTCAGCCCGTTGGGGCCCGCCCCGACCACTACGGCATCCAGCATCGATGGCACCTTCGGACTCCTTTGTCAGCCGGTGGCCGGACCACCAAGGATATTCGGGCGCGCCGACAGCGGGCCCCCGGGTAGCCTCCGGCCCGATGGACAACGCCTGTGCGCCCACGCCCGCCGTCGCCTCGATGGCCGCCGGACTCGCCCGGCTGCCCGGTGTCAGGGCCGTCGCCCTGGGCGGCAGCCGGGCTCGCGGCACCCACCGCCCCGACTCGGACTGGGACCTGGGCGTGTACTACAGGGGCGCCCTCGACCTCGGCGCCCTCACCGCCCTGGCGTCCGAGGCACAGGGCTCACCGGTGGAGGTGGCGGGGCCGGGAGGCTGGGGCCCGTGGGTGAACGGCGGTGCCTGGCTGACGGTGGAAGGTGTGGCCGTCGACTGGATCCTGCGGGATCTGGACCGGGTCGAGGCCGTGTGGTCGGACTGTCGGGAGGGCCGGTTCGAGGTGGGGATCCAGCCGGGCCACCCGCTCGGCTTCTGGTCCCCCTGCTACGTGGGCGAGGTCGCCCTCGGCCGGGTTCTCCAGGACCCGTGCGGCGAGCTGACAGCCCTTCAGGAGGCGGCGCGCGACTATCCCGAGCCCTTGCGCCGCGCTCTCACCGACGCGGTGTGGGAGGCGGAGTTCTGCGTGGTCTCCGCGCGCAAGTCGGCCCCGTCCGGCGACACGCTCCACGTCGCCCTGTGCCTGTCACGGGCCTTCGGAGTCCTCGCCCAGGCCCTGCACGCCCACCACCGCACCTGGTGCCTCAACGAGAAGGGCGCGCTCGCCGCCGCCGCCGCCCTGCCCGGCACCCCGGCGGACTTCGCGGACCTGGTCTCCACGGCCCTGCGTGGCTCGGACGCGACCGCGGTGGAGGTGGCGGCCGGCGTCGTACGGGACGTACGCGCGGTGCTCGGCCCGGACTCCCCCGGTGCCGGTGCCTCCCCGGCCCAGGGGGGCCCGCCGGCCGTGGCCTGGCTCTCAGCCCTCGGCGGGGGCTGATCCCTGCCCGCCGGCCCGCAGCGCGTCGAGGATCCGCTCCGCCGTCGCCGCGTCCCTGGCCGCCGTGAACGGCAGGTCGTTGCCGCCGGTGATGCGGTACGGGACACCGGAGAGTGTGGACTGGGCGCCGCCCGACTCGGTGACCAGCAGCAGGCCGGCGGCGTGGTCCCAGGCGAACTCCCAGTTGAAGGCGACGGCGTCCTGCGCGCCGCAGGCGACGGCGAGGTACTCGAGGCCCGCCGATCCGCAGGCGCGGGCTTCGATGCCGTCGGTACGCAGACCGAGCAGGGCGCGCTTCTGTGCGTCGGAGGTGTAGTCCGGGTGGGACATGGCCACCTTGAGCACCGCGCCGGGCGCGGGCGAACCGGCTTGCAGCGTGCGGCCGTTGAGGGTGGCTCCACGGCCGCGTACGGCTACCGCCATCTCGTCCAGGACGGGGGCGTACGTCCACGACGCGTACACCTCCCCGCGCAGCGCGAGGGCGACGAGGGTGCAGAATCCGGGCTCGCCGCGGACGAACTGGCGGGTGCCGTCCACCGGGTCGACGATCCACACGGGGGCGTCACCGCCGAGCGCGTCGTAGACCGAGGGGTCGGCGTGCACCGCCTCCTCGCCGACGACGACCGAACCGGGCAGCAGCCGGGTCAGGGCCGCGGTCAGATGCTCCTCGGCCAGCCGGTCGGCGGCGGTGACCAGGTCGTGCGGGCCGCTCTTCTCGACGATCTCGTGCGCGGCCAGCTGCTGGTAGCGCGGCAGGATCTCGGCGGCGGCGGCTGCCCGCACCACCGCCTCCACCTCGGTCGGCTGCCCGGCGTCCCCGGCGGTCCCGTACAGGAAGTCATCGATCATGAGTCCAGCTAAGCACGGTCCGCCGGGGCCGCTCCGGGCAGGAGGTCAGCGGCCGACGGCGTACCCCTGCATCCCGCGCGGATTGGCGGCGGCGGACAGGACGCCGGTCTCCGGGTCCCTCGCGACGGCGCACATCCGGCCCTCGGACCACGGGTCGCCGACCGTCACGTCGTGGCCGCGGCGGCGCAGCTCCGCGACGGTCTCCGGGTCCATGCGCTCCTCGACCGTGACGCTGCCCGGGCACATCCCCCGGGGGAAGAAGGAGCCGGGGAAGCTGTCGTTGTGCCAGTTCGGGGCGTCGATGGCGCCCTGGAGGTCGAGGCCGCCGCGCACCCGGCCGCGGAGCGCCACGGCGAGGAAGAAGTGCAGCTGCCACTGGTCCTGCTGGTCGCCGCCGGGGGTTCCGAACGCCATGACGGGGACCCCGTCGCGCAGGGCGAGGGACGGAGTGAGCGTGGTGCGGGGGCGGCGGCCCGGGGTCAGCGAGTTCGGCAGGCCCTCGTCGAGCCAGGCCATCTGCAGGCGGGTGCCGAGGGGGAAGCCCAGCTCGGGCACGACCGGGTTGGACTGGAGCCAGCCGCCGCTGGGAGTCGCGGCGACCATGTTCCCCCAGCGGTCGACGATGTCGAGGTGGCAGGTGTCACCACGGGTCGCGCCGTCCTTGGCCACGGTCGGCTCGCCGGCCCCCGCGACCGGTGTGCCCATGGGGTCGAACCCGGCCCCGCCGGAGGCGACGGCGCGGGCGTGCGAGCTGAGCAGCGGGGTGCGGCCCCCGGGGCTGCCGGGGCGCAGCTCCAGGGAGGCCGTGTCGGTGACGAGGGCGCGGCGAGCGTCGTTGTACGGCCCGGAGAGCAGGGCGTCCAGTGGTACCTCGGCGGCGTCGCCGTACCAGGCCTCACGGTCGGCCATCGCGAGCTTGGAGCCCTCGATGAGCAGGTGGACGTAGTCGGCGGAGCCGTACGCCGGGAGCTCGGCGGGCAGCAGGGCGAGCTGCTGGAGGAACACGGGGCCCTGGCTCCAGCCCGCAGCCTTGGCCAGCGTCCAGCCGTTCCAGTCGTACGTCGCGGGCGCCTCGTACGTCGCGGACCAGTCGGCCAGGTCGGCGGCGGTGAGCGTGCCCGGGTGACGGGTCCCGCTGGTGTCCATGGTGGGGACCGCGGCCTGGCGGACCAGTGCCTCGGCGACGAAGCCGGTGCGCCACACGGCGCGGGCGGCCTCGATCTGCGCGACGCGGTCGTCGCCGCCCGTCTCCTGGGCCTCGGCTATGAGACGGCGCCAGGTCGCGGCGAGCGCGGGGTTGCGGAACAGCTCACCCGGCACGGGCGGCCTGCCGCCGGGGAGGTAGACCTCCGCGGAGCTCTGCCACTCGGTCTCGAAGAGCTCGCGGACGGTCTCGACGGTCTGTCCGACGCGCTCGACAGGGGCGTGGCCGTCCTCGGCGTAGCCGATCGCGTAGCGCAGCACCTCCGCGACGGTCCTCGTCCCGTGGTCCCGCAGCAGGAGCATCCAGGCGTCGAAGGCGCCCGGGACCGCGGCGGCGAGCGGGCCGGTGCCCGGCACCAGGTCGAGGCCGAGCGAGCGGTAGTGCGCGGCACAGGCGCCGGCTGGGGCGGGTCCCTGCCCGCACAGGACCCGCACGTCGCCGTCCTTCGGGGCGAGGATGATCGGCACCTCGCCGGCCGGTCCGTTGAGGTGCGGTTCGACGACGTGCAGGACGAATCCGGCGGCGACGGCCGCGTCGTAGGCGTTGCCGCCGTCCTCCAGGACGGCCATCGCGGACTGCGAGGCGAGCCAGTGGGTGGAGGACACCATGCCGAAGGTGCCCTGGAGGGTGGGTCGGGTCGTGAACATCGCGGATCACCTTGCTAGTTGTACGTACTAAGCGGACCGATCACGGCTCACGATCGGGCCTGGGGAGAA
Source organism: Streptomyces sp. NPDC049970 (assembly GCF_040660235.1). NCBI lineage: Bacteria > Bacillati > Actinomycetota > Actinomycetes > Kitasatosporales > Streptomycetaceae > Streptomyces > Streptomyces sp. NPDC049970. Next base: position 331,841 of record NZ_JBFALP010000001.1, on the reverse strand, counting down.
TCTGGGGAGTTTCGCCCTGCAAGGTCGCTCACCTGATCGTCAAGCAGGCTATCGATCGCCTGTCGCCCCCTGCGGCCCGCCTCCGGCATGAAGTGCGCGTAGTGGTCGAGGGTGATGGTGGGTGACGCGTGCCCGAGCCACCTGGCCAATGTCACTACCGACTCCCCCGCTTCCAGGACAACGGACGCGTATGTGTGCCGCAGAACATGGAAGCCGTCCCGGGGGGCCGCCTGCCATTGCCAAGGCTTCGCTCCCTTGGCAATGGGCGGAATTACACCAGCCTTGGCCAGTGCCGACTTCCAGATCTCGGTGTTCCACGTGTTCGCCGCCACAGCGTTTCCGTACATCGTAGTGAGAACGAGGTCGTGCCCCTTCCTCTCCCGTTCCGGCTCCGGGCCACCCCAGGGGAGCTCAACGTTTACTGGTGGGTAAGCCTTCAGACGCTCGACCAATTCACTGGCAACAGATGGGGGCATGTCCACTACACGCGTTTTTCCACCCTTGGGGAGCGCGAAGTACTTGTGTCCGTTTATTATCTGCACCTGCCGCTTGACGTGTATGAGCCCGCGCCGGTAGTCGATATCCTCCGGGCCAAGCCCGAAGACCTCGCCTTGCCGCAGCCCACAGCCGAGACCTAGCACCACCGCGATGCGATGGCGCCTGCTGATCTCATCACGCACCTTGCGCGATGTAGATATCGGCCATGGCTCGCGACGTTCGGCAGAAAGCTTCGGCCATCGAACCGATTTGGCACGCATGGGGTTCCGGGAAATGCGCCTGTCGTCAACTGCGGTCTCGAGGACAGTCGAGAGGGCTGAAAGGATGCTGCGGGCGTACTGCGGCGAGCACGTTGCCTCCAGCTTTACGACATACAGGCGCAGCTCGGCTGCCGAGACCTTGCTTAGCGGAAGTTCACCCAGATACGGAATGACGTGCAGCCTTATCCGCTCATCTATGCTCTTGCGGGTCTTGGCAGCACCACGAACTCCGGGCATCCAGTACTGCTGGATGTAGTCAGCGAGGGTGATGGACCCGTCACGCGGGTCGGCGAAATCGCCCCGTTCCTGATCCGTACTGGAGCGCCGCAGCCACGCCTTGGCGTCCTCCAACGTCACGAACGACCTGTCCCGAACTCCGGGGATTCCGGCGGCCCGGTACCGCCGCCCCTTGCCATAACGGGCAGTTCTTCCCCTCTGCCCGGTTATCGGATCCTTCTTCTTCTTGATCCAACGATCTTCGACGTAGCCGGCCAAACGATTCTCCTAAGGGCTGTCCCGCAACGTTGAGGCGGGCGGTTGAGAGACCGAGAGGTTCGCCGCCTATCCTCCTGTTGTGCAGCTGCCTCGGGATCCTTCGAACGTCGCCCATGCCCTGGTGGCCGCGTTTCCAACGCGTCTTGTCGGTGACGTGCAGAGTGTCCTAGCGGTCATGCCGGAGGCCAGGCTCGCGCCGATGACGCCCTTCGAGGTCGAGGTGCAGGGCGAGACCGTCGCCATCCCGTCGCGCATCTACAACGAGGAGCCCGGCGCCGACTTGGGGCGTCCCCTGGCCGAAACCCAGCAGGTGATTTTGCACTGCCTGTACTCCCGACACCACGATGGCTGGGTCCGCCAGCGGCACCTCGAGCAGATGGTGGCGTCGGGCGAGCCGTGGGTGGTCCCGTTCGTGGTGCAGTTGGCCGGCGAATACGTGCTGGAGATCCTTGAGGCGATCGGCCGGGGGCTTCCCGGGCTCACGGTCCCGGGCTCGGCCCAGCGCCGCCTCTATGGCGAGTTCATCGCTCGGAATCCGGCCTTCTTCGCGCGCACGGAGCGGCGCGTGGTGAGCTACTGGTCGTGCTACTACCGCTGGAAGTATGGAGCGTTTGGGACGTATCCCGGATGCGTCCTTCTGGAAGCGTTCCGGGCCGCTGTGGTGGAACAGGTGGGCGCGCAGTGGCCGCGGCACATGCCGCGCCTTCCGCTGGCGGACGCTGGTGAGCGACCTGCCTGAGTACGGCCACGGTCCTATCCAGCAAGGTTGAGATTGTGCAGGTGGGCGACGCCGCGCATGGCGTGGTGGACGCCGTCGCCCTTGAGTCGGCAGTCGCGGATAATCTTCCAGGTCTTCATCCGGGCAAAGACGTGCTCCACTCGTGCACGGACCTGCTTGTGTGAGCGGTTGTGCTCCCGCTTCCAGGCGGGTAGTTCCTCGCCCTGCGTGCGGCGGTGCGGCATGATCAATCCGGTTCCTGGATAGCCGCCATCAGCTATCACGGTCGTCCGGCCGACCGCTGTCTTTGCCCCCGATTCCTCCCACGCCTTGCAGTCGTTCCGGTTGCCCGGCAGCGGCCGTCCGACCACAACGACCAGGCGAGTGTCGGCATCGATGACGACCTGGTGATTGGTGGAGTACCGATAGTTCTTCGACTGCTCGGCCACCGCGTGATCGCGGGTGGGCACCAGCGTCCCGTCCACGATCAGCACAGTGCCCCTCGCGAACCGGCGTCGGTGCGGCAAGGCCAGCAGAGGGCCGATGCGGTCGATGATCCGGTCAGCAGCCGACTTCGAAATCCCGAACAACGGGGCCAGTTGGCGCATGGTCAAGTTGGTGCGCCAGTAGGCCGCGACCAACAGAATACGGTCCTCAAGTGACAGTCCCCACGGACGCCCCGTCCGTGGTTCGGCTGCACTCTCGCGCTTCACCGCGGTCACCAACTTGCCGAAGCAGCGCGGGCTCAGTCCAGTGAACGGACGTATCCAAGACGGCTCTGATGCCGTGATCACACCAGCCACACCAAGATCATCTCACCTGTGACCAGCAGTTGCGGGACAGCCCTTACCTGGGCCGGTCCGCGAAAGCCGTCCCAGCGACCCCCAGTGCACCGAGCCGTGACATAAGCCGAGTCTCTTGCTGTGATGTGACGGCAATCCACAGGGCTGTTCCCGTGTCGTCGGCGCTGAAGAGCGGCTGTCCCTGCCGCGATGCCTCGGCATGGATTGTGTACGGGGCCAAAGCCTGCAGTACATCGAACTGTGCATCGTCGTGGACATCAACATGGATCCCCATCCCCGGATCGCTCTTCGCTGAACGGAGACCATCGGTCAAAGCGCCCTCTGCCATCAACAAGGCCCGCTCGTAGGCAGGTACGACCTCCTGTGGCCAGGCTTCATCGCTGTAGGCATCAACGTGAGCGGTCTCGATGCTGTCCCGCAGGACAAGAAGTGCCTCACGATGCGCGTGCACCACGTCTGCAGCACCCAGGTCACTCCGGAGAAACAGCTCGCGACGTGTGCCATCACCATTACTGATCATGCAGCTGAGCTTCTCACCCGAGGTAACCCCGTGTATCGCAGGGCTACAGCCATTTATCAGACACGGCCTAGCTGCGAGCGGTGATTCCCGCGGAACACCCCCGCGTCGGCGGGGAGGACTCGTCGACGTGCTTGAACTCGTACGTGTTGTCCGGAACACCCCCGCGTCGGCGGGGAGGACTCGGTTTCGGTGACGTTGAGGTTCGGCCGGTACGGAACACCCCCGCGTCGGCGGGGAGGACGGCCGGCTGTTCGCGGCCGGGGTGACGGAGAACGGAACACCCCCGCGTCCGCGGGGGTGTTCCGTCGTCGTAGAGGCCGCGGAGCTCACGCAGGAGGTCCTCCCCGCCGACGCGGGGGTGTTCCGGCCTCGCGGACAGCCCCCGTCAGCGTCGGTCTGGTCCTCCCCGCCGACGCGGGGCTGTTCCGGTCGCCCGACCGACATGAGATACCTCGCCGCACGGGTCCCCCCGCCGTGCGGGGTGTTCCGCGCCTTGCCTGGCCCGGTGATGCGGTGGTGTTCCGGACCCGATCATTCCCATGCGGGGACTTCTCACATCCTGCGAGGGGTGTTCCGGATTCGGTTGCTCCAGAGCAGTACGCCTCCGGCTGCCCGCCCCGGCCCCGCATCCAGCCCGGCACCGGCAACAGCGGCTGGACCACAGACCACTCCGCGTCCGTCATGTCCGAGGAATAGCGCCGAACACGCTCCGGATGGTCGGCCGCATTCCCGAACCGGTGAGCGACACAATCACACGACGTTGCAGCCGAGTTGAACTCCACCGGCGCGAGCACGTACAACTGCGGGGCCAGCCCCGTAGTGATGGTCCTGCACCGGACGTACGACACGTATTCGCTGCGCATCCTCGGACACGCGGCGGCCTAGCAAGCCCACGACCGGAAGCGAGAGGCCCTGCCGGCTGCGGCAGGGCCTCTCGCCCCGCACAGGCACGCGATCTGGAATCCGAGTGCTGGTGACCCGGCCGAACCTCCCCTCTCGACATGCTTCGCCCAGGACCTCGCCTTGGCGTCCTTGGTGCCGGCGTCCCGGTCGGTGAAGGTCACACTGTCGCCTGTCGGCGGCGATCTTGAACGGCCCATGTCTCGTCGTGGCGAGGACGGTCTCCTTCCGCCCGTTCGCGCGGACGAACTTGTTCCCGTGCCCGGCGACGATCCCGTGCCGGGTCGGACCGCCGACGCGACCTGACCGGGGAGGTTATCTCGATCACGCAACATCCCTGGCCAGGACACCCGCCAGGGTGTGAAGATCCTTCTCGCACAAATGATCTTTGGATGGAGATTTGATGAAGAGCATCCGCTTCAAGAAGAGGGCAGCCGCCTTCGGTACGTCCTTGGCGGCCGTCGCGGCTGTGATGGCGACCGCCGGTCCGGCTCATGCGGCGGAGTTCAAGGTCACCGACAACTGTGACGTGCCGTGGATCACTTGCTCGTACGGTGATCTGTGGCTCTTCTACAACACGAAGCAATTTGCCGTCCAGGACGGCTACATCAAGTCGGCGTTCACGACTTTCTACAGCAACGTGTCCGACCACTCGGGTACGAGCCAGTACCAGGGATCGTCACTGACGACCTATCGGTACGTCTTCGGCAACGGTGGCAACGGCAACGGCGCGTACATGAAGAACAACGCGGGGTCCGTGCAGAACTGCGCCCGAGATGACAACTACCGCGTGTACTACAACTCCGGCTACGGCGGCGCATCACAGTACTTCGCGAAGAACGGGCCCTACGGAGACTGCAACCTCACCGACCTGATCTCCGCCCTGCACAACAACAACGCCTCCTCCCACTTCGCGTAAGAAGGGACCTCCGTGAAGCACACCAAGCGGATAGCCACCGCAGTAGCCCTGACCGCTTCAATGTTCCTGGTCAGTGCCTGCTCCTCCGACGCGACCCCGGACACCACGCAGAACGTGGCGGACGGCAAAACGATCGTGAACAAGGAGAACTGGCCCGAGAAGACCCCCACCAGTGGCCTGACCAAGAATCTGGCCCTTCCGCTGGAGGCGTACATGGCCTCCTACGAGGACCAGGTGGCCGTCGAGCAGGCTTCCAACGATCTCCAGCAGTCCTGTATGAAGGACTACGGCATCGACCTGACGCTGCCACGAGCGGGCGCCAACCCGCCTCCCAGCGACAACGACGCCAACATCGAACGCCGTTACGGCATCACCGACCGGGACGATGCCGAAAAGTACGGCTACCAGCTCTCCCCGGCACTGCAGGAGCACACCGAGCAGCCCCTGCGCGATCTGTCCGGTGTCGAGGTCGAGGTCCTGACCGGCCACACCAAGCCCGAACCGCCCCAGGACCCCAAGGGAGTTAAGGCTGGAGAGCCGTTCGCTAGCCCCGGCCAGGGAACCAAGCCGGCTCGAGCCGAGCACAACGGGAAGAAGTTGAAGACGGGCGGCTGTATCGGCTGGTCCAAGGACCAACTCGGTGCGAAGGAAGCCGATCCGATCATCGTGGCACAGCTCTCCGGCGACAGCTTGATGCAGTCGATGAAGGATGGCGAAGTCATCAAGGTCCTCGCTGCGTGGTCTTCGTGCATGGACGGCAAGGGACACGCGGGACTTGCAGATCCGTATAAGGCGATGGACCAGGGTGTCACCAACGATGGGAAGCCGACGCAGGAGTCCATCGCTCTGGCGGTCGACGACATCGACTGCAAGGAGCAGACGGATCTGGTGAAGATCTGGTCCGGTGTGGACTCTGCGATCCAGGACAAGCAGATCGCCGAAAACAAGAGCCAGCTGGCCGGGATCAAGAAGCAGCGCGGCATCGAGATCGCTGCCGCGCGTAAGCAGATAGCGGCCTCCCAGTGAAGACTGATGGCGTTGCGCCCGGGCCGCTCATGGCCCGGGCGCTGTACCTGATGGCGGTGTGTGTGCTGGCCGTCGGGTGTACGGACGATGCCTCTGACAGGGCCTCCGAGTCGCAGCGGCCGGTGACTCCGAGCGCGGAGGAGAGCAGTCCGAAGGTGCATCCATCGCCTGTGGCTTCGGTGCACTCCGAGGGCCGTACACGTGTCCTGGAGTACGGAGATCTGGTTGTGCGTGCCACGCCGGAAAGCAACGGGGTACGAACCGAGATCGCGGTAGCCAATACCTCCGAGCGCGATGCGACGTACTCGGTGCAGATCAGCATCGCCGACGGTGAGGATTGGACCGCGTACAACCGCTTCTGGCTTCAGGATGTCCCTCCGGGAGAAACCGGGCGGGAGGGCGCGGTGATCGGTTCGAAAGATATGGGTCCCCCTCCGAAGGTTCCGAAGATCTACGTCGACGAGTTCGATCGCCTCGTCGACAAGAAGTAGAAGAGAGAACGCTGCACGGCGGCGTCCCATGCGAAGGCTCCGCCGGACGATCCGGAGGTGCCCATCGATCTCGTGCAGCATTACTGAGGAGCGCGGCAGACACGCGCCACGCACGTGGGCCACCTCGCGTCACATAGGGAAGGAAAACCCATGCACGAACTCAGGCGAACGACTGTCGCCACCACTGTCATGCTCGCGACACTCTCGCTCGGTGCCTGCTCCTCGTTGGGATCGGCCTCCGACTCGGCGAAGGGCAAGGCCCCGATCACCCGGGCCGACTGGCCTGCGGAGGTGCCCACTACCGGTCTGGTCAAGGGCCTGGAGCTGCCGCTTGAGTCCTACCTGCCCTCCTACGCGGATCAGGTCGCCGTCGACACCGCGCTGCGCACCCTGCAGACGCGGTGCATGTCCGAGTACGGGCTGACCGTCGATCTGCCGCGTCCCGGCGCGAACCCGCCGCCCCACAGCAACGCCGTCTCGATCGAGCGGCGTTACGGCCTCAGCGACCGCGCACAGGCACAGAAGTACGGGTACGGGCTGCCGAAGGAGCTGACCCGGAGCCTCGAATCCGTCGAGGAGGGGCTTTCCGGCATCGAGGTGGAGGTCCTGACCGGGCGAAAGAAGCCCGAGTCCGCCCCGCCCAAGGGTGCCAAGGACAGCGACGGCCAGTTCGGCAGGATCCCGGAGCCCGCGCGCGCCGAGCACAACGGAAAGAAGCTGCACGAGGGCGGCTGCGCCGGCTGGTCGAAGCGGCGGCTCAAGGTGAACGAGGAGGATGCGGGCTTTGTCTCCGGGCTCGCCTCGGCAAGCCTCTCCGAGTCCCGGCCGCTAGGGCCTGTCGAGAAGGCTCTCAAGAGCTGGTCGGCCTGCATGAAGGACAAGGGCCGCAAGGCCGCCGATCCGTACCGGGCGATGGAGCAGGGCTACGCCGACGGCGACGGCACCACCAAGAACGCGATCGAGCTCGCGCTGGACGACATCGACTGCAAGGAGCAGACCCGTCTGATCGAGGTCTGGTTCAAGGAGGAGTCGGCCGTCCAGAAGCGGCTGATCGAGGAGAACAAGGACCAGCTTGCCGCCGTCAAGAAGCGCATGGGCATGGTCCTTGCGGCCGCGAAGGCTGTCAAGTAAGCAGAGAGGTAAAACAGTTGAGACACATACGTACCCGTCTGCGCGTGCCGATCACCCTTGCGGTGACCATCGCGCTGGCGATACCGATGAGCCTGCCCGCGCAGGCCGGGGAACCAAAGCCGCCCAAGGGTGCGGCGCAAGGGTGGAGCGACGCCACCCAACAGCAGAAGAAGCTCTCCCCGGAGCCCTCCGCGATCCCCGCGAAGGACCGCGCCGGTCTGCTCGGCAAGGGCTACGAGAAGTCCGCGGATACGGCGGTCACCACGACCGGTGACGGCACCGGCTTCCACCTCCTTGCGGGCAAGGAGAAGGACGGCTACCAACTCCATACGGTGGCAAGTCTCTTCGAGGACGGTTTCGCCTCAGACACCTGGATCGGCAACCACTGCGTCACCGAGTCCGGCACGTACGCGGCCGTCTCGTACGCGCCGCGGATGTTCACCAACAAGCCCGAGTTGATGGTGCGCGGTGCCTTCACCGCGGTGGTCGACCTGACCTCGGGCAAGGTCACCAAGCTGCCGTTCCAGTCGTCGCTCGCCTACTTCTCGCCCGGCTGCGGCCAGGGCGATCAGGCCGTGTTCACCCAGCTCACCCATGACGGTGACGACAAGCAGCAGACCCGGCTGATCACGGTCGACGCGGCCACCGGCAAGGAGTCGAAGGCGGTCACGCTCGCCGGCCAGATCACCTCGGCGATCCCCACCGACGCGGGCGTCGTCGCCGCCCACGGCAACAAGCTGGTACGGATCAACGGCACGGCCGAGAAGACCCTGGCATCCACCACCACGGTGCCGTTCCAGATCACCGCCGACGCCGGCGGCGGTATCACCTTCATCGACCGCGAGTTGGACAAGAAGGCGTCCGACAAACCGGTTGCCTGGGCCAAGCACCTGGACCGTACGAAGGTGAGACAGGGCAAGAAGACCGAGCCCGCCAGCGTCGCCTCCGGCGGGCTGCACGCCTGGGACCTGACCCGCTCGGCACGCGGCGAGGTGTTCGTCACCGGTGACGCCACGTCCAAGGCCCTGCCCGAGCGGGTGCACAACCCCGGCAAGCTCCCCATGGGCGCGGCGATCTCCAGCCACGCCCAGGCGGCCCTGACCACCACCTGGTCCGACGGGAAGACCACCCTGGTCAACCCGGAGGACGCCGCCAAGCCGCGCCCCGCCCGTACGGCCCTGCGCATGCTGGACTCGGGCAAGTCCGTAACCCTCGACCTGCGCCCCGGCGCGCACCGCGTGGGCGACGGGGCACAGGGGCACGCCGTGTCCCCCGCTCTACCCACCGGCGGCCCGGTCGACTCTGGCCCGGACATGGGCAAGAAGAGCACTGACGGCCTGTCCACGCAGAGTGTCCGCACCCAAGCCCTCACCGCGCAGGCCGACAACCCGAGCGAGGGCACCGGCGAACGCTACTGCGCGGTGGCCCGCAACGACGTGAAGAAGCAGGCGTTCCAGCCCACTCCGCGCCAGGTCGAATGGGCCGTGGACCAGGCAGTCGTCGGCGAGCTGAACTTCTACCGGTCGCCGGACTGGAAGAACACCGGCACCGGCGGCTACCAGCCCCAGGGCCTGTTCCCGCCGACCGTGCTCGCTGGTGACCCCAACGGCACCCTCGACAACGAGGATCCCGACGTCACCGACAAGTGGCACATTCCCGCGCAGGTGATGCTCGGCATCACCGCGCAGGAGTCCAATATGTGGCAGGCCACCCGCTACGCCGTGCCCGGTGTGACCGCCAACTCCCTGATCGGCAACTACTACGGTGTCGACTACGCCGCCTCGGGCGAGCAGCTCGACCCCTGGCGGATCAACTGGGCGGACGCCGACTGCGGTTACGGCATCACCCAGGCCACCGACGGCATGCGTCTCGCAGGCAAGACCAAGCCGGGCGAGACCGCGCTGTCCACGCTCGCGCAGGAAGCCGTCGCCCTCGACTACACGGCGAACATCGCCGCCGGTGTGCGGATCCTGTCCGAGAAGTGGAACCAGACCTACAACGCAGGGATGAAGATCAACGGCGGCCACCCCAAATGGATCGAGAACTGGTTCTTCGCCCTGTGGGCCTACAACTCCGGCTTCTACGACACGGCTGACTCCCAAGGGCACTCGGGCGTCGGCTGGACGAACAACCCGGCCAACCCGCTGTGGAAGGCCAACCGCGATCCGTTCCTGCAGAGCGCGTCCAACCCGGCGGGGGACGACTACAGCCACGCCGCGCACCCGCAGGACTGGCCGTACGAGGAGAAGGTGATCGGCTGGGCGGCCCGTCCGATCTCTGCGATGTTCGCACCCGGTGACTTCCAGGCCGGCTACCGCCCCGCCTGGTGGACCACCAATGAGGACCGGACCAACGCCAAGCCGCCGGTTGACCTGTTCTGCAGCGGGTCGAACTACTGCGACCCGTCCAAGATCGGCGACAACGACTCCAACGACCAGGGCATGGGCGCCTGCACGCTCGACGCGGGCGACAGCGACACCAACCCGCACTGGCTGCACTGCTGGTGGCACGAGGAGATCACCAAGGAACAGTGGAAGGACTGTGAACGCCTCGCCGAGTGCGGAAACGGCGTGCACCGCTTCCCCACGTCCTACGGCGAGCAGTCCGACGCCGGCTCCTACCCGCCGAACTGCTCCATCGGGTCTCTGCCCGCTAACACCTTGGTGGTCGACGACTTGCCCGACGGCACCATCCCCGCCGGGGTCGACACCAGCCGAGGCTGCGGGGCGGTGAAGTCGAGCGGCACGTTCAGCCTCGACTACGCACCATGGGACACCCAGATGGATCTCACCGATGACGGAACGGACAACCCGACCACTGTCACCACGTATCCGGGCAAGATCGACACGCACCAGATCGGCGCGGGCTACGGCAACCACTTCTGGTTCACGCACACCCGCTCGCCGGAGTCCTACCCGGCCAACGCGAACCGTCTGAAGATCACCGGCACCTGGAAGCTGAACGCTCCGCTGGCCAACACGACGCGCCAGGCGGAGGTCTACGCGCACATCCCCGACCACGGGGCGCAGACCTCCAACGCCGTCTACCGGGTCCAGACCCCGACGGGGGAACGGACCGCAGCTGTCTCCCAGAAGTCGAACCAGTCCAACAAGTGGGTGAGCCTCGGCGCCTACACCTTCGGCGACCAGATCCCCGAAGTGCGTCTCGACAACTTCAACGGCGGCTCCGGAGACGCCGACATCGCCTTCGACGCCATCGCGTTCGTGCCAGGCACCTTCACCGGCATGGCGCTCACCGGCAGCATGACGGCCGACCCGACCGCTCCGGAGCCGGCGCCGGTCGAGCCGGACGAGGACATCACCGACGCCCTCCTCTCCGCTGCCGGCAGCTCCTCGGCAACGACCGCCACGGCGGCGCCGATGGCGGTGGCCGCCACGAGCACCGCGTCCTGCTCGACGGTCAACCACTCCCTCAGCCGCAAGCGCACCACCGGCTGTATCCACAGCGACTACGGGATGACGGAGTACTCGAACACCGTCCCGATCGGAAACGCGGCTTTCGACCTCTACATCACCTACTACCTCGACCCGAAGAGTGCCGAGTTCTCGCAGGTCACCACGATCCGGCTCAAGATGATGGACGGTACGGCGAAGACCGCCACCTTCGACTACGAGGCCAAGTGCCGCGGTTACTGCAACGTCACCAGCGTCGACTGGAACGGGTCGAAGACCTTCGCCAAGGGCGACACGCTTACACGGACCGTCACTACGCGGTTCAAGTGGATGCCCAGCGGCACCAAGAACACGATCACCCCGTACCTGTCTCTCGGCGGCAAGATCAACACCACTACGGTCGTGAACCCGTCCGAATTCGAGAGCACCAAGCTGGACGTCCGCTGCGACTCCCAAGTCTCCAACGCGGGTACCGGCTGTGTGTTCTCCGGCTACAAGCCGACGTATGTCATGAACTCCAAGAAGTTCCCCGGGGCCGCGGCACACATCGACTTGATGTGGCGCAAGACCAACATCAAGTGGGGTCAGCACAGCAGCGGCAACAGCGGCAAGCCGCTCACCTACCTCGGCAACAAGAAGGTACCCGGCAGCACCCGCCTCCAGAAGACCGTCAACCGGGAGAAGCTCTGCACGAAAAGCTCCACGAACTTCATCGAATACGACGTTCCGGGAGACCCCAACCAGGGCACTGGGCTCTTCAGCGACCTGTGGACCGCCGATTCGGGAACCGCGAAGACGGACTCCATCACCTGCGACGAGTTCTCCTTCGCCAACTCTTTCCAGAGCGGCGGCAACATGACTGGCCCGAATCCAGTCAGTACCAATGGCAGCGATTGCGTGCAGACTTACCTCAAGCGCAACTCCGACGGCACCATGAGCCTTCACCTGCGGCCCGACTACCCGGACCCGGTCTGGAACGAGCCCTGCGGCCGGTCCAGCATGTCGAGGTGGCAGAACACCCAATCCATGCAGCCCTTCGGCGGATTCATCCGTGAACAGCGGCTGATGGAAGACGACGACTACTGGGTCGACCTCGACGGGTTTACCCCCTGAAAGAACCCCACACAGGGAAGGCCCCCACGGGAACCTTCGGTTCAAGGGGTCCTCGCAACACCGCTTGGCCTCAGGTGGTGAGTAGATCACGTAGACGCTCGGCTGGGGTATCCCAGCCGAGCGTCCGCGTGGGCGGCCGTTGAGTTCCCGGGCGACGTGCTCGAGGTCTTCGGGACTACTGGCGCAGGAGTCCGTTCGTGTTCTGGTTCGAGGCGCGTTGCCAAGGCGAGACGGGGTTGCACTCCCTCGATCCCGCAAGATCATCACGTTCGACGGCCACGGTCCCCTCAACACCCACAGCTCGCGGGTGTCGCAAGGACCTCAGAACCCTAGAACATCTGTGGGAGCCTTCCCGTTGTACCTCATTGGAGGGTGACGCAGCCATCTTGAATCCGCTGACTGGTTTCCTCCGGGCCAAGGATTCGCTCCAGATCCTCGAGAACCGACGCGAAGAATGCCGAAAGATCCGGGAAGAGATCCATGGTCTCTACGTCGCCGTCACTCCACTGCCCCACCGAACCTGTCTCCACGTCGACGAAGAAGCCATACATCTCACCACACGCATAAGACTCGGCGGCGAATGGAATCCACTCCTTCCTCCAATAGCCCTCGCCCTCGCTCGGACCAGGCATCATCTGGTGATGCAGCCGCTCGATGCTCGACAGAGGCAGCAGCGCCCATCCGCCGACGAGGAACTCACCTTCCGGGCAGGAGCCCGTCAGACCGTTCGACCCATCGAGCCGGGTGACGGTCCCGTTGTTGACCTTCAGATAGGCGCGCAGGTCCTCCGGGAACCGAACACCTGTCTTCTCCTCGACAGTGGCGATCTCCTCCTCGCTCGCCACATCCCCCAGAGCACGGTGACTGACCGGGGCATACTTACGCAACCAGGACACAACACGCTGCCACGACTCACCTATGTCACTCGGCACGCAGACCTCCATCAAAAATCCACTGTTCACGCTGGGACATTCGCGCAGTAGGGAAGATCCTGCTCCTGCGTCACGAGCAATTCCAGCGCTACGGCCAGTTCACGCCCACGCCGCACCCTCTGATGCCTATGCTGGCATAGCCAGGAATGCAGATGGGGCCCATGTCATCGGGGACGTTGGTGCAGACAGGTCGGTGGCGCAGGGGCGCACTGGCGTAGTGCGCTCAGAAGCCACTGAGCCCTCTCCAAGCTGGCGGCGTTGGCCGCGCGTTGCACAACGAAGAAGCTCCCTGGTAGGCGGATTCTCGACCAAGATCACCGATGTCCGCCAAGAGCTTCGCGACGCCAAGAAGCACTCGTGGATGCGCATCGCCCGCTTCGACTACACCCCCTCAAACCGCCTGCGCTTCATCCTCCGCGGCAAAGCCGCAGAACACAAACGCCTTGCAGACCAGGTAAGCCCAGCAGAGGCGCTGGGAAACCTCCATGGAGGAAGCGCGCACCGCATACGCCTACGCCTATCGCGTCAAGCACCTCGAAGAACAAGCAGACGCCTGGCACCAGGCCAAGCGCCTGACCGAATACGTCACAGCAGTACGCGACCACGCCACATCGCTGCCACCCGGACAGGAAAGAACAGAGATCGAGGCGTGGCTCGCCTTTACGGACGCCCGGCTCCAGCACCTCACCGAGTCCGCCGCAGCGCCGAAGCTGCCCACCCCACCCAAGCCCAGCGGCGACGACCTCAAGCCTTTCCTCGGCCACTGGAGCCCTTACGGACCCCGTTCCTACTGAGCCTTAAATCAGGCGATATCGAGCGCCGTTTCACCAAGAGGCGGCAAAGAGGGAGCCCCCTCAAGCCGTACTCGACACACCGTCACCTGCAGAAACGGGCATCTGGCACCTCATCAGAACGTGCGTCAGAAGGGCCCAACCTGCGTCGAAAATGCGTCAAAATATCGCCCGTAACGCCCACAGCGCACATAACGCACACTCGGCGAAACCGCAGGTCAGGCACCCTTTGCGGCAGGCTCAAGGATCGCGACACACTCGACATGGTGGGTCATCGGAAAGATGTCGGCTTCCGACGGAGGGTTGTAACTTGCCTCCTGCTCAAGCCCAGCCAGGCTCACGCCTGGAGCTCATCCGCTCGACGCAGGCTCGAGCCCGCCCTCGCAGGCAGTCGCTCGACGTACCCTTGGCAGCGCTTCGAGTGGCATGACGTCCCGTGCCACCATGCCCCGCCACAACGGCACCTCCTGGGGAGAGTCTGGGGAGTGTCGACGGCCCTGGGGAGCGCGTGGGGAGAATCGACCGCGTATCGCAGCACGATCTCGAAAGAGCTGAAAGACGTATCCGCCCAGGTCAGAGGCGGGCATGGTCGCATCGATGCAGGTCAGCGCCATCCGGTGGACAACTTCATGCCGAAGGTGCCCTGGAGGGTGGGACGGGTGGTGAACACGGGTGCGGCTCCTTGCTGCGGCGTTTCGGGGTTCGGTGGGGCGTTCCGGATCGTACGGACCGGGGGCGTCCGGATCATGCGGACCGGGGGCGTCCGGATCATGCGGACTCGGGGCGCCCCCGGCCCGGGGAGATCAGGCGGCCGCGTCCGGGACGGTGCCGTCGCGCGCGGATCCGGGGAGGTCGCGGTGGCGAAGCAGGGAGGTCAGGGGCACCGACGCAACCGCCGCCAGGGCAAACGCTTTTGGGCGCGCGGGGGCCTGCCCCCAGCCAGGGGTGATCAAGAAATATCGCAGACCGCATTTCGCATACAGTCCGCAGGGCAAGACCTGCTCCACTAAGGCGGACAGGTTTTACCTGACGATCGGACAACGGCGGCCCCCGACAGCACCCAGACCGCCGGACAGCCCCTCACCTGCGGGGACGAAAGCTGCCGCGGGACCTCCGCACCGGCCCGCCGTTCCGCCCGCGGCCGTATACGACTGGCGCGAACCGGTCGCTCCGTCCCGACGCCCGCGTCCCACACCTGACCGGCCGGCGGGGCGACCGGCCCGACGGGCGAAGTTCAGTCCCCTTCCGGATCCGCCGGGCACACCAAGGCGTCGGCGTGGGCGAGTCCGCTCTCCGCCGCGATCTCGTCGAGCGTCTGGGCGTCCCGGACGGTGACCAGCCGTACGCTGTCGGCCCGCTCGGCCGTGAAGCCGTACACGGCGGGGCGGGGCAGGCTGTTGTAGGCCCAGTGCGTCGAGAAGTAGTAGGCGCCGGTGTCGTGGAGGACGACGTGATCGCCCTCCACCAGCTCCGGCAACTCCCGGTCGTGGGCGACGACGTCACCGGCGAAGCAGCACGGTCCGGCGATGTCCTGGCGCACCGGTGTCCCCGTCCGCGGGTTGCCGTCGGCGTCGTAGGCGCCGACCCGCAGCGGCCACGCGTCGGGCATCAGTACGGTGCGCGTGGCGGTCTGCGCTCCCGCGTGGGTGACGGCGATACGCCTGCCGCCCGCCTCCTTGGTGTACTCCACGCGCGCGCCGATGAACCCGTTCTTGGCGAGCAGCGAGCGGCCGAACTCGGTGACCAGCGCGTAGCGGCCGTCGAAGAGACCGGGTACGGCCGCCAGGAGCGCCCCGGTGTAGTCGGAGAAGGCCGGCCGCGTCTCCTCGTCGTCGAAGTTGACGGGGAGGCCGCCGCCGATGTCGAGGCTCGTGACCTGCCGGGTGCCCAGCGTCCGGTTGATCTCCTCGGCCAGCAGGTACGTCTGTGCGACGCCCTCCGCGATCAGCTCCAGCGGGCACCCCTGGGAGCCGACGTGGGCGTGGAGCCGGGTCAGCCAGGGCCGTTCGGCGAACGCCCGTACGACGCGATCCCGTGCGCCCGGGTCGCGGAGCGCCACGCCGAACTTCGACGTGGCGGTGGCGGTGCTCATCGCCCCGATGGAACCGCCGCCGACCTGGGGGTTGACCCGCAGCCCCAGGACCGACGCGCTGTCCGCGGGGCGCAGCTCGTCGATGCGGCGCAGCTCGTCGAGGCTGTCGGCGTTGACAGCCACCCCCAGGGCGAGTGCCTCGCCGAGCTCCGGGCGCGTCTTGGCGGGCGAGTCGAACACGATCCGCTGCGGGGCCACCCCGGCGTCGAGCGCGATCCGCAGCTCTCCCGGACCTGCCACCTCGCAGCCCATGCCGAGCCGGGCGAGCAGCCGGAGCACGGGGACCAGGGAGGTCGCCTTGACGGCGAACGTGTGCAGGACGTCGGGGACATGGGCGAACGCCGCGTCGAGGCTCGCGACGGAGGCCCGGATGCCGTCCGTGTCGAGGAACCCGGCGACCGGCCGGTCGTCCCCGAGGAGTCCGGTGGCGACGGCACGGCGCATCACGGCGGTGACGCGCTGGTCCGGGGAGAGGACCGGAGGGACCGGGGGGCCGGCCGGTCCGGGCGAGGTGCCGCGGGCAGATGTCACGGTGGGGTCCTTTCGGTGGGGCCGTGCCACGCGTCGGCAGGCGAGGTGGCGGAACGGGAAAAGACTGGCCCCCGCGCCCCCTGCCCGTCTTCGTCGTCCGGCACAAAGCGTCAACGGCTCGTTGGCCTGACGGACGAACACCGCCGGAAACCCCCTCTGTAGGGGACGCGGTTCCGTGAGCAGTGGCTTCTGCTGCGATCCAGCTTTCCGCGCCCCGTGAGCACCGCCTTCGACAGCCGATCATGAGCAGAACGCACGAGAGGGTCTCACCTGTCCGTCGCTCTGAGTACGGCGTGCTGAAGGCCACTGAGGGCGGGTGGCGCTGCTTTCGGATGCGCTCTCCTGAGTGCTGTGCCGTCCTGTGGAAAGCGCGTTGGCCGAGCGGCAGTTGGGTCGGGGGAGCTTCAAGTGTCGCGACGATCGCCGGTTTCAGAAACCGGCGATCGTCGTCTGTGTTCCCTCGGCGATTCGGAGGGGGCACGGCCGACGGGGTGAGGCGAAGGCCGCTGGAGGCCGACGCTTCACCTGCGTGCCCTTCCGCTGTGACTGCTGTGGCCGCGAACGGGCTCGGTGCCAGGCCGGTGGTGGAGCCGGAGGCTGATCAGCGCGGTGATCGTGAAGGCGGCGACCTGGTAGAGCATGGCGTGCCGGAACGCGGTGTCCGCATCGGCGGCGGGGGCGTAGTAGGCGAGTCCGGCCGCGGTCACTCCGATGGATCCGCCGAGCTGCTGTGCTGTGGGCAGCAGGCCGGAGACCGAACCGGCTGCGGGGCCGTGCACCTGGGCCAGGATCAGGGTGAACACCGACGCGGTGAAGGCGCCGAACGCGGCTCCGCCGACGGCCAGCACGGGCAGTGCCGTCTGGCGTCCCGCCGCCGAGCCGACGAGGGGGGCCAACGCCAGGCACATCCCGGCGAGGATCAGGGACGCGACGGTGAGCACCGTCGGCCCGTGCCGCCGAGTGAGAGCGGGCGCGGTTCTGCTGCCGACGACGGCGCCGGCGGCGAACGGTGCCGACGCCAGTGCGGCCGCCAGGGGCGAGTACCCGACAGCGGACTGGAGGTGGAGGAAGAGCAGGTAGGTGAAGGAGGGCACGCCCGTGTTGAACACGAACACCAGCAACGTGCCTCTCCGCGCCGACCGGTCACGCAGCACCGCAGGATGGATCAGCGGATCAGGCCGGTGCGGGAGGCTCCGGACGAAGTGGCCGAGGGCGGCCACAGCCACGGCGAAGCCGGCCCACGTCCACCAGGGCCAGCCTGCTTCCCGCCCCAGCGCCAGGGGCAGGACCAGCGCGCCGGCTCCTATGGTGACCAGCAGCGCACCCAGCTTGTCGACGCGGAGTCCGTCCGCTCCGCGGGTGCGGGGCAGCGCGGTCGCTCCTGCCAGCGAGGCGAGCGCCACCGGCACGGTGAGGAGCATCACCGGCCGCCAGCCGAGGCCGAAGAGATCGGCACTGAGGACGAGTCCGCCGATCAGCGGCCCGGCCAGTGACGCGACGGCCATGGTCGCGCCGTACAGGCCCAGGGCGCGCGGCCGGCGCGCCGTGGGGGTGGTGGCCTGGATGAGCGACAGTACCTGCGGGGCGACCAGACCACTGCCCGCGCCCTGCACCAGCCGGGCGGCGACCAAGGCCGCGGCGTCGGGGGCAAACGCGCCGGCCACCGAGCCCGCTATGAAGACCACCGTGCCGGCCGCGAACAGCCGGCGGTAGCCGTACCGGTCGCCCAGCCGTGCGGCGGGGATGAGCAGGCACGCGTACGTCAGGGTGTATCCGGCGAGGACCAGTTGCACGGCGCCGGGACCAGCGCCCAGGCCGGCCTGTATCGCCGGCGCGGCCACCTGGGCGACAGTGACGTTGAGCAGTTGCACAGAAGTGGCGCTGAGCACCACCGGCAGCACGAGGCGTCCGCCGCTCACGGCAGCAGAACCGCGGCGAGCTCACGGGGCCGGGCGGCGAACGGGCTGTGGCTGCCCGGGAGGGTGCGCACGGTGAACGGGTTGCCAGGCATGGCCCGGTCGGCTTCCGTGATCATGAGATCCTGCACGGCCGTCGGTAGCGCCCGATCGTCGGCGCAGCGCAGGAAGGTCCGCGGGACGCGCCCCCAGCGTTGTGGAGTCACGGTGACCGGGGTGGTGGGGATCGCCAGCGGCAGATCGGGGCTCAGTGCCGAGCGCCAGCGGTCGAAGCGGTCCGGAGCAGTGTCGTGGTAGTGAGTCTGCCGCAGTTCCTCGATGTAGGCGGGATCCTGCGAGAGCGGGTTGATCCGCACAGCGCCCAGTTCTCCGGGGTCACCGAGATTGAGACTCTGGCCCCGTGCCGTGGCGTTCTCGGGTGAACCGAGATAGTCGAAGAACCGGGGCCGTCCGGCGGGCACGAAGGCCGAAAGGTAGACGATCTCGTTGACGAGTTCGGGTGCGCGCTCGGCGGCCAGTGACGCGGGGCCGCCGCCCGCGCTGTGCGCGACGAGCACGACGCGACGGTGGTGGCGGGCCTGGCGCAGCGTGTCAAGCACGGCCTCGGCGCTGTCGTCCATCGTCACGGTGGCGAGCGCCGACTTCTCGGTCAGCAGGCCCGGCTGGCCCGGCTGGAGGTATCCGGTGGGCAGTGGCGCGTCGAAGCCGTGCCCCGGCAGGTCGATGGCCATGCTCGCGGCACCGAGTGCGGCGAGTGCGCGCTGGGTTGCCGCCCACTGTCCGGAGCCGTGCCAGGCGCCGTGCACGAAGACGAAGACGGTGTCTGTGGAGGAAGAATCGGTCATGACCGCATTCCACGCGACCCGGCCCCGACTATCGAGTGAAAGATCTGACAGGCTGCCCGACGATACATGTGAGATATGGCTGGGAGGCTTTACGTGGAGGCGCGGCACCTGCGGTATGCACTGACCCTCGCGGAGCACGCACACTTCGGCCGGGCGGCCGGTGCGCTGGGTATCGCGCAGCCTCCGCTGTCCAAGCAGATCGCCGACCTCGAACGGGAAGTGGGCGCCCGCTTGTTCGATCGCACCCGCCGGGGGGTGTTTCCGACGGCTGCGGGCGCGGCCTTCCTCTCCCGGGCGCGCAGGGCGCTCGACGAGATCGCGGCGGCCTCGGTCGACGCGGCCAGGGCAGCACGCGGCGAGACCGGCCGACTGCGCCTGGGGTTCATCGCTTCGGCGCTGCTCGAACCCCTGCCGGACGTCCTCGGCCGGTTCGGCCGCGAACGGCCCGACGTGCGGCTGGAACTGCACGAGATGGCGACCAGGCGCAGCACGGCCGCGCTCATCGCCGGCGAACTGGACGTGGCGATCGGCCTCGGCCCGCCAGGGGGCATCGGAGCCGAGCAGCTGGTATCGGTCCCGATCGGACACGACCACCTGGTCGCGGTCGTGAGCAGCACGCACCCGTACGCGGGGCAGTCGTCGGTGGACGTGGACCAGCTGCGGCAACAGCCGCTGATCGTTGCACCGGGGGAGGACGAGCCCGCCGTCGTCACCGGGCTGCGGACCCTCCTGGGCAAGGACTCCCCTGCGCTCGCCGGCGCGACCATCGCGAGGGACATCCACACCATCATCGGCCTCGCCGCCTGCGGGGTGGGCGTCGGTCTTGGACCCTCTCGCATGCTGACGGCCCCACGACGGGGCACGTGGTTCTGCGAGGTGACCCCGCGCACGCCTCTGCCCGATCTGGTCCTGTCCTTCCGTGCCCGGAACCGTTCCCCGGCACTGAACGCCTTCCTCGACGTCATCCGCAAGAACTGCCCCGAGGTCGGCGCCGCGCTCGACCACCGGCTCGGCCCACTCGGACCAAAAGAAGAAGGCGACCGAGACTCGACCCCACCGACCGCTACTGAACGTTACCGCTGCTCATGATCACGGGGAAATGCTCACGGATTCGCGGAACCTACACCCTCAGAACACCCCGGCCAGGCGGACCGCCAGAGTGAGGACGAGACGGGTGTCGGGGTCGTCGAGGTCGATCCCGAAGCGCTCCCGGGCCCGCCGCAGCCGGTATCTGAGCGTGTTCGGATGCAGCGTCAGACGCCTGGCGGCCAGCGGCACGTCCCCCGATGTCTCCAGGTAGGCCGCGAGGGAGCGCACCAGGTCGCCGCCTGCGGCGAGGTCCGCGCGGATCAGCTCGTGCACGGGCCCGGCGCCCGACTCCCACACGGGCCGCACCGCGTCGAGCATGCGCAGGGCGTCGATGGTCGACCCCACGCCGTCGGGTCCCGCGTGCCGTACGGCGGGCGTGTCCCTGCCGCGGGCCTCACGGTCCCGCAGGGCACGGACGACCAGCAGGGCCGTGTCGTAGGACAGTGACGCGTCGAGCCCCGAGCGCACCGTCTGTCCGGCGCCGGTCCGGACGGGCCCGGCACCGGGCATCCCGGCCGCGAGTCCGTCGAGATCCCTGGCGAGGTCGAGGGCCCCGCGCGGGTCGTCGGTCCCCCCGACGGGCAGCAGCACGGCGATCCGGTCCTCCTCGCGCAGGACCCGGGCGGTGGACCGGAACACCGCGGCCCGGGTGGCCAGGACCTCCAGGACGTCCAGGGCACGGTCGGATCCCGGACCGTGCGCCGGGGTGTGTACGGCGACGACGACGGCGTACGCGGCGTCGGGGGGCAGACCCAGCGACCACAGGTGCGCGCGCCGGTCGCCGTCTCCGTGGAACAGGCCGCGCAGCGCGAGCGCCTCCCGCCGTACGGTGCCGCTCTCCCGCATCCGGTGCCGCAGCAGATGGGGCACGGCGAGCGCGGCGGCCCGGCGCAGCACCTGGGGCGCGTCGGGCGAGAGCCGCCGCCCGTCGGCGGCGGCCCAGAGCGATCCCAGCATCTCACCGCCGCTGCGGACGGCCACGACGAGACGCTCGGGGGTGTCACCGTCGGCGGCCCGGTGGATGACGTCCTGCGAGGTCCACAGCGCGCGCAGCAGTCCGCTGCGTCGGAGTTCGGCGACCCGCCGTTCGGGGACCCGCCCGCCCAGGATCGTGGACCGGCGCAGCCCGTCCGCCTCCGGACCGGTCGCGGAGTGCGCGAGCACCCTGAACCGGGTGTCCTCGACGGTGATCGAGCCGTGGCACTGCCGGGCGGTGGCGGAGGCGAGCTCGGCGAGTCCCCCGGCGGCGGAGTCGGTGACGAGGCCGCCCCGGCCTGCTGCGGCGAATGCGGTCGCGGACCGCAGCAGGGCGGCGGTGTCTCCCCAGTCCGCCCATTCGGCACGGGCGAGGAGCGCGATGCCGCACTCCGCCGCCGCCGTCAGGGCTTCCGCGGGCACGGGGGTGCCCTCCGACTCCCGGAGCACCACCGCCGCCGCGCCGCGCCGAGCCGCTTCCCGTACGGCGGCGGCCGCGGACGGCGGGTCCGGCGGCAGTCCGGCGGCCAGCACGATCCGTCCCTCGTGCGGGCGGGCAGCGCCCTCGTCGCCGACGATCACGCCGAGGACCGCCGCGTCCCGCCCCGCGGGGGCGAGCAGCAGGCGCAGGACGCCGTCCTCGTCGTAGGCGAGGATCTGCCGGAGCGTGACGTGGTCCGGGCCGCTCCCGGGGGTGCCTGGCGTCATGAGCCGAGGATACGAGCGGGTGGGAGCGGGGGCGGCCGGCGGCTCGGACGGCCCCCACGATCCGGTGGACTTTGCGGAACCTTTACCCTGCTCGGGTCGTTGGGCCGGTACACGCGAAGCTTCGCGACCGGCAGTTCAGACGATGACCGAGGTGACGTCAGATGGCAGTGTGGGACCGGCTCAAGGATCAGGCCAGGACTCTGCAGCAGTCCCAGCAGGGGCGCGGCCAGGCCGGAGGGCGCGGGGGATCGCGGTCCGGCGGCGGCTCGCGTGCCCAGCTGGTCGGCACGCTGAAGAACCAGCTGACCTCGCTCAAGACGGAGCTGAAGAGCGGCGCCTACCGGGACGCGAGCATGGCCATGTGCGCCCTGGTCGCGGCCGCGGACGGACATGTGGACCCGGTGGAGCGGCAGAACGTCGAGTCGCTGATCCTCGGCAACGACGTCCTGCAGAACTTCCCGGCGGAACAGTTGCGCCAGCGCTTCAACAAGCACGTGGACCAGCTGACCCGGGACTTCCACCAGGGCAAGGCCGAGGCGATGCAGGAGATCGCGAAGGCGGCCAAGAAGCCGACCGAGGCCAGGGCGGTCGTCCAGACCGGCATCGTCGTCGCCGGGGCGGACGGCGACTTCTCGCAGGCCGAGCACATGGTCCTCCAGGAGGCGTGCGCGGCGCTGGGACTGTCGCCCGCGGAGTTCCAGCTCTGACACCGCGCGAGCCGGGCTGCCGGAGGGAGACCGGTGAGGGGCGGCGGCGGGGAGGCCGGAAGGTGATCGGCCGGACCGCGGCGGAGCACGCGGCGCGGTGCCGCGTGCTCTCGTACGGTTGGCCCTGACACCACCGAGCCTGGAGCAGCCATGCGTACCGCCCCCTCGTCCGGCGAGCCTGACCGGCGCCAGGAAGGGCTGTTCGACCTCGACGACATTCGGGGCGGACCCGAGATCCGCCGGCCGTCCGGACCGCTCTTCCGCGACTCGGACGAGGCCCGCAGGATGCTCACGGTCCGTGAGATCCACGCCGAGGAGGCCGCTGCCGCCTCGCCACGGGGCAGGGAGATCCTCGCGCGGTACCCGGAGGCGGAGGTCGTCCCCACCGACTCGCACTGGCGCATCCCGGAGCTCCACGGAAACAAGGGGAACGCGGATCGCTGGGTACGGATCAAGAGCACGGTCCTGGTCCTCGGCGAGAAGAAGACCCTGACCGTGCGGGTCAACGGGCGCTCGGCGGACTGGATCGCCCCGGGCGCCGCGAACGGATGCGCCATGGCGTGCGCCTACTGCTACGTCCCACGGCGCAAGGGCTATGCCAACCCGATCACCGTCTTCACGAACATCGACGCGCTGATCGCCCGGCTGAGGCGCCATGTGACCGCGCAGGGGCCCAAGAGGGAGCCGAACCAGTGCGACCCGGTCGCCTGGGTGTACGACATCGGGGAGAACAACGACTGCGCGGTCGACGCCCTGATCAGCGACAACACCGCTGATCTGGTACACGCGTTCACCCGCTGGCCCACCGCGAAGGCGTCGTTCGCGACCAAGTTCGTGAACCCCGACCTCCTGGGGCTCGACCCGCGAGGGCGCACCCGCCTGCGGTTCTCCCTGATGCCCCAGGACGACTCACGCCTCCTGGACATCAGGACCAGCCCGGTCGCCCGGCGCATCGAGGCCGCGGCCGACTTCGTCGAGGCGGGGTACGAAGTGCATTTCAACCTCTCCCCCGTCGTCATCAGGCCCGGGTGGGAACAGGCGTGGGCGGAGCTGCTCCAGCAGTTGGACGACGTCCTGCCGGCTTCGGTCAAGGAGCAGGCGGCGGCGGAGGTCATCATGCTGACGCACAACCGGGACCTCCACGAGGTCAACATGGCCTGGCATCCGCGTGCCGAGGACGCGATCTGGCGCCCGGGCCTCCAACAGGCCAAGCGCTCGGAGAACGGCAGTTGGAACGTCCGGTACCGCAACACCGTCAAGGCGGAGGCGGTCGAGACCGTACGCCGCCTGGTGCACGCGCACACACCCTGGCTGCCGATCCGCTACGCGTTCTGAGGACGCCGGTCGCGGCTGCGGTCTCGGTCGCGGCTGTCGCCGGAGGCCTGTCGCTCGGTTGGGGACAGCCTCCGGGGAACGCACGACCACAGCCGCCCCGGCAGGCGGATACCTGCCGGGGCGGCCGTGGTCGCGGTGCCGCGTCGGTGGACACGGCGGCCGGGATCAGCCCAGGGTCGCGATGGCCTTGTTGAAGGTGGCCGACGGACGCATGACGGCCTCCGCCTTCGCCGGGTCGGGCTGGTAGTAGCCGCCGATGTCGACCGGCTTGCCCTGGACGGCGATCAGCTCGTCGACGATGGTCCGCTCCTGCTCCGACAGCGTCTTGGCCAGCGGGCCGAACGCCTCGGCGAGCGCGGCGTCGTCGGTCTGCTGGGCCAGCTCCTGGGCCCAGTAAAGCGCCAGGTAGAAGTGGCTGCCGCGGTTGTCGATGCCGCCGAGCTTGCGGCTCGGGGACTTGTCCTCGTTGAGGAAGGTGCCCGTCGCGCGGTCGAGGGTGTCGCCGAGGACCCGGGCACGCGCGTTGTCCGTGGTCGTGGCCAGGTGCTCGAAGCTGACCGCGAGCGCGAGGAACTCACCCAGGC
This sequence comes from Streptomyces sp. NPDC049970, assembly GCF_040660235.1. Classification (NCBI taxonomy): domain Bacteria; kingdom Bacillati; phylum Actinomycetota; class Actinomycetes; order Kitasatosporales; family Streptomycetaceae; genus Streptomyces; species Streptomyces sp. NPDC049970. Next base: position 307,049 of record NZ_JBFALP010000001.1, on the reverse strand, counting down.
TGTCCCAGCGCAGGTAGTCCTCCTTGACCAGCTGCTGGACGTGCTTGGGCGCGGAGCCGCCGGCGCCGGTCTCGAACAGCCCGCCGCCGTTCATGAGCGGGACGACGGACAGCATCTTCGCGCTGGTGCCGAGCTCCAGGATGGGGAACAGGTCGGTGAGGTAGTCACGCAGCACGTTGCCGGTGACCGAGATGGTGTCCTCGCCCCGCCGGATGCGCTCCAGGGAGAACGCGGTGGCCTCCTCCGGCGTCCGGACGGAGATGTCCAGGCCGTCGGTGTCGTGCTCGGCCAGGTAGGTGTTGACCTTCGCGATGAGGTTGGCGTCGTGTGCGCGGCCCTCGTCGAGCCAGAACACGGCCGGGTTGCCGGTCGCGCGGGCGCGGGTGACGGCGAGCTTGACCCAGTCCTGGATCGGCAGGTCCTTGGTCTGGCACATGCGGAAGATGTCACCGGCGCCGACGGCCTGCTCCAGCAGGACCTCGCCCTTGCCGTCGACGACCCGCACGGTGCCGGTGGCGGGGACCTCGAAGGTCTTGTCGTGGCTGCCGTACTCCTCGGCCTTCTGCGCCATCAGGCCGACGTTCGGCACCGAGCCCATGGTCGACGGGTCGAAGGCGCCGTTGGCGCGGCAGTCGTCGAGTACGACCTGGTAGACACCCGCGTAGCTGCTGTCGGGCAGGACCGCGATGGTGTCGGCCTCGTTGCCGTCCGGGCCCCACATGTGGCCGGAGGTACGGATCATGGCCGGCATGGACGCGTCGACGATGACGTCGCTCGGCACGTGCAGGTTGGTGATGCCCTTGTCGGAGTCGACCATCGCCAGGGCGGGGCCCTCGGCGAGCTCGGCCTCGAAGGACGCCTTGATCTCGGCGCCCGTGCCCGGCAGGGAGTCGAGGCCCTTGAGGATGCCGCCGAGGCCGTCGTTCGGGGTCAGACCGGCCGAGGCCAGCACGTCGCCGTACTTGGCGAAGGTGTTCGGGAAGAAGGCGCGGACTACGTGGCCGAAGATGATCGGGTCGGAGACCTTCATCATCGTGGCCTTCAGGTGCACGGAGAACAGGACGTCCTCGGCCTTGGCACGCGCGACCTGGGCGGTGAAGAACTCGCGCAGCGCGGCGACGCGCATGACGGCCGCGTCCACGACCTCGCCCGCCAGGACGGGGACGGACTCGCGCAGCACGGTGGTGGTGCCGTCGTCGCCCGTGAGCTCGATGCGCAGCGAACCGGCCTCGCCGATGACGACGGACTTCTCCGTCGAGCGGAAGTCGTCGACGCCCATGGTGGCGACGTTCGTCTTCGAGTCGGCGCTCCAGGCACCCATGCGGTGCGGGTGCGCCTTGGCGTAGTTCTTGACCGACGCGGGGGCTCGGCGGTCGGAGTTGCCCTCACGCAGGACGGGGTTCACCGCGCTGCCCTTGACCTTGTCGTACCGGGCGCGGACGTCCTTGTCCTCGTCGGTGCGGGGGTCGTCCGGGTAGTCGGGAAGCGCGTAGCCCTGCTCCTGGAGCTCTGCGATCGCGGCCTTGAGCTGCGGGATCGAGGCCGAGATGTTGGGCAGCTTGATGATGTTCGCGCCGGGAGTCCTGGCCAGCTCACCGAGCTCGGCGAGCGCGTCATCGATACGCTGATCGGCCTTGAGGCGCTCCGGGAAGCCGGCGATGATCCGCCCCGCCAGCGAGATGTCGCGGCGCTCCACCGTGACCCCCGCGGTCGAGGCGTAGGCCTCGATGACCGGCAGGAACGAGTACGTCGCCAGGGCAGGGGCCTCGTCGGTGTGCGTATAGATGATGGTCGAGTCAGTCACCGGGTGCTCCGCTCCACGTCTGCAACATTGCTTGACATCAAGATATCTCCTGGCCGCCCCCCTCTCCACAGTGGCCCGCACCCGTGGGGGCGGAACCGGTCCTTCCCGCCCGGCGGGGCGGGAAGGACGCTCTCGTCGGAACCCTGACCGCCGAGTGGGGCGGCCTGGACCCCGAGCCGGTCACCGCCCCTCGGCGGGGCTGAACGGCGGCGTGCCGGGGGCCGGCGGCCGGTGCTCGTACCAGCGCCGGTCCGCCTCCAGCTGGGCGGCGAGCGAGATGAGCCCGGATTCTCCACGTGACGGGCCGAGGAGCTGGGCGCCGATGGGCAGGCCGTCGTGGGTGAATCCCGCGGGGACGTTGACCGCTGGCCAGCCGAGGACGTTCCAGGGCCAGGCGTAGGGACACGCGGAGGTCATCGCGAGGTCGGTGCGCCAGGCGCTCAGCCGGTCGAACTCGCCGACCCGTGGGGGCGGGGCGGCCGTGGTCGGGGTGAGCAGCACGTCGTATCCGTGTCCGCCGCGCGCCGTGTCGAAGAAGGCGCCGATCCGCGCGTGCTGGCGCACCTCCCGTGCGCGGGCGGCCCGTACGATCCGGCCACCGAGGCGGGTCCCGGTGCGCAGGGCGCTGCGGGTGCGGGGGTCGAGGAGGCCGGGCTCGGGGTGCAGCGCGGCGAGCTCGGCGATGCCGGCGGTGGCACGGGGCACGAAGGAGAGGCCGATCAGGCCGTAGCGGGGGCGGGCCTCCTCGACGTGGTGGCCGAGCCGGGCGAGCACCTCGGCGAGGGCGGTGACGGCGCGCAGGACCTCGGGGTGGGGTGCGTTGCGGGTGAGGGTGAGCGGTGGCCGCAGGGCGAGACCGATACGCAGCCGGCCAGGGTCCCGCCGGGCCGCCGCGGACGCGTCGACGGCGGGCGGGCGGTGCGGATCGCCGGGGTGGGACCCGGCCGCCGCGTCCAGGAGGAGGGCGGCGTCCGCGACGGTGCGGGCGAGCGGGCCGTTGACCGTGAGGCCCTGGAAGGCGTCGCTGTTCGGGTGGACGGAGATCCGGCCGCGTTGCGGCTTGATGCCGACCAGGTGGGTCCAGGCCGCGGGGATGCGGATGGAGCCCGCGCCGTCGGAGCCCAGCGCTGCGGGTACGAGCCCGGCGGCGACGGCCGCCGCGGAACCGCCGGAGGAACCGCCGGGGGTGTGCGCGGTGTTCCAGGGGTTGCGGGTGCTGCCGAAGGCCGGCCCCTCGGTGAAGGCCCACTGGCCCAGCTCGCAGGAGTTGGTCTTGCCGACGATGACTGCCCCGGCGGCGCGCAGCCTTCGGACGGCCTCGCTGTCGGCGGCGGCCGGCGGCAGCGCCCCGTCACAGCCGAAGTAGGTGGGCATGCCGGCGACGTCCGTGTCGTCCTTCACCGCGACGGGCACACCCAGCAGGGGAAGCCGCTCCCCCGCGTCGAGCCGCCGGTCGGCCTCGGCCGCCTCGGCGAGTGCGGCGTCCGTCCGCAGCTGGCGGAAGGCGTTGAGGGTGTGGCGGCTCGCCCCGATGCGCGCGAAGGCCGCTGCCACCAGGGCGGACGAGGTCGTCCGGCCGTCGGCCAGCCCACGTGCGCTGTCCGCGAGCCCGGGCTCAGCGGTGGAGGACTCTCCGGGCCTCGTCGGTCCGGTCCGCTCAGTGGGGTCTGCTGAGGACATCGCTTCCGCCTCCTCGCGTCCCGCCGGGCGCCGGACCCGGGGCCGCCCCGTGTCCGCCCGAACGGATCTACTGGAGAGTAACGAGGCACGGTGGCCCGCTCAAGCACGCCGCACCCGGCACACGGCCCGCCCGCCCGTGCGTTGCGGCAGACGGACGCGTGCGGCTTCCGGCGCGTCCTACGGCCGTACGTGGATCTCGCCGATGCCCGTCCCGAGGCCGGCGCAGTGGGCCGTCGACTGCCCGGACTGGCCGGGGCCCAGCGTGACGTGCTCCCCGTCCACGTCGGGCGACCATCCGCAGACCAGGTGGACCCAGAAGGTCTGCGTGGCCGAGCCGTTGTTCCTGCAGAGCGCGTATCCGGTGTAGTCGTCGATCGCGTGCTTGCCGGTGTCGCAGGACAGTCCGGGCGGAGTTGCGGAAGGCGCGGCGGCGACGGCGGCGACCGGTGCGACGAACGCGACGGTCAGTCCGGTGACGGCGGCGGCGCGCGCCAGCGCGAGGACGGCGTTCCCCTTGAGAAGCTTGTTCATCTCTCCCCTGTTTCCGGTGAGTTCCGGCACCTACGGTGAGTTCCGTCGGGTTCCGGTGATCTTCAGGCCACCCCTCCCCCACGTTCCGTAACCGAAAACAGCGCCGAACCTCACCCTCCGTACACCCGGCTCATCGCGCACGCAACAGGTCGCGGGCGTACGCTCGCCATAAGGGGTGCGCGGTCAGGGGGCCTTGGACCGGGCGCTCCGGAGGGCCCCGGCACGGGATGCATCCGAGGAGGCGCCGTGACACGTCAGCGCATCGCCGCAGGAGCCGCCGCCTGCGTCGCGGCCGTCGCACTCGTCGCCACCGGTGGCCCGGCGGCACAAGCGGACGACGGCTTCGAATCGCTCCCGGCCCGCCAGATCGCCGACCGCTCCCGGGACGCCCTGCTCGACGCCGGTTCCCTGCATATGCGCGCACGGGGCGACCTCGGCCGGCACCGGGCCCCGATGACGGTCGATCTCAGCCTGGACCGGAGCGGCAACTGCGCGGGCGGCGTCGACCTGGGCAAGGGCAAGGGTTCGGTCGAGATCGTCAAGCGGGGCGACGACGTGTGGCTGAAGCCGGACGCGGACTTCTGGGAGAACCAGGTGCCGGTAGGCGGGCAGACCTTCGAGCACATCCTCGACGGGCGCTACATGAAGGGCTCGGCATCGGACTCCAGGCTGCGCCCCGTGGTGGAGGCGTGCGACCTGGACACCCTCCGTGAGCTGGTGTCGGACAACACCGGCGGCTCCCACCACGGCGGCAGGACCTTCACCAAGGGCGACGTGACGAAGGTCGACGGCGTACGGACCGTCCCGGTCACCACGTCCGGCCACGGGCCGCGGACCACCGCGTACGTGGACACCGGCGGCGAGCACCACCCGGTGCGGATCACCGTGCGGGGCCACGGGACGGACGCGGCCGTGGACCTCTCCGGCTTCGACGAACCGGTACCCACGGCCACTCCGTCCCCGGACGAGACGGTGGACGTCAGCGCCCTGCTCGGCCGGACCCCTGCTCCCTCCTGACGCTCCCGCTCAGCAGTGTGTAGAGCACCAGCGAGGAGGCCAGGCCGACAGCCCAGCCGTAGTCCGCGAGCGGCCGCAGGAACGGGACCAGCCCGTCGGCCGGGAACGGGCCCTTGCCGGGGGCCGAATGGGAACCGCCCACCGCCAGCACGCCACCGGCCGCGAACGCGACGACGGCACGCCAGTTCCAGCCGCCGGTGTACCAGTAGCGGCCGCCGGGCCGGTAGAGGTCCGGCAGGTCGAGGACCGTACGCCGGATGATCCAGTAGTCGGCGATGAGGATGCCGGCGACCGTACCGAGCAGGCCTCCGACCAGTCCCAGCCAGGTGAAGATGTACAGCTCGGGCGTCTCGGTCAGCTTCCACGGCATGATCAGGACGCCGACCACACCGGTGATCAGCGCGCCGGTACGGAAGTTGACGACCTTCGGCGCGAGGTTGGCGAGGTCGTACGCCGGTGAGACGACGTTCGCCGCGAGGTTCACGGAGATCGTCGCGACCAGCACGGTGATCAGGCCGAAGAGCAGTCCGAAGACGTTGTCCGTCCTGGCCACCAGCTGCACCGGGTCCCAGATCGCCTCCCCGTACACGGCCTGCGAACCGGAGGTGACGAAGACGGAGAGCAGGGCGAAGAACGTCATGGTCGTCGGCAGCCCGAGCGACTGCCCCCGGATCTGGGCGCGTTGCCCCGCGCCGAAGCGGGTGAAGTCGGGGATGTTCAGGGAGAGCGTCGACCAGAACGCGATCATGCCCATCAGCGACGGGAAGAAGACCGGCCAGAAGTCCGCACCCCAGCCGAGGGCGGACGGCTGGTCCAGGAGGGGGCCGAAGCCGCCCGCCTTGACCGCGATCCAGACCAGCAGGACCAGCGCGCCGACGATCACGAAGGGCGCGGCCCAGTTCTCGAAGCGGCGCAGGGTGTCCATGCCCCGGTAGATGATGGCCAGTTCGAGCGCCCAGAAGAGGACGAAGCAGAGCCAGAGCGTCCAGGGCTGCCCGCCGACCTCACCGGCCCGCGCCCAGCCGCCGAAGATCTTGCCCAGCAGCGTGAAGATACCGACGCCGCCGATCCACGTCTGGATGCCGAACCAGGCGCAGGCGACACCCGCCCGGATCAGCGCCGGCAGGTTGGCACCACGCAGCCCGAAGGACGCCCGCGCCAGGACGGGGAACGGAATGCCGTACTTGGGCCCGGCGTGACCGGTGAGCAGCATCGGCGCCAGCACGATCAGGTTGGCCAGCGCGATCGTGAGCACGGCCTGCTTCCAGTCCATCCCGAGCGCGACGAGCCCGGAGGCCAGGAGCCAGGACGGGATGTTGTGGGCCATCCCGATCCACAGGGCCGCGAAGTTGTACGTCGTCCAGCGGCGCCGCTCCAGGGGCACGGGCAGCAGATCGTCGTTGACGAAGCGCGAGTCGTTGGGGACGGCTCCGGGGGCGAGCTCGACCCGGCCCGCCGGGTCGGCTATCCGCTCGCCGGACGGGGGTGGTGGGACGGGTGGGACGGTCGCGGTCATGGTGGCGTGACCCTTCGCTCGGGAGGAGGTGCCGTGCGGGGCGCGGGCGTGTGGCGGCTGGACGGCGACTGCGGTGAGGTGGAGGGGCGTCAGGCGGACAGTGCGGGGATGACCGTGGAGCCGTAGGCGTCGATGGTCGCTTCGCGCGCGTCGTGCATGTTGTAGACGGCGAACTGGTCGACCCCCAGGTCGCGCAGGACCCGGAGCTTCTCGATGTGCGCCTCGGGCGGGCCGAGCAGGCAGAACCGGTCCACGATCTCGTCGGGGACGAAGGCGGTGTCCGGGTTCCCGGTGCGGCCGTGATGGCTGTAGTCGTAGCCGGAGCGGCCGGCGATGTACTCCGTGAGGGCCTCGGGCACCAGGTCCGAGTGCTCGCCGTACCGGGAGACGAGGTCGGCCACGTGGTTGCCGACCATGCCGCCGAACCAGCGGCACTGCTCGCGCGCGTGCTCCAGGTCCTCGCCGACGTACGCGGGCGCGGCCACGCAGATGGTGACGGCGTCCGGGTCCCGTCCGGCGTCGGCGGCGGCCTCCCGTACGGCCTTGATCATCCACTCGGTGAGGTAGGGATCGGCCAGCTGGAGGATGAAGCCGTCCGCCTTCTGCCCGGCCAGTGCGAGAGCCTTGGGCCCGTACGCCGCCATCCAGACGGGCAGGCTGCCGTTCTTCACCCAGGGGATCTGCACGGGCTGTCCGTCGACGGTGGCCTCGCGCCCCTCGGCGAGGTCGCGGATGACCTCGATGGCCTCTCCCAGCCGGGCCAGGGTGTTGGGCTTGCGGCCGGCCACCCGCATCGCGGAGTCGCCTCGTCCGATGCCGCAGACGGTGCGGTTGCCGTACATGTCGTTGAGGGTGGCGAAGGTGGAGGCGGTGACCTCCCAGGTCCGGGTGCCCGGGTTTGTCACCATCGGCCCCACGACCATCCGCTCGGTGTGTTCCAGAATCCGGCTGTAGATGACGAAGGGCTCCTGCCACAGCACGGCGGAGTCGAAGGTCCAGCCGTAGCGGAACCCGTTCCGTTCGGCGCGGCGCATGAGTCCGACGACGGCCGAGGCCGGCGGGTCGGTCTGGAGGACGAGTCCGAAATCCATGGCAGATGCTCCTTCGGGAAGGGGACTCCATGCGCGAGGTGTCCGGCGGTTCGGACGTGGACGCGCGAGGTCGGGGCTTGGACGCGAGGCGCAACCTGGGCGAAATGAGGCTTTTGCCGGTTGAAGGTATCGTTTATCTCGTTCGGTCGCGGTCGCGGCACATCCGGCGGTGGCCACTCCCGCTCCTCGCGCGGCCGACGCACTCCCGCACGTCTCTCGCACCAGCGGTTCAAGCGGAAGGATCGACGATGGGCACGGTCAACTCGATCGACGGCACGAGCATCTACTACAAGGACTGGGGCCCCCGCGACGCCCAGCCGGTCATGTTCCACCACGGCTGGCCGCTCAGCGGGGACGACTGGGACAGCCAGATGCTGTTCTTCCTCGCCCACGGCTACCGCGTCATCGCCCACGACAGGCGGGGCCACGGGCGCTCCGGCCAGAGCGCCACCGGACACGACATGGACACCTACGCCGCCGACGTGACGGCGGTGGTCGAGGCGCTCGACCTGCGGGACGCCGTGCACATCGGGCACTCCACCGGCGGCGGCGAGGTCGCCAGGTACGTCGCCAGGGCCGAGCCGGGACGGGTCGCGAAGGCCGTACTCGTCAGCTCGGTGCCACCGGTGATGGTGAGGTCCGCGTCCAATCCGGGCGGCCTGCCGATCGAGGTGTTCGACGGCTTCCGCGCCTCCCTCGCCGCGAATCGCGCCCAGTTCTACATCGAGGTGCCGTCGGGTCCGTTCTACGGGTTCAACCGCCCCGGCGCCGAGGTATCGCAGGGGCTGATCGACAACTGGTGGCGGCAGGGCATGCAGGGTGCGGCCAACGCCCACTACGAGTGCATCAAGGCCTTCTCCGAGACCGACTTCACCGAGGACCTCAAGAAGATCGAGGTGCCGGTCCTGGTCGCACACGGCACCGACGACCAGATCGTCCCCTACGAGGACGCCGGGCCCCTGTCGGCGGAGCTCCTGCCGAACGGCAGGCTGAAGAGCTACGAGGGTTACCCCCACGGGATGCTCTCGACGCATCCGGACGTCATCAACCCGGACCTCCTGGCGTTCGTGAAGGAGTAGGACCCCCGACGGGTGCGGCCCCCGGCCGGCCGCACCACTTGTGTCCGGCCTCCCCGCGAAGGGGGCACGCGCGGGTGCGACCGGCCGGAGGGGCGTCACAGGTACTGGCATGTCCCCCTCGGCAGGTACGTGCCGTGGCCCGCGTGCCCCACGTAGGCGCGGTCCTCGATCACCGGGACCCCGCGCGACAGCACCGTCTCGACCCGCCCGGTCACCCGCTTGCCCTCGTAGGCCGAGTAGTCGACGTTCATGTGGTGGGTCTCGGCGGAGATGGTCTGCTCGGCGACCGGGTCGTAGACGACGACGTCGGCGTCGGCCCCCGGTGCGATGGTGCCCTTCTTCGGGTAGAGCCCGAACATCCTGGCCGGGGAGGCACAGGCGATCTCGATCCAGCGCCTGCGGGAGATGTGGCCGTCCACGACGGCCTGGTGGAGCAGGTCCAGCCGGTTCTCCACGCCCGGCATGCCGTTGGGGATCTTCGAGAAGTCCCCCCGGCCCATCTCCTTCTGGCCCGAGAAGCAGAAGGGGCAGTGGTCGGTGGAGACGACCTGGAGCTCGTTGTTCCGCAGGCCGCGCCAGAGCGCCTCCTGGTGCTCCCGGGGACGCAGCGGGGTCGAGCAGACGTACTTGGCGCCCTGGAAGTCGGGCTCCGCCAGGTTGTCCGTCGAGAGGAAGAGGTACTGCGGGCAGGTCTCGCCGAACACCGGAAGGCCTTTGTGACGGGCCGCGGCGATCTCCGCGAGGGCCTCGTCGGCGGAGACGTGCACGACGTACAGCGGTGATCCCGCGACCCTGGCGAGCTGTACGGCGCGGTGTGTGGCCTCGGCCTCCAGGGCCACCTTGCGCACGTCGCCGTGGTAGCGGGGGTCGGTACGGCCCTCGGCGAGCGCCTGTTCGACCAGGACGTCGATGGCGATGCCGTTCTCCGCGTGCATCATGATCAGGCCGCCGTTGCCGGAGGCCCGCTGCATGGCGCGGAGGATCTGGCCGTCGTCGCTGTAGAAGACGCCCGGGTAGGCCATGAAGAGCTTGAACGAGGTGACGCCCTCCGCCACCAGGCGGTCCATCTCCTTGAGCGAGGACTCGTTGACGTCCGACATGATCATGTGGAAGGCGTAGTCGACGGCGCAGTTGCCGTCGGCCTTGGCGTGCCAGGCGTCGAGCCCCTCCTGGAGCGAGCGGCCCATGGTCTGGATCGCGAAGTCGACGATCGTCGTGGTCCCGCCCCAGGCGGCGGCACGGGTGCCGGTCTCGAAGGTGTCGGCGGCGTAGGTCCCGCCGAACGGCATCTCCATGTGCGTGTGCGCGTCGACGCCGCCAGGGATCACGTACTTCCCGGTGGCGTCGATCCTGCGGTCGGCGCTCCAGCCCGCAGCGGCGTCGGTGCCGTGGGCTGCGAGGGCGGCGATGCGCCCGCCCTCGATCAGGACGTCGGCGTGGATCTCGTCGGACGCGGTGACGACGAGGCCGCCGTGGATGACGGTGCGGCTCATGTACCCCTCCTCGCGGTGGCGGAACGGGCCTACGCACGTGGACCGGGTGCTTTCGGCGTAGGACGCGTGTGTACGTGGAGTGCCCCGCGGAAGGGACGGGCGCCGCCGCGGGGCGTGTTGTCAGACCGCAGCCCGCAGGGCCTCGGCCATGATCGCCGCGCCCTCTTCCGCCTCGGCGACGGTGAGCGACAGCGGGGGCGCGATCCTGAGGACGCTGGTGTTGTGACCGCCGCCCTTGCCGATGAGCAGCCCGCCGGCGCGGGCGGCTTCCAGCACGGCCGCGGCGGCGTCCGGGTCGGCTTCGTCGGTGCCGGGTCTCACCAGCTCGATGCCGATCATCAGGCCCCTGCCGCGTACCTCCTTGACGGCCTCCGAGCCCGCGCCGACCGCACGCAGCCGCTCGATGAGCAGCCCGCCGACCCGTCGGGCGTTGCCCTGGAGGTCGTGCTCCAGCAGGTACGAGAGGTTGGCGAGCCCCGCGGCCATGGTGACCGGGGAGCCGCCGAACGTCGAGATGGAGTTGGCGTCCAGGCAGTTCATGACGTCGGCACGGGCGACGACCCCGCCGATGGACATGCCGTTGCCGATGCCCTTGGCGAAGGTGAGGATGTCGGGCGGCCCGTTCTCGGCGTGCGCCTGCCAGCCCCAGAAGTGGTCGCCTGTCCGGCCCCAGCCGGTCTGCACCTCGTCGGAGATCCACAGGATGCCGTGCCGGTCGAGGACCTCACGGAACGCGGCGTACAGCCCGTCCGGCGGTGCGGTGAAGCCGCCGACCCCCTGGATCGGCTCGGCGATGAGCGCGGCGGGCCGCCTGGTGTGGCCGAGCAGGTCCTCCAGGTCGGCCACGCACGCCTTGATGAACCGCTCGTCGCTGAGCTCCGCGTACGGTCCGCGGCTGCGGACGCCGCCGTGGACGTACAGCGTCTGCAGTGGTGACAGAGTGGTGGGCGACCAGGCCCTGTTGCCGGTGATGGACACGGCCGAGAAGGACCTGCCGTGGTAGCTGTTGCGCATCGCCAGGATCTGGTTCGACCCCCGGTGTGCGGTGGCGAGCAGCAGGGCGGCGTCGTTGGCCTCGGTGCCCGAGGTGGTGAAGAAGACCCGGGCGTCCGGGATGCCGGATAGCGTGGCGACCCGCTCGGCGAGTTCGACCATCGGGCGGTTCAGGTAGAGGGTCGAGGAGTGGATCAGCCGGCCGGCCTGCTCGGAGACGGCCTTGGTCACCTCGGGCAGGGCGTGCGCGGTCATGGTCGTGAGGATGCCGCCGAAGAAGTCGAGATAGCGGTTGCCGTCCGCGTCCCAGACGTGGCGGCCCTCCCCGTGGGTGAGTTCCAGCGGCTGCCGGTAGTAGAGCGCCATCCACTCGGGGCTGACGGCCAGGTGCCGCTCGTGCAGTCCGGTCACGGCTCCACCAGCCCGTCGTACGCGTCGGGCCTGCGGTCCCGGTAGAAGGCCCACTGCTGCCGGACCTCCTCGATCAGCCCGAAGTCGAGGTCGCGGACGAGGAGTTCCTCCTCCTTGTCGCTCGCGACCTCTCCCACGAACTGTCCTCGCGGGTCGACGAAGTAGCTGGTTCCGTAGAAGTCGTTGTCGCCGTACTCCTCCTGGCCGACGCGGTTGATCGCGGCGATGAAGTACTCGTTGGCCACGGCGGAGGCGGGTTGCTCCAGCTGCCACAGGTGCCCGGAGAGCCCCCGCGAGGTCGCCGACGGGTTGTACACCAACTGGGCTCCGTTGAGTCCCAGTTGACGCCAACCCTCCGGGAAGTGCCGGTCGTAGCAGATGTATACGCCGACCTTGCCGACAGCGGTGTCGAAGACCGGCCAGCCGGCGTTGCCGGGCTTGAAGTAGTACTTCTCCCAGAAGCCCTTGACCTGGGGGATGTGGTGCTTGCGGTACTTGCCGAGGTACGAGCCGTCGGCGTCGATCACCGCGGCGGTGTTGTAGTAGAAGCCGGACTGTTCGAGCTCGAAGACCGGTACCACGATCACCATGCCGGTCTCGCGGGCCAGGTCCCGCATACGGCGGACCGTCGGCCCGTCCGGCACGGGTTCGGCCCAGCGGTAGTGCTCGGGTTCCTGCACCTGGCAGAAGTAGGGGGCGTTGAAAACCTCCTGGAACCCGATGATCTTCGCGCCCTGCCGGGCTGCCTCGCGAGCGTGTTCCTCATGCTTGGCGATCATGGATTCGGTGTCGCCGGTCCAGGTCGCCTGGACGAGTGCGGCGCGTACGACGTGGGACATGAGCTGCTCCTTCGACGCGGCGTCAGAGAGCCTCTACGTGTTTTCTACGCCCGTAGACACGATGCATAGGAGGAGAACGTAAGCCCCGTCACACATCGGGGCAAGACCATCGCCGTGAACCGACGGAGTCGATCATGTTTCACACCCGAGCGGTCCATCTCCGTCCACGGGCCGGGCGTCCATTGTGCGCAACGTCCCGTACGCGGCCTGGACGAAGGGCGCGAGCGGGGTGGGCGCGGTGTTCGTCAGGGCCACGAGAGCCGTACCGGAGGCCGGGAGGAACCCCGCGAACGCGGTGAATCCGCGGGTGCCCCCGGAGTGGTGGAGCAGGGCCCCGTCCGGGCGCGGGCGGAGGTTCCAGATGAGGCAGAGCCGCGAACCGGTCCTCGGCACGCTCAGCCTGGGCCGCTGGACCTCCACCAGCGCGGTGCGCAGCGCGGGGTCCGGCACGGAGCCGGGGTCGAGCAGGGCACCGAGCAGACGCGTCAGGTCGCGGGCGCTGGAGCGTACGGCGCCCGCCGCGACCAGCCCCGGCATCCGCAGTGCGGGCCGGGGGCGGCCGTGCCAGTACCCGGTGACCTGGGGGGTGTTGGAATCGCAGTCGGTCCGGGACAGCCCGAGCGGACCGGTGACGCGGTCGGCCAGCAGGGCGGCGTAGTCGCCCCCGGTGCCGCCCGCCGCCCTGGCGAGGACATGGCCCAGCAGGCCACCGCCGAAGTTGGAGTACAGCACCCGGGTGCCGGGGCGGTGACGCAGCCGTGTGCGGCGCAGCGAGGCGAGCAGGTCGTCCTCGTAGAAGCCGGCGTAGGGGTTGCTGAGCCAGCCGCTCCGGGCCGCCCGGGCCAGCAGTCCCGGGGGCAGCCTCGGCAGGCCGGAGGTGTGGGTCGCCAGGTGGAGAAGGGTGAGCGGGGGCCCGGGGAGCCTGAACGGCAGGTAGCGGTCCGCGCGGTCGCCGTACCGGACCTCGCCCCGTGCGGCCAGCTCGGCGAGCAGCAGGGCGGTGAACGTCTTCGTCAGGGAGCCCGTCTCGAACCTGCTGTCCTCGCCGGCCGGACCGCGGCAGAGCACCACGCGCTCGGCACCCCGCACCGCGGCGACGGCCGCCGTCGGACCTCCGGCGGCGGCCAGGAGCGGCCGGAGCCGGCCGGTCAACGATGTGGCGGTCACCCCGGCCCAGCCGCCCGGGCGAGCGCGACGGACCCGGCGACGGCGGCGACGACGACCGTGTGCTGATGGTCCGTGAACCGCTGCTTCGGGTCGTCGTCCACGGGATCGCTGTCACGCGGCACGAGTCCGTCCTCGTGCTGGTGCGCCGCGACGGCTTCCCAGTCCTCCGGCCGGCAGTACGGGTCCTCGATCGAGGCGCCGACGACGAGCAGCTCCGTGACCAGGTCCCACTGCCCCACCTCCCGCCACACGTCGATCCACACGGGGAGCCAGGTCCGTACGTAGTCGGCGAGTTCGGGCGGCAGCCCGCCGGGGTTCCCGCCCCAGTCGGTGAGGTGGAAGACCGTGTGCGTGACGGCGTAGGCCGTGATCCAGTTGACGGCCCACGGTTCCGGCCGCGCCCCGAGCCAGGTGGCCGCGGCCAGCGCGTTCATGTCCTCGGCGTGGTCCAGGCCGACCACGCGGGCGGCGTTGGCGACGGCGAGCCGCCGGTTCGGCAGCACTTCGACGCTGTGCACCGACCGCATGCGCGACCGGTGCGCGAGGAGCCGGTCGAGCTCGGCGTGGCGGTACCCCGAGCGTACGAAGGGGGCGTACATCTCGAGCGGGTCCGTCATCAGGGTATGGCGCAGCTGGCGTTCGTAGATCATGTCGCCGTGCCTGAACTGCTCCCAGGTGAAGTCCATCAGGCTCTGGGCGGCGGCCAGGTGCCCGGGTCCGGCGACCCCGTCGCGCAGGATGAGGGAGGCCGCGAGGGTGGTCTCCCCCAGCGGCTTGTAGACGCTGTCGGGGTCGGCCATGGTCTCGGTGGTGCCGGGCGGGAGGCCGCCGAGGTCACGGTTGGCGTGCAGCCACGACAGGGCCCGGTCCGCCATGCTGCGGGCCGCCGTGGTGACCGGCTCGGGGATCGTCGTCATGTGCGTGCCGCCTTACGGGCAGTGCCGGGCCGCGGTTCGAGGAGGTGACGGGCGATCGCCAGGTCCAGGGCGGCGCGCGGGCCTGCCCCGCCCACCAGTTGGACGTGCTCGGCGGCGATGTCCGGGTCCAGGGGCAGGTCGACGCCTTCGTGCCGCAGCCAGGCCAGCCAGCGCACCAGGCGTACCGCGGTGGGGAAGTCCCTGCGCAGGATCGAGCGGCTGACTCCCCGGCTCAGCGGAAGGGCTCCGCCGCGGGCGGCCTGGTGCACCGGGCCGTCGAGGCCGAGCGTGGCCAGTGGGGCGAGTTGGGCCATCCGGACGGACCAGCCGCTCCAGTCGGCGGCTCCGGCGAGGGCCTCGCCGTCCGCCGGCTCGGGGGCGAGAGCGCGCAGGGTGTCGTCACCGGAGAGGCGGGCGAGCAGGGTCGCGGTCGCGTGGTCGCGCCGGGCGACCGTCGCCTCCTCCGTGGCGTCGGAGGCGGGGAAGGCCTCGAAGGCCTTGACCACGACGGCCGTGTCCTGGGCCTCGAACGGCCGGCCCGCGAGGAGGTGGGGGCTGAAGATGTCGGCGCCCAGGACCCGGACGGCGGCGAGCGCCGCGAGGGTGTCGGGGGCGTCGTCGACGTACCGCGCCGGCTGCACAGCGTCCCCGGTGCCGCCGAGGGCACCGAGGACGCTGCTTGCCAGGGCGTCGGCCGCCTCGGCGAATGCGGAGTGGGAACTCACTTGCCCCGGGACTCCTTCGGCTCCTTGGGGGACAGGAGCAGGAGCGCGAGCAGGAAGCCCGCGGCCTCCGGGGTGTAGAGCGGGGCGTCGCTGACGACCGCCTCGGGCTCCACCATGAGTGCGCTCAGCGTGGTGGTCTGGTCAGGGGTCGCTGTGAGGGTCATCTCCTGGGTAAGCATGGTGCCTCCACATCACTGGGGTGACATGTACCACTTATGTGGTTATGCCTTGACCGACCCTAAAGGGTGGAATGAGATTTCTCTCGGCAAGGCTGTGCGCACTGGGGACGTGCATGGGCCACAGCGGTCGGACGGCTGCGGCCACCCGCTCCGGGAGCCGCGCCCGCACCCACTCGTGTCACGAAACGGGGCCGCGCGTCGTCGGGAGCAGCACCGTACGTCGCCAGGGGCGGGGACGCGCGTCGGCAGAGGCGGGAAGTGGTGTCGAGGTCGCGGACGCGCCCAGGAGGTACGGCGGGCAGTCGGCCGAGTACGGCGGCGACCGCGTCCGGTGCGTGACGGGACGCCCGGCCGAGGGTCCCCGCGCCGCACGGGCCGCCGCGCCGCCTGGGCCGCTGTGCCGGGGGGAGCGTCTCGACCGATGCGCGCTCGCCCTCCGGTGCGGGTACGCGGTGCGGCCGGTCGCCCGGGCCGCGTCCGGGACCACAGGCGACGCCGACGAAACCGGCACTACGGTACGGCGATCCCCGCGACGCGCAGCGCGTGCACCAGGTCCCACTCCCGCGCGGCGGACACCTCCCTCGCGGCGGCGAGCAGTTGGGGGACCAGGTGGCGCGGGCCGCCCTCCGCGACCCGGGCCGCGTCCTGCGGTGTCCGCGCCCGGACGAACGCGCCCAGCAGTGCCCGCGCCTCGGGCTCAAGACCCGCCCGCCCGAGGGCCACCACCGCGTCGGCGATCTCGCCCGCCGGCCGTGACACGCCCTGCCGCAGCAGCTGCCGACAGTCCTCGGCCCGGCCTGCGGCAGCCAACGCACCTGCTGCGGCTGCCAGTTCGGCGGGCGGCAGGGAGGACACCTCCCAGAGCAGGGTCGCCCAGTCGGCGGCCAGGCCGGCACCGTACAGGGCATCGGCGAGCACGGGCAGGTGCGTGGCGGGCCGGCCTGCGGCCTCGCAGAGCACGACGTGCGCCTCGCCGCTGCGGCCCTCCGCGCGCAGCCGTACGAGCAGCGCGACGGCGTCCTCGGCGGCGCGCCGCTCGGCGGGATCGGGCTCCGTGGACCTGGGGCCGGGCCGCCCCGCACCCTCTGCGGCCGGAGCACCGCTGAAGCGCGCGCCCCGCGGGAGGGCGGCGGCGGGAGAGGCCGCCGGCAGCCCGGACCCGACCGGTGGGAGCGGGTCCGCCTCCGCAGCGTCCTCGATCTCCAGGCCGGCGAAACGCGCTCCGCGCGGCTTCTTCCGCCTGGGCTCGGGCTTCGCCACCGGACCGGGGCCCGCGTCGTCCGCCGGAGGGCCGGAGGGTCGGCGCGGGCCGGGAACCAGGGGCCCACCACCGGCCGCGGGCCCCGTGATCCACTCCTGCGCACGGTGTTCACCGAACGGACGGTCCGGAGCGGCCCGGTCCACCGCGGTCAGCCGGTTCCGCAGTTCCGTGCAGCGGGCCGAGGCGCGTGCGTGGTCGTCCCGCGCCCAGGCGACCGCGTCCGTATCGCCGTCCAGCGCACCGGGCCCGTCCATGGCACCGGCCTCCCGCAACCGCTGCGCGGCGTAAGCCTGTTCCCGGAGCATCAAGCCGAGCCGCTCACCGAGGGCCTGCCGTCCGCCGGGGCGCCTGTCGTGCGCGGCGGCCGACGCGGCGCACAGGGCGGCGGCGTGGACGGACTCCCGCTCGGCGAACGCGGTTCCGCGCACCGCGGCGAGATCCTGGAGCAACGACTCGACCACGTCCCAGGGCGGCACCTCGACGCCGTCGAAACAGGCGCGCATCCCTTCGGGATCGCGTGTGACGAAGACCCCGTACCAGCCGCGCCCCGGATCGAGCAGCGCCACCAGGTCTCGTAGGTACTGTGCGAACGCCCTTACTTCCAACGCAAGTTGATGCACTGTCACCGTCGCCCTCGCCGACCGCAGGACTGGAGCACTCCAGTCCGCTGGCATTCGACCGCAGGCGTGTTACGGGAGGACTACGCGGGCTTTTCCGGCGTGGTGCGTCCGGAGCGCGACACCGCCCGGCGCGCCCCCGTCAGAGGGTGACGGCGATGCCCGTGTGCGGGCGCTTGCCGAGGCGTACGACCATGGCCGGCCAGTCCACGATCCAGAACTTCCAGGTGTACTTGCGGGCGAGCACCTTGCGCACCGCGGCTGTCCCGTCGCCGTCGAGCAGCCGGGCCGTCCCCTCCGCGCTCGGCGCACCCTCGGAGATCCGGCCGCGTACGTCGCAGACCGTGACGAGGACCCGGCTGTCGTTGCGGAGCCGCTTCACCTTCCAGGAGTCGGACCGGGTCCAGACGTACAGCACGCCGCCGTCGGCCGCGGCCCACACGGGCGTGGCGACGGGGGTGCCGTTCTTCCGGTACGTGGTCAGGCTGACGTACTCACTGCGTGCGAAGTCCTGGAGAGTCACGGGCGCGACCCTACTCGGCCCGCGCCGCGTGGGCGGCAGCTCCCCCCTGTCCGGCCGTCAGCCGCCGGCGGTCACGAACTCGCGGGCGAGCGCCTCGCCCTTCTCGACGGCCGCGGCATGGTCCTCGACGGGCGACACGACGGAATCGCGGAACAGGATGTACGTGACTCCGGAAGCCGTACCGCCGCTCTTCGGGTCGGGATCGATCCCGAGTCCCTCGGCCGTGGCGTACGAGGCCTCCCCGATGATCCCGGTGGGCCCGGTGTCCCCGACGACGGCGTACCGGACCTTGTCGCCGTGGATGACGGCGGCCACTCCGCCGCCCTTGATCCCGTGGTCGGCGTACTTCCAGAGCGGGCCGGGGCCGGGCACCACGATGTAGGGCAGCCGACTGGAGTCGAGGGGTTTGCCGGCCGACGTCTGGAACGCCGTCCTGGGCTGGAAGGAGGGATCGGTCCTGCTGTTGCAGACGGCCGTGGTGCGGCCGTCGCAGTCGATGTCCATGTCGGCCTTCCAGAACACGGCCCGCTCCGTCCCGCACACCGGGATCTTCGCCGGGCTCCCCTGGTCCTTCCGGTACAGCCCGTGGGAGATCCGGTCGCAGGTCTTCACCCGGGACAGCAGCTCGGCCGCACCGACCGTTCCCTCGCTCCCGTTCCCGGTGGTCGGCTCGGAACGAGCGGAGGCGGGAAGCGCGGAGGCGGCCAGGACGGCCGCGCCCGAGGCTGCGACGAGGGCGAGCATTGGCGTACGCACCGTGGGAGGTTTCCTTTCGCTGGACGCGGAGGACCCTGGCGGGGCCTCCCTGCCGAAGCGGCACCGCGAGGACGGGCCCCGCCGCACGTCCTCGGGGCCGGTACGGCGCGGGTCCGCGCCGTACCGGCCCCGAGGACGAGGCGCTGCGAGCCGTCAGGAACGGCCGCTCGGATGCACCACCATGGCCGAGCCGCCGCCCCGTCGCACCTTTTCGGCAGCCGCCAGCCAGCGGCCTCCGGGCAGTCGCTGGATACCGGTGGCGGCGCCGATCTCAGGGTTCGCCTTGAAGACGTGCCCGAGCGCCTCCAGCTTCGCGCGGACCGGGCTGTCCCACAGGCCGGGCTCGATCTCGGTCGTCGCCGAGTTGCGCTGGCTGGCGCGCGGCGCGGCGATCGCGTCGACGAGCGGGAGCCCGCGGTCCAGGTGCCCGGTCAGCGACTGCAGGACGGTCGTGATGATCGTGGCGCCGCCGGGCGAGCCGAGGGCGAGTACCGGCTTCCCGTGCTCCAGCACGATCGTCGGCGAGATCGACGAGCGCGGACGCTTGGCCGGGCCCGGCAGATTCGGGTCGTGGACCGCCGGGTCGGCCGGGGCGAAGGAGAAGTCGGTCAGTTCGTTGTTGAGCAGGAAGCCCCTACCCGGCACGGTGATCCCACTGCCGCCCGTCGACTCGATCGTCAGGGTGTACGCGACGACGTTGCCCCACTTGTCGGCGGTCGTGAGGTGCGTCGTGTTCTCACCCTCGTACGTCGTCGGGGCGGCCTTTCCTCCGGTCGCGCAGCGTGCGGGGTCGCGCGGATCGCCCGGGGCGAGCGGGCTGGTGAGGACCGCGTCGTCCTTGATGAGGCACTCGCGTGAATCGGCGAAGCGCTGACTGAGCAGGCCGCGGGTGGGCACGTCCTCGAACGCCGGGTCGCCGACCCAGCGCCCCCGGTCGGCGAAGGCGATCCGACTCGCCTCGATGAGCCGGTGGAGGTACTGCGTCTCGCTCGCCTTCGAAAGGTCGGTGGACTCGAGGATGTTGAGCGCCTCGCCCACGCTCGTCCCACCGGACGACGAGGGCGCGATGCCGTACACGTCGAGCCCCCGGTAGGCGGCCTTCGTCGGTGCCTGGTGCAGCGCGCGGTACGACTTCAGGTCGGCGGTCGTCAGGTCTCCCGGACGTACCACCCTGGTCGCCGCCGGGTCCACGGGAGGCTTGCGCACCGTCTTCACGATGTCCCGGGCCAGCGCGCCCCGGTACAGCTCGTCGACGCCCTCACGGCCGAGCGTGCGGTAGGTGCCGGCGAGGTCGGGGTTCTTGAAGACGGAACCGACCACCGGTGGCTGACCTCCCGGCAGGAACAGGTCGGAGGTCGCGGGGAAGTCGGCGAACCGCGCCTGGTTGGCCGCGGTCTGGGAACGGAAGGTCTCGTCGACGACGAATCCGTCCCGGGCCAGCCGCTCGGCGGGTTCGAGCAGTCGCCTCAGCGGCTTGCTGCCCCAGGCGTCGAGGGCCTTCTGCCAGGTGGCTGGGGTGCCGGGGGTGCCGACCCCGAGGCCGCTGGTGACGGCGTCGTCGAACGGGATCGGCTGCCCGTTCTCCAGGAAGAGCGAGGAGTCCGCGCTGCGGGGGGCGGTCTCCCGGCCGTCGATGGTCCGGACGGTGCGCGACCTGGCGTCGTAGTGGACGAAGTACCCGCCGCCGCCGATCCCCGCCGAGTAGGGCTCGGTCACCCCGAGGGCGGCCGCGGTGGCGACGGCGGCGTCGACGGCGTTGCCTCCCTTGCGGAGCACCTCGATACCGGCCGCCGACGCGTCGGCGTCGACGCTCGACACGGCTCCCCCGTACCCCACCGCCACCGGCGACTTGGGAGGCGGCGCAGGTGGTGCCGATTCCGCGGGAGCCGCGGCGCCGAGCGAACCGATGACGGCGATCACGCTCAGCAACGACACATTCCGGCCGACAGGACGACGCATCCGTACCTCCGATGAAGAAACGTCCGCGCAGGGTAGCGCCACCCCACCCGGATCGTCAGGACCGCACCGGCCACGTGTCCGAACAGCGCCGGTATGCCCGCTCATGAACGACGACCTGCGCAACATCGTGCTCGGCCTCATGGCCGCCGGACGAGCG
The DNA here is from genome assembly GCF_040660235.1 of Streptomyces sp. NPDC049970. NCBI lineage: Bacteria > Bacillati > Actinomycetota > Actinomycetes > Kitasatosporales > Streptomycetaceae > Streptomyces > Streptomyces sp. NPDC049970. The sequence continues at coordinate 286,334 of NZ_JBFALP010000001.1, read as the reverse complement.
CGGGCCCGGGCCGGCCGGCCCGTACGAATCCCTGGCATGGCGAACTCCGCCGCGGGCAGGCCTTCTTCGGGCCGCCCGGGCACCATGCCCCGTCGGCCAGGCCAGGGGCCTTGTCGGCGTACCGGGTGCATCCGCCGGGCCTGGTGGAAGCGGTGGGCACTACCGTGAGCGTTGCCCGCGCCGTCGTCGTTCCGGGCTCTGCCGGGACGGGCCCCGGTCCGGTCGAGACGGGCGCCGGCCCCCATGGAACAGCGCCCTGGACGAGGTCTCCGCATGACTGGCACACACAAGCGGCACCGCCGCGACGATCCGGCGGTGTCTGCCGACCCGCGTTCGGACGCAGAACTCGGTCGAGAGGTCAGAGGGTCGGGGGATCCGGCGGCACTCGCCGAACTGTACGGACGCCACCACTCGGCCGTCCTCACCTATGCCCGTACCTTCGCCCGCGATCCGCACTCCGCCGAGGACCTGGCCTCGGAGGCGTTCGCCCGCGTCCTGCGCGCGGTGCGGTCGGGTGCCGGGCCCGAGGCGGCCTGGCGGCCCTACCTGCTCACCGTGGTGCGGCACACCGCCGGGGAATGGGCGGCCACCGCCCGACGCACCGAGCTGCGCGAGGACTTCGAGCAGTGGCTCGACACGGGGGCGACCGGCGCCGGACCGGGAGCCGGGAGTGCGGAGTACGCCGGCGGCGACGAGCGGATGGTCGCGCTGGAGGACCGGGACATGATCGTCCGAGGCTTCCGCGCCCTGCCGGAGCGCTGGCAGGCGGCCCTGTGGCACAGCGTGGTGGAGGGCGAGTCCGCCGAACGGATAGGCGTGCTGCTGGGCTTGAGCCCGAGTGGTGTCACTTCGCTCACCGCGAGGGCCCGTGAAGGGTTGCGTGAGGCGTACCTGAGCGCGCACGCCGAGAGCGGCAGTCGCGGCGAGGAGTGCCGGCGCCACGGCTCGCTGCTCGGCGCCGCCGTCCGCCGCGGCGGCACCCGGCGCGACCGACGGCTGGACCGGCATCTGGAGCACTGCGAGAACTGCCGGCGGACACTCACCGAACTCACCTACCTGGACAGCCGGCTGGGTGCCGTTCTGCCCGCCGGACTGCTGCTCTGGGGTGGCCATGCCTATGTCACCGCCCAGCTCGGAGCGGCCGGCAGCGGCGCGGCGGCCGCGTCGGCGGGCGGTGGAGGGGCGTCTGCCGCGTCCGCCACGGGAGGGAAGGCCGCCTTGCTGTGCGCCGCCGCGGTCACCGCGTCCGCCCTGGTGGTCGGCGGCCTGTTCCTCCTGCCCGGCGGAGCGGAGGAATCCCCGACGGCCGACCCGTCCGGGCCTGCCGACGTACTCGCGCGCCCCACGGAGGCGGCATCCCCCTCGCCCAGCCCCCGTGTCAGCCGCACCCCCAGCGCGAGTCCCTCTCCCTCCGTGAGCGCCTCGCCGTCCCCTCGGGAACGGCTCCCGGCGGCAGAGGACCGCACCAGACTCCGGCTCGCGTCCACCGGCAGGTGCATGGAGATACCCGGGGGCAGCGGGGCCGCCGGTGTCCAGGCGCGGGAGGCGCCCTGCGACGGCGGCCGCGACCAGGTGTGGGACCTGCTGCGGCCGAACGACGACGGCCGGGTGCAGATACGCAACGCCGGGACCGGCAAGTGCCTGGCCAACCAGGGCACCGAGACCGACGACGCCCCGGTCGTGCAGACGGTCTGCTCCGCTGCCGACTCCCACCAGTTGTGGGGGCTGTGGCAGCCGGAGGGCACCGGTGAGGCGCGGTTCAGACAGCGGGGCGACCGGATGTACCTGGGGCTCAACGACTGGAAGAACGCCGAGGACGGCGTGGAGCACACCACCGACATCGGGACCAACCACCACTACTACGCCTCCCCCTCGTTCGGCTTCCGCTACGACGGGGCGCTGTTCGACGGCCGTTTCGCCGGGCTTCCCGAGGAGGACGTCCCCGGACCCGGCTGACACCGCCGCGGGCAGTTGGGTAAAGGATCGGCAAAGCGGCGGGACGGGGGTGTGCGGGCGCACTCCCCACCCCCGTAAACGTTTCACCGAACCCCACAAGGACCCCCATGCACCAGCGCGCCCGTACGAGAATCGCCACCGTCGCAGCCACGACCGCCGTGTTCGCCGCCGGCACCGCGATCACCGCGGCCCACGCTGCCGACGAGACCCCGGCCAAGAACCGGGTGCTCGTGGTCGTGGTCGACTTCCAGGACGTCAAGCACTCCGACGCGGAGGCGGTCAAGGAGAACGCCAAGAAGGAGTACTTCGGCGGTTCCCAGTCGATCGCGGGCTACTACACCAAGGTCTCCCAGGGAGCCTTCACGTACGTCCCGGCCGCCACGGACGGGGTCGTCGGACCGTACGAACTGGACCTGCCGCAGAACCCGTGCGACGCCGGAGCCGTGCGCACGGCGGCCGCCGAGGCCGCGGAGGCCGACGGCTACACGGCGGACGAGGACTACGACAGCATCTCCATCCTGCAGCCGAGCGCCGGAAGCGACTGCGGCTGGGCCGGACTCGGCTCCGTGCCCGGTCCGAACACCTGGCTCCAGGTCGGCGAGGACAGCAAGATCAGCAAGGGCGCCATGGTCCACGAGTTCGGACACAACCAGGGCTTCGGCCACCACAAGCGCGACGAGTGCCCGGACGGCGACCTCGCCAAGTGCACCACCGGAGAGGGATACAGCGGCAAGACCCCCATGGGCAGCGGCGGCCCCGGCGTCGGCTTCGCCGCTCCCGAGCTGATCAGCCGGGGCTGGCTGCCCGGCGGCCAGGCCGTCACCGTGAAGAAGTCCGCCACCTTCACCCTCGACGCACTCTTCGGTGGTGAGGCCGGCGGTGTCCGGGCCCTGGACATACCGCTGGGCAAGGACCGGCTGGTCGTGGAGTACCGCCAAGAGGACCCGACGTACACCGACGACGAGGACGGCAACCTCGACGCCGCCGTCGAGGGCGTGCACGCCTACCTCGCGCCTGGGGGCGACTACAACAAGTCCCGGCTCCTGGACCCCACTCCGGGCGAGGGCGAGGGCAAGGAGGACGCCATCACCACACTGACCGACAAGAAGAACAAGGTCGAGGTCGAGGTCGGCCGGTCCGGCGACGGCAAGGCCACCGTGTCGGTCAGCCTCGACGGCGTGCCCGCCCCCGCGGCCGGCTCCGCCGAACAGGGCAACACCGCCGCGCCCGCCCCGCAGGCCCAGGGCGGTGAAGGCGCCCCCGTCTCCGAAAAGGGCTCCGACGCCGGCGCGCCCGCGGCACCGCGGCAGGCGAAGAAGGACGGCGCCGGCACCGAGGACCTGGCGGAGACGGGCGGCAGCTCCACGACCCCGCTGATCGCCGCCGCCGGCGCCGCGATGGCCGGCGTCGGAGGGCTGTGCCTCTACACACTGCGCCGCCGTGGACGCCGTAACGCGTAGGCAGAACCGCCTTCCGGGCTCGGGCGGTTCAGCCGACGCGACTGTTGCCGCCCGGCCCCGCCCGGCCCCGCCCAGCCCAGCCCGCGACGGTGCGGTGCCGGCTGATGCCGTGGCTGCCGGTCGCCAGGGCGCCTCGGGGGGGGCCGGGCTCACCTTCGCGCCCCACCGCACGGTGCGGAGACGGCACCGGCGCCGCCTCCGCGGGGGACCGGGTCCGGCGGCCGGCGGGGCGGGTGGACGGAAAGTGCGCAAGAACCGCGAGAGGTGAACGAAGTCACGGCCTCGACGACGCCTGAGGCGTACTCCTGGGCGTCACACAACGCCGCCCGAGGACGAGGCGGTGGCTCCCTGAGAGCTCACCCCCGACTGGAGAGAGGAGCGCGCAGCTCCACCCGGAGCCGGATGGAAGTGTCGACGGGCAGTCCCGAGCCGACGTGGCGAAGATCCTTCGAGTAGCGCGCGATGAGGTCCAGATCCCGCAGTTGCCGCTGCAACTCGGAGGCGAGCGCCTCGTCCGTGTCGACGAGGGGTTCGTGTTCTCCCTGCTCAGCCAGGTACTCAAGGTGTTGGTCGATCGCCTCGACTGCGCGGTTGCTGTTCCAGACGGCGAATTCCTGGCAGGTGAAGAGGTGCGCATGTGCGGCGTGCAAGGTGGCCGCCGCAGCCGGCTCGTCCGCGTCATCCGGCCCGTCCTGGCCGTCGTTGTGGCAGTGGTCGCTGAGTATGTACTCGCCGACACCGCGCTTGACCGCCGAGAAGGCCGTCGAGTCACCGAGGACGCCCTCCCACACGGAATTCAGCAGCGGTCGCAGGCTCACGGTGAACGGACCCTGCTCGTCCTCCGGGAGGGCCTCGTGCCGGCGCATCAGGCGTTCTGCGACGCCAGTGGCGAACACGCCCCGCTCGCCGGCCGACGCCGCCTTCAGCCGCTCTTCCACCAGTGTCGAAAGTTCCTGCCACGTATCCATTCGAGCCACCCCGGAGTCGCCGTTCCAGCTTGCCCACGCTGCGCAGGGCGATCATCGCAGTCACCGGTGACAACTCCACACACGCCCCCACTGGCGTCCTCCGCGCCCGATCGGCGAGAGCTAAGCCGCCGCCCCGGAGGCGCTCTGCCCGCTCGGTTCCACAGCCGAGTTCGCGAATCCGGCGGCGGGGCCCTGGGTGTTGTCGGTTCCGGCGTAGGTTCGATCAGGTGTGATCAGGCCGCCCCACAGCCACACGGAATCGCCACCCGGGACCTTGTCGGCGGGCCTGGCGCCACCCTCCAGGCACCCGTTTGCCTCGACCCCCACCTGGTCGGAGGAGAGGGCCACCGCATGCGGTGGGCGCTGCTGCGGTCGCACTCCTGGGTGCAGGCGAACCGAATACCGGCCACTGACGATTGGCGATCTGCCGGGCCCACCGACTGACGGTCGGCGGGCCCGCACGCCTTTCGCCCCGAACATTCCCTCAAGGCCAGCAGGTTCTCAGCGGCGCGGCGCTCTGGGGGAGGATTTGTTGGCGGCCTCCCGTACCGGGTCGTAGGCACGCCTGTCGGGCTCGGAACTGGCCTGTGGTCCGCCGGCGGGATTGCTCGAGACTGGTGCCGGCTGATACCGGATGGCAGCCCGCGCCAGGGCCCCTTGCGACTGAGGACCGGTTCGGGGCCTGCTGTTCTCGCCGTGGACGTTATGCGTGGGATTGTCGAAATTTCGCTCAACCGCTGACAGCTCGATCAGGGCTCGTGCGGCCCGCCCGACAGCGGTCCGGGGGCCCGGGTCAGCTGGTCCCCCACCTTGTTCAGGCATCGTGGGGTTCTCCTGTTCCATGTCGGTGGCAGGGCCTTTTCACCTGGCACTACGGGTGAGCTGAACAGGCGGTTCATCCACCGACGGCCGAATCTGCGCGGCTGGACGATCGACCTGCCGGCGTCGGGTCGGCTGCCAGCCGATGGCCGACGCCGGTGATCCCCTTCGGGAGACCCGGGCCGCTGGTGGAACCCCTGACGGCCACAGGGGGCGACTTCGAAATGGCGCACGCACCGAGAACCCACGAAGGCGGCGCCGGTCCGTGCGGTCGGGGCAGGCACTGATCACGCCAGGGAGATCAGTGCGACGATGCGCTTGCCCCCGGGATGGACGGAGACCGACACCCGCTTGGCGAGTCGGCGCACCAGGGCCCACCCATACCCCCCTATGCGCCCGGCACCGCAGGTCTCGGCATCGGTGTCGCCGGAGACCGGCAGCTCCGGGCTTGCGTCCGCGACCGCGACACGGAGTCCCTCGTCGGTGAGTTCGACCGCGAATCCGGTGAGTCCACCGCCGTGCCGGACGGCGTTGGTCACCAGTTCCGACGTGACCAGCAGTGCGTCGGCCACCACCACGTCGTCTGCCAGCCCCTCGCCGACCTCTCCGCAGAACTGTGACGTCAGGAGCCGCATGACAGCGTCGCGCGCCGCGGCCGCGTTCTCAGGAACAGGAGCAGGAGCAGCAACGGACTCGTCCAGCCCATCGGCCGGACCAGTGCCGTACTCCACTGCCTCTCGTTCCCCGTGGATCACTTTCATCGCATGCCCGTCCAAAACCCGCTCACACGCCGCCCCCGCGGACGGACGCCTCTCATTCGGCGATCGCCGCGTCGACGTCGTCCGCGAACCGGAAGGCACCCAGAGTGCCGGTGACCTCGAGCAGGCGGCGGACCTTCACGCTCAGCGGACCGGCCACCACCAGGGTGACCCCCGCCTTGTCGTACTTACGCTGGGCGTGCAGCAAGGCGTGCAGACCGGCCGAGTCGGCGAAGTCCACGCCGGACAGATCCACCACGGTCCGCCGCCCTCCGCCGTCGGCCACAGCCGTCAGCACCTCGACCAGCTCGGCGGAGCCCGCCCAGCTGTCCAAGCCACCCCGGACCCGGACCAGCACGACACCGTCGCCGACGGCCTCCAGGACCGGACCCCCTTCCTCGGACGAGCGCGATGAGGGCTCTCTCTCAATTGCCACACGGCAATCTTTACAGAGTCGAACAAACGTTCCGCAACCTGCTCGCGAAATGGGGACGCGTCCGGTATTCATGTCCTGCGGGCAGCGCGCCTCACCAGCCAGGCGCCAACCAGGCCGCCACGCGTTGCCTCATCGCAACCACGAGAAGTTGCGACGCAAGCACCGCAGCGGCTTCTCCGTCCGGTTCCTGAAGGCCCTCAACTCGCAGGCGTACGGCCCTGACGTGGTGGAACCGCTCTGCCACGGTAGCCGTACGCGACCGCCGCCGCCCGCACAGTAGAAAGCGGCCCCGCGTCGCCTGACTGCGCGACGCGGGGCCGGATGGATGCGGACTGGTCGGCAACGCCCCCTCATCCTCTGTGCGGACGGGCACCGGGAAGGCCGTTTCCCCTCGGGTGCGGAGTCGTGCTCCGCACCCGAGGTCTCCGGGCCCGTCCCGTGTCGCCCTCATGACCGGCGACGCCGGTCCTCATCACTTCGGCCGCTACCCGACCGGCACACAGCTGACCTTCTCCCCGACCGGGCACGGGTGGTGTCCCGGTTCCACGGTGCGAGAAGTGATCACCGGCTGCTGCCGGGCGGATTCGGCCGACGGCTAACGGACCCCGGGCAACAAGGGCCCCGACTCCGCGGAGGCGACTCCCGTGCCCTCCGTCTTCGGGTTGCGCCGTTGGCGTCTCGCCATCCAGGTGGCGAACCAGGAGAGCAGCATGCACATCCCGATGTAGATGGGTGAGATCACCATGACCACGGGGATGAACGGCAGACCGTAGTCGAGGTTCGATGCGATCAGCTTGCCCGCGTGGAGGAACTCCTCGTAGGTGATCAGATAGCCGAGCGAGGTGTCCTTCAGCGCCACGACCAGCTGGCTGATGATGGTGGGCAGCATCGCGCGGACCGCCTGGGGGGACAGCACATGGGTGGTGACCTGGGTCTTGCGCATCCCCAGCGCGTACGCCGCCTCCCGCTGGCCGCGCTCGACCGAGTTGATTCCCGTACGGAAGACCTCGGCGAGCACGGAGCCGTTGTAGAGGGTGAGGCCCGCCACCAGTGCCGGCAGCGGCTGGACCTTGAGCGCGACGAAGATGAAGAAGATCATCACCAGCACCGGCATGGCCCGGAAGAACTCGACCAGCAGGGTCGCGAGCCAGCGCACCGGCCTGTGGTCGGAGAGCCGCCCCACTGCGAGCACGGCACCCAGGGCCAGGGAGAGGACCGCCGCGTACGCGAAGGCCTTGAGCGTGTTGCCGAGCCCGCGCAGCAGCAGCTCCTGGATGCCCTTGTAGATGAAGGGTGTCCACTTCTGGCTGGTGAACTGGTTCGTGTCGAACAGCAGGTAGAGGAGCCAGCCGAGCAGCGCGACGATCACGGCTGTCGACGCGACCCCGTAGGCGAAGTGGCGCTTGCGCGTCGCCGGGCCCGGGATGTCGTAGAGCGCGGTGGCGGAGGCGGTGGAGCGGGTCATCGGGCGACTCCCCAGCGCTTCTCCATCACGTTGAAGAGCGCACTGATGGCGAGGGTGATGATCAGGTAGCCGACGGCGATCCAGACGAAGGTCCAGATGATGCTGTAGCCGAGTTCGTTGAGGGTCTTGTAGGTGCCCAGCAGTTCGGTGACGCTGAAGGCCCCCGCGATCGCGGAGTTCTTGGCGAGGGCGATCAGCGTGGAACCCACCGGCGGGATCACCGACCGGAAGGCCTGCGGCAGCACCACGCTGCCGAGCGTCTGCCCGAAGGACATCCCGAGGCTGCGCGCCGCCTCGCCCTGGCCCGTGGGCACGGTGTTGATACCGGACCGCAGGGCTTCGCAGATGAAGGCCGACGTGTAGCAGCCGAGAGCCAGCACCGCGAAGACCTGGAAGGGCAGGACCAGGCCGAAGCGCGGCAGGCCGAGCAGCACGGCGAAGAACAGCAGGGTCAGCGGGGTGTTGCGCAGGACCATGACCCAGACCGTGCCGATCACCCGGAGCGAGCCGACGGGCGCGACCCGGAAGGAGGCCATCACGAAGCCCAGCACGAGCGCCAGGACCGAGGCGTAGACGGTGAGTTCCAGGGTGCCCAGGAAGCCCTCGGCGTAGAGCGAGAAGTTGTCTGTCAGTACGTCCATGGTGGTGGCAGACCCCTCAGTTCGCCGGGTAGCGGTCGATGGGCGGCGGTGTCGGCGCGGGCACCCCGGAGAGGCCCAGGGTGGCTTCGAACGCCTTCTTCCAGTTGCCGTTCTTCTCGTTCGCCTCCAGCGCGTCGTCGAGCGCGAGGCGGAGCGCGTTGTCGCCGCGCGGTACGCCGATGCCGTAGGGCTCCTGGGAGAAGGGCTTGCCGACCACCTTCATCTCCTCGGGCGCCTTGGCCGCGAAGCCGAGCAGGATGGCGTCGTCGGTGGTGACGACGTCGACCTGGAAGGTCAACAGGTTGTCGACACAGATCGAGTACGTGTCGTATGCGACCAGATCCGCCTCGGGGTGGTCGGCGGCGATGCGCTGGTAGGGCGTGGACCCCGCGGCCGAGCACACGGTCTTGCCGGCCAGGTCCTGCGGGCCGTGGATGTCGTTCTCGTCGGTGCGCACCAGCAGACCCTGCCCTGCCATGTAGTACGGCCCGGCGAAGCCGACGAGCTTCTTGCGCATGTCGTTGATCGTGTAGGTGCCGACGTAGTAGTCGATCTGCCCGTTCTGGAGTGCCGTCTCCCGGTTGGCGGAGGCGATGGTCCGGAAGCGGATCGTGTCGGGTTCGAAGCCGAGCGAGGCCGCCATCATGCGGGCGATCTCGATGTCGAAGCCGGAGTAGACACCGGTGGCCGGGTCCTTCTCACCCAGGTAGGGCTGGTCCTCCTTTGCGCCGACCACGAGGTAGCCGCGCTTCTTGGCCTTCTTCCAGGTCCTGGAATCCGGCAGCCGGAACGCGGTGTCGACCTCGTACCGGGGCAAGGCCTCCGCCTTCGGTCCCCTGACCGGCGGGCTGCCCTCCCTGCCGCAGCCCGCGGCGAGCGCGGCGACCAGGAGACAGACCAGCAGGGCCGCGATGTTCCTCGTACGCAACACGGTGCCCCCTGTCAGTGCTTGAGGATCTTGGACAGGAAGTCCTTGGCGCGGTCGCTCTCCGGGGCGGTGAAGAAGTCCTCCGGTGTGCGGTCCTCGATGATGCGTCCCTCGGACATGAAGACCACGCGGTTGGCCGCCGACCGGGCGAACCCCATCTCGTGCGTGACGACGACCATGGTCATGCCCTCCCGGGCCAGTTGGCGCATGACCTCCAGGACCTCGTTGATCATCTCCGGGTCGAGCGCGGAGGTGGGCTCGTCGAAGAGGAGAGCCTTGGGGTCCATGGCGAGGGCGCGGGCGATGGCCACCCGCTGCTGCTGCCCGCCGGAGAGCTGGGCGGGGAGCTTGTCCGCCTGCGAGGCCAGACCGACCCGCTCCAGCAGCTCCCGGGAGCGCTGGTCGGCCTCGTCCTTGCGCCGTTTGCGGACCTTGAGCTGGGCGAGCGTGACGTTCGCGAGGACGGTCTTGTGGGCGAACAGGTTGAACGACTGGAAGACCATGCCCACTTCGGCCCGGAGCTGCGCGAGCCCCTTCCCCTCCGCGGGGAGCGGGTGCCCGTCGATGGCGATGTGGCCGGACTCGATCGTCTCAAGTCTGTTGATGGTGCGGCAGAGCGTGGACTTGCCCGATCCGGAAGGGCCGATGATCACCACCACCTCCCCGCGGCCGACGGTGAGATTGATGTCCTGCAACACGTGCAACTTCCCGAAGTACTTGTTGACGTCCCGCAGCTCGATCAACGGATCGACGGCCATACGCTGCCCTACCCACTTATCGCTTGTGTCGAGGTCAGCGAAAACTATCCGGGGCGGACACGCACTTCGGGGCCGACACGCACCGGCCACTCATAAGGCTGTTTATCGCGTTTTGGCTTCCGGCCCGCTCTCGGCGGACTCCGCGTACATCTCGGAGAGCTCGGGGCTGCCCGTCATCGCCCAGTCGAGACCGGCGGCCACCACGTCGATCTCGCGCCCCGAGGACAGCCGCACCACTGGCTTCCCGCCGGCGAGGATGTCCCAGACGGCTCCGGGAACGGTCCGCACGAGCACGGTACCGAGGTAGAGACCGGCGTCGTTGCCCACCCAGGGCAGCTCCTCCGGGTCGTCGCGCCAGATCGGCGGCAGCTGGTCGAGCGCGGACAACGAGGCAGGACTGTCGTCCAGTTCGAGCCCGCACTGCGCCGCACGGGCGCGCAGCAACTCGCACTCCGCGAAGAGTTCGGCCACACCCTCCGGATCGGTCCGGACGCCGGCCGCGAGCGCCGCCTGCCGTGTAGCGCCGTGGCGCTTGCGCCAGTTGTCGAGGAAGGGGATGTTCATGACCGGCTTCCCCGGGGCGCGTCGGCGGTGCCCCACGGGCCGCACCGGGAGGCGGACGCACTGCGCCCTACCTGCTTGCCGGCCGCGGCCGGCTCCGACGTGCCTGCGTATCCCATGACCATCTCCCAGTCGACTCCCACTGCGCCCCGCCGCCCCAAAGGGACAACTCCCCCTGAAGCGCCGCCTCGAGGATCACCATGACACAGAACCGGCTCCAGGTCGCCGCACCTCAGGGGGTGTGAACGACGCTCCGGGAAGTGCGAGGCGCGCAAGGAACGGATCGGGTTCATTCGATCGCCCACGATACGAACAAGCATCGCATCGCCGGACGAAAGTGCCCACCTTCCAGCCTATGACGGGGAGCCCGGGTGAACCGGACGAACGTATCCGTGCGGCGGGCCTCCACGGACGTCTCCCCCCGGCCCCCACCTTTCGGTCACGACTCCGTCACCACCGGAACATCCACTTCCCGCGCTCAGGAGCGCGCCGCTACGGTCGGGCCCTCACGAACCGTCCTTGGGGGGCACATGTCATATCAGCAGCCGCAGCCGGGGTGGGTTCCACCGCGGCAGCAACCGAGGAAGAGCCGCGCCGGGAAGATCGTCGGTTTCAGCTGCCTCGGCGTCGTCGGCCTGGTCATCGTCTTCGCCATCGGCAGCGCCGCCCTCCTCGGTGGCGGGGAGGACAGCTCGTCGGCGTCCGGAACCGGACCGGCCGCCGCGAAGTCCGCCACCGGGCCGGGCGGGGGTGACAGCACAGCCAGCGCAGACAGCGCCGAGGCGGACGAATCGGCGACGGAGGAGCCCGCCGACGGGCCGGTGAAGGTCGTCGCGAGGAGGACCGCCTTCGAGGGCAGCGCCCTCGCCGAGGGCACCGACTACACCAGCGTGCGGGTCACGATCACGAACAACGGCACGGAGGCGATCGGCGTCAACCCGCTGTACTTCTCCATCACGGCCACCGACGGCAGCAGGCACATGGCCGAACTCGCCGTGGACGAGAACCAGATCGCCACGGTCGCTCTGGCCCCGGGAGAGAACCTGACGGGCACCGTCACCGGGAAGGGCACGTTCGCACCGGAGTACGTGACCTACACCGACGGGCTCCTAGGCGACAGTGTCCGCGGCGACGTCTCCTGACGGGCGGGCGTCGGGCGGGCCCCGGGACACGTCACGCTCACGGCGGTCGGGACCCGGGCCCCGGCCGGGCATGATCCGGACACGTGCTTAGGGTACGGAGCATGACCTCGCAGAACTATCTCTCCGAACTCTTCTCGCTGGAAGGCCGGGTCGCCGTCGTCACCGGCGGCAGTTCCGGGATCGGCCGCGGTATCGCCGGGGCCCTAGCCCGGGCGGGCGCCGGCGTGGTGGTCGTGGCACGCGGGGAGGCGGAGCTGAGGCGGACCGCCCGCGAACTCACGGCCGAGGGCTGCCGCGCGTCCTGGGTGAGCGCGGACCTCGGGACGAGTGAGGGCGTACGGATCGCCGCGGAGGAGTCGGCCGCCGTGTTCGGGGAACCCGACATCCTCGTCAACTCCGCGGGCATCAACCTGCGGCCACCGATGGGCGAGCTGGACGAGGACGTCTGGGACACCACGATGGCGGTGAACCTCAAGGCACCGCATCTGCTGGGCCGTCGCTTCGGGCCCCGCATGGCCGAGCGGGGCTTCGGACGGATCATCCACATCACCTCGCAGCAGGCGCACCGCGCGTTCGTGCAGAGCGGTGCCTACGGCGTCTCCAAGGGTGCGCTGGAGTCGCTGGCGCGTTCACAGGCCGAGGCCTGGTCGCCGTACGGGGTCACGTGCAACACCCTCGTGCCCGGGTTCGTGATGACCCCTCTCAACGAGCGGCTGTCGTCGGACCCGGAGCGGGTGGCCGCGCTGGCGGCCCGGACGATGGTGGGGCGCAACGGACTGGCAGGGGACTTCGAGGGCGCCGCCGTGTTCCTGGCGAGCGCCGCCTCGGCCTACGTGACCGGACAGTCGCTGTTCGTCGACGGCGGCTTCTCCGTGCACTGACCTGTCACGGGACGGACCGCGCGGGTCCGGCATCCCGCCGCGGCCGTCCCGCCGAGCACCGGAGCGTCAGAGTTCGAGGTCGACGACCACCGGGGCGTGGTCGGACGCCCCCTTGCCCTTGCGCTCCTCGCGGTCGACGTAGCTGTCCTTGACCGCCGCCGCGAAGGGGGCGTTGCCGTAGACCAGGTCGATGCGCATGCCCCTGTTCTTGGGGAAGGCGAGCTGGCGGTAGTCCCAGTAGGAGTACGGGTGGTCGTACTTGAGCGGACGCGGCACCACGTCCGACAGCCCCTTCCCGCGCAGCGCGGCGAGCGCGTCACGCTCGGCGGGGGTGACGTGCGTGGCCCCCTCGAAGACCGCCGGATCCCAGACGTCCTCGTCGGTGGGCGCGATGTTGTAGTCGCCGAGGACGGCGAACGGCAGCGCTCCGGCGGCATCGTCCGCGACGGCCCCCTGGAGGGCCTCCAGCCAGCGGAGCTTGTACGCGTAGTGGTCGTGGGCGACCTCGCGGCCGTTGGGTACGTAGACGGACCAGACCCGGACGGGGCCGCAGGTCGCCGAGACGGCCCTCGGCTCCTCCACGCCCTCGTACTCCGGGCCGCCGGGCAGCCCGGTCACCACGTCCGCGAGGCCGACGCGGGAGAGCAGCGCGACGCCGTTCCACCGGCCCGTGGCGTTGACCGCGGAGTCGTAGCCCGCCTCACGCAGGGCTTCGGCGGGGAACTGCTCGAGCGTGCATTTGGTCTCCTGGATGCACAGCACGTCGGTGCCGCTGCTCTCCAGCCAGGCCAGCAGCCTCGGGAGCCGGGCGGTGATCGAATTGACGTTCCAGGTGGCGATGCGCATGCCGTAAACCTAGCCGCTCCCACTGACAGCCGGGTCAGAGACGGGTCGCGTCGCCGGGGGTCAGCCGTCCGTGGTCCGTTCCGCCCAGGGCGCCGATCTGTGTGTCGTAGATCGGCCGGGCGAGGTCGGTGAGGAGCGCGTCGTGGATGTCCAGGGCACGGCGCGGGCCGACCTCGCGCACGTAGTCGATGACCTCCGAGATCTTGTTCCAGGGGGCCATCACCGGCAGCATCAGCGTGTCCACCGGCTGGTCGGGCACGGTGAGGGCGTCACCCGGGTGGAAGACCGACCCATCCACCAGGAAGCCGATGTTGGTGACCCTCGGGATGTCCGGGTGGATCACCGCGTGCAGTTCGCCGTGCACCTGCACGTCGAGTCCAGCGGCGGTGAACGTGTCGCCGTGGCCGACGGTGTGGACACGGCCCGGGAACGCGGCGGACATCTGCTCGGCCACACTGCGCAGGGTCCACAGGTGCACGGCCGGGTCGGCTTCCAGAGCGGCGCGCAGCCGGGCCTCGTCGAAGTGGTCCGGGTGCTCGTGGGTCACCAGGATCGCGTCGGCGCCGATCGCGGCGTCCCGCTCGGTGAACCCGCCCGGGTCGATGACGAGCGACTGCCCGTTCCGCTCCAGGCGGACACAGGAGTGGGTCTTCTTGGTGAGGGTGAGTGGCGAGGCGTTCATGCCACCATCCTGCTACGCGGGCGGGGTGGTTTCCTCCTGGATGACGGACCGCGCGATCTCGAACGCGGCGCCGGCGGCAGGAACACCGCAGTACACGGCCGTCTGGAGCAGGACCTCCTTGATCTCCACGGGGGTCAGCCCGTTGCGCAGGGCCGCCCTGACGTGCTGCGCTAGGCCCCCGAGATGGCCGGACGCCACGACCGCGGTGAGGGTCACACAGCTGCGGGACCTGCGGTCGAGGCCCTCGCGGGTCCAGATCTCCCCCCAGGCGTAGCGGGTGAGGAGCTCCTCGAAGTCCTCGGTGAAGCCGTCGGAGGCCGCGGTCGCGGCGTCGACGTGCGCGTCGCCGAGCACCTCACGCCGGACCTTCATCCCCCGGTCGTACAGGTCGCTGCGTCCCGTCGCGGAGGCGTCGGGCAGGCCGGCGGCGGACGCGATCTCCGCTACGGGGACCACCGGGGCGAACGGTGCGGCGAAGCCGGGTGACGGCGGTACGGGGATCGACGCCAGGGTGTCCTGCCAGGCAGTCGAGAAGTGCATGAGCAGCAGGTCGGTCACGGCGCCGGGCTGCTCGACCGGGGCCAGGTGGGAGGCGCCGGGCACGAGGGCGAGCCGCGCGTCCGGGATGCCCGCGACCAGGTTCCGGGCCTCGGCGGGGCCGGTGACCTTGTCCTCAGCTCCCACCAGGACGAGGGTCGGGACCCCGAGGCGGGGCAGTTCCGTACGGATGTCGAAGGCGGCCAGTGCCTCGCAGGAGGCGATGTAGCAGCCGGGGTCGGTGGTGCGGACCATCTGGACGGCCCACTCGACGATGGCGGGCTGGGCGGCCGCGAAACCGGGGGTGAACCAGCGTTCCGGGGACGTACGCGCGATGGGCTCCAGCCCGTTGGTACGGACGATCACCCCGCGCTGACGGAATTCGTCCGCTGTCCCGAAGCGCGGGGAGGCGGCGACGAGCGCGAGGGCGGCGATCCGGTGCGGATGGCGCAGCGCGAGGTCGGCACCGACGGCGCCGCCGATGGAGCAGCCCGCATAGCCGAAGCGCTGGACGCCGACGCTGTCCAGCGTGGCGAGCAGCCGGTCGGCGAGGTCGCTGACGGAGGCCGCGGGATGGGCGGGGGCCCCGCCGTGGCCCGGCAGGTCGTAGCGGAAGATCCGCCAGTGCTGCGCGAGCTCGGGTATCTGGCGGTCCCACATGTGCCAGGTGGTGCCGAGCGAGGGCCCGATGACGAGGACGGGGGCGTCCTCGGGACCGTCGAAGCGGTACTGGAGCAGCCGGCCCGATTCGGAGGCCTGGGCGGCCCCTCGCGAGTCGGGCGCGGGCCGCGGCTGCCGCGGTCCCGGCTGCGCGGGACCAGGCTGCGCGGGACCAGGCTGCGCGGGACCAGGCTGCGGCGCCTGCGTACCAGGTCGCGCGTGCTGTCCGGGGTAAGGCGCCTGCGCCACGGGACCGGGCTCGGAAACCGGGCCGGACTGCGGCCCCTGCGGGCCCGGCTGCGCGTGCTGTCCGGGGTACGGCGCCTGCCCCGCGGGACCGGGCTGGGACACCGGGCCGGGGTAGGGCGCCGGCCCGGCGTGGCCGGGCTGCGGCTGCTGCGGTCCCGGCTGTGTGTGGGCGGGGTACGGCGCCTGCGTGCCCGGTCGCGCGTGGCCGGGGTGCGGCACCTGGTCGGCGGGACCGGGCCGGGGCGCCGGGCCGGGCTGCGGGGGGCCGCCGGCGTCCTGGGCGTATCTCGGTCCGGGAGCAGGCTGCGAAAGCGGGGCGTGCGTCTGCGGCGGAGGGCCGCCGGCGACGTCGTGGGGGGACTGCGCGTACGGCTGTCCCGGTACGGGCCCGGGAGCCTGGGGAAGGTGCCGGATCACCTCGCCCAGCAGGGGCTCGGGATGGGCCGTCCGCGTAGGCCGGGCGGGCTGCGGGGTCGTCTCGCTCACGTCGCTCACTCGCTCCAGGGTAATGAGCGGCCGTCCCACTCCCCCGTCAGGGGGTCGCCGCCGACACCACGTAGACGACCGGAGCCGCCGGATCGGTCATGTTGACGGTGATGTTCTGGGTGGGACGCGGGTCCTTGTTCGTGTGGACCGTCCCCGCCCAGTCGACGCCCGGTCCGAAGTACCAGCCGGTGATCTTGACGTCCCGGGCGCCGATCGTGACCTTGCCGGTCTCCAGCGCCGCCCGGCCGGTTCCGACGCCGCTCAGGAAGCGGTCGAGCCCGGCGGAGGTCGTACGGAACTTCACGTACATCCTGCTGGCCTTCCAGTTGTTCGTCTCGTAGTACTGGACCCCGACCGCGTTGCCCGGGACGGGCAGTTCGAAGATCCGGCGCTGCATCCCGGACGGCCAGTCCTCGCGCAGGCCCTGGGCCGCCGCCTCGGCCTCCTTGTCCTTGCCGGACCGGCGGCTCTGACCGGCGGAGATCACGAGGTAGCCGGCCGGGATCCCGATGAGCAGCACGATGATGGTCAGCGTGATCAGGCGTCGGCGGACCACCCTGCGCCGGTCCTGCGGAGGCGTACCGTCGCCGTCGCCGGACGATCCCGAGGCACCGGACGAGCCCGAGGAGCCCGACCCCGAGGAACCGGAGGACCCGGCGGGGCCTGACGAAGGGGGCTGGCGCGGCACGATGTGGTGCTCGGCTGCGGTCATGGTCGGTGATCCCTCGAAGCTGCGGTGCGGAGTGCGGGTGGCGGGTGCCGCGACGCGCGTCAGTCGGCCGTGGTGCGGGTGCCGCGGATGGTGCTGGCGGCCTGGTCGTAGAACTGCGCGTAGCGCTCGTACCGCTCGACCCGGCGGCGGTTGGTGCGGCGGAACCTCCGGGCGACCAGACGGGCGAGGTCGGCGGCGCCGACCATACCGGCCTCGGGGCCGAGCTGCGCCTTCGCGATGCGCGCCTCGGGGCGGTAGCCGCGGCCGGTGAGGTGGCGCTTGAAGGCGTCCCTGGCCGGGCCGATCAGCAGGTCGTCGGCCGCACTCACCCCGCCGCCGATGACGAAGCAGGAGGGGTCCAGCGCGGCGGCGAGGTTGGCGATTCCGACGCCGAGCCACTGACCGATGTCCTGGAGGAGCTCGACGCACATCGCGTCGCCCTCGCGGGCGAGTTCGGTGATGAGCGGCCCGGTGATGTCGGGGATGTTCCCCTTGACCCGCTCGATGATGCCGTGCGCCACCGGGGAGTCCGCCGCTGCCAGTTCCCTGGCCTCGCGCACCAGGGCGTTGCCCGAGCTGTACTGCTCCCAGCAGCCGCGGTTCCCGCACGGGCAGCGGTGTCCGCCGGGCACCACCTGCATGTGGCCGAACTCACCGGCTACCCCGTACTTGCCGCGCTTGACGTGGCCGTCCTCCAGGATGGCTCCGCCGATGCCGGTCCCCAACGTGATCATGACCAGGTGGTCCTCGCCCCGGCCGGCGCCGAAGCGCCATTCCGCCCAGGCCGCCGTGTTGGCGTCGTTGTCGACCATGACGGGGACGACGAGGCGGGAGGCGAGCGCGTCACGGAGCGGTTCGTCACGCCAGGCCAGGTGCGGCGCGAAGAGCACCTTGGAGCGGTCAGCGTCGACCCACCCGGCCGCACCGATACCGACGGCGTGCACGTCGTGCCGGTCGGAGAGGTCCAGGACCAGCTCGACGATGGTGTCCTCGACGACCCGGGGGCTCTTGGACTTGTCCGGCGTCTCGGTGCGCAGGGTCTCCAGGATGTTGCCGTCGGCGTCGACGACACCGGCCATGACCTTCGTGCCGCCGATGTCGATGCCGACCGTGGGGACACGGGGCGCGGTGAGGTGCGAGCGCCGCTCCCTGGTGCCGACGGTACGCAGGACGGTCGCGCGGGCGGAGCCGCGGTGTGTGAAGTCGCGGTACGTGCTCATCGTCCCTGCGCAGGTCGGGGGGCCGGTCGGTACTCAGTCCGGCGGCGGACGGTGCCCGCTGTGCACGATTCTGCCATTCCCGCGCCCCCGGAGCCGGTCTCCGGGCCGGGGGCGCGGGGTACAGAACGGGACTTAAGCGGCGTCGTCTCCGACCGGGCGGCCACCGAGGTGGTCCGGCGGCGTGGCCCGTTCGAGCTCGTGGCTGAGCTCTTCGAGCTCGCTCCCACCGGCCATCTGACGGGTCAGTTCGTCCAGGGTGACGTCGTCCCTGGTGTGGCTGCCGGACATGACGCCCCGCTTCAGCAGGACGAACCGGTCGCCCACGAGATAGGCGTGGTGCGGGTTGTGCGTGATGAGGACCACGCCCAGACCGGCGTCCCGGGCAGCCGCGACGTACTTGAGCACGACCCCCGACTGCTTGACGCCGAGTGCCGCGGTCGGCTCGTCGAGGACGAGGACCTTGGCACCGAAGTACACGGCGCGGGCGATGGCCACACACTGCCGCTCACCGCCCGAGAGCGTGCCGATCGGCTGGTCCACGTCCCGCAGGTCGATGCCCATGCGGAGCAGCTCCGCGCGCGTCGTCTCGCGCATACGCCGGACGTCGAGGCGCTTGAACGGCCCGGAGCCCTTCGTCGGTTCCGAACCCAGGAAGAAGTTGCGCCAGACCGGCATCAGCGGCACGACGGCCAGGTCCTGGTAGACGGTGGCGATTCCCCGGTCCAGTGCGTCACGCGGATTGGCGAGCGTGGTCTCCTCGCCCTCGACGAGGAAGGTCCCGGCGTCGTGCCGGTGGAGACCCGCGATGATCTTGATGAGGGTCGACTTGCCGGCACCGTTGTCCCCGAGGACGCAGGAGATCTCCCCGGCGCGAACCTCCAGCGAGACGTGCTCCAGAGCCTTGATGTTGCCGTAGAACTTGCTGACGTCGTCGAGCTCGACCAGCGCCGGACCGGCCGTGTCCCGCGGGGCGGGAGCCTGGGTGGCCGTCATTTCGTCGCCTCCGCGCGCTTGCGTACCCATGCGTTGAGCAGGGTGGCCAGGAGCAGCATCGCTCCCAGGAAGAACTTGAACCAGTCGGGGTTCCACTCCGCGTACACGATGCCCTTGCTGGTCATGCCGAAGATCAGCGCGCCGATCGCGGACCCGACCGCGGAGCCGTAGCCGCCGGTGATCAGGCAGCCGCCGATGACGGCCGCGATGATGTAGATCAGCTCGTTGCCGACTCCCTCGCCGGACTGCACCACGTCGTAGGAGAAGAGCAGGTGCTGCCCGGAGACCCAGGCCGCGAAGGCGACACCGAGGTAGAGCCCGATCCTCGTACGGACGACCGGCACGCCGACCGCGCGCGCGGCGTCGGCCTCACCGCCGACGGCGAAGATCCAGTTCCCGAAGCGGGTACGGATCAGGATCCAGGTGGCGATCGCGATGAGCGCCGCCCACCACAGGATGGTGACCTTCAGCTCCACCTCGCCGATGGTGAGGTAGGACGCGAAGACCTTGCGGGCGGAGTCGAAGCCCTCCATGTTCCCGATGCTCTTGGTCGACACCGTGCCGCTGATCAGCTTGGTGAAGCCCAGGTTCAGGCCGGTCAGCATCAGGAACGTACCGAGGGTGATGATGAAGCTCGGCAGTTTGGTGCGGGTCAGCATGAAGCCGTTGAACGCGCCGAAGCCCAGGGTGACCAGCAGCGACACGAAGACGCCCACCCAGACGTTGGCGGTCATCTGGTAGCTGAACATCGAGGAGACCAGCGCCGAGCTGGTCACCATCACACCGGCGGAGAGGTCGAACTCGCCGCCGATCATCAGGAGTGCCACCGGCACCGCCATGATCCCGATGGTGGAGGCGGCGTAGAGCACCGTGCCGAGGCTGGAGGCCCGCAGGAAGCTGTCGGCGACGATCGCGAAGAAGAGGAAGACGGCCACGGCCCCGACGACCGAGCCGAGTTCCGGCCGGCCGAGCAGCCTGCGCAGCGGTGAGGTGCGCAGCAGGCGTTCGTCGGTACGGGGCGCCGCCGGTTGGCCGGTCGCCGTCATCGGGTTCCCCGATCCGTGTACTCCGCGAGCGCGTCGGCGTCCTCGGCGGTGATGATCTGCGGGCCGGTCAGGACGGGCAGGCCGCCGCCGAGCACGTTCTGGTTGTATCGGTAGAGCCAGAGCAGGTCGACGGCCTCGTAGCCCTGGAGGTAGGGCTGCTGGTCGACGGCGAAGCCGAGCGACTCGTCCCGAAGCCCGGCCGCGACGCTCGCGTTCAGGTCGAAGGTGTCGATCTCGGCCTTGCTGCCCGCGGTCTTCTTCGCCTTGACGGCGGCGGCGGCGAACGGCGCGCCGAGGGTGACGACGGCGTCGATGCTCTTGTCCGAGTCGAGCTTGGCCTCGATGGACGCCTGGACGTCGGGCATGTTGGTGCCGTCGACGTAGAGGTTCTGCATCGTCCCGTCGAAGGTCTTCTTCGCTCCGGCGCAGCGCTGCTCGTGTCCGACGTTGCCCTGCTCGTGCAGGACGCACAGGGCCTTCTTGCGTCCGCGCTCACCCAGCTCGTCACCGACGGCCTCGCCCGCGATGGACTCGTCCTGGCCGATGTGGGTGAGAGCGCCGAAGGCCTTGGACTCGGCGGATCCCGAGTTCACCGTGATGACGGGGATCCCGGCCTTGACGGCCTTGGCCACCACCGTCTTCATCGAGTCGGGCTTGGCCAGCGAGACGATCAGGCCGTCGACCTTCTTGTCGATGGCGGTCTGTACGAGCTCGGCCTGCTGCTGGCCCTCGGCGTCGTGCGAGTACAGGAAGTTGATGTTGTCCTTGCCGGCCGCCTGCTCGGCGCCCTTCTGGACGATGTCCCAGAAGGTGTCGCCATCGCCCGAGTGGGTGACCATGGCGAACGTCCAGCGGGGCGTGTTCACCGCGGACCGGCCCTCGGCCGCCTCCTTGGCGGCGCGCTCCTCCGCCCGCCTGCCGCCGGTGCTGCTGCATCCCACGAGGGAGGCCGCCAGTACCGCTGCCAGCACGGCGCCCATCGCGCGTACCCCTGTCCGAACCCTTGCCACGACGCCGTGCCCTTCTAGTGCTGCTCGCTGTGCTGCCTGGTGGAGCCGGGAGAGCGGACTCGCCGCCCGGCGGGCCAAGTATCCCCGAGCCCGGACCGGCGTGGCCCGGCAGGGGCGCTGGCGGCGCCCACCCGCCGTTCTAAGCGACCTAGCATGACCGCGTCAATGTTTTCGTCCGAACACTCCGACCCGGCACCGTGGGCCCCTCAGGGGCGGACCAGCAGCTGGAACTCGAAGGCGTAGCGCGAGGCCCGGTAGACGTGCGAGCCGAACTCGACCGCCCGGCCGCCGTCGTCGAAGGTGGTCCGCTCCATCGTCAGCAGCGGCGCCCCCACGGGCTCCGCGAGGATTTCGCCCTCACCGGTGGTGGCGGCCCGGGCCCCCACGGACTGCCGGGCGCTGTGCAGGGTGATGCCCGCGCCGCGCATCATCCGGTACAGCCCGGTCGACTCCAGCCGCTCCGTGGCGAGGTCGAGCAGGCCGGGCGGGAGGTGGTTGCGCAGCAGGGCCACCGGCTCGTCGTGGGCGTATCGCACCCGCTCCACGAGATGGACCTCGCCGCCCTCCTCGACGCCGAGCGCGACGGCGACCTCCGGTGTGGCCCGCTCGGTGGTGTTGCGCAGGACCCGTGTCGCCGGCTGCCGACCGGCCGTCTCCAGGTCGTCGTAGAGGCTGCTCAGTTCGAGCGGGCGCTTGATCCGGCTGTGGACGACCTGGGTTCCCACGCCCCGTCTGCGCACCATGAGGCCCTTGTCGACGAGCGACTGGATGGCCTGCCGGACGGTGGGCCGGGACAGGCCCAGCCGCGCGGCGAGCTCCAGTTCGTTGCCGAGGAGGCTGCCGGGTGCGAGCAGCCCCTGGCCGATGGCGGCCTCGAGCTGCTGGGCCAGCTGGTGGTAGAGCGGTACGGGGCTGGTGCGGTCCACGCCCAGCCCCAGGGCGGCGGAGTCGGCGGCTGGTTTGGGCACGGCACGGAGCGTACCCCGTGCCACCGCGCCACACCCTTCAATTTGTCAGGACATATAGTTGACAGTGCGACAGGAGGGCGGCACTTTGGGTCCATGCGCATCGGACTCATCGGCACCGGCCGGATCGGTTCCTTCCACGCGGGCGTCCTGGCGCGCCATCCCTCGGTCGCCTCCTTGGTGGTGACGGACCCCGACGCGGCCCGGGCCTCGCGGGTCGCGGAGCTGACGGGGGCCACTCCCGTCGCCTCCGCCGATGACGTCCTGGGCGCGGGCGTGGACGCGGTGGTGATCACCTCTGCCACCTCGGCCCACGCGGATCTCATCGGCCGGGCGGCCCGGGCCGGCCTGCCGGCCTTCTGCGAGAAGCCGATCGCCCTGGACCTCCGCGGCACCCTGGGCGCGCTGCGCGAGGTCGAGCGCGCGGGCAGCGTGCTCCAGCTGGGATTCATGCGCCGCTTCGACGCGGGCTACACCGCCGCGCGCGCCGCGGTGCGCGCCGGGGCCCTGGGACGGCTGCACACCGTACGGGCGACGACCTCCGACCCCGCTCCCCCGCCCGCCGCCTACCTGCCGCTCTCCGGGGGGCTGTTCAGGGACTGCCTGGTGCACGACTTCGACATCCTGCGCTGGGTGACGGGCCGTGAGGTGCTGGGGGTGTACGCGACCGGGTCGGACGCGGGGCCCGCGATCTTCCGGGCGGCCGGCGACGTCGACACCGCCGCGGCACTGCTGACCCTGGACGACGGCACCCTCGCCACCGCGACGGCCACCCGCTGCAACGGCGCCGGCTACGACGTACGCATGGAACTGGCGGGCGAGCGGGACCAGATCTCGGTCGGCCTCGACGGCCGGACGCCCCTCACCTCCGCCGAACCGCAGGGCCCGCCCGCGCCGACCGAGCCGTGGACGGGCTTCCTGGAGCGGTTCGCCACGGCGTACGAGGCCGAACTGGACGCGTTCCTCCGCGTCGCGCGCGGGGAGCTGGCCAACCCCTGCGACGGCCGGGAGGCGTTGCACGCACTGCGCGTCGCCGAGGCGTGCGAGCTGTCGCGCGCGCGGCAGCGTCCCGTACGCATGACGGAGATCGCCGACGTCTGACGCGCGTGGCCGGAGCCCGCTCGGGCCGCGGTCGACGCACCCCAGGTGGGGCGCCCCGCCACCGGTCCGACGGGTTCAGGCCGGGCCGGTGCCCGGCGGCTGGTCACCGTCCTCGTGGAGGAGACCCGCGTCATGCACCAGCAGGGCGATCTGGACACGGTTGTTGAGGTCCAGCCTGGCGAGGATCCGGGAGACGTGCGTCTTGACGGTGGCGACGCTCAGGTGGAGCGCGGCGGCGATCTCCGCGTTGGAGCCGCCACGCCCGACGGCCGCCGCCACGTCCCGCTCCCGCTCCCCCAGTTCGGCGAAACGCCGCCGGGCACGGGCTCGGCGGGCCATGCCGTCGTGCGCGGGATCCCCTGCCGCGCGGGCCATCAGGCGGCGGGTGACGGCGGGCGAGAGGACCGGCTCACCGGCCGCGACCCGCAGGACCGCCTCCACGATCTGCGCGGGCGGGGTGTCCTTCAGCACGAATCCGGCCGCGCCCGCCCGGATGGCCCGCAGCACCTGCTCGTCGGCGTGGAAGGTGGTCAGGACGACGACCTCGGGGGCGCCGGGGCGGCGCCGCAGCGCCTCGGTCGCGGTCAGACCGTCCATGCCCGGCATCCGGATGTCCATGAGCACGACGTCGGGACGCACCCGGCCGACCAGGCCCGCGACCTCGGAGCCGTCGGCGGCCTCCCCCACCAGGAGGATGCCTTCGGCGCCGCCGAGCATCAGGGCGAGGCCGGCCCTGACGAGCGGGTCGTCGTCGACGACGACCAGCCGGACCCGTGGCGCCTCCGGGGGCGTGGGGGTAGTCATGCCGGCCACGGTAGCCGGGCGCGGACGGTGAATCCGCCGTCGGGCCGGGATCCGTGATCGAGGCTTCCGCCGGCCAGGCTCGCCCGTTCGGCGAGGCCGATGAGCCCCTGGCCGGATCCGGGCACCGGCTCGAATTCCTCGGTGGGGGCGGGGTTGCCGACCTCGATCGTCAGCCCGTCGCCCGGACCGCCGGCCACGGCGACGCCGACCGGGGCTCCGGGCGCGTGCTTGCGGGCGTTGGTGAGGGCTTCCTGGGCGATGCGGTAGACGGTGCGCCCGGTGGCCGAGGGTGCCCGGTCCGGCTCGGCCACGCGGTTGTCCAGGGTGACCTCCATGCCGGCCGCACGGGACTCCTCGATCAGGGCGCCCAGGGTCACCAGGGTGGGCTGCGGCCTGTCGCCCTCGTCCCCCTCACCGGGAGCACGGAGTACGCCGATGATCTCGCGCAGGTCCTGGAGTGCCTCGTGGGAGCTGTCCCGGATGACCCCGGCGGCGCGGGCGACCTCGGCCGGGGGTGCGTCGGGGCGGAACTCGAGCGCGCCCGCGTGGACGCTGAGGAGCGTCAGCCGGTGGGCGAGGACGTCGTGCATCTCGCGGGCGATGGCCTCACGGGCCAGCCGCTGGGCCTGTTCCGCGCGTAGTGCGGCCTCGGTCTCGGCACGGCGTGCCCGCTCGCGCAGGGAGACGACGAGTTGGCGCCGTGACCGTACGACCATGCCCCAGCTGAGCACGAGGAGTACCAGCAGGACACCGATCACGTAGGAGACGACGAAGGAGACCTCGGGGTCCGGGCGCAGCATCGGCTGTACGGGGGAGACCGCGAGTGCGCCGGCCCCGACGAGCGCCACGGGCCTGAACGGCCGGTGCACGGCGAGGCTGAACAGACCCACCAGCATGGCTCCGGCCGCGACGGGCTCGACGAGGCTGACGGCCGTCAGGGCCACGGCGACCCCGACCGGCCACCTCCGCCGGGCCCAGAGCCCGCAGCACGCCGCCGCACCGACGAGCGAGTCGGCGAAGACGACCCCGTCCGGCGTGGTGGGGTCGGCCTCGATCGCCGCGAGGGCCAGCATCCCGAAGCCCGCGGCGCAGAGGAAGGCCGTGATGTCGACAGCCCAGTCCCGTACGGTCCGGCGCGACCTGCCCCGGTCGCCGGGCAACTCGTCGTCGGCCAGGGCCGAGGGCAGCAGCCAGCGGTACTCCGTGCGTGTCATGTCGACGAATCTACGTAGCCGAAGGGCTCGGGAGGGCCGTTCCGGTCCGGGTCGATACCGAAGTCGCACGATCCGATACCTTCGTCGGCCACCCGCGGACCGATGACCGACGCGGGCGCGCCACGGCCCGCGCGAGGCTCCGGCCATGAAGAAATTCGTGGAGTCGGTGGGGTTCATCGTGTTCGCGCAGGGCGCCGCAGGGCTGCTGTACGAGTGGACGGGCTGGTTCCGGCTGTGGGCGGTGGTGGCGAGGCTCGACTTCCTCGACCGCTACGGGATCTTCGTCAGCGCCGTGCTCGTCGTGACGGGCGCCGCCGTGATGATCGCGGCGGACTCGATCAGGACGTGACGCCGGCGCGGCGGCGTCCCCACGCGGTGCCCGCCAGCACGAGCACCGCGCCCAGGACCCCCGGGGCACCGAGGCGTTCGCCCCCGATCACGATGCCGACGGCGGCGGCCCAGAGCGGTTCCGTGCCGAGCAGCAGGCTGACCCGGGACGGCGAGGTGCGGCGTACCGACCACATCTGTACGAAGAAGGCGAAGAGCGTGCAGAGGACGGAGAGGAAGATCAGCCCGGCCCACTCGCCGGCGCCGAAGTCCGCCGCCACCGTCCAGGGCGCCGGGCCCGTACCGGGAAGGGCCGCGAGCACGGCGAAGACCGCGACCGCGCCGCCGAGCTGGACCGTGGTCAGGGACAGCGGGTCGGCGCCCCGGACGGCCTTGATGCGCGCCATCGCCAGGACGTGGACCGTCCTGGCGAGTGCCGCGAGCAGCATCAGGAGATCGCCCGCCGAGGGACTGGTGAAGCCGCCGCCCTGGGTCAGCAGCACCACGCCCGCGACCGAGAGGCCGGCGGCGGCGAGAAAGGACCCCGGCGGGCGGACCCGGGTCACGGCGGCCTCCGCGAGCGGGGTGAAGATCATCGTCAGGCTGATGACGAGCCCCGCGTTGGTCGCCGAGGTGTGAACGAGCCCGTACGTCTCGAGCAGGAAGATCACGCTGAGCACCAGGCCCAGCAGGCCGGCACCCCGCCACTGCGCCGCGCTCAGGGCCCGGAGCCCGCGCCGCCCGGCGACGGCCAGGGCCGGCAGCACGATCGCGAAGCGGAGGACGAGCACGGCGATGACGGTGTGGGTCGTGGTGATGCCCTTGGCCGCGAGATAGCTGGCGCCCCATACGGCGGCGACGAGCAGGAGCGGCAGGTCGGTGACCCACGCCCGGCGCGAGGGGGCGGGAGCGGGCAGGACGGCGGCGGACACCTGGTCCTCCTGGTTCTCCACAGCGGGATCGATGTGGAGACTTCACCGGCTCGCACGGGGGCGATCACCGTACCGAACGGACGCTCGCCCCGGGAACCACTGTCCGCAGGGTGACCCGGTCCGCCCGGGTCCGGAGGTCGTCACCGGGCGAAGACGCCCCCGAGCGTGTCGAGTCCTCCTAGAATGTCGGCCTTGGGACGCTCGGACACACGGAGTTGGCACATGGGTGGAGCGCGGCTGGACGGACGGGTCGAGCGGGGGAACCAGACCAGGCAGCTGGTGCTGGGGCGCGCGGTCCACGTCGCCTCGACCGAGGGACTGGAGGGCCTGTCGCTCGGCCGGCTGGCCACGGAGCTGAAGCTCAGCAAGAGCGGGGTGTTCGCACTCTTCGGCTCCAAGGAGGAGTTGCAGCTCGCCACCGTGCGCGCCGCCGTGAGCGTCTTCGTCGAGCACGTGCTCACACCGACCCGGGCGGCGCCGCCGGGGCTGGGCCGCGTCTGGCGCATGTGCGAGAGCTGGCTCTCGTACTCGCAGCGGCGGGTGTTCAGCGGCGGCTGCTTCTTCTACGCGACCATCGCGGAGTTCGACTCCAGGGAGGGCAAGGTGCACGACGCCCTGGCCTCCACCCAGACCGGTTGGGTCACCTTCGTCGAGGAGACGATCGAGGAGGCACGGGTGCGGGACCAGCTCGCGGCGGACACGGATGTCTCGCAGCTGGCCTTCGAGCTCATCGCGTTCATGGAACTGGCCAACGCGGAGTCGGTCCTGCACAACAACAACCCCGGTTACACCAAGGCGGCACGGGCGATCCTGGGGCGGCTGCGCGGTGCCGCGACGGCCCCCTCGGTGCTTCCGCCGGCACCCTGAGAGGCCTCCGGCGCCACGTCCACCGCACGTCGCGCGGTTTCGGACGTCACTCCAGGGTTCCGAACCGTGCGCGCCCCGCGGGCCGGTACGTCTGGATGGCGATACCGCTCCCCGTGGTCCTCGCGCCGACCAGTTCGAAGGCCGTCGGCTGTCCACCCTCCGGGAAGAGCCGGCGTCCCGCGCCGAGGTACACGGGGTGGACGAGCAGGTTGTACTCGTCGATCAGATCGTGCGCCATCAGGGACCGCGCGAGCACGCCGCTGCCGTGGATCTGCAGCTCGCCCTCCTCGGTCCGCTCCTTCAACCGGGCGACCGCGGCGGGCACGTCACCCGACACGACGGTGGTGTTCTCCCACGCCGGGGTGGTCAGGGTGGTGGAGACGACGTGCTTGGGCAGTGTGTTGAGACGGGAGGCGATCGGGTCCTCGGGGTCGGTGACCCTGGGCCAGTACGCCGCGAAGATGTCGTACGTACGCCGCCCGAGGAGGTAGGCGCCCGAGCGGTCGAAGACCTCGGCCATGAAGGCGCCCATGCCGTCGTCCGCGTACGGCACCAGCCATCCGCCGTACCCGAACCCCCCGGTGGTGTCCTCGTCCGGCCCCGCGGGGGCCTGCGTCACCCCGTCGAGGGACACGAACGCGGTGAGAGTCAGCCTGGCCATGGTCCTCCTCCTTCACCTCACTGCCGCGGTTCCCGGCATCTGTCTCCGACTCCACCTTCGGCCGGAATCCGTCGACGCGCCCGGCGGGTGACGCGGCGGCCTACGCCGGGCGGATCCGCCTCGTGCCGCGTCTCCCGGCGGCCCGCCCTACGCTGGCGGGGACGGTGATCGAACGAAATGGGAGACCATGAGCCAGATTCAGCCCCCGGTCCGCAACCTCCTCGACGGCCGCACCGTGCCCGCGGTGGGCCTGGGCACCTGGCCGCTCGACGACGAGGCCGCAGAGAAGGCCGTGGCCGGTGCGCTGGAGCTCGGCTACCGGCTCGTGGACACCGCGCTGAACTACGGCAACGAGACCGGTACGGGGCGGGGCATCGCCCGCGCGGGGGTACCGAGGCAGGACCTCTTCGTCACCACCAAGGTCCCCGGCCGGCACCACGGCTACGCCGAGACACTGGCCTCCTTCGAGGAGTCCCGGAGCAACCTGGGGCTGGAGTACGTCGACCTGTACCTCATCCACTGGCCGCTGCCCCGGGTCGACAGGTACGTGGACACCTGGAAGGCGATGATCAAGCTCCGCGAGGAGGGGCTCGTCCGTTCCATCGGCGTATCCAACTTCACGGCCGGGCATCTGGAGCGGCTGGAGCGCGAGACGGGTGTGCTGCCCGTGGTGAACCAGATCGAGATGCATCCCCTGCTCCCGCAGGAGGAACTGCGGGCCGTCCACGCGGCGAAGGGGATCGTCACCGAGAGCTGGAGCCCGCTGGCCCGGGGGCGTCAGGTCCTCGAGGCCCCGGAGGTGGTCGCGGCGGCCGAGGCCCACGGTGTGACGCCAGGTCAGGTGGTGCTGCGGTGGCACACCCAGCTGGGGGCGGTGCCGATCCCCAAGTCCGCGGATCCCGGGAGGCAGAGGGAGAACCTCGACCTGTTCGGCTTCGAGCTGACCGGGCGGGAACTGGAGCGGATCGGGGCAAGGCCGCCGCACCGCTTCGGCGGGGACCCCGACACGCACGAGGAGTTCTGACGCGACGGCCGAGGTCCGCCGGCGGGCAGCGGCCCCCGGACCGGGGGCCCGCGGACGCCGTCGGGCGCGGAGATCACCGGTTGAGCGGGTTCACCGCTTGCACGGAGGTCACCGCTTGCACGGAGGTCACCGCTTGCACGGGGGTCGCCGCTTGCACGGGGGTCGCCGGTTGCGCGGGATCACCGGTTGCGCGGAGTGACCTCTCCCATCCGGGACCAGTCGTCCCCGGGAACCTCGACGTTGATGATCTCCGGGATCTCCGTCACGAGTTCGGACATGGTTTCGACGGCCGCCTTGAAGTGCTCGGAGTTCACGTGTGCCACGCCCGCCTCCTGCGAGGCGAACGCTTCGAGCAGGACGAACTGGTCCGGGTTCTCGACGCTGTAGGACCAGTCGAAGAAGAGGTTGCCCGGCTCCTGGCGGGTGGCGAGGGTGAACTCCTCGACGGCCGGGAGCCAGTTGTCCCGCTCGGCGGTACGCACGGTGAACTTGACGGCGATGAAGATCATGACGGCTCCTGGTCGGTGGGGCGGCGTCCGGTCAGGGTCCCATACGCCCGAGGGGCGGGCAGGGACCGGCACACGAACCCCGCCACCACCCAAGGGCGGCTACCCGCCGAGCTCTTCGTGGCGGGCGGCCAGCCGCGCCGCGCCCTCCTCCGTCAGCGAGCCGAAGAGCCGCAGCCGGGAGATCCCGCCGTCCGGGAAGATGTCGATCCGCACGCGCGTGCCGCGTACGGGCACCGGCAGGACGAACCGGTGGTTCGTGTCGGGCTGGAGCCTGGTGCGGGGCAGGAGTTCGGACCACGAGGCGCTCTCCCCCTCAGGTCCGTCGCCCACCGAGATCTCCGCCCAGCCGGCCGCGTTGCCCTTGAGGTAGGCCGTGTCGATCTCGACGGCGCGGATCTCCGACTCCTCGGCCAGGCGGTAGCGGATCCAGTCGTTGCCCTTGTCCCGCCGGCGTCGGGTCTCCCATCCGTCGTCCATCTTCCTGGAGCGGCCCGGCGCGATGGTGTTGGTGGCCGGGGAGTAGAAGCGGTCGGAGGCGTCCTCGACCTGCCCGCCGTTCTCCAGGGCCGCGAGGTCGAAGGTACCGAGGGCGGCCAGCCACGCGGGGTCGGGAACGACCTCGCCGTGGACCCGCAGGCGCGCGATGCCACCGTCGGGGTGCTGGTTGACCCGCAGATGGGTGAAGCGCTGCCCGGCGTCGACCGCGAAGCCGTTGGCGGCGTGTCCGCCGACGGGCGTGCGGGGCAGGAGGGTCGTCCACTTCACGCCGGGTGCCAGGAGGTCCTCGGGGGACGGGGAGCCGGGCAGCGAGGTGGCCTCGACGGAGACCGACTGCGGGTAGTTGCCGCGGAAGTGGGCCGTGTCGACGACGAGTCCGCGTACGACGCCGGGGGCACCGAGGCGTACGAGCGCCCAGTCGTGGTCGTCGTCGGTGGGATGCGGCTCGGCGGCGGACGCGCCGCGCCGCCGCCGGGTCTCCCAGCCGTCCATGATCTTGCCCTTGTGGCCGAAGCGCTCGGGGTCGAACTCCGCGGGTTCCGGCTTGAGCAGGTTCTCGCGCTCGGCGAAGAACTCGTCGTTGGCGGCGATAACACCGGCACCGAGCCGGCGGTCGGCAAGGTCCACGAGTGAGGTGAAGGCGAAGTCCGCGGTGCGGTAGTCGGCGTACGGGTCGCCGCCCCCGTACGGGTTCGCGTCGCCGGTGAAGTGCGGTGTCGCCGTCATGGTCAGTGGTTCCTCTCGAGGAGTCGGCCGGTCGGTTCGGCGAGCACGCCGCCGGCCGCGATCCGGCTGCCGCGCAGCCAGGTGGACTTGACCACGCCGTGCAGGGTGCGTCCCGCGTAGGCGGTGACCTGGTTGCGGTGGAACAGCCCGGCCGGATCGACCGTGAAGGTCTCGTCCGGGGCGAGCACCGCGAAGTCCGCGTCCCGGCCCGCTTCGATGGCGCCCTTGCGGGTGAGTCCGGCGAGAGCGGCGGGTGCGGCGGACATCCAGCGGACGACGTCGTCGAGGCTGTGACCGCGCCGGCGCGCCTCGGTCCAGATGGCGGGCAGCCCGAGCTGGAGCGAGGAGATGCCGCCCCAGGCGGAGGCGAAGTCGGGGGTCTTGAGGTCCGTGGTGCACGGCGAGTGGTCGGAGACGATGCAGTCGATCGTGCCGTCGGCCAGCCCGGCCCACAGCGCGTCCTGGTTCGCGGCCTCCCGGATCGGCGGACAGCACTTGAACTCCGTAGCGCCGTCCGGGACTTCCTCGGCGGTCAGGGTGAGGAAGTGCGGGCAGGACTCGACGGTGACGCGCACGCCCTCACGCTTGGCGGCGGCGATCAGCGGCAGCGCGTCGCTGGAGGACAGGTGCAGGACGTGGATGCGCGCGTTCAGCCGTCTGGCGTGGGCGATGAGGCCCTCGATGGCGGTGTTCTCCGCGTCACGCGGGCGGGAGGCCAGGAAGTCGGCGTACTTCTCGCCGCTCTTCTGCGGGGCCTCGGCCAGGTGGTGCGGGTCCTCCGCGTGCACGATCAGCAGGCCGCCGAAGCCGGCGATCTCGGCCATGGAGCGGGCCAGCTGCTCCTGGTCCAGCTCGGGGAACTCCTCGACGCCGGAGGGCGAGAGGAAGCACTTGAAGCCGAAGACCCCGGCCTCGTACAGCGGGCGCAGGTCCTTCGTGTTGGACGGGATCGCGCCGCCCCAGAAGCCCGTGTCGATGTGCGCCTTGGGGGCGGCGACCTGCTGCTTCACACGCAGGTGCTCGACCGTGGTGGTCGGCGGGAGGGAGTTGAGCGGCATGTCGAGCAGGGTCGTGATGCCACCGGCGGCGGCGGCCCGGGTGGCGGTCCAGAAGCCCTCCCACTCGGTGCGGCCCGGGTCGTTCACGTGGACGTGGGTGTCGACGAGGCCCGGCAGCAGGACGTCGTCGCCGAAGTCCTCGACGCGGGCGCCGTCGGGCACCTCCGCGTCGTGGGGCAGGACGGCCTCGATCTCCCCGCCTGCGACGGACACCGCTGCGGCGCGGGTCCCCTCGGGGGTGACGACGCGCGTCGAGCGGAGTACCAGTCTCATGTCCACACCGGGCACCTGTGCTCCTCACGCAGAATTTCAACGAACTGTTGAAGGAGTCTTCACTCGGGGCAGCGGCCCGTCAAGACCTCACCCCGCTCACGCGACCACCGCCGGGCCGTGCCGTCACGGCCATCCGGCCACGCACGGCACCCACTTGGAGATTTCCACGAAGTAAAAGTTCATTTTCGGCAGGCGGAACGTAGAATGGGCCAGGAGCGGCATCACCAGGGCTCGGGCCGCACGTCGGCCAGACCCGACTCCGAGCTCGACACCAGGACAAAACAGGTCCTGACCGGCAAGGACGCCGCACCGGGAGCAGTGGGCCGATCAGGAAGGGCCCGGTAGGCTGCTGCCTTGCCTCCGCTTCGAAAGGACCGTTGACGTGCCGCCGTCCCACGCCAGCACTTCCGACTCCAAGCCCGCCGGTCCCAGTGGCGGGGTCCAGTCCCTCGAGCGCGCCTTCGATCTCCTGGAGCGCATGGCGGACGCCGGGGGCGAGGTCGGACTCAGCGAACTCTCCGCGAGCAGCGGACTCCCGCTACCCACCATCCACCGGCTGATGCGCACCCTGGTCGTGTGCGGGTACGTACGCCAGCAGCCCAACCGCCGTTACGCACTGGGCCCGCGCCTGATCCGGCTCGGCGAGTCCGCGTCCCGGCTGCTGGGCACGTGGGCGCGGCCGTACCTCCAGCGCCTGGTCGAGGAGACCGGCGAGACGGCGAACATGGCACTGCTCGACGGGGACGAGATCGTCTACGTGGCCCAGGTTCCGTCCAAGCACTCGATGCGGATGTTCACCGAGGTGGGCCGACGGGTACTCCCCCACTCCACCGGCGTCGGCAAGGCTCTGCTCGCCCACACCCCGGCGGACGAGGTGCGCGCGCTGCTGGCCCGCACGGGCATGCCGGCGGCCACCGAGAAGACGATCACCACCCCGGACGGCTTCCTCGACGCACTGGAACAGGTGCGCAGGGCCGGCTACGCGGTGGACGACAACGAGCAGGAGATCGGGGTCCGGTGCCTGGCGGTCCCGGTGCCCGACTCACCCACCTCCGCGGCCATCTCCATCTCGGGACCCGCGGGCCGGGTGACGGAGACGGCGACCGAGCGGATCGTGCCGATCCTCCAGCAGATCGCGAAGGAGCTCTCCGAAGCGCTGGCCAGCAGCGGCCCGGCTTCCTGACGCTCCCGGACCCCGGCCGTGCGGCCGGCCCGGAGGCCGGGCGAGGCGCGTGCCGAATCGCGAGGCGCGCGGACGGCACCCCGGGGGCGCGCAGGCCCACGAGTCGATACGGGCGCGCGGAGCGACGGGTCTCCGAGGCGCGTCGCGCCCCGGGCGGGAGCCGGGGTCACCTCGGGCCGCGTGGGGGCTCCCCGAAGAGGTCGACCGCGATCCGCACCTCACGCAGGCCGGGAGCCAGCGCGCTGACCGATCCGATGGCCCCCGCGACCAGTAACAGCGAACGGCGCAGCCGGGGAATCTCGGGCGCGCCGCCGGCCGCCATCGAGTCCAGCGCGGCCAGCTCGTCCTCCGCGATGCCGCGGTCCGGGAACTCGGCGGGGTGCCCGGCCAGCTGCCGGCGAAGCCGGGAGACGGCCGTACGCAGCTCCACGACCCTCGGATCGTCGCCGCCTTCGGTCAACCGCCCCCGCCCCACGCTTCGCAACAAAGCACTCCCCCTCGCGCGTCATCGTGCCGGTGTGCCCACCCGCCCACGGCGGCAGCCAAGTGGCTCGGTGTGAACGCCAGTTAACGCTATGAAAGGTGACGCGCGCCACTGTGCGCGCGCCGAGCGAGGGTACTCCCGAGGGGTGACACCCCTCACGCGGCCCCGGGCGGCACAGTGGTATCCAGTGCACATGGCTCACACACAACGGATCCCCGTGGTCGCCGGAGTACTGCTCGCCGCAGGCGGCGGCCGTCGCCTGGGCGGGCGGCCGAAGGCGCTGCTGGAGCACCGCGGGCGCCCCCTGGTCGAACACGCGGCCCGCGCCCTGCGCAACGGCGGGTGCGGCCCCGTCCATGTCGTGCTGGGCGCGGCGGCCGAGGAGGTCCGGTCCCTGGCCGACCTCTCCGCCTGCACGGTGTCCGTGAACCCCCTCTGGGAGGAGGGCATGGGCTCGTCGCTCCGCACGGGCCTGCGCGACCTCGCAGGCTCCGAGGTGGACGCGGCCCTCGTACTCCTGGTCGACCAGCCGGGCATCGGGCCGGAGGCCGTCGCACGCGTCCGCTCCGCGTACCGCTCCCGGACGACCCTGGCGGCGGCCTCGTACGACGGGAAGCGCGGCCATCCGGTGCTGTTCGGTGCCGACCGATGGGCGGACATCACGGCAGGCGCGATCGGCGACCAGGGCGCGCGGGCATACCTGGGGGAACACCGCGGGGCGATCACTCTCGTCGAGTGTTCCGATGTGGCGCAGGCGTACGACATCGACACCACGGAGGACCTGAGGCATCTGGAGTGAACCGACCGTGCACGGCCTGGCACGCCGCGCCACCACGGACCCCGCGTCCGCCGACATCTGTCGACCCGGAGAATCTCGACATCAACAAACCATTGAACTTCCACCATGAGGAAACTAATATCCACTGATCAGAAGCACGCGACACAGACGCCGCACCGCTTCCGCACCCAGGCGGCACCCACGGCCGTATCTCGGAGCCATGGCACCCCGTGCCACCTCAGGCGACCCGGCAGCCGTGGGACGTCGCCCGCGCCGCCCCGCTGAAGGAGTGACAGCTCATGTCCGCACCAGCGCCGTCCCCGCTGGCCATCGTCGACGCCGAGCCCCTGCCGAGGCAGGACGAGGTCCTGACCGATGCGGCCCTCGCCTTCGTGGCCGAGCTGCACCGGCAGTTCACGCACCGACGTGACGAACTGCTCGCCCGCCGCGGCGAGCGCCGGGCCGAGATCGCCCGCACCTCCACGCTGGACTTCCTGCCGGAGACGGCAGCCGTCCGCGCGGACGACAGCTGGAAGGTCGCCCCGGCCCCGGCCGCGCTGGACGACCGCCGGGTGGAGATCACCGGTCCGACCGACCGCAAGATGACCATCAACGCCCTGAACTCGGGCGCCAAGGTCTGGCTCGCCGACTTCGAGGACGCGTCCGCCCCCACGTGGGAGAACGTGATCACCGGCCAGCTCAACCTGATCGACGCGTACACCCGGAACATCGACTTCACCGACCCGAAGTCCGGCAAGTCCTACGCCCTCAAGCCCGCCGAGGAGCTCGCGACCGTCGTCACGCGCCCGCGCGGCTGGCACCTGAACGAGCGTCACCTCCAGCTCGACGGCACCCCGGTGCCCGGCGCGCTTGTCGACTTCGGCCTGTACTTCTTCCACAACGCGCAGCGCCTGATCGACCTCGGCAAGGGCCCGTACTTCTACCTCCCGAAGACGGAGTCCCACCTGGAGGCGCGCCTCTGGAACGACATCTTCGTCTTCGCACAGGACTACGTCGGCATCCCGCAGGGCACGGTCCGCGCGACCGTCCTGATCGAGACGATCACCGCGGCCTACGAGATGGAGGAGATCCTCTACGAGCTCCGCGACCACGCCTCCGGGCTGAACGCGGGCCGCTGGGACTACCTCTTCTCCATCGTCAAGAACTTCCGTGACGGCGGCTCGAAGTTCGTCCTGCCGGACCGCAACCTGGTCACGATGACCGCCCCGTTCATGCGGGCGTACACCGAACTGCTGGTCCGCACCTGCCACAAGCGCGGAGCTCACGCCATCGGCGGCATGGCGGCGTTCATCCCGTCCCGGCGCGACGCCGAGGTCAACAAGGTCGCCTTCGAGAAGGTCAAGGCCGACAAGGACCGCGAGGCGGGCGACGGCTTCGACGGCTCCTGGGTCGCCCACCCCGACCTCGTCCCGATCGCGATGACCTCCTTCGACGCGGTCCTCGGCGCCAGGCCGAACCAGAAGGACCGCCTGCGCGAGGACGTCTCGGTGGCGCCCGGCGACCTGATCGCCATCGACACCCTGGACGCGAAGCCCACGTACGACGGCCTGCGCAACGCTGTCGCGGTCGGCATCCGCTACATCGAGGCGTGGCTGCGCGGCATGGGCGCGGTCGCCATCTTCAACCTGATGGAGGACGCGGCCACCGCAGAGATCTCGCGTTCGCAGATCTGGCAGTGGATCAACGCGGACGTGGTCTTCGAGAACGGCGAACACGCCACGGCGGACCTGGCCCGCAAGGTCGCCGCCGAGGAACTGACCGCGATCCGCGAGGAGATCGGCGACGAGGCCTTCAAGAGCGGCAAGTGGCAGCAGGCCCACGACCTGCTGCTCCAGGTCTCGCTGGACCAGGACTACGCCGACTTCCTGACGCTGCCGGCGTACGAGCAGCTGGGCTGACCCCTCGCACGACGAAGCGCCGCGCCCCCGCGAGTCACCGCGGGGGCGCGGCGCTTCCGGCCCGCCGTCGGGCGCGACCGCGCAGCCCGTACCGGCAGCCTCGCCAAGGACGCCGAAAGCACGAGGAAGCCGGTTGCGGAGCAGTGCCCTGCGGCTCCTTCGGGACGGGGCACAGCGATGTGACCGCCGAAGGACGGGACCGGTCCGCTCGGAGGGCGGTTGGGCCCTCAGCGGCCGAGACGTCCCCGCGCCGCCCCGACCAGGGCACTGAGCTCCGGGAGCCGCATGAAGTGCGCGATGGCCAGGAAGACGCCCGTCAGGACGACGCCTCCAGCCAGAAGGGAGGCGAGCGAGCCGGAGGCGCTGCTGCCCAGGGCCCCGGTCACCGCGTACGCCACGGTCCCGGCGGCGAATGCCGGACACAGGGTTCAAGACCGTACGTCACCCACCCCCGGCGGTGGCTCCCGGCCGGGGCTCAGCCCGGCAGCACCACCGTCCGCTGCCCCGAGAAGTCGCCCCACTTGCCGTCCGGGAGCTTGGGCCGGATCTTGAGGGAGTAGCGGGTGCCGGGCGGGTCGGTGAGGGTGAGGCGGTACGTCGCGCGGCCCGTGGGCGGCGTGCCGCCCCAGACGATCGTGGTCGTCATCTTCCCGTTCAGGAACAGTTGGTACGCGGGGATCGTGCCGCCGGTGTCCGGCTGGTCCCAGGAGAGGTCGACCAGGAACTCCCCGCCGTCCGCGCTCGTGCTGGTGCGGAGGCCGGTGGGCGCCGTGCTCGCGGGTGCGCCGGAGGCGGACGGGGTGGTGAGGTCGAGGGCGTTGCTGTCCGGCGAGGAACGGTCGGCGGCGTCACGGGCGCGCACGGTGAACGTGTAGACGGTTCCCGGCCGCAGTCCGGTGAGCCTGGCGGTGGTCTCCGTACCGGCGACGCTGTGGATCCTGGAGTCCTCCTGGTAGACGTCGTACGAGGTCACGCCCACGTCGTCCGTGGACCCGCCCCAGGAGAGGGTGACCGTCCGGCCGCTTTCGGCCTCGCCCCGCAGCTTCACCGGCCCGGTCGGCGGTTCCTCGTCGGCGGGTGTGGGGGCCGGCGTGGTGACGGCGACGGCGGCGCTCGGGGCGGAGCGGTTCCCCGCGGCGTCGCGGGCCCTGACGGTGAAGGTGTACGCGGTGGAGGCGGTCAGGCCGTCGATGTCGGTCATCAGCTTCGCCGGGGGTACGGAGGCGACCTTCGTCCCCTCGCGGTAGACGTCGTAGCCGGTGATGCCCTTGTCGTCCGAGGCCTGCTCCCACATGACGTGGGCCGATGTGGCGCTGCCGGCCTGCGCGGTCACCCCCTGTGGGGCCGTCGGCTTCCTGGTGTCCGCTTCCGCGGATCCCGCGCAGGAGGTGAGCGCGGCCATGAGCAGCGCGGCGGAACAGGCCAACGCGGTGCGTGCGTGGGGGCGTTGCACGGTGATGCCTTCCGTCCGACAGGATTGGTCCAGACCTGTATGCCATGAGAGTGGGGCCTCCGACAAGAGGGCGGATGCGAACGTTCCACGATGGCGGCGATGAGTTCCGGGACCGCGAACGGTCTGAACCGTATGGAAACGAATGAGGGAACCGCGCCCGGCCTGGATCTCGAACCGGCGGCGCGGCAGGTCCGGGAGCTGATCGGCTCGGTCGACGACGGGCAGCTGACCGGCCCGACCCCGTGTCCCGACTACTCGGTACGGGAACTGCTCGGGCATCTGTTCGGTCTGACCGTCGCCTTCCGTGACGCGGCGGGCAAGAAGCCCGGCCCGACGACCGGCACCCCGCCCACGGCGTCGCTACCGGTGCTGCCGGGCGACTGGCGTACGGCGCTGCCGCCGCTGCTGGACGAGCTGGTCGCGGCCTGGCGCTCACCGGCCGCCCTGGAGGGCATGACACGGGCGGGCGGGGTGGATCTGCCAGGCCGGGTCGCGGGAATGGTCGCGCGGAACGAGCTGGTCGTACACGGCTGGGACCTGGCCAGGTCCACGGGACAGGAGTTCCGGGCGGACGAGGCGAGCCTGCGTTCCTCGGAAGCGATGCTGGCGCCGGGTGACGACGACAGGTCCGGCCCCGAAGCGATCTTCGGTCCGCCGGTACCTGTCCCGTCCGACGCGTCGCTGATGGACCGGGTGATCGCGCTGAGCGGGCGCCGGCCGGACTGGCGGCCGGGCGACTGACGTACGCACGGGCGGGCACTGCCGAGCTTCCAGGCCCGGCAGTGTCCGCCGATACCTCAGCCGGTGCCGCCGCGGCCGGTGGAGCCGGTGGGACTCGCCAACCGCCCCAGTCGCCCCAGCCTTCCCAGTCGCCTCAGCCTTCCCAGACGCCTCAGCCGGTGGAGCTCCTCAGCTGGTGAAGAACTCGGTGATCTGCTGGGCCACCTGGTCCGCGTGCCTCTTGTGCACCTGGTGACCGCCGCCCAGGGTGATCAGCCGGCAGTCGGGGATGAGCGAGGCCATGTCGGCGAGCCGGCCCTGGGGCATACCGCTCTCCGGGCCTCCCGCGATCATCAGCGTGGGAGCGACGATCTGCCCCAGCTCCTCCTCCCAGCGGGGGTCGGGCTCGGCGATCTGGGCCCGGACCGCCGACACCGCGTTCTCGTCGTGGTCCACCGGTCCGGTGGGGCGGCTGTCGGCGACCAGCTGTCCCGGGAAAGGCGGCGGGGTCTCCACCAGGACCAGCCGCTCCACCCGGTCCGCGTGCTCCTCCGCGAGCAGGTACGCGACCACCCCGCCCATCGAGTGTCCGACGAGACCGACCCGGTCGAGCTCACAGGCGTCGAGGAACTCCAGGACGTCGTCCCGCATCTGCTCGAAGGCGTACTCGTCGGGCCAGTCGCTCTCGCCGTGCCCGCGCAGGTCGATGGCGTACACCCGCCACTCCTCGCCCAGCAGGGTGCCCACGGCCTCCCAGCTCAGCGACGAGCCGCCGAGGCCGTGCAACAGGACCACGGGTGAGCCGAACGGGTCGCCCCAGGTCCGATACGCCAGCCGTACATCGCCGACGTCCACAACAGACTGATCTTCCATGTCCCGAACGCTACAGGCGCCGGACCGCGGCCGGCTCCCGCCCCCGACCTGGCACGCTTGGTGCGTGAAGCACAGACGTCTCCTGCTCGCCGCCGCCGCGGCCCTCGTTCTGACCGGCTGTTCGGCGTCCGGTCACGGCTCGCCCGAGAAGGGGCTCGACGACCCCGCGAAGAAGGACATCGCCATGCGGCTGGTGTCCAGCGCCGAGAACTCCTCACTGGACTGGAAGGCCCAGTACGGCTACATCGAGGACATCGGCGACGGCCGGGGCTACACCGCCGGCATCATCGGCTTCTGCTCCGGGACCGGCGACATGCTGAAGGTGGTCGAGCGCTACACGGCGAAGCGCCCCGGTACCGCGCTGGAGGACTTCCTGCCGGCGCTGCGCGCGGTGAAGGGCGGCGACTCGCACGACGGGCTGGGCACCGCGTTCACCTCGGCCTGGGCGAAGGCGGCGGGCGATCCGGTGTTCCGGTCGGCGCAGGACGCGGAGCGGGACCACGCGTACTTCGACCCCGCGGTCGAGCGGGCCGAGGCCGACGGGCTGAGCGCGCTGGGGCAGTTCATCTACTACGACGCCTACGTGATGCACGGCGGCGCCGACGCGGAGGGGACGGTCGGCTTCCGCACGATACGGGCCCAGGCCGTCGCGGCGGAGGACCCGCCGTCCGAGGGAGGCGACGAGGAGACGTATCTGAACGCCTTCCTGGACGCCCGGGTGGCGGCCCTGCGCGAGGAGCCCTCGCACAGCGACACCAGCCGGGTCGAGACGCAGCAGCGCGTCTTCGTCCGTCAGGGGAACCTGCAGTTGGAGACCCCTCTGGCGTGGAAGGTCTACGGGGAGAGCTTCCGCATCGACGGGAGCTGACCCCGGCGCCGCCGGGAACGTACGGACTCCCCGGGAGGACCGGTGCACCACCCCCGCGAACACCCCCATGGCGGCCACACGCGTCGCGCCACCCGCTTCAACCGCACACCCCGCCGCATCCCACCTGCCCGACCCGGGCGGCTCACCCGTCCCGTCGGTCTCGCCTTGACGGTGCTCGGACTGGCCCTCGCGGCGACGCCCGTCATCGCACACGCCGGCGCCCACACG
The DNA here is from genome assembly GCF_040660235.1 of Streptomyces sp. NPDC049970. Taxonomy (NCBI): domain Bacteria; kingdom Bacillati; phylum Actinomycetota; class Actinomycetes; order Kitasatosporales; family Streptomycetaceae; genus Streptomyces; species Streptomyces sp. NPDC049970. The sequence goes on along the minus strand of NZ_JBFALP010000001.1, from coordinate 245,655 downwards.
GCGGCGGCCCGCAACCTCCTGGAGGCCGCCGTGTCCGGACTCGACGATCCGGCGAAGAAGGACATCGCCATGCGGCTGGTGTCCAGCGCCGAGAACTCCTCACTGGACTGGGAGGCGCAGTACGGCTACATCGAGGACATCGGCGACGGCCGGGGCTACACCGCCGGCATCGTCGGCTTCTGCTCCGGCACGGGCGACATGCTGAAGCTCGTCGAGCGGTACACGGGGCGCGACGCCCACAACGCCCTCGCGGCGTACCTTCCCGCGCTGCGCGAGGTCGACGGTACGGACTCGCACGACGGGCTCGACCCCGGCTTCACCCGGGACTGGGTGAAGGCGGCGACCACCGAGGCGTTCCGCCGGATGCAGCGGGACGAACGGGACCGGGTCTACTTCGACCCGGCGGTGCGCGGCGCCAAGGCCGACGGTCTGCGCACGCTGGGCCAGTTCGCCTACTACGACGCCTACGTCATGCACGGCGAGGGCGACGACGAAGCGAGCTTCGGCGGGATCCGCCGCGCGGCCCTGGCGAAGGCGCAACCTCCGTCGCGGGGCGGTGACGAGGTGGTGTACCTGAACGCGTTCATGGACGCGCGGGTCCGGGCGATGAAGCGGGAGGTGGCGCATTCGGACACCAGCCGGGTGGACACGGCGCAGCGGGTCTTCCTGCGCAAGGGCAACCTCGACCTGGCCCCGCCGCTGGACTGGCGGGTGTACGGCGACGACTTCCACATCGGCTGAGACCGGCAGGCCCCCACGGCCGGCGTGCCGTGGGCTGTTGGCCTCGGGCCGTGGGGCCCTGCGCCCACCTACCCGTCGCCCAGGTCCGCCCGCCGGCGGTGCGCGCACCCGTGGACTCCTGCGAGAGGACCGCGTACGCGCACCGGTGGACCACGGGTCAGTGGACCACCGGCACCGCCATCGGGTCCTTCGGCTGTTCGTCGGCCCCGTCGGCCCCGGGCTCCGCGTCCGACCCGCGGCCCCAGTGGTTGAAGGCCAGGTTGAGGACGATCGCCACGACACACCCCGTCGAGATGCCCGAGTCAAGGACCACGAGCAGGTCCTCGGGGAAGGCGTGGTAGAAGTCCGGCGCGGCGATCGGGATGAGGCCCACGCCGACGGCCGCGGCGACGATCAGGGCGTTCTCGCCCTTCTCCAGGGCCGCGGTGGCCAGGGTCTGGATACCGCTCGCGGCGACCGAGCCGAAGAGGACTATCCCCGCGCCGCCGAGCACCGGCAGCGGTACGAGGGCGATGACGGACGCGGCGACGGGGATCAGGCCGAGCAGCACCAGGATGGCGCCGCCCGCGGCGACGACGAACCGGCTGCGGACCTTGGTCATCGCGACCAGTCCGATGTTCTGGGCGAACGCGCTGCACATGAAGCCGTTGAAGAGCGGACTGACGGCGCTGCCCAGGGTGTCCGCGCGCAGGCCGCCCTCGATGGTCCGCTCGTCGGCCGGGCGGCCCACGATCTTGCCGAGGGCGAGCATGTCCGCGGTGGACTCGGTCATGCAGACGAGCATCACGATGCACATCGAGATGATGGCCGCGACCTCGAACTGCGGTGCGCCGAAGTGGAACGGGGTCGGGAACCCGACCAGGTCGGCGTCGCCGAGCGCCCCGAAGTCGGTGATGCCCGCGGGAATCGCGATCAGGGTTCCGAGGACGAGACCGAGCAGGATGGCGATCTGCTGGAGGAAGCCGCGCAGGAGTTTGCGCAGGGCCAGCACGATCACGAGGGTGACCGCCGCCATCGCGATGTTCGTCGTCGAGCCGTAGTCGTCGGCGGTGGCGTTGCCGCCCTGCGACCAGTTGAAGGCCACCGGCAGCAGGGAGACACCGATCAGGGTGATCACGGTGCCGGTGACGACGGGCGGGAAGAACCGCACCAACTTGCAGAAGTACGGGGCGAGTACGAAGCCGAGGAGGCCGGCGACGATGATCGCGCCGAAGATGACGGCGATGCCGTCGTGCCCCCGGTCCTTGCCTATCGCGATCATCGGGGTGACCCCGGCGAACGAGACGCCGTTGACGAACGGCAGTCTGGCACCTATGCGCCAGAAGCCCAGGGTCTGGAGCAGGGTGGCTATGCCCGCGGTGAAGAGGCTCGCCCCCATGAGGAAGGCGGTCTCCTTGGCGCTGAGGCCCACGGCGGGCCCCACGATCATGGGCGGCGCCACCACACCGGCGTACATCGCGGCCACGTGCTGGAGGCCGCTGGTGAACATCTTGAGGGGCGGAAGCTTCTCGTCGACCGGATGCCTGCTGCCGGGTTCCCCGACCGCGTTCCGTCCGCGCTCCTCTCCTCCAACCACTTCTCGTTCGGCCGCACTTCCTCCGGCCTCGTTTCCTTCGACTGCGTTCTTGCGAAACCTGGGCGTAGCTGCCACGGCTTCCTCCGGTCGGGTACACGTCGGACGACGCGGGTATCAGGGAGGTGGTGCTGAGTGGTGCGTTGGTGCAGGTCGTGCAGCTGGTGCGGGCAGCTTCGGGCTCACCTGTGCGGGTGCGCGTACGGCTCGTACGCGCACCCGCACAGGCTGCCGTGGACCCTGCTGGGTCCACGGCGGCCGGCCGAGGGCCGTCCCCCTCGGCCGGCCTGTTCAGGGGGTTGCGGGCGTCAGCCGCCGGCGGCGATCTGCGCGAGGCGCCTGGCCTCGTCGCGGGTCACCCGGGCGATGGCGTCCTCGTCGACCGTGATGAGGTGGTTGTCCTCGACGACGGGCCGGCCGTTGACGAGGGAGAGGGTCACGGGTGCCGCGGCGCCGAAGACGAGCGCGGTCACCGGGTCGGCGATGGAGGCGTGGGCCAAGGTGTCCAGCTTCCACAGCACCAGGTCGGCGAGCTTGCCCGGCTCCAGGGAGCCGATCTCGTCGCCCCGGCCGAGGACCCTGGCTCCGCCGTGGGTGCCGAGGCGCAGCGCCTGGCGCGCGTTGAGCGCCTTCTCACGGTGGGCGCCGAGGCGGTTGACGAGGAGGGCGTTGCGCAGTTCGGTGTGCAGTTCGCCGGATTCGTTGGAGGCGGTGCCGTCGACACCGAGACCGACCGGGACACCGGCGGCGAGCATGTCGGGGACTCGGGCGATACCGGCGGCGAGGCGTGCGTTGGAGGACGGGCAGTGCGCGACGCCGGTGCCGGTGCGGGCGAAGGCCGCGATGTCGGAGTCGTTCATGTGGACGCAGTGCGCCATCCACACGTCGTCGCCGAGCCACCCGGTCGACTCGAAGTAGTCGGTCGGGCCCATCCCGAACAGTTCCTTGCAGAACTGCTCCTCCTCGACGGTCTCCGAACCGTGCGTGTGCAGTCGCACGCCGCGCCGTCGGGCCAACTCGGCTCCCTGCCGGAGTAGTTCGGTCGACACGGAGAAGGGAGAGCAGGGCGCGACGGCGATCTGGGTCATCGCGTCGAACGAGGTGTCGTGATGCTCGTCGATGGTCGCCTCGGTCGCCGCGAGAGCACCGTCGAGCGTCTCCACCGCGAAGTCCGGCGGCAGTCCGCCGTCCTTCTGGCTGCGGTCCATGGAGCCGCGGGCCAGCGTGAAGCGCACACCCATGTCACGGGCCGCGCCGATGATCGCGCCGGACAGGTCGCCGGAGCCGCGGGGGTACACGTAGTGGTGGTCCATCGCGGTGGTGACACCGCCGCGGGCCATCATGGCGAGCGAACCCTGCGCGGCGGCGCGGGCCATCGGCTCGTCGATGCGCGCCCATGTCGGGTACAGCGCGACCAGCCAGTCGAAGAGGTTGTGGTCGGTGGCCAGCCCCCTGGTGATCCACTGGTAGAAGTGGTGGTGGGTGTTGACCAGGCCGGGTGTGACCAGGTGTCCGGTGCCGTCGATCCGCCGTACGACGCCGGTCAGGCCCTCCGGCGCGTTGCCCGCGCCGACGGACTCGATGCGGTTGCCGGCCACGACGACGTGTCCCGAGGCGTACTCGGTGTCGTGGGCGTCGACCGTGGCGATCGAGCAGTTCTCGATGACGATGCGTTGCGTGGGCCTGAGGTCCGCCGAAGCTGCCATGGTGCTTCCTTCTTCTGTCTCTGGCGATGTGGGCACGGCAGGACCCTAGGAGGATTTGAGTGCCACAGCGTTACGGCTGTGGGTGCCGAGATGATGGAAGAAAAGATTGAGCAGGACCGCCACGAGTGCTCCCGCGCTGATCCCTGAGCCGAGCACGGTCTGTGCCCAGGACGGGAATCCGGCGTAGAAGGCGGGTGCCGCGAGCGGGATGATGCCCGCGCCGAGTGCGACCGCCACCAGGATGATGTTGGAGCTGTCGTCGAGCCCGGCCTCGGACAGGGTCCGGATGCCGCTGACCGCGATCGAGCCGAACAGGACGATGCCGGCGCCGCCGAGCACGGGCATCGGTACGAGCGAGACGACGGCCCCGAGTACGGGGAAGGCGCCCAGGACCAGCAGGGCACCCCCGGCCGCGGCGACCACGTACCGGCTGCGTACCCGGGTCAGCGACACGACCCCGACGTTCTGGGCGAAGGCACTGGTCGGGAAGCCTCCGAAGACGGGCCCCAGGAGGGTCGCGATGCCGTCGGTGCGCAGCCCGCGCGTGATGGTGGCCCCGTCGGTGCGCCGCTCGCAGATCTCGCCGAGGGCGAGCATGCCGGCGGAGGACTCCGTCATCAGGACGAGCATCACGATGCAGAGGGAGAGGATCGCGGCGGGCTGGAACTCGGGGGCCCCGAAGGCGAAGGGTGTGGGCAGGGCGGCGACGGGCGCCGATCCGAGGGCGGAGAAGTCGGCGAGCCCGAAGGGGACGGCCGCCAGGGTGCCGACGAACATGCCTGCCAGCAGGGCGGTCTGCTTGACGAACCCGCGGCCGAACCGCTGGATCACCAGTATGACGACGAGGGTGAAGGCGGCCAGTGCGAGGTACTTCATGTGGCCGAAGTCGTCCGCGCTCGCGTCGCCTCCCTGGGCCCAGCCGACCGGGACCGGCATGAGGGTGACGCCGATGAGGGTGATCACGACCCCGGTGACGAGCGGCGGGAAGAAGCGCAGCAGCCGGCCGAAGAACGGTCCGACGGCCAGGCAGAACACTCCTGCGACCATCACCGCCCCGTAGATCGCCGGGAGTTGGTGACCCGGCGCGCTGGTCTCGGCGATGGCGAGCATCGGGGCGATGCCCGCGGAGGACGCGGCGTTGACGAACGGCAGCCGGTTTCCCGCGAAGTGGCGGGCCCCGATGGTCTGGAGCAGGGTTGCGAGTCCCGCGATCAGGAGACTTGCCGCGATCAGGCGGGTCATACCGGCCGTGCCGAGACCGACGGCCTGCCCGATGATGAGCGGAGGGGTGACGACACCGGCGTACATGGCGGCGATGTGCTGGAGCGCGGCGGGGACGAGCCGTGCGAGAGGGAGTTTTACGTCCACCGGGTGAACTGCCTCGACGGCAGCGGTCGATGGTGCGGTACACGGGCCTTCGGCCGGCCCCGTTGCTGGCTGTGCCATGGGATTTCCCTCCGGGATGACCGGGCCCCGCCGCACTTTTCGGCGGGGGCCGGTTCAGCTCCGCGTCAGAGGTTGGTCATGTCGACCGGGATCTTCGGCTCGACGCCGTCCCGGAGCACCGTCGCCTCGATGAGGCCGTACGGACGGTCGGCCGCGAAGTAGACCTCGTTGTCGTTCTTGAGGCCGAAGGGCTCCAGATCCACCAGGAAGTGATGGTTGTTCGGGAGCGAGAAGCGGATCTCGTCGATCTCGCTGCGGCTGTTGATGATGCGCGACCCCATCTGGTAGAGGGTCTGCTGGAGCGAGAGGGAGTAGGTCTCGGCGAAGGCCTGGAGCATGTGCTTGCGCGCCTGCTCGTAGGACTTCTCCCAGTTGGGCATGCGCTGTTCGTCGCTGGTCCAGTTGTAGCGCCACCGGGCGGAGACGTCGGTCGCGAGGATGCGGTCGTACGCCTCCTTCAGCGTCGTGTACTTGTCCTTGACGTACCCCCAGAACTCCGAGTTGGTGGAGTTCATGACGGTGAGGTCCTTGAGGCCTGAGACGACCTCCCACCTCTCACCGTCGAAGGTGATCTGGCTGACACGGGTCTCCTGGCCCTTGCGGACGAAGGAGTGGTTGACCTCGTCGGCGCCGATGAACCTGGAGTTGCCGTCGGAGGTCGCGATGCGCTCCCAGCCGTACTCCTCGATCCTGATCCGGGCCACCTTGATCGGCTCCTGCGAGGTGACGAAGTGCCGCGCGAGGTGGATGCCGAACTGCTCCGCCGACTCGATGCCGTGTTCCTTGGCGAAGGCGAACACCGTGTTCTTGGTGGTGTCCGTCGGCAGGACGTTGGCGTTGGAGCCGGAGTAGTGGACGTCGTCCATGTCGCCGGAGAGGGCGACCGAGACGTTGAGGTCCTTGATGTGGTGGGTGTCGCCGTCCCGCGTGATCTTAACGACGCGGTTCTCTGCTTTGCCGTACTGGTTCTGGCCGAGAATCGTGGGCATGTCTGCTAGCTCCCTCGGTAAACGGAGTAGCCGAACGGGTTGAGCAGCAGCGGTACGTGGTAGTGCTCGCCCGGGGTGACCGCGAACGCGATCGCCACCTCCGGGAAGAACGCACCGCTGTCCCTTACGCGGGGGGCGTCCTGCTGCGCCTCGGCTTGCTTCTTGCTGGTGAAGTACGACTCGGTGTCGAACTCGAGCCGCACATGGGTGGTTCCCTCCGGCAGCGCCGGCAGGTCCTTGCAGCGCCCGTCCGCGTCGGTCGCGGACCCGCCGAGCGCCACGTAGTCGCCGCCGGCGCCGCGGGCGGCGAGCGAGACGGCGACGGCCGCGGCGGGGCGGCCGATGCTGGTGTCCAGGATGTGGGTGGACACCGATGCGGTGGTGTCGGTGCTCATGACCGTCACGCTCCTTGTTCTGGGGAGTCCTGCACGAGGCGGGTCAGCCGAATGCGGTTGATCTTGCCCAGTTCGGTGCGCACGTGTCCGCGCTCCTCCTCGGGCGAGTTCCCGATCCGGGACCTCACCGCGTCGCGCATCTGCTCACCGGTGGCCCCGGTGGCACAGATCAGGAAGACGTGTCCGAACCTCTCCTGGTAGGCCAGGTTCAGTTCGAGCATCTCGGTCCTGAGCTCCTCGGACGCACCGGCCATCCCCCGCTGCTCGCGGGCCGAGTCCGGGTCGCCGGGCTTCGGGCGGCCGATCGGCGCGTGTCCCGCCATGGCCTCGGACAGGTCCTCCGCCGAGAGCTGGGCCGTGGCGGCGTCACTCGCGGAGAGAAGGGCTTCCGTGCCGGCGTACGGCCGGTGGGCCAGGACGGCGTTTCCCCAAGCCGCACTGGCACAGACCTCGTGCAGCGCGGCTGTGGCCTCGTCGGCCGCCAGGGTGTTGAACCGGGCGAGGCCCGGTGTGGAGCTCGAAGTCACGGGAGCCTCCGTGGCTGTTTTTCGCTGTGCGTTGTCGGGCTGCGGATAGCTAACGCCCTCAGCAACACCACGTCAACAGTTTGTTGAAATTCCGCGAACAGATGATGCCGCCGCCCGACTTCCCGGACGACGGCATCGGCAGGCGTACGCGCCGCCGGAGGGACGGTTCTCAGTCACCCTTGGCCGCGCTGTCGCGGTTCAGGTAGTTGTAGACGGTGAAGCGGGAGACGCCGAGTGCGCCCGCCACGGTCTCCACGCCGTGCCGCACGGCGAAGGCGCCACGCGCCTCCAGGGCCCGCACCACGCCCTGTTTGGCCTTGCGGTCCAGGTCGGCCAGCGGCATCCCGTGCCGCCGCTCCATCGCCGCCAGGATGTGGTCGAGCGACTCGGAGAGCTGAGGAAGGCGTACGGCTATGACGTCCGCACCCTCCCAGGCGAGCACCACGTCCTCGGCGGTGGCCTGTTCCGGGTCCAGCAGTTCGGCGCCCATGGCGTCGGCGAGCGGCTTCACCGCGGAGACCAGGGGATGGTCGGCCGGGCCGGTCACGGGGTGTCCTCCCCGATCACGTTGAGCTGGAGCGACACCCGGGTGGCACCCGAGGCCAGGGCCTTGCGCAGGAGCGAGTCCACCGCGGTCAGGATCTGGTCCGCGCCCCCCTCGGCCGTGTTGCCGAACGGCCCCACGTCCACGGCGTCGAGGCCGGCCGCCTGGACGACCTCGCGGGCCACCACCGCATGGGCGGGTGCCTCGTCGAGATCGAAGGGTTCGGTGGTGAATTCCACCCTCAAGCGCACGGTGCCTCCCTCATGTCCCGCCGTGTCCATCGGCTCGCACGGCTCGCCACGACCTTATGGCACGTGAGTGGAGCGACCCGGTCCCGGCGGGCAGGCGGACAGCGGGCCGCGGCGCCCCACGGTCCGGCCCGCACACTCCCGGGTGGACGACGCGGTCGGGTCGCCGCGCACCTTCCGGCACACGGCACCGCCCCTCTGACCAGGCAGGCGTGAGCAGGGGCGGGGTGGGGGGCCGAGCGGCCTCCGCCCCGCTTCCGTACGTCCGGAAAATCGGGCGGCCTCTTGACAGCCCCGCCACCCGCCGGGCAATCTTCCGTTAGGCAGAAACAAACTTCCGCGATACGGAAGGAGCGCATGATGGGCTTCTCGGACCAGCGCTTCGATGTGAACCTCTCGATCCTCTTCACCGAACTCCCGCTCCTGGAGCGCCCGGCGGCAGCCGCCGCGGCGGGCTTCACCGCGGTCGAGCTCTGGTGGCCGTGGATCGAGACCCCCACCCCCGCGCAGGCCGAGCTCGACGCCCTGAAGAAGGCGCTCGACGACGCGGGAACCCAGCTGGTGGGGTTGAACTTCTACGCGGGCCTGCTGCCCGGCCCCGACCGCGGGGCACTCTCCGTGCCGGGCGAGGAGTCGGACCGCTTCCGCGCCAACATCGACGTGGCGGCCGACTTCGCGGCCTCGGTCGGCTGCAAGGCGCTCAACGCGCTGTACGGCAACCGGGTCGAGGGTGTGGAGCCCTCCGTCCAGGACGAACTCGCCCTGGAGAACCTGGTCCTGGCCGCCCGCGCGGCCGACCGGATCGGGGCCACGCTCCTGATCGAGACCCTCAACGACACGGAGTCGCCGCTCTACCCGCTGGTGAGCGCACCGGCCGGTGTGGATGTCGTCGACCGCGTCAACGAGGCGACGGGCCTGGGCAACGCGGCGTTCCTGCTGGACCTCTACCACCTGTCGATGAACGGCGAGGACCTCAGCCAGGTCATCAAGGCGTACGCCTCGAAGACCGGCCACGTCCAGATCGCCGACAACCCGGGGCGCGGCGCACCCGGCACCGGCTCGCTCCCGCTGGAGCGGCTCCTCGACGAGCTGACCGAGGCCGGTTACGACGGCTGGGTCGGCCTGGAGTACAAGCCGGGCGACCGACCGAGCGCCGAGTCGTTCGGATGGCTCCCCGCCGAGCACCGGCCGGCCCGCTGAGGGCCCCCGCCCCACGTACACACGCTTACCCGGAAGGCACCCTCATGAGCAGCAACCTCCCCAAGGTCGCCTGGATCGGTCTCGGCATCATGGGCTCCCCCATGTCCGAGAACCTCGTCAAGGCCGGATACCAGGTGACCGGCTACACCCTCGAGCAGGACAAGGTCGACCGCCTCGTCGCGGCGGGCGGCCGGGGCGCCGCGTCGATCGCGGAAGCGGTGCGCGACGCCGATGTCGTCGTCACGATGGTCCCGGCGTCCCCGCAGGTCGAGGCGATCGCGTACGGCCCGGACGGCATCCTGGAGAACGCCCGCCGGGGCGCCCTGCTGATCGACATGTCGTCGATCACCCCGCAGACCTCCGTGGACCTGGCCGAGAAGGCGAAGGAGAAGGGCATCCGCGTGCTGGACGCCCCGGTCTCCGGCGGCGAGGCCGGCGCCGTCGAGGCCGTCCTGTCCATCATGGTCGGCGGCGAGCAGACCGACTTCGACACCGCCCAGCCGCTGCTCCAGGCGCTCGGCAGGACGATCGTGCTCTGCGGGCCCCACGGCTCCGGCCAGACGGTGAAGGCCGCCAACCAGCTGATCGTCGCGGTGAACATCCAGGCCTGCGCAGAGGCCGTGGTCTTCCTCGAGAAGTCCGGGGTCGACCTGGGCGCCGCGCTCGACGTCCTGAACGGCGGGCTCGCCGGTTCGACGGTCCTGACGCGCAAGAAGGACAACTTCCTCAAGCGGGACTTCGCTCCGGGCTTCCGGATCGACCTGCACCACAAGGACATGGGCATCGTGACGGACGCAGCCCGCAACGTCGGCGCGGCCCTGCCCGTCGGCGGCGTGGTCGCCCAGCTGGTCGCCTCGCTGCGCGCGCAGGGTGACGGCGGGCTCGACCACTCGGCGCTGCTGCGCTCCGTCGAGCGGCTCTCCGGCTCCCAGGTCTGACACCCCGGCCCTCCCAGGGCCCCCCGAACTCCGGGTCGCGGTGGCGCTGACACCTGTCCTGTCGCGCCCAGGCGTCGCCGCGGCCCGGAACCTCCTCCTCCAATTTCAACAAACTGTTGACGTGCCGATCCTGGTCTATCTACGCTCCTGAAGCCGTCAGCAGCCCCGTACGGAAGGCCTCCATGTCCCAGCGTGTGCTCACGACCGAGTCAGGCGCCCCGGTCGCCGACAACCAGAACTCCGCCACGGCCGGCACCGGCGGGCCGATCCTCCTCCAGGACCAGCACCTGCTGGAGAAGCTCGCCCGCTTCAACCGTGAGCGCATCCCGGAGCGCGTGGTCCACGCCCGCGGTTCCGGCGCGTACGGATACTTCGAGGTGACGGACGACGTCACCGGTTTCACCCGCGCCGACTTCCTCTCCGAAGTGGGCCGCCGCACCGAGACGTTCATCCGCTTCTCCACGGTGGCCGACTCGCTGGGCGGCGCCGACGCCGTACGCGACCCCCGCGGCTTCGCCCTCAAGTTCTACACGGACGAGGGCAACTACGACCTGGTCGGCAACAACACCCCGGTCTTCTTCATCAAGGACCCGGTCAAGTTCCCCGACTTCATCCACTCCCAGAAGCGCGATCCGTTCACGGGCCGTCAGGAGCCGGACAACGTCTGGGACTTCTGGGCGCACTCACCCGAGGCGACCCACCAGGTGACCTGGCTGATGGGTGACCGCGGCGTCCCGGCGTCGTACCGCCACATGAACGGCTACGGCTCGCACACCTACCAGTGGACCAACGCGGCGGGCGAGGCCTTCTTCGTGAAGTACCACTTCAAGACGAACCAGGGCGTGCGCTCGCTCTCCGCCGATCAGGCCGCCGAGCTCGCCGGCAAAGACGCGAGCTCGCACCAGACCGACCTGCTCCAGGCCGTCGAGCGGGGTGTCAACCCGTCCTGGACCCTGCACGTGCAGCTGATGCCCGCGGCCGAGGCCGCGGACTACCGGTTCAACCCCTTCGACGTCACGAAGGTGTGGCCGCACTCGGACTACCCGCTCCAGCGGGTGGGCCGCCTGGTGCTGGACCGCAATCCGGACAACGTCTTCGCCGAGGTGGAGCAGGCGGCGTTCTCGCCGAACAACTTCGTGCCCGGCATCGGCCCGTCCCCGGACAAGATGCTCCAGGGCCGGCTGTTCGCCTACGCGGACGCGCAGCGCTACCGGCTGGGCATCAACCACACCCAGCTGCCGGTCAACGCGCCGAGGACGGCCGTCGTCGACAACTACGGCCGCGACGGACTGCACGCGACCCGCCACGGCTCGCGCCAGGACAAGAACTACGAGCCCAACTCGTACGCCGGGCCGTCACAGACCGGTGAGGCCCTGGCCGCCCCGCTCGCCGTGCACGGCTGGACGGGTACGCACGAGGCGCCCGCCCACACCAAGGACGACGACTTCTTCCAGGCGGGCGAGCTCTACCGGCTGATGTCCGCGGAGGAGAAGGGCCGCCTGGTCGCCAACATCGCCGGCGGCCTCTCGCAGGTCACCCGCGACGACGTCATCGAGAAGAACCTCGCCCACTTCCACGCCGCCGACGCCGACTACGGCAGGCGAGTGGAGGAGGCCGTCCGCGCGCTGCGCGAGGACTGAGCCTCTCCCCCCAGGGCCCTGCCCGTGCCGCGCACCCGGATGAGGGGCGGCGCGGCACCGGCAGGACGGGACCGCGGCGGCGGACGACGCCAGTGCGGTGGCGAAGGGCCGGGTGGCCCGCTCCAGACCTGAAGGAGCGTCCCACCCGCCGCCCGAGGTCCGCCGTCGCGGTCGCTGTGAACAGATGCCGGAGTGCGGTGCACGCTGTTCGCGTGCACCGCACTCCGGCATCTGCCGATTTCCCTGACTATTCGTCAAGAATGTTGATTCACAACTGAGTACGAGAGCGGATGGCGAGCTCCGCTCCCAGCGGCGAAGATGGCCGCATGACTCCGCGAGTACCGGCCCGCACGTCCGCCAGGCGAGGCGCAGCCGGGGGGCTGTCGGCCCTGCTCCTGGCCTTGGCCGTCTCCGCATGCTCCTCCGAGCACCGCGCCACGAGCCCCGGGGAGGTGCGCGAACTCTCCGCGGGGGCTCCGGCGCGCAAGGCGCGCGAGGAGTCCGAGGAGCACCTCAGGGCCGTCGTGCGTGCGTACGACGAGAAGACCCCCCTGACCCTCGGCCTGGTCGTGGTGAACGACACCTGCGCCGGTGGCGGGGAGAAGGAGTGGCTCGCCCGGGCCGAGGACGACAGGTACCTGATCCGCTGTTCCATGGACGTCACCGCGTACTACGGAACCGCCCCGGACCGGATCGGCGACGTGCTGGACGCCGTCCTCACGGCCGGCGACAGGGACGCGTCCGACACGGATCCGGCGACCCTGATCCCGTTCGGCCACGACGACTACCGGGAACGGCTCGTCGGCTACTACCGGGATCACGGCCCGAACCCGTCGGGCCCGGACGCGCCTGAGCCCACCCAGCTGTCCGATCCCGCGCACGACGTCTCCTGGGACACCGTGCGGAGCTCCGCACGGACCCGGCTCGAGGAACCGGATCCGTGCGCGGACGACGAGGGGACCGTCGCGCGATGCCTGCGCGAGCCCGCGTCCAGGACGGTCGCGGAGCTGCGCGAGGAGTACGGGCTGGTCCTCAGAGTGACACTCTCCGCGCCCGGTTACTACGAGGCGTACAAGGGCGACGGCACGTCCGGTACCCGGTAGCGGGACGCCGGCCCGCGCGAGGGACGGCGCCCGACCCGGACACGACGACGGCCTCCACGACCCGTGCGGGTCGTGGAGGCCGGAGTCGCTCCAGGTCAGGAAACCGACAGCGGGCGGATCGCGGTCGGGGCGTGGCCGGGCTCGGACGCCACGTCCTCGAACTCGTTGACGGACGCGATGTCGGTCCCGCTCATCGAGATGTTCGTGACCCGCTCCAGGATGGCCTCGACGACGACCGGCACCCGGTGCTCGGCGGCGAGCTTCTTCGCCTCCTCGAAGGCAGGCAGCAGCTGGTCGGGCTCGGTGACCCGGATCGCCTTGCAGCCCAGGCCCTCGACGACCTTGACGTGGTCCACGCCGTAGACGCCCAGCTCCGGGGAGTTGAGGTTCTCGAACTCCAGGTTGACCTGGAAGTCGATGTCGAAGTTGCGCTGGGCCTGCCGGATGAGCCCCAGGTAGGAGTTGTTGACCAGCACGTGGACGTACGGGATGCGGTGCTGGGCGCCGACCGCGAGCTCCTCCAGCATGAACTGGAAGTCGTAGTCGCCGGAGAGGGCGACGACGGAGCCGTCCGGGTCCGCCGTGGCGACACCCAGCGCGGCCGGGATCGTCCAGCCGAGCGGGCCCGCCTGGCCGCAGTTGATCCAGTGGCGCGGCCGGTAGACGTGCAGCATCTGCGCGCCGGCGATCTGGGAGAGGCCGATCGTGCTGACGTAGCGGGTCTCGGGGCCGAACGCCCGGTTCATCTCCTCGTACACCCGCTGGGGCTTCAGCGGCACGTTGTCGAAGTGCGTACGACGCTGGAGCGTGGCCCGGCGCTCCTGCGTGGACGCGGCCCACACCGAACGGTCCTTCAGCCCACCGGCGTCCTTGAGCTCACGCGCCACCTCGACGAAGAGCTGGAGCGCCGCCTTGGCGTCGGAGGCGATGCCGAGGTCAGGGGCGAAGATCTTGCCCAGCTGGGTCGGCTCGATGTCCACGTGGACGAAGGTGCGGCCCTTGGTGTAGACGTCCAGCTTGCCGGTGTGGCGGTTGGCCCAGCGGTTGCCGACGCCGAGGACGAAGTCGGACTCCAGGAAGTTCGCGTTGCCGTAGCGGTGCGAGGTCTGGAGGCCGACCATCCCGGCGTTGAGCGGGTGGTCGTCCGGCAGGATGCCCCAGCCCATCAGCGTGGGGACGACCGGGACGCCGGTCAGCTCCGCGAACTCGACCAGCAGGTCGGACGCGTCGGCGTTGATGATGCCGCCGCCCGCGACGAGCAGCGGGCGCTCGGAGGCGTTGAGCATCTCGACGGCCCGCTCGACCTGCTTGCGGGTCGCGGCGGGCTTGTGCACGGGCAGCGGCTCGTACAGCTCGGGGTCGAACTCGATCTCGGTGAGCTGCACGTCGATCGGCAGGTCGACGAGGACCGGTCCGGGCCGGCCCGTGCGCATCAGGTGGAAGGCCTGCTGGAAGACGCCGGGGACCTGTGCGGCCTCCAGGACGGTGGTCGCGGCCTTGGTCACCGGGGCGGCGATCGACGCGATGTCGACGGCCTGGAAGTCCTCCTTGTGGAGCACCGCCGTCGGGGCCTGGCCGGTGATGCAGAGGATCGGGACGGAGTCGGCGATCGCGGAGTAGAGGCCGGTGATCATGTCGGTGCCTGCGGGGCCGGACGTACCGATGCAGACCCCGATGTTCCCGGCCGCGGCACGCGTGTAGCCCTCGGCCATGTGGGACGCGCCCTCGACGTGGCGCGCAAGGGTGTGGTCCACCCCGCCGGAGGCCTTGAGAGCCGCGTAGAACGGGTTGATCGCCGCACCCGGCACGCCGAACGCGTTGCTGACGCCTTCGCGCTTGAGGATCTCAACTGCCGCTCGGGCAGCGGTCATACGAGGCATGAGTACTCCTGCTCGGACCTGGTGGAGTCGGGCTCTGTCGCGCCACCTGAGAGCACCAATTCCGCATTACGGAAACTTACTTCTACTATACGGAATCAACTTAGGGCCGCCCCGCGCAGTCGTCAAGGGAGGGCGCCCGGACGGCGGGCGAGATGGGCCGGAGTGGGCCGTTCCGCTGCCCCGGACGTCGCTCCTGGTGGACGATGGGGGCACGGAAAGCGACCGCCGCGAGCGCGGCGAAGGAAGGGGCAGCACGTGGAGTCCGTACCGGTGCGCTGCCCGGTCTGCCGCCGGGACCACGCGTACATCACGCCGGTATACCCCTGCCCGTGCGGCTCCCCGATCGCTCCACCGCTGATGCGCGGCGCCCCGGCCGTACCGATCACGCACCGCACCTGGAACGACGACTGGGTGAGCGTGCGCTGCCACTCCTGCGGACGGCGCGACCAGTGGCCGCACCCCGAACTCTGCTGCCCCTGCGGCACGGTGCTGCGGGTCCCCGTACGCCCGGTGGCCTCGCACGGCGGCGCACCGCCCGCCCCGCAGGGCCCGGCGCACATACCCCTGCCGCGTACGGCCGCGCACCCGCGCCCGTCGTTCCGGCCCCTGGTGATACGCACGGCCCGCGACGCCGTGAGCACGGCGGCGCTGTACCTGCAGTGGCTGGGCTACCGCGACGTCCTCCAGCCAGAGGTCCGGCCCAGCTCCCGGATAGACCTCAGGGCGGCCGGCCTCATCGCCCAGGTCGACGCGACCACACGGCCGACGGCCCTGCGCGACGTCGAGTGCCTCTGGCTCAACGCGCTCAACTCGTCGGTCTCCGGCGTACTCTTCTCCCTGGCCGGCTACACGGACGAGGCCCGCACCCGCGCGGACGGGCTCGCCGTCCCGCTGTTCGTCCTGGACCTCACCGGTACGCCGCAGCCCGTGAACGGGCCGGCGGACGAGCTGATCAGCGCCGGTCCCTGACGATGCGTCAGGTCACCGCCCCTCCTCCGGTCCCGCGAAGACCCGCCGGGACGCACCGGGACCCGCCGAGAGACACCGCGCCCCCCGGAGACCCACGGAATGATTTCGGTCACCTGTGCCCCGCGGGGCCCTTATGTTCGGTCTGTTGTCGGTATGAGGACGTACAGTGAAGGCATGGTCTTAACTCCACGGCTTACCACCCACTCCGTCCCCGTTTTTCCGGCCCAGCCCGCACACCCGTCCGCCGTCGAGGCGAACGACGCCATCCGCGCGCTCGTGGACGCGCGTGCCGGCCAGGACTGGACGTCCGTCGAGGCCGCGGAGTACGAAGTGCTGCTCATCGAGTGGGCGGCCGCGACCCAGGGCATCGGCTCCGGGGTCATCGAGGCCGCCTGACCCTGCGGCGCCCGGCCATCCCGGGGCTCCGGCCCTACGCGCCGTAGCCCTCCCGCAGTTCGATCTTCCGGACCTTCCCGCTCACCGTCATCGGGAAGGCGTCCAGGATCCGCAGCCCACGCGGGATCTTGTAGTGGGCCAGCTTCTCGCGGCAGTACGCCGCCAACTCGTCGAGGGTCGGCGGATCGGCCGGGTCCCGGGGAATCACACAGGCCAGGATCTCCTCGCCGTACCTGTCGTCGGGCACTCCGACCACCTGGACGTCCGCGATCTTCGGATGGCCGTAGAGGAACTCCTCGATCTCACGCGGATAGACGTTCTCACCACCACGGATGATCATGTCCTTGATCCGGCCGACGATCTGGACGTACCCGTCCTCCCGCATCACCGCGAGGTCACCCGTGTGCATCCACCGTCCCGCGTCGACGACTTCGGCGGTCCGCTCGGGCTGGTCCCAGTAGCCGAGCATCACGCTGTACCCGCGGGTGCACAGCTCACCGGCTTCACCGCGCGGCAGCGTCACCCCGGTAGCGGGTTCGGTCACCTTCACCTCGATGTGCGGCATGGCCCGGCCGACCGTGCCGGTACGACGCTCCAGGTCGTCGTCCCCGCGGGTCTGGAGGGACACGGGAGAGGTCTCCGTCATGCCGTAGCAGATGGACACCTCCGCCATGTGCATCTCCGCGACGACCCTCTTCATCACCTCGACCGGGCAGGGAGATCCGGCCATGATCCCGGTACGGAGCGAGGAGAGGTCGTACGACGCGAAGCCGGGCAGGTCGAGCTCCGCGATGAACATGGTGGGCACGCCGTAGAGCGAGGTGCAGCGCTCCCGCTGGACGGCGTCGAGCACGGCGGCGGGCTCGAAGGCGGGGGCCGGGATGACGATGCAGGCCCCGTGCGAGGTGATGCCGAGGTTCCCCATGACCATGCCGAAGCAGTGGTAGAACGGCACCGGCAGGCAGACCCGGTCCTGCTCGGTGTAGGCGACCATCGC
Organism: Streptomyces sp. NPDC049970; assembly: GCF_040660235.1. Taxonomy (NCBI): domain Bacteria; kingdom Bacillati; phylum Actinomycetota; class Actinomycetes; order Kitasatosporales; family Streptomycetaceae; genus Streptomyces; species Streptomyces sp. NPDC049970. The sequence continues at coordinate 228,363 of NZ_JBFALP010000001.1, read as the reverse complement.
CCCCACGAAGTACCCGTTGTTCAGGATGTTGTGGTGGGAGAGCGTGGCACCTTTGGGGAAGCCGGTGGTGCCGGAGGTGTACTGGATGTTGATCGGGTCGTCACAGGACAACTCCGCTTCGCGTGCCCCCAGTTGTTCGGGGGTCACGGTGTCTGCGGCGCTCGTGAGCTCGTCCCAGGACGGGTCACCGATGTAGTGGACGGCGCGCAGCTCGGGGCAGTCGGCGCGCACCTGGCCGACGAGCGCCCGGTAGTCGCTGGTGCGATGGGCGAGCGAGGCGATCAGGAGGGAGATCCCGGCCTGGTCGAGTACGTACTTCAGCTCGTGCGCCCGGTAGGCCGGGTTGATGTTGACCATCACTGCGCCGATACGGGCCGTGGCGTACTGGACGAGCACCCATTCCGGGCAGTTGACCGCCCAGATTCCGACCCGGTCCCCCTTGGCGACCCCGGACGCCATCAGTCCGCGGGCCAGTTCCCCGACGGCCGAACCGAGTTCGGCGTAGGTCCAGCGGCGTCCGGACACCACGTCGACCAGGGCCTCCCGCTCGGGGAAGTCCTCGACCGCCCGTGCCAGGTTCCGCCCGATGGTGTCGCCGAGCAGCGCCGTGTCGCCCGTGCCGTGCGCGTAGGACAGGTCGCTCATCGCAGGTCCCCCTCGTCGTACTCGGTGCCGGTCCCCCGGGCCGTGCGCTCGCGCAGCTCGATCCTGCGGATCTTGCCGGAGACCGTCTTGGGCAGCTCGGCGAACTCCAGCCTCCGGATGCGCTTGTACGGCGCGAGGACCGCCCTGGAGTGCTCGAACAGCGCCTTCGCGGTGCCGGGCCCCGGCTCCCACCCCTCCGCCAGTACGACGTACGCCTTCGGGACGGAGAGGCGCACGGGATCGGGGGCCGGCACGACCGCGGCCTCGGCGACCGCCTCGTGCTCGAGCAGGGCGCTCTCCAGCTCGAACGGCGAGATCTTGTAGTCGGACGCCTTGAACACGTCGTCGGCCCGGCCCACATAGGTGATGTAGCCGTCCTCGTCCCGCGAACCGATGTCGCCGGTGCGGTAGTAGCCGCCCGCCATCGCCTCGGCCGTGCGCTCCGGGTCGCCGTGGTAGCCCGTCATCAGTCCGACGGGGGCGGAGGCGAGGTCGAGCGAGATCTCGCCCTCCGCCGCGCCCGGCTCGCCGGTGACCGGATCGAGCAGCACGACGTCGAAGCCCGGGCTGGGCCGCCCCATGGAACCCGCCTTGAGCAGCTGCCCGGGGGTGTTGGCCACCTGCACGGCGGTCTCCGTCTGGCCGAAGCCGTCGCGGATGGTCACGCCCCACGCCCGCCGGACACTCTCGATGACCTCGGGGTTCAGCGGCTCGCCCGCCGCGACCACCTCGCGCGGCGGGGTCCTCAGCTGTCCGAGGTCGGCCTGGATGAGCATCCGCCAGACCGTGGGCGGCGCGCAGAAGCTGGTGACGGACGAGCGGTCCATCTCCGCCATCAGCCGTCCCGCGTCGAACCGGGTGTAGTTGAAGATGAAGACGGTGGCCTCGGCGCTCCACGGCGCGAAGAGGTTCGACCAGGCGTGCTTCGCCCAGCCGGGCGAGGAGATGTTGAGGTGGACGTCACCGGGCTTGAGGCCGATCCAGTACATCGTGGACAGATGGCCGACCGGGTAGGAGACGTGGGTGTGCTCGACCAGCTTCGGACTCGCCGTGGTGCCGGAGGTGAAGTAGAGCATGAGAGGCTCGTCGGCCTCCGTCTCCCGGTCGGCGGTGAACGTCTGCGAAGCCTCGCCGGCCCCGCTGTAGGGCAGCCATCCCCCGACCTCGGCGCCGACCGCGATCCGTGTGTAGCCGCCGGGCACCTCGTCGAACTTCGCCGTGTCCTCGGCCCGTACGAGAACGTGGCCGACCCGGCCGCGCTCCACCCGGTCGCGCAGGTCCAGGGGGCCCAGCAGCGGGGTGGCGGGGATGACGACGGCCCGCAGCTTCATCGCGGCCAGTGCCGTCTCCCAGAGCTCGGTCTGGTTGCCGAGCATGACGAGGATCCGGTCGCCCTCGCCCACTCCCTGGTCCCGGAGCCAGTTCGCGGCCTGGTTGGAGCGGGCCGCCATCCGGGCGAAGGAGACCTCGGTACGGCCTCCGTCCTCCTCCACGATGTGCAGGGCGGTGCGGTCGTTGCCCTCGGCGATGACGTCGAACCAGTCGAGCGCCCAGTTGAAGCGGTCGGGCCTGGGCCAGCTGAAGCCCGCGTGGGCCGCGGCGTAGTCCTCGCGGTGCTCGATCAGGAAGTCCCGGGCCGCCCGGAACGTCTCCGTCGCACTCGTTGCCGGCATGTGCCCTCCTCGTTGCGGACCCGTCCCTTAACATCATGTGAACAGTGACCTGGATCTCACCACCCCCGAACGGGGGTACGGCCGACAGGGCGGAGTCATCGGGGTGCCGGAAGCGGGCGAGGCGACCGAGCTGCGGGCGGCCCTGCTGCGGCTGCGCCGGACCAGCGGGCTGCCGGTGGTGTTCGGAGGGCTGTCGTCCGACACCCGGCACGCGCGGATCGCGGAGCTGAGCGGGGCGCAGACCCCCGCGCTGCGCGGGCTGGTCATCTCGGCGGGCAGCGGGCTCGGCGGCAAGGCGATCGCCCTGTCACGGCCGTGCGCGGTCACCGACTACCGGTCCTCGCGCCACATCAGCCACGAGTACGACACGGCCGTCGCCGCCGAGGGCCTGCGTTCGGTCGTCGCGGTGCCCGTCGTCGTACGCCGCACGGTGCGGGGTGTGCTGTACGGAGCCCTGCGGGAGCCGCTCACCCTCGGGGACCGTACGTTCGACGTCGCCGCCTCGGCCGCCCGGGACGTGGAGCAGGCCTTGGCCGTGCGCGACGAGGTGCAGCGGCTCCTGACGGCCACCCGGGAGCAGATCGCCGACCCGGGAGCGGGTCCCGGCACCTGGGAGGACGTCCGCGAGGCGCATCGCGAGCTGCGTGCCCTGGCCCCGAAGATCCTCGACCCGGCTCTGCGGGACGAGCTGCTCGCGGTGTGCGGGCGGCTCGCCTCGGCCTCCGGGGCGGACGCGGAAGGCCCAAGAGCCCCGCGGGTGCGGCTGGCGCCGCGTGAGGTCGACGTGATCGCCTGCGTCGCCTCGGGCGCGACGAACGGCGCGGCGGCGAGTCGGCTCGGCCTGCGCCCGGAGACCGTGAAGAGCTATCTGCGGTCCGCGATGCGCAAGCTCGGGGCGCACACCCGGCTGGAGGCGGTGGTGGCGGCACGCCGAGCGGGGCTGCTGCCCTGAGCGGGCGCCGCCCCTGCCCGGCCCGCTCCCCCGCAGGCCGTTCGCGGAATCTCCGGCGGGTCAGTCCCCGAAGTCGATGAACGTGTCGAACCGGACGTCGTACGCGGGCGCGGGTGACATCACCTTCAGCATGTCGACGGCCTCCCGCGTGATCTCCTCACGTGCGGCCGGGCCGAGACCGCCCAGGGCCTGCACGGTGACGGTCGCGTCGTCCGCCGTCCCGTCGAGGCGCCAGAGCGCGGCCAGGTAGCCGTCGGACAGCACCGTGCCGTACGACTGGTTGCCCACGCCGTTGCGCCCCTTGTACGCGGGCGGGATCACCCTGGTCCGGTCGGCGTGGCCGAGCAGTACGTTGTCGAACTCCGGCAGGAAGCGCGGCGGCGCAGGGGTGTCGGGGCCGGGCCTGGGGGCGTCGGGCAGGTCGAAGAGCTCCACGCCGTTCTCGTCGCGGAAGGTGGCGAGCCGGGGGCGCAGCCGTTCGAACACCTCACGCATCCGGGTGAGTCCCGCCCACGTCTGCATGTCCTTCACCGAAGCCGGGCCGAAGGCCCCGAGGTAGCGCATGACCATGTCGTCGGGCGAGGCGGCGGGGAGCGGCGGACCGCCGAGCCAGTGCTCGGCGGTCGTCAGGGCGACCTGGCCGCTGCGTCCCCACTGCCCGCGCGGGGTGACCTGGACCAGCGGAAGACCGCAGCGGGCGGCCACGGCGAGCGCCCGGGGGTCCGCGTCAGGCCAGTGCTGGAGCAGCTCCTCGCGCAACTCCTTCATGGTGCGCGGCCGTTCCTCCACGAGCTCCCTGGCGAGTTCGGTGAGCCGGTCCAGGTCCACACCGGTGAGCCCGCCCCGGAACATGTTCAGCTCACGGTCGCGCGCCGGCTGCACCAGGGGGCGAAGCGTGAGCGCGTCCTCGGCGGTGTGGGTGTGGATCGTGGAGCGCAGGGTGACGATCCTGACCACCTCGCGGGACTCCATCAGCGCCGAGAGCTCCGCGGGGTCGAAGCCGGCCAGCCTGGAGTACAGCTGGAAGTACGGGGGCCTGGTGTTCTGCGCCTGGAGGCCGACGAGCCCGCGGACGGCGTCCAGGACCGGCACGGCGGAGCGGCTCAGGAGCAACTGACGTTTCAGGGTGGCCCTGTTGAGCGCACGGTTGGAGAGCACGGGAGCGTTCTTGGCGACCATGGACCGCAGGCTACGCGGACCCGGGTGGACCGGTCCTGGAACGGCGACACCCGCGTGGTCGCGGCGCCACGGACGGGAGGGTTCCGGCCCGCATGATGGGACGGTGATCAGTGTCCTGTTCGCCGTGCTGACAGCCCTCAGCAACGGCTCCGCCTCGGTCCTGCAGCGCCGCGCCGCCCTCGACGTGCCCGACAGCGAGGCGATGCGCCTGTCTCTGATCAGGCATCTGCTGCGCCGCAGGGTGTGGCTGGCCGGGATCGGTCTCGTGATCGTCGCCGCGGTCTGCCAGGCGGTGGCCCTGGCCACCGGCCCCATCGCCGTGGTCCAGCCGATCTTCGTGATCGAGCTGCCGGCGGCCCTGCTCGTCGCCGGTTTCGTGATGCGGGTCCGGGTGCCGCGCGCGGTCTGGACCGGGGTGGCCGCCGTGACGGTCGGACTGGCCCTCGGCATGGCCGCAGCCGCGCCGGCCGACGGCAGCGAGGCCGTGCGGGACGCGGCCTGGATCCCGGCCCTGGTGGCGACCGGGATCTTCGAGGCCGTGCTGGTCACGACCGCGCTCGGCATCTCAGGCAACACCCGGGCCGCGCTGCTGGGTCTCGCCGCGGCCTGCGGGTACGCGCTGACCGCGGCGCTGATGAAGGACGCCATGGGACGGCTGGACGCCGACGGTGTGACCGGTCTGCTGACCGCGTGGCAGCTGTACGCGACCGCGGTGGCCGGGGTGGGCGCGCTGTTCCTCCTCCAGAACGCGCTCCAGGCCGGTTCGCTGGTGGCGGTCCAGCCGATGCTGACGCTCGGGGACGCGCTGATCAGCGTCGCGTACGGCGTGACGCTGTTCGACGAGCAGGTGCGCACCGGCTGGTGGCTGCTGCCGCAGGTGGCCGGGGTGGCACTGATCACCGGCGGCTGCGTGGTCCTGGCCCGTTCCCCGTTGGCGACGGGACCCCGCCCGGAGCCCGCACCCCGGGCGGGGTGAGGCCTCAGGGGCGCCCGCGGGCCGGGATCTCCTCGCCGGGCGGTACGGGTCCGGGCGGGGTCCCGTCGCCGAAGGGCCGGCCGCCCAACTGCTCCCGGTGGTGCGGGGTCGGCCAGCCCGACAGGTCCGGGCCGAGCGGCACGACACCGCTGGGGTTGATGCCGGTGTGCACCTCGTAGTAGTGCCGTTTGATGTGGTCGAAGTCGACGGTGTCGCCGAAGCCGGGGGTCTGGTAGAGGTCGCGGACGTACCCCCACAGGACGGGGTCCTCGGCCAGTTTGGAGCGGTTGCACTTGAAGTGGCCGTGGTAGACGGCGTCGAAGCGCACCAGCGTGGTGAACAGCCGGATGTCCGCCTCGGTGATCGTGTCGCCGACGAGGTAGCGCCGGTCGGCGAGGCGCTCCGAGACCTGGTCGAGGCGCCGGAACAGATCGACGTAGGCTTCTTCGTAGGAGTGCTGGTCACTGGCGAATCCGGCGCGGTACACACCGTTGTTGACGTCGCGGTAGATGCCGTCCATCACCGTGTCGATCTCGTCGCGCAGCGGTTCCGGGTAGAGGTCGGGCGCCCCCGGCCGGTGCAGCGCGGTCCATTCGGTGGCCAGGTCCAGCGTGATCTGCGGGTAGTCGTTGGTGACCAGGGCGCGGGTCGGTACGTCGACGATCGCCGGCACGCTGACACCGCCGGGGTAGCCGGTCTCCCTCGCGTCGTACGCCTCGCTCAGGTAGCGGTGGCCGAGGACGGGGTCCCTGCCGTGCTCGTCGAGGGTGAAGCGCCAACTGCGGTCGTCCTGGATGGGGTCGGCCACGGCGAGGGAGAGGGCGCTCTCCAGTCCGAGCAGGCGCCGGGAGATCAGCGCGCGGCTTGCCCAGGGGCAGGCGCGGCTGACGACGAGCCGGTAGCGCCCGGCCTCGACGGGCCAGCCGTCCCGGCCGTCGGCGGTGATGCGGTCGGCGAAGTGGCTGCGGGAGCGCTTGAAGGGCTTCCGCCCGTACGAGGTGTTCCCGTCCCGTTCGCCGGCGCTCGTGTCGTTCATCGTGTTCCCCTCGGCTGGTCGGTGACTTCGGGTGTCCCGGAACGTCTTCTGCCCCGCCTGCCCGCTGCGACATCCGCCAGCGCCACGATCAGGGCAGCGACGACGAAGGCTACCGAGACGAGGAGTCCGTGGTCGTACGCCGCCGGCCAGTCCCCCGGACCCAGCCGGGCGAAGAAGACAGAGCCCACCGCGGCGATCCCGATGGCCGATCCGACGCGCTGGCTGGTCTGGAGGGTGCCGCCCGCGCTGCCTGCGTTGTTCACCGGCACCTCGGAGAGCGTGAGGGTCTGGTTCGGCGCGATGACGAGTCCGCTTCCCAGCCCGGCCAGCAGCAGCGGCGCGGCCATGGCGAGTCCGACGCCCCGGCCCGGGACGAGGTGCGCCGCCAGGGCGGTGAGTCCGAGCCCGACCGCGACCATCGTCAGTCCCACGACGATGAGGGGCCTCCCGAAGCGGCCGACCAGCCGGCCGCCGACCATCGCCGACCCGCCCGCGCCGAGGGCGAACGGGGTGATCGCGAGCCCGGCCTCGAGTGCGCTGTAGTGCAGCCCGGACTGGAGGTAGAGCGTGCTGATGAAGAAGATGGAGGTGAATCCCGCGAAGTACAGGAGGATCATCAGGCAGCCGAGCCAGAAGGACCGCTGCCTGAACAGCGACAGGTCCAGCACAGGCTGGATGCCGCGGCGGGCGCACCGGGACTCCCATCCGACGAACACGGCGAGCAGGGCCAGGGCCACCGGCACGAGCAGCCATTTCCCGTCGCCCCGCCACTGCTGCGCCTGGACGAACGGCAGCAGCAGTGCGAGCACTCCGCCGCCGAGCAGCAGCACGCCGAGCGGGTCGAGGTCACGCGGACGTACCCGGGTCGCCGACGGGGTGTCGGGGAGCAGGCGGCGAGCCAGCAGGAGGCAGACGAAGCCGATCGGCAGATTGACGTAGAACACCCACCGCCAGCCGTCCTGCGCCCCCGCCACCTGGATCAGGAGCCCGCCCAGGAGCGGGCCGACCGCGGTGGAGATGCCGACCACGGTGCCGAACATCCCGAAGGCGCGGCCCCTTTCGCGCCCCGAGAACATCTGCTGGATCAGCGCGGAGATCTGCGGCGAGAGCAGCCCGCCCGCCGCTCCCTGGATCAAGCGGGCGACGACCAGCCAGAGGCTGGACTGGGCGGCGCCGCAGGCCGCGGACGACAGGGTGAACAGGGTGAGACCCGCCATGAACACGGCCCGCCTGCCCCGGGCGTCCCCGAGCCGTCCCCCGGGGATGAGGACGAGCCCGAAGGCGAGGGCGTAGCCCGACAGCACCCACTGGAGGTCGGACTCCGGGGTGTCGAGGCCCTCCTTGATGGACGGCAGCGCCACGTTGACGATGGACACGTCCAGCAGTGTCATGAAGCCGGCCACCAGGCAGACCGCGAGGGCACGCCACCGGTTGGGATCGGAGGGCCCGGGGCCGGAAGCGTCCGTGTCCCGGTCCGCCGCGCTCGCTGCCATGATCCGCACCCTAAGGGCTGTCCCGCAATTCCCGGTGGATCAGCGCGCGGCGTCGGATGCGGTGCATCGCAAGGCGGAGGGACGTCCGCATACTGGACGTATATGGACGTTCCGACAACGCAGCGAGGTGCCGTAGCTGTCGTCGCGCGCCCGCCGGGAATCGCGGGACAGCCCTTGGGCCCGGTTCCCCGATCGGCCCCCCGGGCGCGCCGTGCGGCCGGGGTGCGGGCCCCTGTCGGTCGTGCGTGCGGCCACCCGTCGTACCGGGGCGGGGTGGTCCGTGGCGCGCGTCCGTCGCCGCGCGGAAGCAGGTCCGCAGGACGTGGAGGTCCGCCGTCCGGCGTGCCCGGCCGCCTCGCGGGTACCGATGAAAGTATGACTGTCGGGAAAACGAGTGTTCTGGTCCTGGACTGTGCCGAGCACGTGGAACTCGCCGAGTTCTACGCCGCCCTGCTCAACGCCGAGACGCGTGTCGGGAACGATCCCGACTTCGTCGAGATCATCGGCCACAGCGGCGTGCATCTGGCGATCCGCCGCGACCACGGCTACGCGCCGCCCAGCTGGCCCCGCCCCGAGGACTCCCAACAGGCCCACCTGCGCATCCTGGTGGACCGGGGCGCCATTGACGAGGCGGAGCGCGAGGCGATCGGGCTCGGCGCCCGGCCGGTGGAGACCAAGGACAACGGTGGCCCCCACGACGTCCGCGTCTACGCGGACCCGGCCGGACACTCCTTCTCACTGGCCGTGCGCCCCGCCCCGCCCTCGTCCGCCGGACCGGCCTCGTAGAGGTGGAACACCCGGGCCCGACGCCGACGGGGCGCGGGCCCGGCGCCGGGGCGTTCGGTCATCCGGCCGCCGCCAGGAGGCCGATGCCGGTGCGACCCTCCCGGGTGTCGACTGTGTCGACCAGCCTGTTGGCCGGCCTCGGCAGGCCGTGGTGCTCGCGCAGGGCGGAGCCGGTGTACTCGGTGCGGAACACGCTCCTGGAGGATCGGGACGACCCACTCCACGAACACCTCCGCCCCGGAGGGCAGGAGGTTCCTTGTCCCTTGGGTTTGCCGGCCCCGCCGGGCAGCTGTCCATCGTGTAGATCATCTGTCGACGATTGACTTCAGGTCGGACCACCAGCTTCACGAGGCACTTCGCTGCTGCTCGCAGAGCAGAACACTGCGGACCTGCCGGGACATCGCGTCCCGGAGGTCAGTGCTGTGCGGCGAACATGGCTTCGATCTCCTTGAGCACGAGGTCGGGACGGTCCGTCGGAATCTCGTGGGAAGTGCCCTTGGCAGTGAAGAGCGTCCGGTTCGGACCATCCTGGGCGAATGAGGCGGCGGCGTCACGCCAGCGCTGGGCGTCCTCAGGAGACCCGGCGAACGGAGTCTTCTCCGAAACCATGACCGTTGCCGGCACCGAAGCCGGCCACGTCACCTTGTGGAATGCCTTGTGCGCTGCGGCGAAGCCCTCTGCGGTGGAGATCAACTGGCGGTTCTCCGGCTTCTCGGGGTCCTTCTTCGCCGCATCGACGTCGGGCTGAGTCCCGGCTACGAGACGGGGAATCTCCTCGTCCGTGAAGAACTGCGGGAGATTGGCGTCGACCAGGACTGCGCCGGAGAGCATCTCCGGGTCGTCCTGGGCGAGGTAGCTCGCGATCTCCCCGGCCTGGGAGTGAGACACCAAGGTCACGTCCTTGGCGATGCCCAGTTGCTTGAGTCCCGCCTTGAGGTCGCTGACGGCGCTCCGAACCTTCCACGCGCCGGGCACCACGTCGCTCTTGCCGAGACCGGCCCGGTCATACGTGATGACAGTGGCACCGGTGGCTGCGTGAAGCTTGGGGACGATGTCCTTCCACTGCGAGGAGTACTCACCGCCGCCCGAGTCCAGGACGATGGTGGAGCCATTACCCTGCGTGACATAGAAGGCCACGCGGTGACCTCGGTTGTCGACCATGTGCAGCTTCGCTTCGGCCGCCTTGGCGGATCCCGGGGAGGAGGATGGGGTGGCGGACGCCGAGGCCATGGGCTTGGAGTCGGGATCATTGTCGCCGCAGGCGGTAATGCCACCGGCACCCAGAGCCAGCAAGGCCAGGGAGGACAGAACACGGGACGCGGAACGGCTCGTACGGGGGGTGCGGGACACGGGTGATCCTTCGACGGCTTGAGGGCGCTGTGGTACCTGTCCGATCATTCGGGAACCTGGCTGCCCGCAGAATCCGGCTGGCACGTCTGTCGATGGTGCTGCTGATGCCAGCGAGCGTGGTGGGGTTACCCCCCTGGTCCTTCGCCGACCCGTGTCTGCTCACCGACGAGGCCCGCAGGGTGTCCGCTTGGCCGCGCGCGGCGGCCGCGGGGACGGTGGACCTCCCCGAGCCTGACGCCGCAGGTGAGCTGTCGCCGGACACGTGGTTCGTCGAGCCGCGTCGGCACCGGCGGTGGTGACGGTGTTCCAGCCGGCCCGCCCCCGGAGACGTGGTCCGGCGGGGCGAACCGCCGTGCCAGGTTGTGCGGTTCGTCGAACTGCTGGGCGAGAGCGGGACGATGACGCCCGGAATTAACCTCCGGTCTCTTGCCACGACCGGTCTACGCGCATAGCTTTTGGGCCCTCACTACACATTTGGGGGCAGTTCCCGTGCACATAGCCAGACCCTGCTCCGCCCTGCTGGCCACCGCCGTCGCCGTGACCCTCTCGGTGACCGCGCTGCCCGCCGCCTTCGCGGCACCGTCGTCGTCGGCCGTCATCTCCGAGGTGTACGGCGGCGGGGGCAACTCCGGTGCCACGCTCACCCGCGACTTCATCGAACTGGCCAACGCCGGCCAGAGCCCCTTCGGCCTGTCCGGCTTCAGCGTCCAGTACCTGCCGGGCACCCCCTCCGCCGGTTCGCTGTGGCAGGTCTCCGCGCTGTCAGGCGCCGTCGCGCCCGGCCGCCGCTACCTCGTCGCGCAGGCCGCCGGCACCGGCGGCACCGTGGCCCTGCCGGCCGCCGACGCGACCGGCACGGTCGCGATGGCCGCGGCGAGCGGCACCGTCGCGCTCGTCTCCGGCACCGCACCGCTGACCTGCAAGACCCCCGCGGACTGCGCGGCCGACACCCGGATCGTCGACCTCGTGGGCTACGGCTCCGCGGCCGTCCGGGAAGGCGGCGGCCCCGTGACGGGCGCCTCGGCCGGCGCTTCCGTGGCGCGCGGTACGTCCCTGGCGGACACCGACGACAACGCCGCGGACCTGACCGCCGGTACCCCGACGCCGGTGAACGCGGCCGGCGAGACGTCCGGCGGGTCAGGACCGGGCGAGCCGGGCGGACCCACCGAGCCCGGCACCGTGCGGGTGCACGACATCCAGGGCACGACCCGGCTCTCCCCGCTGGCCGGCCGGTCGGTGACCGGTGTGCCCGGTGTCGTCACCGGCGTACGGACCACCGGATCACGCGGGTTCTGGATACAGGACACCGCACCGGACGCGGACCCCCGCACGAGCGAGGGCGTGTTCGTCTACACCGGCTCCACCGCGCCCACCGTCGCGGTCGGTGACTCGGTGCTGGTCAGCGGCAAGGTCGCCGAGTACTACCCGGCCACCGGCGCCCAGTCGCTCACCCAGATCACCGGCCCGCTGACCACGGTCCTCTCGTCGGGGAACGCCCTGCCGGCAGCGGTCGTCCTGAACGCCGCCTCGGTGCCGGACGCCTATGTGCCCACGGCCGGCGGCGGATCGATCGAGGCCCTGGCCCTCGACCCGTCGGCGTACGCCCTGGATCTCTACGAGTCGGTCGAGGGCGCCCGAGTCACCATGGCCGACACCCGCGTGACGGGTGCGACGACCGCGTACGACGAGGTGTGGGTGACGGTGAAGCCGCGGGAGAACCCCACGCGGCGCGGCGGCACGCTGTACAAGTCGTACGAGGACCAGAACACCGGCCGCCTCAAGGTGATGTCGCTGGACGCGGCGTCGCCCGTGCCGGTCGCGGACGTGGGCGACGTGCTGTCCGGCACCACCACGGGCGTCGTCGACTACGCCTCCTACGGCGGCTACAACGTCCAGGCCACCGAGCTCGGCACGCTCCGGGACAACGGCCTCGAACGCGAGGTGACGCGGAGGCAGAAGCGCGGGGAACTCGCCGTCGCCACGTACAACGTGGAGAACCTGGACACGAGCGACGCGCAGGAGAAGTTCGACACCCTCGCCCGGGGTGTGGCGGTCAGCCTCTCGGCCCCCGACATCGTGTCACTGGAGGAGATCCAGGACGACAACGGCGCGGTCGACGACGGCACCGTGGGCTCCGAGGCGACGCTGAAGCGCTTCACGGACGCTGTCGTCGCGGCGGGCGGCCCCCGGTACTCGTGGCGCTACGTGGCCCCCGAGGACGGAAGGGACGGCGGTGAGCCCGGCGGCAACATCCGCAACGTCTTCCTCTTCAACCCCGAGAGGGTCGGCTTCGTGGACCGTCCGGGCGGTGACGCGACCACCGCCGTGCGGGCCGTGCGGACGAGGAAGGGTGCCACGCTCTCGGTCTCGCCCGGCCGGATCAACCCGGCGAGCACGGCCTGGGACAGCAGCCGCAAGCCACTGGTGGGCGAGTTCCGCTTCCGCGGGGAGCCGGTCTTCGTCATCGCGAACCACTTCGCGTCCAAGGGCGGCGACCAGTCCCTGCACGGCCGCTACCAGGAACCGGTGCGGAGCTCGGAGACGCAGCGCGTGCGGCAGGCGGCGGAGGTCAACACCTTCGTCACCTCACTGCTGAAGGCGGACAAGTCGGCCCGGGTGGTCGCACTGGGCGACCTGAACGACTTCGCCTTCTCGCCGACCATGAAGGCGCTGACCAGCGGCAGGGTACTCAAGCCACTGATCACCACCCTGCCGGTGGGCGAGCAGTACAGCTACGTCTACGACGGCAACTCGCAGACGCTGGACCACATCCTGACCAGCCCCGCCGTACGCCGCTTCGACTACGACGTGGTGCACATCAACGCGGAGTTCGCCGACCAGGCGAGCGACCACGACCCGCAGATCGTGCGGATCGACGTGAAGGGTCACGGACACGGGCACTGACGCCCACGGGTGGCGGCCCGGCGGGGCCGCCACCCGGACCGGGGGTCATGCGGGAGCGGGCTCCACCGGAGCGGGCCCCCCGTGCTGGTGCGGGAGCAGGCCCGCGGCCGGGTCGAGCGGCTGGTCGGTGAAGAAGCGGGTCACGAGGGCGGCGACCTCGTCGGACCGCTCCAGCACGACCCAGTGGTCGGATTCCGGAAGCGTCAGGAAGCGGCTGCCCTCGATCGTCGCGGCGAACTCCCGCTGCCGCTCCGGCGAGGTCACCGTGTCGTGCTCCCCGGCGAAAACCAGGGCCGGTACGCCCGACAGTCCGCCGGTGAAGTCCGGCCGGTCGCCCAGCGCCCGACGCAACGACTCGGCGGCGTGGTCCGAGTGGGCCAGGGCGTGCAGGAACGACCGCCGTACGTAGCGTCGGGCCAACTCCCTGCGGTACACCGGCCTGGCCGGGTCGAGGCACATCAGGCCGTCGGCGGCGAGCCCGGCGAAGCCCTCCTCGTCACCGTCGGCCAGCGCCGCCGTCGCCCGGTGCCAGTGGGCCCGGCGGTCGTCATCGATGTGGACGGGGACTCCGCCGAGGACGAGCCTGGCGACGCGCCCCGGGTCGTACCGCGCGCAGCCGAAGGCGACGGCCGCACCGTAGGAGAAGCCGAAGAGGTTGATCCGGGAGGCTCCGAGGTCGTCGATGATCCCGGTGACGGCGGCGCGCAGGACCGGGAGGCTCGGGCCGGGCGGCAGGGGATCCGCCGTGCCCATCCCGGGCAGGTCGGCGGTCACGACGTCGGCCACCGGCCCCAGATGGTCGTCCATCTGGGGCCAGCCGAACATGCCCTGCAGCGCGCCCCCGATGACGAGGACGGGTTCGGTCCCCGGCCGTCCGGACGCGGCGGGGTCACGGGGCATGACGCGGTAGCCGTAACGCAGTCCGTCCACGGTGAGCGTACGGATGATCTCCTCGGGCATGGTGCTCCTCGTCTCCCGTCAGGCCCTGGTGAGCACGAGTGCCGCGTTGTGCCCGCCGAAGCCGAGCGATGTCTTGACCGCGCAGTCGAACGAGGCGTGCCGGGCCTCCTTGCTCACCACCTCCACGGGGATCGCGGGGTCGGGGGCGTCCAGGTTGGCGGTCGGCGGGACGAGCTGGTGCTGGAGTGCGAGGACGGTCAGAGCCGTCTCGATGCCGCCGGCGGCGCCCAGGGTGTGCCCGGTCATGGCCTTCGTCGAGGTGACGAGGGGCCCTTCTCCGAGCACCCGGCGTAGCATCGTCGACTCGATGAGGTCGTTGGCGACGGTCGAGGTCCCGTGGGCGTTGACGTGTCCGACGTCCGGGGCGTCGATGTCCGCGTCGGCGAGGGCGGTGCGCAGCGCCCGCTCGATACCGAGGCCGTCCGGGTCGGGCGCGACGGCGGAGTGGGCGTCGCTGGAGGCCCCGTAGCCTGCGACACGGGCGCGGACGGTGGCGCCGCGGGCGCGGGCGTGCTCGGGGCGTTCCATGACGAGGAGGCCGGCTCCCTCGCCGACCACGAAGCCGTCGCGGTGGGTGTCGAAGGGGCGGCAGGCGGCCTGCGGGTCGTCGCGGCGGGTGGAGACGGCCCGCATCTGGCAGGCGCTGGCGATCAGCAGCCGGGAGAGCACCGATTCGGCGCCGCCCGCGACGACGATGTCGCACGCCCCGGCACGGAGCATCTGGTGGGCGGTGCCGATGGCGACGGTGCCCGACGAACAGGCCGTGGAGACCGCCTGGCTGGGGCCGTGCACGCCCAGGTCCATCGCGACGCTGCTGGCGGCGCCGTTGACGACGCTCAGCGGTGCGAGCTTCGGGGAGACGCGCCGTGCGCCGCGCTCGGTGAGCAGGGTGTGCTGTTCGTCGTAGAACGGGAGGCCGCCGTGGGCGGAGCCGATGACGACGGCCACCCGGCCGCTGTCCCAGACCGAGGGGTCGAGTCCCGCGTCGGCGACCGCCTCGCGGGCCGCGATCACGGCGAGCTGCGAGAAGCGGTCCATCAGCCGCTGCACGGCGACGCCGAGGATCGCCTTCGTGTCCAGGCCGGTGACGGTGTACATGAAGTCGCAGGGCAGACCGGCGAGTTCGGGAAGGTGCGGCACCGAGGGGGCGAGCGCGGTGTCGCACACCCCGCGCCAGGCCGCCTCGACACCCACCCCGGCGGCGGTGACCAGGCCGACACCGGTGACCGCCGCGCTGAACGGCTCGATGCCCGTGCGGGCGGGCCTGCGTGCGAACGGCCCCCGGCCCGTCACGCGCCGGCCTTGCCGGTCACCGCGGCGACCAGGTGGCCGACCGTGTCGCGCGACGAGAGGACGACGTCCTCCAGGTCGATGTCCATCCGGTCCTCGATGAGGAGCCGGAGCTCCTCCAGGGCGAGTGAGTCGAGGCGTAGTTGACGGAGCGGCACCTCGGGCCGGATGTCCCGCGGGTCGGTTCCGAACCTGGTGACGAGCAAGGCGCTGATCTCTTCCGAGGTGCTCATGGGGACGCTCCTCCGCTCTCGGTACGCGGTGACGCCGGCCGCGTGGTGGGTGAGATGGCCATCGGGGGACGCCGGCTGCTCGGGAGGGACCCTTTATACGCCTTCACGGCCGGAATTCCGCCTCTCGTTCCCCCGTGAGGAGGGGGGGTGGGCAGGTGTGCGATTCCGACGCGCGGCAGTGGCGGGTGACACGAATGGGCACGGGCGTACGGACGTGCGGACCAGCAGGAGGGCGGGACCGCCGCGAGGAGGGACGGCATCACCGCGCGGTGCCGGCGGGCGCGGTCAACCGGGCTCCGGGGGCGCCGCGTTGCAGGCGTCGCCGGTGCGGGGAGAAGGGGACCGGCAACGCTCCCGACGGCGGTACCCGAGCCGTACACTCCGCGATCATGACATTCGAAACGGTGTACGCGGACGCGCCCGACCCCGACGGCCCGGCGCTCTTCCCGACCATGTCCACCATGCGCGCCATGCGCCGCCTCAAGCCGGACCCGGTGCCGGACGAGACCGTCGAGCGGCTCATACAGGCCGCCGTCTGGGGGCCGAGCGGCGGCAACATGCAGTGCTACGAGTACGTGGTCGTCACCGACCGCGCGGTGATGGCCGATCTCGCCCCGCTGTGGAAGCGGTGCGTGGACGCCTATCTCGCGACGACCGGCAAGCACGCCCCGGAAGGCATGGACGACGCGGCGTACGGGCGGATGGTGGCGGCGATCGAGCACCAGCGCGACCACTTCGCCGACACCCCGGCACTGATCATCCCCTGTTACAGGTTCCCGGAGCCGCGGTTCGACGAGGAGGGCCTCGCCGTCTACGCCGAGTCACTGGGCCCGGCGGGACTCGATCACATGTCGAGCACGCAGACGCGTTTCCAGGCGCTCGCCGAGGGCTCCTGCGTCTACCCGGGCGTCCAGAACATCCTGCTCGCCGCACGGGCGCTGGGGCTCGCGGCGAACGTGACCATCTGGCACCTGATGCTGGAGCAGGAGTGGAAGAAGGCCCTCGGGATCCCCTCGGACACGCACACCTTCGCCGCCATTCCGGTGGGGTGGCCGCAGGGCAACTTCGGGCCGGTCAGGCGCCGGCCGGTGGCGGAGGTCATCCACCGGGACCGCTGGTAGCGAGGCCGCCGGGCCGTCACCCTCGGGAGGGGGAGACGGCCCGGCGGGCCCGCCCGTGGCGGGCACCCGCGCGGACCGGGGTCAGGCTGCCGAACCGGCCCCAGGAGAGTGGGTGGAGAGGGTCCGGGGAGCAGCCCGAGAGCCGCACAACTCCATTGGAGTGAAAGGGATTTGGACACGCCGCGATTCCGTTGTCATGCCCCGAACAGATCGATAGCCTGTGCGAGCTCGACAGGCCCCCGGCCACCCCACCCCGGCCCGGCGGTCCCTCTCCCCCACGAACCAGGAGCAGGTATGCCCCGACGCCCCGCAGGCCACACCCGTGGCCGCGCAGCCGTTCTGGCCTCTCTCACCACCACCGTCCTCCTCGCAACCGGCCACCCGGCGATCGCCGCCCCCACCGGCAGCACCCCGATGAACACGGCCTTCGCCCGGGCCGCCCAGGAGTTCGGCGTACCCCGCGACCTGCTCGCGGCCGTCGGCTACGGCGAGACGCACCTGGACGGACACGCCGGGACCCCCAGCCAGGACAACGGCTACGGCGTGATGCACCTCGCCAGCAACCCGGCCAACCACTCCCTGGAGAAGGCCGCCGCGCTGACGGGCGAGTCCACCGCCGACCTGCGCGAGGACACCCGGACCAACATCCTGGGCGGCGCAGCCGTGCTCCGGAGCCACGCCGACGCGCTGGGCCTGGACAAGGCCGAACGCGCCGACATCAACGCCTGGTACCCGGCCGTGGCCCGCTACAGCGCCGCCGAGGGCTCCGTCGCCGCCCTCTACGCGGACACCGTCTACACCTTCCTCGCCGAGGGCGTGCGGGCGACCGTCCCCGGCGGCGAGCGGGTCTCGGTCACCTCACGCCCGGTCGCACCCGAGAAGGGTCCCCTGGCGAAGGCCGACGTCACGGCGCAGAGCCCCGACTACCCCCCGGCCCTCTGGGTGGCGGCCAACTCCGCCAACTACGCGACGGGACGCACCGCGACGGTGGACAAGGTGGTCGTCCACGTCACCCAGGGCTCGTACGCCGGGACCATCAGCTGGTTCCAGAACGCGACGTCCCAGGTGAGCTCCCACTACGTCGTCCGCTCCTCCGACGGCCAGATCACCCAGATGGTGCGCGACAAGGACACCGCCTACCACGCGAAGAGCGCCAACGCCTCGTCCCTCGGCATCGAGCACGAGGGCTTCGTCGACGACCCGTCGTGGTTCACCGACCCGATGTACCGCTCCTCGGCCGCGCTCACCGCATCCCTCTGCGAGCGGTACGGCATCCCCAAGGACCGGTCGCACGTGATCGGGCACAGCGAGGCCCCCGGGAACGACCACACCGACCCGGGCGCCAACTGGAACTGGACCTACTACATGCAGCTGGTCGGCGGATCGGGCAGCGGCAGTGGCAGCGACGCCCTGACCTTCGCCTCGTACACGACGCAGAAGACGGGCTCGGCCGGTGCCCAGGTCAAGGCCGTCCAGACGCTGCTCAACCAGCAGGGGTACGAGGCGGGCGCCGTGGACGGTGCCTTCGGCTCCGCCACCAAGGGCGCCGTCCAGGCCTTCCAGACCGCACGCGGGCTCTCCGCCGACGGCGTGGTCGGCGCGAAGACCTGGACCGCGCTGCTCTCCGCCGGCACCACCCCGACCCTGGCCAAGGGCGGTTCCGGCGACGCCGTGAAGCGGTTGCAGCGGGCGCTGACGGCGGCGCTGGGCAGGACCGTGTCCGTCGACGGGACCTTCGGCACGGCGACGGACACGGCCGTACGCGGCTACCAGAGCGCACGCGGCCTGTCGTCGGACGGCAGCGTGGGCCCCGACACCTGGGCGGCACTGCAGTCGGGTCGCTGACCCGGTGGGGCGGGAGCCGGGGCCGTCCGGGAACCGTGGCCGCCGAGAAGCGGAACGCCACGGTCCGACGGCGCCACCCCGCCGCCCGTGCGCTCCGGAGCACATCCGGTCGGCCCGGGTGCGCCTTCCCCGGGACCCGGTCCCGGGTGATCCTGGGTCCTGCCGGCATCCGGCCGGCAGGACCGGGGGGCGGACGCACATGGCTCGTACACAGTCGAAATGCGGGGCACTCACCCAGAAGGGCACCCGCTGCCAACGGCTCGCGATGAAGGACGCGTCCCGGTGCGACAGGCACCGGGGCGACTGGTCGAAGTACACGATCGCGCGGCGCAGGTCCTGAAGGCTGCCCCGCGGCCGGTGGAGCCGGCCGGAACAGCGAGGTGGTTCCGCACCCCACGCGGGATGCGGAACCACCTCGATCGGCCCTTCTCAGTGGGTCACTTCAGGCCGAAGGCCTTGATGATCTCCTGGTCGACGGACAGGCCACCGGGGCCCTCGGTGTGTGCCTTGAGGGAGACCGAGGACGCTCCCCGGGCAGGTGTCCGCAGCTTCGCGGTCCACTTGCCGGACGCGCCCTTGCGCAGCTCGACCGCGCTCCAGGTCCCGCCCTCGTCGTAGCTGACCGACAGCGAGGCCTTGTCCGCCTTCACCGCGCCGTCCAGCCACGCCTGGGTGCCGGACTCGACGCCGACCTCGACCGGCCTGCCCGCCCTGACGTCACCGGCCAGGTCGGTGTCCACGTCGTAGTCGAGCTGGAGCAGCGGGATGTCGGCCTGCTCGGTGCCCTCGGGCAGGGCGCCGGAGAGGAAGTTCCACTCCGTGTGCGTCCGGGTCGAGGTCTTCCAGGTGGCCTCGTCCCGCGCGGAGTCGATAACGAGCCGGTAGGCCAGCTTCCCGGCCGGGAGGTCCCAGGCGTTACCGGCCCGGCCCGCGCCCTTCTTGATCAGCGTGTCGCCCTGGTAGAAGGCGTACGCGGTGGTGTCGTACTCGTCGGCGGGCATCGAGCCGGCGTGGCCCTCGCCCGAGTCGGTCCACGGCGTGATGTTGAACTGGACGTCGTTGTACGAGGTGCGGAACGGCCCCCAGTAGCCGGTGCCGAGGCGGGGCCCGGTGACCGGTGCGAACCAGTCCGCGCGGTAGGTGCGGCCCGCGGTGTAGTCCAGTTCCGCGCTGCGCATCTCGTACGCGGTGTCCGTCCCCTCGGCGTTCGGCACGGAGTGGTTCTCGTACCAGAAGGATTCGCCGGGGAGCGGGTTGACCCATTCGGTGCGGGTGCCCGGGAACTTCTCGTACTCCTCGAAGCCGAGGCCGGGGCCGTAGTCCGGGATGTCGTAGCGGTAGCCGCCGCCCAGGGTCTCCTTGTGGCCGTAGAAGGTGTTCTCCACCTTCGCCAGCTGCCGGGTCGAGGGAGCGAAGGTCAGCGAACGGTCCGGGATCGTCCCGTCGTGACGGTCCACCAGGTCATAGACGTACGAGGCGAACTTGCGCTGGTCGACGGTGAGCTTCCTGCCGCGCTGCGCCGCCTTGATCAGCGACTCGCCCGCGATGCTCTGCGCCGACGCGACCGGTATGGCGGTCTGTTCGCCGTAGGGCGCGTAGCTCTCCATGGCGACACCACGGCGGTCGTTGACGACGAACAGCGCCTTGGCGCCGGCGGCCTGCGCGTTGGCCAGCCGGTCGGCGGGCGGTACGGCGTCGCTCCGGGTGACCACGACCGCCTTGCCCTTGGCGCTGCGGCCCTCGAAGTCCGACGCGGCGCCGTTCCCCGCGAAGACGGCGGTCAGCTTCTGCCGGCTGTCCTCTGCGACGAGCGAGCCCTGCTGCACCGTGACGGGAACGTCGTCGCCGTCGGCCGTGAGGCCCACCAGCTCCTCGCCCTGGCGCCAGCGGGTGAGGAAGCTGAAGTCGCCCTGGGTGACCTTCTTCGTCGGGCTCGCCCACAGCTGGTCGTAGGTCAGCGGGATCTGGTACGCGTCACGCTGGACGACGCCCTCGGGGGATGTGCGGGCCATGTCGTAGCGCAGCTGGCGCGTCTCGGTCTCCTTCGGGGTGCGCACCCCGATCCTGCGGGCCTTGGACGCGTCGAGCGTGACCGTGGTGGCCTTGTCCAGGATCGTCTCGGGGGCCGCCAGGAACGCCACGGCCTTGGAGTCGGCCCGGTCGCCGTCGACGTCCGCCGAGGTCCACGCGGTGTAGTTGCCCGGTGGCAGGCGCAGGGTGGTCTCACCGGAGACCGGGACGACTCCGAGCTGCGTGTCGCCGAGCGCGGCGAACACGACGTTGCCGTCCATCGGCGCCCCGGCGCGGTCACGCAGACGGATCGTCAGGTCGTAGAGCTCCTGCTCCTTGTTGAGTGCGAAGCCGGTGTGGGCGACGGTCGCGCCCGCCGCGTCCTGGGCGACGACCTGCCCGGAGAACAGCGTGCCGCTCGCCGCCTTCGCCGGGTCGAGCGAGAGGACGGCCTCGGCGGTGGACCCGGCCGGGACGGTCAGGGAGGAGTCCGAGAGGGTGTACGCCTCGGCGTCGGTGCCGGTGGACAGGTCGAGCGTCACGTCCTTGTCACCCGTGTTGCGGTAGGTGATGGTCCGCTCGGCGACCGGGTCGGACGCGCTGTGCGGCCAGTCGTACGACGCGACCTCGACGGAGCCGGTGGCCTCGATCACCGTGTCGACGGCGGCCTTCACATCCAGCCGGCCGGTGCCCTGCTCGTACGGCGTGCGGTCGGGGAGCTCCTTGGACGTGCTCATCAGCGCGTCCTTGACGCGCTGCCCGGACCAGTCGGGGTGACGCTGCTTCAGGATGGCTGCGGCGCCCGCGACATGCGGGGTCGCCATCGACGTACCGGACATCTGCTGGTACATGCCCTCGATGCCGGGGACCGACTGCGAGGCCGCGGCGTTGATGTCGACACCGGGGGCGGACAGGTCGGGCTTCAGACCGTAGGAGCGCACGAGCGGACCCATGGAGGAGAAGTCCGCGCGGCCGTCCTTCTTGTCGACGGCAGCGATGGTGAGTGCCTTCTCCGCCGAGCCGGGCGATCCGATGGTGCCCGCGCCGTAGGCGTTGCCCGCGGCGACCACGAACAGCGGGCCGCCGTCGGCGGACAGCGCGTCCACGGCCTGCGCCATCGGGTCGGTGCCGTCGTCCGGGATGCTGGAGCCCAGGCTCATGGAGACGACGTCGGCGCCTTCGGCCTTCGCCCACTCCATGGCCTCGATGATGCCGGAGTCCGCTCCGGACCCCTCGTCGCTGAGGACCTTGCCGACGATCAGGTCCGCACCCGGTGCGACGCCCTTGTTGACACCGTCCGACGCCGCGCCCGAACCGGCGATGGTGGAGGCGACGTGGGTGCCGTGGCCGTTCCTGTCGTCGACCTCCTCACCCGGCACGAAGCTCCTGGACAGCTTGACGCGGTCCTTGACGTCCGGGTGGTCGGCGTCGATACCGGTGTCCAGTACGGCGACCGTGGTGCCCTTGCCGTCGAAGCCGGCGGCCCAGGCCTGGGGCGCGTCGACCTGTGGCACGGAGTCCTTGAGCGAGGCCTCGGCCTTGCCGTCGAGCCAGAGCTTGACGATGCCGCTGTCCAGTGAACGGCTCTTCTGCGTACGGGAGATGCCGTTCCAGAAGGCCCGGGCCTCGTCCTTGTCGGCCTTCAGCGCCGCGCCGTGGACCGATTCCAGGCGTCGGACCGCGCTGCTGCCCTCCGGGGCGGCGGGCAGCGAACGGGTGCCGTCCGCGGGGTAGGTGGCGATCAGCGGGATACCGGGCGAGCGCCGGTCGTCGTACCCCATCGCGACCAGGGTCGAGACGTTGAACAGCCGGCGGTCCAGCTTGCCCGCGGCGAGCAGGGAGGCCGCCTCGTCGGGGATGACGTAGACGTCCTTCCCGGCCTGCTGGACGTGCACGCCGCCCTTCGCGCCGTCGGGGCGCTCGACGGTGACGGTGTCCTGGTCGCCCGGGCCGTCCGAGTAGTGGACGACGTCACCGGTGAGGAGCGTGATGTCGTGGTCGTGGACCTCGGAACCGTGACGGTCCCGGGCGGTGGGCGGCTCGGGAGCGGCGGCGGCGGAACCCGCCGCGGGGAGCATGACACCGCTCACGAGGGCGACCGAGGTCGCTATGAGCAGGGCCCTGCGTCCCGCGCGAGCGGATCTCGCCCGGCCGGAAGCGGAGGAGAGGGAAAATGTCATGCAGCTGATCTACCGGTAAAACCGGGGCCCCGACCGCTTCCCCCCTGGCGTGAAACCGCCGTGGCGGCAACCCGCCCGCTCCGGTCCGGCGTGCCTGGCCCGCTTCAGGCCACCGAGGCGAGTGGCCGTCCGGACTCGTGGTGGATCGGGGTGTGGGCGCCCTTCAGCGGCAGGCCGCTGCCTCCGCGCCGGTCGGCGACGATCTCGGCGGCGATGGAGAGGGCTGTCTCCTCCGGTGTACGGGCTCCGAGGTCCAGCCCGATCGGCGAGTGCAGCGCGCCCAGTTGGTGTTCGGTGACACCCGCCTCGCGCAGCCGGTCGTTGCGTTCCAGGTGGGTGCGGCGCGAGCCCATCGCGCCGACGTAGGCGACCGGCAGCCGCAACGCCAGCTCCAGTAGCGGGACATCGAACTTGGCGTCGTGTGTGAGGACGCAGAGCACGGTCCGCGCGTCCACGTCCGTGGCGGCGAGGTAGCGGTGCGGCCAGTCGACGACGATCTCGTGGGCGTCCGGGAAGCGTGCGGCCGTCGCGAAGACGGGCCGGGCGTCGCAGACGGTGACGTGGTAGCCGAGGAAGCGGCCGGCCCTCACCAGGGCGGCGGCGAAGTCGATGGCCCCGAATACGATCATCCGGGGCGGCGGGACGCTCGATTCGACGAGCAGGGTCAGTGGGCTGCCGCAGCGGGAGCCCTCGGCGCCGACCGTGATCTGTCCGGTGCGGCCGGCGTCGAGCATCGCCCGGGCCTCCGCGGCGGCCGTACGGTCGAGGTCGGGGTGGCCGCCGAGGCCGCCTTCGTACGTACCGTCGCGGTGGACGAGCAGGGGCCGGCCGAGCAGGCCGGCGGGCCCTTCGGTGACCCGGGCGACCGCTGCCGCCCGGCCCTCCGCCGCGGCGGCGAACGCGGCGGCGAACACCGGGCGCGCGGGGTCGTCCGCGCGCACCGGTGTCACCAGGACGTCGATGACGCCGCCGCAGGTCAGACCGACCGCGAAGGCGTCGTCGTCGCTGTAGCCGAAGCGCTCGCGCACGGTGGTGCCGTCTTCGAGGGCCTGCCGGCACAGTTCGTACACCGCGCCCTCCACACATCCGCCGGAGACCGATCCGATGGCCGTGCCGTCGCTGTCCACAGCGAGGGCGGCCCCCGGCTGCCGGGGCGCGCTGCCGCCGACCGCCACCACGGTGGCGACGGCGAACGCGCGTCCCTGCCCGACCCACCGGTGGAGCTCTTCGGCGATGTCCAGCATGGCGTGTCTCCTTAGGACTGAGGTGCGGAGTTCGCGGGGACGTCAGTTGACGCCCAGCCAGCTCTCGATGGGGTGGAGGGCGAAGTAGACGACGAAGACCGCGGTCAGCACCCACATGAAGACGCCGACCTCGCGGGCCCTGCCCTGGGCGAGCTTGATGGCCGAGTACGAGATGACGCCCGCGGCGACACCGGTGGTGATGGTGTAGGTGAACGGCATCAGGACGACGGTCAGGAAGACCGGGACGGCGACCGAGCGGTCCGCCCAGTCCACGTGCCGGGCGTTCTGCATCATCATGGCGCCGATGACGACCAGGGCGGCGGAGGCCACCTCGGCCGGCACGATCGCCGTGAGCGGGGTGAAGAAGAGGCAGGCGGCGAAGAAGAGACCGGTGACGA
Source organism: Streptomyces sp. NPDC049970 (assembly GCF_040660235.1). Lineage (NCBI taxonomy): Bacteria > Bacillati > Actinomycetota > Actinomycetes > Kitasatosporales > Streptomycetaceae > Streptomyces > Streptomyces sp. NPDC049970. Next base: position 204,088 of record NZ_JBFALP010000001.1, on the reverse strand, counting down.
CGGACGCGAGTCCGGTGCGGGCCCCCTCGCCGACCCCGGTCGCCGACTCGACGAACACGGTCTGGCCGGAGCCTCCGGCGACACCGCCGATCGCTCCGCCGGCACCGTCGATGAACAGCGCCTTGGACAGGCCGGGCATCCGGCCCTTGTCGTCGGCGAGCTTCGCCTCCGTGCCGACCCCGATGATGGTGGCCATGGCGTCGAAGAAGCCGGCCAGCACGAGGGTGAAGACGATCATGCCGACGGTCATCACGCCGACGTCGCCCCAGCCGCCGAACTCGACGTCGCCGAAGAGCGAGAAGTCCGGTGAGGAGACCGCGCTGCCGCTCAGCTCGGGCGGGCCGCTGCTCCAGGCCTTCGGGTCGATGTCGCCGACCGCGTTGACGACGATCGCCGCCAGGGTGCCGACGACGATGCCGATCAGGATCGCGCCGGGGACGTTGCGCGCCTGCAGCATGAAGATCAGCAGAAGCGTCACGGCGAAGACGAGCACCGGCCAGCCGGCGAGTTCACCGGCCGGGCCGAGGGAGAGGGGTGTCGCCTCGCCCTGGTGGACGAAGCCGGCCTTGAAGAGGCCGATGAGGGCGATGAAGAGGCCGATCCCGATGGTGATGCCGTGCTTCAGGGCCAGCGGGATGGCGTTCATGATCAGCTCGCGGAGGCCGGTGACGACCAGCAGGCAGATCACCACGCCGTAGACCACGCACATGCCCATGGCCTGCGGCCAGGTCATGGCGGGCGCGACCTGGGACGCGAGCACGCCGGAGACGCTCAGTCCGGCGGCGAGCGCGAGGGGCACCTTGCCGACGAAGCCCATCAGCAGGGTGGTGGCCGCCGCCGCGAGGGCGGTGGCGGTGATGAGGCCGGACTGGCCGAGCAGTTGGCCGTCGACGTCCTTGCCGCCGAGGATGAGCGGGTTGAGCAGGAGGATGTACGCCATGGCCATGAAGGTCGTGACGCCACCGCGCACTTCGCGTGCGACGGTCGATCCGCGTTCGGATATGTGGAAGTACCGGTCGAGCCAGGACCGTCCGGCGGGGACGCGCGAGCCGGGGCCCGCGTCCTCCGCGCCCGTCCTGGGTTCCACTGACTGCTGGGTCATGTTGCCTGACTCCCAAGGTTCACAGGGGCACCCGCGTGGAGCTTTGGTGATTGCGGGATTTGGGATGACTGCGAGGCGCACGACCCGGGGGACGGCCCGAGGCGAACTCTTCGTGCAGATGGTGCGGTCGTGCGATGGCTCCGGACGGTGCGGTGCGGGGAAGTGTGACGTTCACGGCAGGTACGCACCGCCCGGAGGGTCTTGATGAGCCGTCAGGTCCCGGTGATGTGCTCGGGGCGCACCGGTGTCCTGTTGAGCTCCAGACCCGTCGCGTTCCGGATCGCCGCGAGGACGGCCGGGGTGGACGACAGGGTCGGGGCCTCGCCGATGCCTCGCAGCCCGTACGGGGCGTGGTCGTCGGCGAGTTCGAGCACGTCGACCGGGATGGTCGGGGTGTCGAGGATGGTGGGGATCAGGTAGTCGGTGAAGGACGGGTTGCGCACCTTCGCGGTCTTCGGGTCGACGATGATCTCCTCCATGACGGCGACCCCCAGCCCCTGGGTGGTGCCGCCCTGGATCTGGCCCTCGACCGACAGCGGGTTGAGTGCCTTGCCGACGTCCTGGGCACAGGCCAGTTCGATGACCTTGACCAGGCCGAGCTCGGTGTCGACCTCGACGACCGCGCGGTGCGCGGCGAAGGAGTACTGGACGTGGCCGTTGCCCTGTCCGGTGCGCAGGTCGAAGGCCTCGGTGGGCCGGTGGCGCCACTCCAGCTCGACGTCGACGCTCTCGTCCTCCAGTACGTCGGCGAGCGAGGCGAGCACCTCGCCGCCGTCGGTGACGACCTTGCCGCCCTCCAGGAGGAGTTCGGCGGTGGCCCAGGCCGGGTGGTAGGTGCCGAACTTGCGGCGGCCGATCTCCAGTACCCGTTCCCTGACCGCCTCGCAGGAGTTCTTGACGGCGCCGCCGGTGACGTACGTCTGACGGGACGCGGACGTGGAGCCGGCCGAGCCGACCTGGGTGTCCGCCGGGTGGATGGTGACCTGGTTGACCCCGAGCTCGGTACGGGCGATCTGGGCGTGGACGGTGACGCCGCCCTGCCCGACCTCGGCCATCGCGGTGTGCACGGTGGCGACCGGCTCGCCGTTGATGACCTCCATGCGCACCCGGGCGGTGGAGTAGTCGTCGAAGCCCTCGGAGAAGCCGACGTTCTTCAGGCCGACGGCGTACCCGACGCCTCGGACGACGCCCTCGCCGTGGGTGGTGTTGGACAGGCCGCCGGGCAGCGCGCGTACGTCGACGGCAGTGCCTTCCGCGCCGGCCGAGAGCCACTGCTGCTCGGGCGGCATGGGCCTGGCCTTGACGCGGCGGAGCAGTTCGGCGACCGGGGCCGGCGAGTCGACGGGCTGGCCGGTGGGGAGCAGGGTGCCCTGCTCCATGGCGTTCAGCTGCCTGAGTTCGACCGGGTCCATGTCCAGGGCCGCGGCGAGCTTGTCCATCTGCGCCTCGTAGGCGAAGCAGGCCTGGACCGCGCCGAAGCCGCGCATGGCGCCGCAGGGCGGGTTGTTGGAGTAGAGGGCGATCGCCTCGATGTCGACGTCCTCGACCGCGTACGGCCCGACCGCGAGGGAGGAGGCGTTGCCGACGACGGCCGGGGAGGCGGAGGCGTAGGCGCCGCCGTCCAGGACGATCCGGCACTTCATGTGGGTGAGCTTGCCGTCCTTGGTGGCCCCGTGCTCGTAGTGCAGCTTCGCCGGGTGCCGGTGGACGTGGCCGAAGAAGGACTCGAATCGGTTGTAGACCATCTTGACGGGCTTGCCGGTGCGCAGCGCCAGCAGGCAGGCGTGGATCTGCATCGACAGGTCCTCGCGCCCGCCGAAGGCACCGCCGACGCCGGAGAGCGTCATCCGGATCTTGTCCTCGGGGAGGCCGAGGACCGGGGCGATCTGGCGGAGGTCGGAGTGCAGCCACTGGGTGGCCACGTACAGCTCGACGCCCCCGTCCTCGGACGGCACGGCGAGGCCGGACTCGGGGCCGAGGAAGGCCTGGTCCTGCATGCCGAAGACGTAGTCGCCGGTGATGATCACGTCGGCCCGCGCGGCGGCGGCGTCGGCGTCGCCGCGGACGACGGGCTGGCGGTGGACGATGTTGGGGTGCGGCACGTGTCCGATGTGGTGGTCGTCGCGGCCCTCGTGGATCAGCACCGCGTCCGGCGCTGTCGCGGACGCCTCGTCCGTGACGACCGGCAGTTCGGCGTAGTCGATCCGGATCTTGGCGGCGGCGCGGCGCGCGGTCTCGGGGTGGTCTGCGGCGACGAGCGCCACGGGTTCGCCGTGGTGGCGGACCTTGCCGTGGGCGAGTACGGGGGTGTCCTGGATCTCCAGCCCGTAGTTCTTCATCTCGGCGGGCAGGTCGTCGTAGGTCAGCACGGCGTAGACACCGGGTGTGGCGACCGCCTCGCCGATGTCGATCGACCGGATCTCGGCGTGCGCGACCGTGGACCGGAGCGTGTGTCCCCACAGCATGTCCTCGTGCCACATGTCCGAGGAGTACGCGAACTCGCCGGTGACCTTGAGGGTGCCGTCGGGGCGCAGGGTGGACTCGCCGATACCGCCCCGGGTCTCGGAGCCCTGGGTGATCTTGGTGGGGGTGCCGGCCGGTACGGACGCGGCTCGTGGGTGCAGCGTCATGGCTATCGGACCGCCTCTTCCTGACGGGCGGCCGCGAGGCGGACCGCGTCGAGGATCTTCTCGTAACCGGTGCACCGGCAGAGGTTGCCGGAGAGCGCCTCGCGGATGTCCTGGTCGGACGGCGAGGGGTGGGTCTCCAGCAGCTCGTCCGCGGCGACCAGCAGGCCGGGGGTGCAGAAGCCGCACTGCACGGCTCCCGCGTCGATGAACGCCTGCTGGACCGGCGAGAGGTCCGCGGCGTCGGCGCTCCGCGCGTCGGTGGGCCTGGCCTGCCAGCGCTGGGCGGCGTCGATCGAGGTGCCGCAGGCGCCCGCGGCGCAGCCGCTGCCGGGGTGGGAGTCGTCGCGGTGCCTGGCGTAGTCCGCCAGCCCTTCGACGGTGACGATCTCGCGGCCTTCCGCCTGGCCGGCCGCGACGAGGCAGGAACAGACGGGCACGCCGTCGAGACGGACCGTACAGGAGCCGCATTCACCCTGTTCACAGGCGTTCTTGGAGCCGGGGAGGCCCATGCGCTCACGCAGGACGTACAGGAGGGACTCGCCCTCCCAGACGTCGTCGGCTTCCTGCTTCCGGCCGTTGACCGTGAAATTCACTCGCATGGTTAAGCAGCTCCTTCGAGGGTGCGGCCCGCTCCGCGGTACTGCTCCCAGGTCCAGCCCAGCGTGCGGCGGGCCATGATGCCGACGGCGTGCCTGCGGTAGGCAGCGGTGCCCCGTACGTCGTCGATGGGGTTGCAGGCCCCGGCGGCGAGCTGGGCGAACTGCTTGGCGACGGAGGGGGTGATGATCTTGCCGCTCTCCCAGAACCCGCCCTCCTCCAGCGCGGCGTTCAGGAAGTCCTCGGCCTCCCTGGCCCGTACCGGGGTCGGTGCCGCGCTGCCGATGCCGGTGCGCACCGTGCGGGTCTCGGGGTGCAGTGCGAGGCCGAAGGCGCAGACGGCGATGACCATCGCGTTGCGGGTGCCGACCTTCGAGTACTGCTGGGGGCCGTCGGCCTTCTTGATGTGCACGGCCCGGATCAGCTCGTCCGGGGCGAGGGCGTTGCGCTTGACCCCGGTGTAGAAGTCGTCGATCGGGATCATCCGCGTCCCCCGTACGGACGCGGCCTCGACCTCGGCCCCCGCGGCGAGCAGTGCCGGGTGGGCGTCGCCCGCGGGTGAGGCGGTGCCCAGGTTGCCGCCGACGCCGCCGCGGTTGCGGATCTGCGGCGAGGCGACGGTGTGCGAGGCGAGGGCGAGACCGGGCAGCTCGGCCCGCAGGTTCTCCATGACGGCGCTGTACGGCACGGACGCGCCGAGGCGTACGGCGTCCGGGCCGACCTGCCACTCGGACAGCTCACCGATGCGGTTCAGGTCCATGAGGTGTTCGGGCCGCCGGTGGTCGAAGTTGATCTCGACCATGACGTCGGTGCCACCCGCGATGGGCACAGCCGTCGGGTGCTCGGCCTTGGCGGCGAGCGCCTCCTCCCAGCTGGCGGGGCGAAGGAAGTCCATGAGTGGCTCTCTTCTTCTCAATCGGGTCGTTCGGCTGGGGGCGGGGTGCGGCCGGCCCTTGTCTGGTCGTTCCTGTGTTGTTTGACGCGGTGTGTGGCCCAGTACACAAGCCTTGCTCCACTCGGTGCAGTCACCGAAACCATGAAGGAATTGGCTGGTCCCCGTTCCCGTCTTGTAGATTCGAACGAATGGCGGGTACCGGTGGCCTCACCGCAATTCACAGGCACCCCCCGTCTCCCCCGCACCAACGAAGAGATCGGCGGCAATCGACGATGCGGCTGCGCGCACTGCTGGACACCGACGCGCTGGGCCTGCGGCTGCTCGGCGGCGAGGACGAGCTGGACCGTTCGGTCCGCGGCGTCATGACGACCGACCTGCGCGACCCCAGCCGCTACCTGTCCGGCGGTGAGCTGGTGCTCACGGGTCTGGCGTGGCGGCGGGACGCCGGGGACTCCGAGCCCTTCGTACGCATCCTGGCGGGGGCCGGGGTCGCGGGGCTGGCCGCGGGTGAGGCAGAGCTGGGGGACATCCCCGACGATCTGGTCGAGGCGTGCCTGCGGCACCGGCTGCCGCTCTTCGCCGTGCACGAGACCGTCGCTTTCGCAATGATCACCGAGCACGTGGTGCGCCAGGTCTCCGGCGAGCGGGCCGGCGACCTGGCGGCCGTCGTGGACCGGCACCGCCGGCTGATGACCTCGGGCCCGGCGGGCGGCGGCCCCGAGGTGGTGCTCGAACTGCTCACCTCGGACCTCGACCTGCGCGCCTGGGTCCTCTCCCCCACCGGCCGCCGGATCGCCGGGGCGGGCGAGCCGCTGCCCCCTCGCGTCGGCGCGGAGCTGGCCGGTCAGCACCTCGCGGCGACGCGCACCGGCCGCCGGGGACCGCACCGGGCGGAGGTGGGCGGCACGGCCTATTCGCTCTTCCCGATCCGGAACACCGGCCGGGGTGCCGCTCCGGTCCCGTCCCGCGACGTGCGCGAGTCGGTGCTCTCGGACTGGCTGCTGGCCGTCGAGGCCGACGCGAGCGACTGGCCGGCCGCCCGGCTGGACCTGCTCCAGGGCGTGACCCAGCTGATCGCGGTGGAGCGGGACCGCCGCGACGCCGCCAGGTCCGTACGCCGAAGGCTCGCCCAGGAGGTCCTGGAGCTGGTCCAGACGGGCGCCGCCCCGGCCGAGATCGCCGCCAGGCTCCGGGTCGCGGCCCCGGTCCTGCTGCCCGGCCTCGGGACGGCCCCGCACTGGCAGGTCGTGGTGGCCCGGGTCGAGTGGTCGGCCGGGGACGCGGAGCTCTCGGGCGGGCAGGCCGCGCAGGCCCTGCTGGAGGAGGTCCTGGTCGATCCCGCGGTGACCGGCCCCGACTCGGCGGACCGGATCGCCGTGGCGCACACGGGTGAGGAGGCCATCGCCCTCGTGCCGCTGAGCGCGCTCGCTCCTTCGGGCGGCGACGGCGGGACGGACCCCTCCGTCGAGGCGGACGGAGAGGACGCCACGGAGCGGCAGGACCCCGCGCTGCACGCCGACGCCCTGCTGGACAGCGTCCGCGCGCCGCTCTCCGCCGGCCTCGCGGACGACGGCCGCCTGACCCTGGGTGTCAGCGCCGCCGTGCACTCCGCCGAAGGGCTGCGCGGAGCCCTGGAGGAGGCCCGGCACGCACGCCGGGTGGCGGCGGCCCGGCCGGGCCCGGTCTGCGCGGCCGGCCACCACGAGCTGGCCTCGCACGTCCTGCTGCTGCCCTTCGTGCCGGACGACGTCCGCCGCGCCTTCACCGCGCGCCTCCTGGACCCGCTCCGCGACTACGACCGGCGCCACCGCGCGGAGCTGATGGAGACTCTGGAGGCCTTCCTCGACTGCGACGGCTCCTGGACCCGCTGCGCGGCCAGGCTGCACCTGCACGTCAACACGCTGCGCTATCGCGTCGGACGTATCGAGCAGTTGACGGGTCGTGACCTTTCGCGCCTGGAGGACAAGCTCGACTTCTTCCTCGCCCTGCGGATGAGCTGACTTCCGGGGCCCGTCAGGGCCCGGCACCGCTCCAGGCGATTGTGAAATCTTTCACCTGACATTGATCCCACCCCTTGGCCCGGCGTGCCATTCCGTGCTGAGATGCGCGCAGACCCTGGCCGACCGGCACTTGCCGGTCGGCCTCCACAGCTCGACGGCGCGCTCGGGGAGGGCAACGTGGCGCATACCGCCATGTCTGGTTCCGGAACGACAGCAGATGACGATCCGCCGCTCCAGACAGCGGTATGGCGGCTGCGCTCACGAGCCTGTTGGACGGACGCGGCCGCACTGCTCGAACCCCACGCGGCCACCGACCCCGCCGCCGCGCTCCAACGGACCTCGCTGCTGACCGAGCGGTGCCTCTACACCGGTGCGGGCTGGACCGACGCCGAGGACGCGTTGCGCACCGCGGAGGCGCTCGCCCACGACGACTCCGAGCGCGGGGCAGCCGCCTGCGAGCGCGGCTACCTCGCCTACGCCTCGACGCTGCTCGGGGCGCGCGACCGGGCCGACGAGGCCAGCGTGGCACTCAGCAGGGCGGCGGCACTGCTCTCCCCCGCCGCGCCCGGCCGTCCCCTGCTGGACTTCCGGCGGGGGCTGATCGCCCAGAACATCGCCGACTCCCCGCAGTCCGCCCGGGCCGCCTACCGCAGGGCGCACGCCGGAGCCGCGGCCAGGGGAGACGAACTCCTGCTCTCCTCCACCTGGCGCCACCTCGCCTCGCTCGCCCTGCGGGAGGGCGAGCTGGCCGAGGCGCGGCACGGCTTCGCCGAGTCACTGCGGATAAGGGAGGAGCTGGGCTACCTCGTCGGCACGGCCCCGGCGCTCATCTCGCTCGCCGACGCCGAGTCCGAACCCGAGGCCGCCGCCCGGCTGCGCGCCGAGGCAGGCCGGCTGTTCCGGCTGCTCGGCGGCGTACCCACCTGGCTGGCGCCACGTCTGGAGCCGCCGGACCCGGAGACCGTCGGGGCGAACTGAGCCGCCGGCCGGGGCGGGAACGCGACGGCCCGCGGCCCCGGCACCCGGCACCCGGCACCCGCGACGGTGCCGGGACTCACACGTCCACGCCGTCGAAGTGCTCGCGCACGAGGGACCGGACCGCCGTGAGGTCGCGGGCGATCAGCGCGTCGAGGAGCGCGGTGTGCTCCGAGGCGTCCGCGAGGAGGTCCGCCCGGCGGCCGGACGGACCGCTGACCAGCGGCCACTGGGCCCGGCGGTGCAGGTCGTCGGCGACCCGCACGAGCTGCTGGTTGCCGGACAACCCGAGCACGGCGCGGTGGAAGGCGCGGTCGCTGTCCGCGTAACCCGCCCGGTCGCCGGCCGCTGCCGCCGCGACCGTGGCGTCGGCCAGCGGGCGCAGCGCGCACCAGCCGCCGGCCGGGACCGTGCGGGCGAGCCGCAGGATGACGGGTACCTCGACCAGGGCGCGCACCTCGGCGAGCTCGGCCAGATCGCGTGGGCCCCGCTCGCTGACCCGGAAGCCGCGGTTGGGGACGACCTCGACGGCGCCCTCGACGGCCAGCCGCTGCATCGCCTCACGCACGGGCGTGGCGGACACGCCGAAGCGCGCACCGAGCGCGGGGGCGGAGTAGACCTCCCCCGGGGTCAGCTCCCCGCCGGCGAGGGCGGCACGCAGGGCGTCCAGGACCTGCCCGCGTACGGAGTGGCGCCGCACCGTACGGGGCGCGGCGGGCTCGCCGTGGGTGTGCTCGCCGCGAGCCTGTTCGGGCACACGGAGATCAGGCCGGATGCCTGCGGACGGGTACGGGTGTACGTCGTCCCACGCTCTGCCCTGCTCCACGGGACCTCCTCGGGCCTACGGACCGGCTCGCGCGCGCCGGACCACCTGTGCACGATAGGCGGAGTGGGCCCTGGTTCACATATCGATCGATCGGGTAAGGTAAGGCTTACCTGTCAATGATCGTGATTCGGTGGTCCCCGCATGACCGTGCCCGCCCTGCTCCCCACGACCGCCCCGTCTCCGCTGACCGTGTCGTACGAACGCCTGACCGAGGTCTTCCCCGGGCTGCGCGCCGAGGTCCTCACCGACGGCGCACCGGCACCCTCGGGGACCGGATGGGTCGGAGCGGCGGACCTCGCCGAGGGCGGCGCGGCACTGGACGACTTCCTGGCCTGGGACGAGGCGCAGGTGCTGCGGGACTACGGCATCCGGGCCCGCCCGGACGTGGTGGCGAGCTTCGGCCTGCACCGCTACGCCTGGCCCGCCTGCCTCCTGGTGACCCTCCCGTGGTTCCTCCACCGCCGGGTGCCGCGGATCCCCGTGGCCGACGTGTCCTTCCACCGGGGGCTGGGCCGTCTGGCGCTCCGGGTGGACGAGTTCGCCTGCCTCCCCGACGACCCGGCCGCAGCCCTGCCCGGTGCCCGGGTCGTTCCTGACGAGGCGGCGCTGCGGGCCGAGGTCCGCGACGCCGTCGCGCAGCACATCGGCCCGGTGCTCGACGGATTCGGGCCTCGCATGCGGCGCGGCAAGCGCGCCCTGTGGGGCATGGCGACGGACGAGATCGTCGAGGGCCTCTGGTACGTCGCCCACCTCCTGGGCGAGGAGGGCCGGGCGATGACCGAGCTGGAGCAGCTGCTGCCGGGCACCACCAAGCCGTACGTGGGCACGGCCGGTTTCCGCGAACTGACAGGCCCGGCAGGCGAGTCGCTCCCCACCCGGGACAGGGCGAGCTGCTGCCTCTTCTACACGCTGCGCCCGGAGGACACCTGCGTCACCTGCCCGCGCACCTGTGACGAGGACCGCGTCCACCGACTGGCGGCCGCGGCCTGAGCCCTTCGTGGGCTTACACCACCCGGGCGGGCGACCGGAATTCGAACACAACTCGACTTCCCTCACAGTGCGTTCGAGAAGATTCCACCCAATGATGAGCCCGGACTCCCCGATGGCATTCACTTGCCCCGAATTCGTCTGTGAGGGACGGTACTTCCGTCACGATGGCGTCCGAAACGCCCTACGTGACGCAAGGGACCGTGCATGAGACTGACCGACATATCGCTTGACTGGCTGCTTCCGGGCGCCGTGCTGCTCGTGGGGGTCATGGCGGCGGTGACGGTGGTCGCGCGCGGCAAGCGCGCCGCTGGGAAGGCCCAGGCCGACGACAACTGGGAACGGAGCGAGGACCGCCGAAGGCGCAAGGAGGCGCTCTACGCCACCGCCTCGTACGTCCTGCTGTTCTGCTGTGCCGCGGTCGCCGCCGCCCTGTCCTTCCACGGGCTCGTCGGCTTCGGCCGGCAGAACCTCAGCCTCTCCGGCGGCTGGGAGTACCTCGTCCCCTTCGGCCTCGACGGGGCCGCGATGTTCTGTTCGGTACTCGCCGTACGCGAGGCCAGCCACGGTGACGCGGCGCTGGGCTCACGACTGCTGGTCTGGACGTTCGCGGGTGCGGCCGCCTGGTTCAACTGGGTACACGCACCGCGCGGCCTGGACCACGCGGGCGCTCCGCACTTCTTCGCGGGGATGTCGCTGTCGGCCGCGGTGCTGTTCGACCGCGCGCTGAAACAGACCCGCCGGGCCGCGCTGCGCGAGCAGGGCCTGGTGCCCCGTCCACTCCCGCAGATCCGGATCGTACGGTGGCTGCGCGCACCCAGGGAGACCTTCGGCGCCTGGTCGCTGATGCTCCTCGAGGGCGTACGCAGCCTGGACGAGGCGGTGGACGAGGTCCGAGAGGACCGCCGGGAGAACGAACAGAACCGGCACCGCAGAAGGGACCAGGCGAAGCTGGACCGGGCACAGATCAAGGCCCTGAACCGGCAGAACCGGGTCTGGGGGCGCGGCGGCCGGACCGGCCGCCAGGTGGTGGACGTGCAGGCCATCGCCCCCGCGGCGGGTGGCGGCCCACCGGCTGCCGCGGAGCCCGCCATAACAGAGCAGGGACAACTGCCTCTGCGACCCCGGCCATCCCTGCAAGCCGTGAACCGATCGAACTCCAGGAGTACTTCGGCACAGACCACGAGCGGTGACCCCGCGACCGTCGACCTCACCGCCGAGGACGACACCCAGGCCCTGCCCCGGCTCGACTCGCTGGAGCAGAAGCTCAAGGACCTGGAGCAGCAGTTCGGCTGAGCGTCAGGCCCGCGCGCCACTCAGCTCGAACCAGACCACCTTGCCCAGCGCCTGGACCGTGACTCCCCAGGAGTCCGCCAGGCTCTGGACGAGGAGCAGTCCCCTGCCGTGCGTACCGTCGTCGGCGTTCGGTACGTACGGCGCGGGCTCCTGCCCCGTCATGAAGTCACGCACCTCGACGCGCAGGCGAGCGGGCACGGAGGTCACGGTGACCACGGCCCCGTTGCGGGTGTGGATGAGCGCGTTCGTCACCAGCTCGCTGAGCAGGAGCTCCGCCACGTCGGTGTCCTCCGGACGCCGCCGGTAGCGCAGGAACTCCCTCAGCGCACCGCGTATCTCCCCCACCGCGGACAGATCCGCGTGGCCCAGTCTCCGATGCAGCCGCGCCGGCGGGCTCTCCCGTCGTTTCGTCATGTCCCCCGTACGCACGATGAATCGGCCCCCTTCTGATCCGCTTCACTCCGTCAGGTCTCGAACGCTCGCACCCGATGCATGCCCCGTCGGCGAGCGGTCAAGCTATTCCGGGCGTCAACAGATGAACACACGGCCGCGCAAGACCCGACGTTCGACCACCGCGTCACGTTTTCGTACTTGCGGTTAACTTCCAAAAAATTCACATGAGTTGCCGTTGACGGATGGGGATCTACGCGCGTCATCATGGTGGACATGCGAATCCCCCCACGGATCACCACGCTCGGCGGCGTCGCCGCCCTCCTGTCCGTCCTCTTCGTCTCGGGCCCGGTCTCGGCATCGGCCGCGACGGCCCCCTCGACCACCGCGGTCGGCAGTGTCTGCTACTCCGCACTGCCTTCCCAGGCGCACGACACGCTCGACCTCATCGATGCGGGCGGCCCGTTCCCGTACGACCAGGACGGCACCGTCTTCCAGAACCGGGAGGCAGTGCTGCCCAGCCGGAGCACGGGGTACTACCACGAGTACACGGTCATCACGCCCGGTTCTTCGGACCGCGGTGCCCGCCGGATCGTGACGGGTGAGGAGACCGAGGAGGACTACTACACCGCCGACCACTACGAGTCCTTCGACCTGGTCGACCACGGCTGCTGATCCGCCCTCCACGGTCCGGTCCGCGCCGCAGTCCCCCACCTGCGGCGCGGGCCCCGGGGCCGTCGACCGGAGGCAGGCATCCGGCATCCGGCATCCGGCATCCGGAGAGAACGCGCTTGTACGCTCCACGCATGACCGTGACCTATGTGATCGACGGCTCCGGGATCACCGGCCTGGACAGCTTCTGGGATGCTGTCGGCGAGGCGGTGAACGGCCCCGGCGGCTACTTCGGCCGCAATCTCGATGCCTTCGCCGACTGCCTCGGCGGCGGTTTCGGCACCCCCGGGGACGGCTCCTTCGTCATCGAGTGGCGTGACCACGCCCAGTCCGCCGACGCGTTGGGGCACGCGGAGACCGCCCGCCGGCTGGAGCGCCTGCTCCCCCGGGTGCACCCCACCGGCAGGGCGGGCCTCGAGCGCGAACTAGCCGAGGCCCGGGCGGGCCGGGGCCCTACCCTCTTCGACCAGTTGGTCGAGATCATCACGGACCGGACCGAGCCCGGGACACTACGGCTGATGTGAGCCCGCGCGCGGTGCCCGGCCGACGGCGAACATCAGGGGCTTGCCGGAGACGGGGTCCTCGCCCCGTGCCGCGCTCAGGGGCGCGGCATGTTGCGGATGTTGGAGCGGGCCATCTGGAGCATCCGGCCGACTCCGCCGTCCAGCACGATCTTGCTTGCCGACAGTGCGAAGCCGGTGACCATGTCAGCGCTGATCTTGGGCGGGATGGACAGGGCGTTCGGGTCGGTGACCACGTCGACGAGCGCGGGCCCCTTGTGCTTGAAGGCGGCCTTGAGCGCGCTCTCGAGCTGTTTGGGCTTCTCCACGCGCACCCCGTAGGCCCCGGCGGCCCTGGCGACGGCGGCGAAGTCGGGGTTCTTGTTGGTGGTGCCGAACGACGGCAGTCCCCCCACCAGCATCTCCAGCTCGACCATGCCGAGCGAGGAGTTGTTGAAGAGGACGACCTTCACCGGCAGGTCGTACTGGACGAGCGTGAGGAAGTCGCCCATCAGCATGGTGAACCCGCCGTCGCCGGACATCGACACGACCTGCCGGTTCCGGTCGGTGAACTGCGCCCCGATCGCCTGCGGCAGAGCGTTGGCCATCGAGCCGTGGCTGAACGACCCAATCACCCTGCGCCTGCCGTTGGGCGTGAGGTAGCGCGCCGCCCACACGTTGCACATGCCGGTGTCCACGGTGAACACGGCGTCGTCGTCCGCGAGTTCGTCGAGCACCGAGGCGACGTACTCGGGGTGGATCGGCACGTGCTTGTCGACCTTGCGGGTGTACGCCTTGACGACGCCCTCCAGCGCGTCGGCGTGCTTCTTCAGCATCCGGTCCAGGAACTTGCGGTCGGTCTTGACCTTCACCCGCGGGATCAGGCACCGCAGCGTCTCGCGCACATCGCCCCAGACCGCGAGGTCGAGTTTGGACCGCCGGCCCAGGCGTTCGGGGCGTACGTCGACCTGGACGATCTTCACGTCGGTCGGGAGGAACGCGTTGTACGGGAAGTCCGTGCCGAGCAGGATCAGCAGATCGCATTCGTTGGTGGCCTCGTAGGCGGCGCCGTAGCCCAGCAGCCCGCTCATGCCCACGTCGTACGGGTTGTCGTACTGGATCCACTCCTTGCCCCGCAGAGCGTGGCCGACCGGGGCCTTCACCAGCTCGGCGAACTCCATCACCTCGGCGTGTGCGCCCGCCGTTCCACTGCCGCAGAACAGCGTCACCCGTTTGGCCTTGTCGATCATGCGGCAGAGCTTGTCGATCTCCTCGTCACCGGGCCGTACGGAGGGCCGCGAGGTGACGAGGGCGTGCTCGACGGACTTCTCCGGGGCCGGCCGGGAGGCGACGTCACCGGGCATCGAGACGACGCTGACCCCGCCCCGGCCGATGGCGTGCTGGATGGCCGTCTGGAGCAGACGGGGCATCTGCTGCGGGTTGGAGATCATCTCGTTGTAGTGGCTGCACTCCTGGAAGAGCAGCTCCGGATGGGTCTCCTGGAAGTAGCCCAGGCCGATCTCCCCGGAAGGGATGTGGGAGGCCAGCGCGAGCACCGGGGCCATGGAGCGGTGGGCGTCGTAGAGGCCGTTGATCAGGTGGAGGTTGCCGGGGCCGCACGAACCGGCACACGCGGCGAGCGTGCCGGTGATCTGCGCCTCGGCTCCGGCCGCGAACGCCGCCGTCTCCTCGTGCCTGACCTGGACCCACTCGATGGCGCCGTTGCGCCGGACGGCGTCGACGACGGGGTTGAGGCTGTCGCCGACGACGCCGTACAGCCGTTTGACCCCCGCCCGCACGAGGATGTCGACGAACTGTTCCGACACGTTCTGCTTGGCCATGGGTGCGCACCCTCTCAGCGTCAGGCTGTCCGTGCCTCCATCAACCCACGCCGCACCCCGTTACGCCTCCCAGACCGCCGCGCCGGTGCGGTCGTCGGCGTACCCCTTGGTCCTGAGCTGGATGTCGGCGAGATAGGCGGGCAGGCCCGGCGGGCCGCCGGGGCTCCAGCGCCGCGCCAGTTCCTCGGCGAGTTCCGGCCGGCCGCGCATCGGTTCGGCCAGGCCGTTCCCGCAGAGCAGCAGCGTGTCCCCCGGCCGGGCGGCGGAGGCACGGAAGCGGAAGGGCTCCGGGGACCGCGGCGGCGGGTTCTCCTCGTACGGCGACGGGGGTGTGGTGATCTGCAGGTCCATCGTGAGCCGGTCCCCGCCGGGGCCCTCCTCGTCGACCGCGCCCGAGGCCGCCGGGAGGCCGGGACCCAGGTCCTGCCAGGCGCCGTCACGGAGCCGGAAGAGGCCGCCCGCGCCCGTGCCGAAGAAGACCCGCGTGCGGCACTCCGGGTCCGCGGACAGCAGCAGGCAGCCCAGGCCGGCGCTGTAGGAGGCGGGGTCGAGGCCGAGTTCCGTGGCGCGGGCGCGCAGCTTCCCGTAGGTACGGCCGGTGAGGCGGTGCAGACCCGATTTCAGGTCGCCCCCGCGCCCCGCCCTTATGTCGTCGGAGAGCCGGGCGTGGCTGCGGGCGACGGCGCCGCCGATCAAACGGCAGGCGTCGGCCGCGGCACTGTGGGTGCCGTCGGCGCCCCGGGCGCCTCCGGCGACCGCGACCAGGACCAGAGCGGTGTCCCCGGCCCCGAAGCGTGCGGTGAGCAGGGCGTCGCGGCGGGGTTCGCCGCGGAAGCGTGCCGAGTCCCCGCGCACGGAGGCGGCACGCAGTGTGTACGTCCCGTACCGCGCGCCGTCCAGGACCGTGTCCGGTACGGCGGCGTCGGGACCGCCGGGTCCGTACGGCGGCAGGGCGGCGGGCTCGGCGTCGTAGGTGGGCGGGCGGTCCCCGATGTGGCCGACGACGGGGCGTGCCGGTGGCTCGGGCGGTGCCGGGGCGGCGGGTGGCTCCGGTGGGACCGGTCGCGGCGCGGCGAAGGTCCGCGGCCGCGGGGGCCCGGTCGGCGGCTCCCAGGGAGCGCGTTCGACCGTGACGGCCGGCGGCGGCTGCGGCGCGGGCGGCGGCTGGGCCGTGAGGGCCGGCCCCGGTGTGGCCTGCGGCGGATCAGCCGGCGGGCGCGGGTCGGGGAGCGGGACCACCGTGACCGGGTGGTCGGCCTCCGGGGCGCCCACCGCGTCCGTCGCGGAGTCGAAGCGGTCGTCGAGCGTGTCGGCCGCGCCGCTCGGCCCGGTGTCCCTGGCCGTGTCGTCGTACAGCTCACGCCACCAGTCGTCCTCGTGGGCGGCGGGCCTGTCCCCCTGCTGACTCATACCCGCATTGTCCCCGCACGGGCGGCACGGGGCCGGGGCATCCGGAAAAACGGACCGGAAGCAGCACCGGGAAAGGGGCCCGCCGAGCGTCCCCACCCCCCACGGGAAGGTCGCCCGGCGGGCCGGTTCGCGTTCGGCCCGCGCCGGTGGGCGGTCGATACCGAAGAGACGCCACATTGCCAGAGGTGCTGGTGTGACGGGGCATGATGGGACCGGCGGGTTTACGCCGTGGCTGTTTTCCGCCACTGCGCGGATCGGCCGAGGGCGCGGCGACGTACGACGACCACTCCGGGGAGGGCCGAGAATGCTGGCAGCGATAGGTCTGGACGAGAGGCAGGAAGCGGCCTACCGGGCTCTGGTCGCGACGGGAGCCGCGGAGATGTCCGATCTCGCGCGGCGGCTGTCCCTGCCGGAGGCGGACACCGAGCGGGCGCTGCGCCGGCTGGAGCAGCAGGGGCTCGTGGCCCAGTCCTCGTCGCGGGCGGACCGCTGGGTCGCGGCGCCGCCCGGTGTCGCGCTGAGCGCGCTGCTGACCCAGCAGCGGCACGAGCTCGAACAGGCGGAGATCGCGTCGGCCCTGCTGGCCGAGGAGTACCGGGCGGACGCGGCCGAACCCGCGGTGCACGACCTCGTGGAGGTGGTGACCGGCGCGAGCGCGGTGGCCCACCGGTTCCATCAGCTCCAACTGGGCGCCCGGTCCGAGGTCTGCGCCCTGGTCACCGGGAAGCCCGTCGCCGTCACGGGCGTGGAGAACGAGTCGGAGGAACGCGCGGCGATGCGGGGCGTTTCGTACCGGGTGGTCGTCGAGCGCGACGTGCTCCACCTGCCGTCCGGGATCGCGGAGCTGTCCGCGGCGCTGAGCCGCCACGAGCAGTGCCGGGTGGTAGACCGGGTGCCGACGAAGCTGGTCGTCGCCGACGCGTCACTGGCCATGGTGCCGCTCACGAGCCGCGGAGCGGAGCCGGCCGCCCTCGTGATCCACGCCAGCGGGCTGATGGAGTCCCTGATGGGGCTCTTCGAGGCGGTGTGGCGGGACGCGATGCCGCTGCGCCTGGGCGGGAACGGGGTCAGCGAGCAGAGCGGTCCCGGCGTGGATCCGACCGATCTGGAGATCCTCTCGCTGCTGCTCGCCGGGCTGACCGACGCCAGCGTGGCGAAACAGCTGGACCTGGGCCTGCGGACGGTGCAGCGAAGGGTGAAGGGGCTCATGGAGCTCACCGGCGTCACCACCCGGCTGCAGCTGGGCTGGCACGCGTACGAGCGCGGCTGGGTGGCCCGCGCCCCGCGCTGACGGCTCCGGCCCGCGGCCCGGTCCGCTCTGACGGGCGGGACCCGGCACACTCCTGCACGCTGGTCGAATGAGTGTGTGGCAGCTCGTTGCCGTAGGGGCGGTGATGCTGCTCGGCCTGATCGGCGTGCTGGTGCCGGGCGTGCCCGGGCAGGCGATCGTCTGGGCCGCGGTCCTGTGGTGGGCGCTGACGGACCCGACTCCGGTCGCCTGGGGCGTGCTGATCGGCGCGACGTGCCTGCTCCTCCTGAACCAGGCGCTGAAGGCGCTGCTGCCCGCGCGCCGCCCCCGCGAGTCGGGGGCGCCGCGCAGGACGCTGATGGCCGGCGGGCTGGCGGCCATCGTCGGATTCTTCGTGGTCCCTGTGGTGGGCGGGATCCTGGGCTACGTGGGCGCGGTCTACGGCGCCGAGCACCTGCGGCTGGGCAGCAGGGCGGCGGGCTGGGCCTCCCTCAAGTCCGTGATGCGCGCGACGGGGTACTCCGTACTGGTCGAGCTCTTCTGCTGCCTGCTGGTGACGGGGTCCTGGCTGGGAGCCGTGGTCTGGGGCTGAGGCCGGAGGGGCCGGGCGGCCTGCTGCGCCGCCCGGCCCCCCGGCAGGATCCCGCTACCGGATGCGGCCACGCTTCAGCTCCATGGCCGCCCGGCCCTCCGCGCCCCTGCGCTTCCATTCACGCAGGGTCTCGCTCCGCAGCCGGGCGTCGGTCTTGGCGGCGATGCGGTGGTTCTCGCGCAGCAGCTTGCGGTAGCTGTCCAGGCGGCGCTCCGGCAGTGAGCCGTCCTCGATCGCGCCGAGCACGGCACAGCCCGGTTCGGCCTCGTGGCCGCAGTCGTGGAAGCGGCACCCCCGCGCGAGGTCCTCGATCTCGGAGAAGACCTGGCCGACGCCGGCCTCCGCGTCCCACAGACCGACCCCGCGCAGTCCGGGGGTGTCGATCAGCACGCCGCCGCCGGGCAGCACGAGGAGGTTGCGTGTCGTGGTGGTGTGCCGGCCCTTGCCGTCCACGCCACGCGCCGCCCGCACATCCATCACGTCCTCCCCGAGCAGCGTGTTGGCGAGGGTCGACTTGCCGGCACCGGAGACCCCGAGCAGCACGCTCGTACCACCGCGGACGATCGCCCCGAACACGTCGACGCCCTCCCCCGTCGCGGAGCTGACGGGCAGTACAGGCACCCCGGGGGCGATGCGCTCGATGTCCTCGACGAGGTGGGTGAGCGTGGCGGGGTCCGGGACGAGGTCCGCCTTGGTGAGCAGCACGAGCGGACGCGCCTCGCGCTCCTCGGTCCCCACCCCGTCACCGAGCAGGGCGGCACCCGCGGTGCTGGAAAGGGCCAGCGCGAGGAACCGTTCCAGTCGTCCGAGATCCAGCTCGACGGCGAGCGAGACGCAGATGACGATGTGATCGATGTTGGTCGCCAGCACCTGGCCCTCGGAACGCTGCGAGGACGTGGAGCGCACGAAGGCCGTGCGGCGGGGCAGGAGCGTACGGACGAACAACGGGTCGCCGTCGGGGTCGACGGCCACCCAGTCACCGGTGCAGACGATCCGCATCGGGTCGCGGGGCACCACGAACGCGGTGTCCGCCCTGACCGTGCCGGCCGGGGTGACCACGTCGCACTGTCCGCGGTCCACCCGCACGACGCGTCCCGGCACCAGGCCCTTCCCTGCGTACGGAGCGAAGGTGGCGGCCCAGTCGTCGTCCCAGCCGTAGGGGGCCAGGGCGTGCGACGGGGAGGAAGCGTGGGAAAGAGGGAAAGACAAGGGAAACCCTTCACAAGGGCGACCCCGGCACCGCGCGCTCGGGCGCGGAAGTCGTACAGCAGTTCAGCCGGTGGCCGCAGGGGTGGGAACGATGCTCTTCGGGTCGTGGGCAGCGCCCACCGCGACGACAGTCATCAATGTCCTCACCTCCTGTTTCCTCGAACTGCGCACACCCTAGCCCGGGGCCTCCCGGGACCGTCAACAGGTTTTCCGCGGGCTCCTGCCGGACAGGACGTCAGCTCCCGTAGGCCGAGATATCCCCCGATCAGGTGATACGCGTGCACACGTACCGGTCCCGGGCCGTTAGGGTGCCGGACATGAGCTCATCCAACTCCGTCACCACCCCTTACTCACCAGCCCAGTTGGGCACCCAGATCCTCATCGCGTGGAGCGGTTCCAATCCCGGAACGGACCGCGAGACCGCTTTCCTCATGACCTATTCGCTCGGCGACGGCACGGACGGTCCCGAGGTCGGCGAGAGGGCCATGCAGACGGCCCTGGAGCGCAGCGGACTTCGGGTGGGGGGCGAGACCCTGCACGCCTCGGAGATGCCGAACCTTCCGGTGAAGCTCCTCATCCAGGCCGGCCAGGTGGTCCTGACGCTGCCTCACTTCAAGGCGCAGTACACGGTGCCCAGTGAGTGGCTGGCAGTGGCGCGGTCCGAAGGCTCGGTGCACGGGATGTTCGCCACTCGTCCGTGGCCCGCGGCCGTCCCCGGGCAGCCGGTGGGCGAGGACCTGCTGCGGTCCTTCGTGGCCGACCCCGAGGTCGTCGCGACCTCCGCCCACTGCCTCCTGCCGGTACGCAGCCTGGGCTGACCGGCGCGCTTCCGCACGCGTACGCGGCGATGCCCACCACCCCCCGTCGAGTGGTGGGCATCGCCGCGTACGCGTGCCTCACAGCGAAATGCGGGCGGTCCGTGGGCGTACGCCCCGGGCCGCCCGCATTCAGTGGCTTCAGCTGTTGCCGGCGCCGTTGCCCGAGAGAACCGGGATGTCGTTCAGGATGTGCGACAGCGGCTCGTCGCCCTTGGCCTGGGTGGAGTTGTCGGCGCACTGCTGGTTCTGCGGGTTGGACAGGACGTTGATGTCCTGGACCGCGATCGGAACGACACCGATCAGGGAGCCGACGTTGGCCTTCACCGGCAGGGCGATGCAGGGCTTGTTCAGCGAGCCCTGGACCAGGCTGAGCTGCGGGCTCTGGTCACCCTTGGTGGCGCTGTTGCCGAACGCGGACTCGGCGCCGTTGCCGTTCACCGTCGTGGTGCCGTGGTCGTCGCCGATCGCCATGGCCGAGGGGGCCGCGGCGGCGGACAGACCGATCAGGGACACAGCCACAGCGGCGCCGGCCATCATCTTCTTCATTGCGCTTCACCTTTCCGAGCGTCCCGTTGTGGAACGTACTGACTAACTAGAAGCGGAAGGTTTGGTTCCGCTACACCACCCGAACGGGTTGGACCGACTTCCGGGACGACGCCCGCGAAGGCCGGCCGGCTACCTGCCGCCCCGCTCACCCTCCGCCCGTGCGGCGGGGACGAAGGCGGCTTCCCTCCGCGGTCCCGGGCCGACGGGGCTCCGCGAACCAGAGGTCTCACCCTCGGGGCCGCGCCCCGTCTCGCGCGTGGCCGCCGCGTGCCATTCGGCGAGCAGACGGTCGTAGATGGGCGTGGAGCTCTCCACCGGGCGGTCACGGCCGGGCTGACTGTCGTACGGGTCCATGCGGCGCACCTACCCGGCCGCGCGGCAGCCGTCGGCCCGGGGTGCGGCAACCGGCCCAATATCCGCACTATCGGGCTACCCGACCTGCGGACCGGCACCGTCCCGACCGGACGGAGCCGCACGACGCGTGGGGCCAGTACGTCCGGACCCGCGACCGACACTCGGTCACGGCACGGACGGACTGGCCCCACGCGGTTTCACGGACTACGACGAGGCGGGAAGCGGTACACCCTGGCCGGAAGGGGCACAGAGGGAGCCGACATGACGCATGGTCAGTTGTTGCCCGCGCCGTTGCCCGAGAGGACGGGGATGTCGCTGAGGATGTGCGACAGCGCCTCGTCACCCTTGGCCTGGGTGGAGTTCTCGGTGCACTGCTGGTTCTGCGGCGAGGACAGGACGTTGATGTCCTGGACCGAGACCGGGACAAGACCGAGGAGCGATCCGACGTTGGCCTTCGCCGGCAGGGCGATGCAGGGCTTGTTGAACGAGCCCTGGATGAGGCCGATCTGCGGGCTCATGTCGCCGTGCGTGCTGCTGTTGCCGTAGTACTGGTCGGCGCCGTTGCCGTTGATCGACGTCGTGCCGTTGTCGTTGCCGATCGCCATCGCCGAGGGAGCAGCAGCGGCGGAAACACCGGCGACGGAAGCGGCCATTGCCGCGGTCGCCAGGATCTTCTTCATCATGAACGTGCCCTTCTGGTTAATCTGTTGCCCGCCTGTCCGGAGCATTCTGTACAACTCCTCGGACAGCTTTCGGTTGCGCCATTTCACTCGAACGATTTCGTGCGCCGCATTTCCAGGGAATTCCACTGGAGCCGGCCCGTGAAGAAGTACGGCACAGCCCTGAGGCGCGATTCAGGCGCCCCGACCGATCAGCCGCCGAGCGGCAGGCCGCCCAGGAGCGGGGCCGCCGTGTCCGCCACGTCGGCCACGGCCTCCGCCGACTTGCCGACCGTGCCGTCGTCGCGGACCGACTCGGCGGTCCGGCCGACCGTGTCCACCACGGGGTTCACCACCTGGTCCGGAACCTGCGGCACGGTGGACGTCAGTTCGTTCACGCCGGTGGTCAGGCTGATCCGGGGCGCGGTGGGGGTGGCGGCGGCCGAGGCGGGAGCGGCGGCCCCGAGAGCGGCCACGGAACCCGCGACAAGGGCGACGGTCTTCGCGTACTTCACGTTCTCAAATCCCTTCTGCGGCGGCCTGTGCCACCTCTGTCCGGGACAACGACCAAATCGTTCACGGGAAACTGTGCGAGCCGGGATTTCCCCGTCGGCGCAAGGGGAAGGCCCCGGAACGGTGTTCCGGGGCCTTGCCGAAGAGCCTTCGGCTCGGTCGGCGAATACTCAGTCGTTGATGCAGACGTTGCCGAACGCCGGGTTGAGCAGACCGATGACGTTGACGCTGTTGCCGCAGACGTTCACCGGGATGTGGATCGGGACCTGAACGACGTTGCCGGACAGGACGCCCGGGGAACCGACGGCAACAGCCTCGGCGCCCGAGTCGGCCATGGCCGGGGCAGCGGCACCCAGCGCCATGAGGGTTCCGGCGGCGACAGCGGCAACCTTGGTGTACTTCACTTTTGTCCCTTTCTGCAGCGGAGTCCTGAGCGGACACGTCTTTCGTGCCGCACGAGCGCTTCTCACAACGCACTCGTGACTCCGGAGCTGTAATACGTAACGATTGACGGGCGGCATCGAAACGCTGTGTGCGTGGTTTCCCGGAAAACCGCCCGAATGCTGCAGGCCCGGGCCGCACGATGGAGGAGTGTCGGCGGCCCGGACCGGTTCTTGCGGCCGGATCAGCCGTTGCCGGCGCCGTTGCCCGAGAGGACCGGGATGTCGGACAGGATGTGCGACAGCGGCTCGTCACCCTTGGCCTGGGTGGAGTTGTCCGTGCACTGCTGGTTCTGCGGGTTGGACAGGACGTTGACGTCCTGGACCGCGACCGCGGCGAGGAGACCGACGAGCGCACCGGCGTTGGCCTTGACCGGCAGGGCGACGCAGGGCTTGTTCAGCGAGCCCTGGACCAGGCTGAGCTGCGGGCTCTGGTCACCCTTGGTCTCGCTGTTGCCGTACTCCGACTCGGCGCCGTTGCCGTTGATCGACGTCGTGCCCGTGTCGTCACCGATCGCCATGGCGCTGGTCGCCGAGAGACCGAGGATGGAGGCGGCGACGGCACCCGTAGCCAGAACCTTCTTGATCACGATGAACCCTTCTCGTACCGAGTGCCCCTTGGCGGAGCGCACTGATCAACTCGCGGCCGGGCGTTTGGTTCCCCCTGCCGGCCCCCGTTCACCCGAATGCCAGGATTTCCACCACTGGGCGAACACCCGTGCGTGACCCTTTCGGGTGGTTACAGGATTTCCACGGCTCTCCAAGTTTCCTCCGTAACCGCCGTGTCGTTATGGAAGCGTCCGCGTCGATGGAATGACTTCCATCAGGGTCACCGCCCGCGCGAATTTCCCGGAGAAGGGCATGTAATGCGACAGGTTCTGAATAAAAGCATGATCGTCATGGCGGCGGCGTCGGGCATCCTGACCGCCGCCGGCGGTTATGCGCACGCCGACGCCTCGGCCGACGGTGTCGCCGCCAATTCGCCAGGTGTCGGCTCGGGCAACGCCGTGCAGGTCCCGGTGCATGTGCCGGTCAACCTCTGCGGCAACACCGTCAATGTGATCGCCCTGCTGAACCCGGCCTTCGGCAACACCTGCGCCAACGTCAGCTCCGGTGACAAGCACGGCGGCGGGCACGGGGACGAGCACGGCAACGGACAGGGCGGTGGGCAGAACGCCGGGCACGGCGGCGGCCACCACTCGTCGGGTGCCAGTGCCGACGGCAAGGCAGTGGGCTCACCCGGTGTCCTGTCCGGCAACCTCGGCCAGGTCCCGGTCGACGTCCCGCTGAACGCCTGTGGCAACACCGTCGATGTCGTCGGTCTGCTCAACCCCACGGGTGGCAACACCTGCGCCAACGACGACGGTTACGACCACGAGCACCCGCCTGTCGAGCCGCCGGTGGTCGAGCCCCCGACGGAGGAGCCGCCCACCGTCGTACCCCCCACCTCGAAGCCCCCGGTCGAGCCGCCGGCCTCCAAGCCCCCGGTCGACGAGCCGCCGGCCGGCAACCCCGGCCCGAACACGCCCGACACGCAGCTGGCCCAGACCGGTGCCGGCGACATCGGCCTGGCCGCCGGTGCGAGCGCGGCGCTGCTCCTGGGCGGCACGGTGCTCATGCGTCGCACCCGTGGTTCGCGCAACTAGCAGCGCAGCACGAAGGGCCGTCCCGAGCAGCACGATGCCGCGGGGCGGCCCTTCGTCCGTTGAACAGCCTGCTCGGCGAGAGCTGACGCAGCAGGGGCCGTGCACGCCGGTCGGCGTGCACGGCCCCGCCGCGTCCGCACCCGGACAAGGGGATGACGGTCATCGGGCCGACCGTCTGGCCGGGGAGCCGGAGAAAGCGGTTCCCGCCGGGAAGCGGTAGCGGATCCCCAGGCGCGGCCTACGGGTAGAAGTGCGTCAGCGACTCGGCGACGCAGGCCGGCTTCTCGGAGCCTTCGAGTTCGAAGGTGAAGGCCCGCGTCATCTGTACGCCGCCCCGGGCGACCTCGGTCACCCCGGTGACGGTGGCGTGCAGCCGCACCCTGCTGCCGACGGGCACGGGTGCCGGGTAGCGGACCCGGTTGACCCCGTAGTTGAGGGCGCGCCCCACGCCGCTGACCCGGAGCAGCTCGCCGAACATCGGGATTCCCCAGCTCAGCACCATGTAGCCGTGGGCGATGGTGCGCCCGTAGGGGCCGGACGCGGCGCGTTCGACGTCGGTGTGGATCCACTGGTGGTCGCCGGAGACGTGCGCGTAGGCGTCGATCAGCTCCTGGGTGACCTCCTTCCACTCCGAGTGCCCGAGGTCGCGCCCGCCGAGGGCGAGGACCTCCGGGATGCCGTGCGCGGTCAGCGCCATGGCGGTTCTCCGTTCTGCGTGCGGTACGTGGGTACGACGGTCAGGCGGTGACGGGCGCGGCACGGGGAGCGGTCGCCGGCTGCACGGAAAGCTCGTCGTGGTTGGGCCGCTTGAGCAGGAGGAGCATGCAGCCCAGGGTCAGTGCCACCTGGAAGACGGCGTACGCGATGACGGCGGTGATGGAGCCGGTCCGGTTGAGCAGGAACTGCCCGATGATCGGGGTCGTACCGCCGAGCAGGGTGCCGCAGAGCTGGTAGCAGAGCGAGATGCCGGTGTAGCGCAGATGCGCCGGGAAGCGGCTGGCGAGCATGCCGGCGAGGGCGGCGTAGTAGAGGCAGTGCGGGATGGTCGCGACGGCGACGCCGGCCATCGCGAGAGCGTAGTTGCCGGTGCTGATGAGGACGAACATGACCGGCATCAGGATCAGTTCCGGCACCAGCATCACGATGACCGCGCGGGACCAGCTCTTCATCCGGGTGGCGATGAGGGCGCCGAAGGGCTGGACGACGATCTGGGTGATGTTGGCGACGAGGATGATCGTCAGGAACGAGCTGCGGTCGAAGTCGAGCGACGTGGTGGCCCAGGACAGGGCGAACGTCGACTTGAAGTACGTCGCGGACAGGCCGATGGTGCAGGCACCGATGCCGAGGACGATCAGCATGGGGTGGCTGCGCAGCACCTCGGTCAGCGGGAGCTTGGCGACTTCCTTCTTCTCGATGAGCTCGGCCATGGCCGGGGACTCGGTGACCTTCAGCCGGACCAGCAGACCGACCATGACGAGGGCGGCGGAGGCGAGGAAGGGCACGCGCCAGCCCCACGAGACGAAGGCGGCGTCGGGCAGTTGGCTGATGGCGAGGAAGCTGAGCGTGGAGAGCGTGTTGCCGACGGGCGAGCCCTGCTGGGCGAACGCCCCGTACAGGACGGACTTGCCCTT
The DNA here is from genome assembly GCF_040660235.1 of Streptomyces sp. NPDC049970. Taxonomy (NCBI): domain Bacteria; kingdom Bacillati; phylum Actinomycetota; class Actinomycetes; order Kitasatosporales; family Streptomycetaceae; genus Streptomyces; species Streptomyces sp. NPDC049970. Next base: position 178,310 of record NZ_JBFALP010000001.1, on the reverse strand, counting down.
GGGGGCGTGTTCGGAGGCGATGAGGACGGAGCCTCCCCATTCACCGCCGAGGCCGATGCCCTGGATCATGCGGATGCAGACCAGCAGGATCGGGGCGGCGACGCCGATGGAGGCGTAGCCGGGGAGCAGCCCGATGGCGGTGGTCGAGATGCCCATCATCAGCAGGGTGATGACCAGTGTCTTCTTCCGGCCGAGGCGATCGCCGTAGTGGCCGAAGATGATGCCGCCGATGGGGCGGGCGAGGAAGCCGACCCAGAAGGTGGCGAAGGCGACCAGGGTGCCTATGGGACCTTCGAGTTCGGGGAAGAACACCTTGTCGAAGACGAGCGCTGCCGCGGTTCCGTAGATGTAGAAGTCGAACCATTCGATGGTGGAGCCGATGAAGGCTCCGAACCCCGCACGGTTGGCGGCTTTCGTTCGCTCGCGTGCGGTTGCGGTGGTCGCACTCATTGGTGGCTCCCGTGAACATGGTTGATCAAGCGGATGGAGGCATGACCGACCCCGGCGTCGCCCGAAGCGCCGTGGGTCGTTCGGTGGAGGGGACGGAGGAGGGGAGGGGTGGGACGACGCCCGGGGACGGCGTCGTCGGACGTGCTGTCGGACGACGCCGTCAGACCGTCAGGCGCTCGAAGACCGCGGCGAGGCCCTGACCTCCGCCGATGCACATGGTCTCCAGGCCGTAGCGCGCCCCGCTGCGGTGCATCTCGTGGCTGAGCGTGGCGAGGATGCGGGCGCCGGTGGCACCCACGGGGTGGCCGAGCGAGACGCCGGATCCGTTGACGTTGATCCGCTGCTCGTGGTCCTTCTCGCCGAGCCCGAGTTCCCGGGTGCAGGCCAGGACCTGGGCGGCGAACGCCTCGTTGATCTCGATCAGGTCGAGGTCGGCGAGGGTGAGTCCGGCGCGGCCGAGGGCGGCGTGGGTGGCCGGGACGGGGCCGATGCCCATCGTCGCGGCGGGGACACCCGCGCGGGCGAAGGAGACCAGACGGACGAGCGGGGTGAGCCCGAGCCGTTCGGCGGTGGCGGCGCTGGTCACCAGGCAGGCGGCGGCCGCGTCGTTCTGTCCGCTCGCGTTGCCCGCGGTGACGGTGGCCTCCGGGTCGGATTTGCCCATGACGGGGCGCAGCGCGGCGAGTTGCTCGGCGGTGGTGTCGGGGCGCGGATGCTCGTCGGCGGTGACGACCGTCTCGGCCTTCCTGGTGCGTACGGTCACGGGGACCGTCTCCGCGTCGTAGCGCCCCTCCCGCACGGCGCGGGCCGCGCGGGCCTGCGAGCGCAGGGCGAGGGCGTCCTGGTCGGCGCGGCTGATGGAGTAGGTGCGGCGCAGGTTCTCCGCGGTCTCGATCATGCCGCCGGGTACGGGGTGGTGGACACCTCCCGCGGTGACCCGGCCGCGGGCCAGTGCGTCGTGGAGCTGGAGGCCGGGGCCCTTGATGCCCCAGCGTCCGTCGTGCGTGTAGTAGGGGGCGGCGCTCATGACGTCGACGCCTCCCGCGATGACGACGTCGCTGAAGCCGGCCCTGATCTGCATGGCCGCGTCGAGGACGGCCTGCAGGCCGGAACCGCAGCGCCGGTCGGTCTGGATGCCGGTGACGGTGTCGGGGAGTCCGGCGTCCAGGGCCGCGACCCGGCCGATGGCGGGGGCTTCGGCGGAGGGGTAGGCGTGTCCGAGGATCACCTCGTCCACCCGGTCCCCGTCGATCCCCGTTCGGGCGACGACTTCGGCGATGACGCGTGCGGCGAGTGCGGCCGGGGTCTGCTGGGCGAACGCGCCGCCGAAACGCCCGATGGGTGTGCGCAGCGGCTCGCAGATGACGACATCGGTCTGGTCGGGCACGGCGGAACACCTTTCGGGGGTTCGAATGTGTGGGGTGACCTTCGCACTGCACCACTGAGTCGGTCCAATATCGAGTTGGCCGGTGTTCGAGACGCTGTGCGTCTCAATCGGTACCAGGGGTCGGCAGTGCCTCCTCGGCCACCGCGAGCACCGCCCGGAGGGCGGCGGAGGGGTTGTCCGCGCGCCAGGCCAGCGCGGCCTGGCGCCTGATCGGCGGACCGGCGAGGGGGCGGTAGACGAGGCCGTTCTGCTGGATGTGCCGGACGGAGGAGACGGTGAGCGTGACCCCGACGCCCGCGGCGACGAGGGCCAGGATCGTGTACGAGTCCGGGGCCTCCTGCACCACGCGGGGGTTGAAGCCGGTGGCCTCGCACGCCTGGACCATCGCGTCGCGCACCGTGGAGCCGGCGTTCGCGGGGAAGGAGACGAAGGGCTCGTCGGCCAGGATTCCGATCGGGATGCTCTCCAGGCGGGCGAGCCGGTGGTCGGAGGGCAGCGCGCAGAGCAGCTCCTCCTCGTCGATCACCCGGTAGGACACGCCGGGCTGGGACACCGGGAGGCGGACGAACCCCAGGTCGAGGGAGCCGTCGGCGACCCTGGACAGCGCGACGTTGGCATAGGTCTGGCCCTTCATGACCAGCTCGAGCGCGGGATGGGCGGCCCGCACCGCGCGGGTCAGCAGGGGCAGCGTCTCGTGGCTGGAGGCGCCCGCGAACCCGATCGTGACGCGGCCGTACTCCCCGCGCCCGGCCGCCTTGGCGGCCCGTACCGCCGTGTCGAGGTCGTCGAGCACGGTCCGTACGGGTTCGAGGAAGGACTCCCCCGCGCTGGTGAGCCGCACCGAGCGGGTGTTGCGTTCGAAGAGCTGGACGCCGAGCTCCTTCTCCAACTGGCGGATCTGCTGGCTGAGCGGCGGCTGCGCCATCTGCAGCCGCTTCGCGGCGCGGCCGAAGTGCAGCTCCTCGGCCACGGCGGTGAACGCGATGAGGTGGCGTAGCTCCACGGCGGCATCCATTCATTAATCAGCGGTCTCGATTCGACCTTAATTCGGTATTGGACAGCAATCAATGGGCGCTGACACCGTGGGGCGACCAGCACACAACCGCCGAGGAGCACCGTGGAGCGGACGACGGATACGGCCGACGGGCCCAGCAAAGTCATGTCGATGAGGGAGGCGGTCGCACGCTTCGTGCGCGACGGAGCCACGGTCTGCCTGGAAGGCTTCACCCACCTCGTCCCCACCGCCGCCGGGCACGAGATCATCCGCCAGGGCCGCAAGGACCTCACCGTCGTGCGGATGACGGCGGACATCGTGGTCGACCAGATGATCGCCGCGGGCTGCGTCTCCCGGCTGGTCTCCTCCTTCGTGGGCAACTCCTCCGCCGGTTCGCTGGGTGAGCTGCGCCGCAGGATCGAGCGCGCCGATCCCGCGCCGCTCGCCTTCGAGGAGTACAGCCACTACGGCATGGTCTGCCGCTACCTCGCCGGCTCGCAGCGGCTGCCCTTCTACCCGCTGCGCAGTTACGGCGGCAGCGACCTTCCCACGGTCAACAGCGATCTGCGCAAGGTGACTTCGCCCTACCCGGGCCCGGACGGGGAGCCCGAGCAGATCTACGTCGTGCCGCCCGTGAACCCGGATGTGACGATCATTCACGCGCAGCGGGCCGACCGGCGGGGCAACACCCAGATCTGGGGGCTGACGGGTATCCAGGCCGAGGCGGTCTACGCGGCGGACAAGGCGATCGTCGTGGTGGAGGAGGTCGTCGGGGAGGAGGTGGTCCGCTCGGACCCGAACCGCACCCTCGTCCCCTCCCACGCCGTGGACGCCGTGGTGGTCTGCCCGCGGGGCGCGCACCCGTCCTTCGCGCAGGGTTACTACGACCGCGACAACGACTTCTACCGTGCCTGGTCGCACATCAGCAAGGACCCCGACCGACTGCGGGAGTGGCTGGCCGAGTGGGTGTACGGCACGGCGGACCACGCCGAGTACACCGCGAAGCAGGGCGACGAGTTCTGGGCGGGACTGGCGGTCGGCGAAGCGCTCAGCGAACCGGTGAACTACGGGCGGCGTCTGTGAACGCGCCCTTCGACGAGGAGTCGGCCATGGCCACGGCGGCAGCACGGACCCCGACCCCCTCGGAGCTGCTCTCCGTGGTGGCCTCCCGCGAACTGGCTTCCCGCCGGACGGTGTTCGCCGGGATCGGGCTGCCCACGCTCGCCACCGAGCTCGCCCGTCTGACGGTCGCGCCGCAGATCGAGGTCGTGTACGAGTCCGGGGTGTGTGGCGCGCACCCCTCGCACCTTCCGGAGACCATCGCCGACGCCGTGCTCATCTCGGGCGCGGAGGCCGTGCTGTCGATGCCCGCGCTGTTCGGCTGCGTGCTCCAGGGCGGCCATATCGACGTGGGCTTCCTGGGCGCCGCCCAGATCGACCGGTGGGGGAACCTCAACACCTCCGTCATCGGGGACTGGGAGCGTCCCGACGTGCGGCTGCCCGGATCCGGCGGCGCGATCGAGGTGATGGCCAACTCCGGTGAGGTGTTCGTGGTGATGCGCCGTCACAACCCGCGTTCCTTCACCGGGACCCTGGACTTCTGCACGACACCGGGCCCGGACCGCGCGCTCGCCGAGGGCATCCGGCCGTCGGGCGCCGGGGTCACCAGGGTCATCACCGAGCTGGGCGTCCTGGCACGCGCCGGTGTCGGTGAGGAACTGCGGCTCGTCTCCGTGCACCCGGGTGTGACGGTCGAACAGGTCCGGGCGGCGACGGGCTGGGACCTGGAGGTGGCGGACGCTGTCGACACCGTGCCCCCGCCGAGCGCGGCGGAACTGCGACTCCTGCGTGAGGACGTCGACCCCGGCCGCGTCTATCTTCGCTGACATCGACCGCACCTGCCGAGAGGACGTAACCCCCATGCGTATCAGGATCGTCGGAGCCGGGGCCATGGGCCGCGGCATCGCCCAGTGGGCCGTCGTGGGCGGGCACACCGTCGAGCTCTGCGACGTCCGGAGCGAGGCGGTGACCGCCGCCGTCGACTTCGTACGCTCCATGCTGGAACGCGCCGTCGAGAAGGGCCGGATGTCCGCCGGCGACTGCGCGGCGGCGCTGGGACGGCTGGTCCCGCTGGACGACCCGTGGGCGCCGGGCCCGGATGTCGCGCTGGTCGTCGAGGCCGTCAGGGAGGACCTCGACACGAAGGCCGAGGTCTTCGGGAGACTGGAGGAGGCCCTGCCGGACTCCGCCGTGTTCGCGACGAACACCTCGTCCCTCTCGGTGACCAGGATCGCGGCGTCGCTGCGGGACCCGGGGCGGCTGGCCGGGCTGCACTTCTTCAACCCCGTGCCGCTGATGAAGATCGTCGAGGTCGTACCGGGCGCCGCCACCCGTCCGGAGATCCCGCCGGCCCTGACCGCGCTGGTCGAGAGCTGCGGCCACCGCGCGGTCACGGTCGCCGACGCCCCCGGCTTCCTGGTCAACCACGCCGGCCGGGGCCTGGTGACGGAGGCCCTGGCGCTGCTGGAGGAGTCGGTCGCCGACCCGGCCGGCATCGACCGGATCGCCCGGGACGTGCTGGGCCTGCGCATGGGCCCGTTCGAACTCATGGACCTCACCGGACTCGACGTCACAGCGGCGGTCATCGACTCCATCTGGCAGGGCTTCCGCCACGAGGACCGGCTCCGGCCCTCCTATCTGACCCCCAACCGCGTGGCCGCCGGTCTGCACGGCCGCAAGACGGGCCGGGGCTGGTTCACCTACGGACCCGACGCGCCCGCCCCGGCCGCCGAGCCGCCGGTGACCGGCGACGCGGACCGGCCGGTCTTCGTGGCGGGCGAGGACACCCTCGGGCTGCGGACCGTCCTGGCCTCGGCGGGCGCCACGGTCGAGGACGGCCCGGCCCCCTCCGCCGGGGCCCTCGTCCTCGTACAGGTCTGGGGCACCACGGTGGCCGCCGCGGCGGCCACGCTGGGGCTGCCCCCGGCGCGCACCCTCGGCGTGGACCCGCTGACGCCGTCGGGACGCCGCCGGGTACTGGCCGTGACGCCCGCCTCCGACCCGGCCGCCGCGCGGGACGCCCGCGCGGTGCTGGCCCGCGCGGCCGACGGCGGGGATCCGTGGGCCGTGTCGGTGGTGCGGGACACCGCGGGTTCGGTGGCGCAGCGGCTGCTCTCCTCGGTGGTGTCGGTCGCCGCATCGATCGCGGAGCGCTCGCTGGCCACCCCTGCGGACATCGACCTCGCGGTGACGGCCGGCCTCGGCTATCCGTCGGGGCCGCTGGCCTGGGGCGACCGGATCGGGGCCGCGCGGATGCTTGAGCTCCAGCGGTCCCTGCACGCCACGACCGGGGACCCGCGGCACCGGCCGACCCGCTGGCTCACCGAGCGCGCCCAGCTGGGCCTGGCCCTGACGGACCCCGGCACCCCGCCCGAGGCCTGCGCGTAGGCCGTACCCGCCGTGCCGTGACCGTTTCGTACAAGACCCGGCCACGGCACGGCGCATACCGTCCTTCCATGACTCCACGACTCGACGCGATCTCCGTCACCACCGCCGATCTGGCCGCATCGCTGGCCTTCTACCGGCGGCTCGGCCTCGACATCCCCGCCGGAGCCGAATCCGCCCCGCACGTCGAAGTGGCCCTCCCGGGCGGGCAGCGCCTGCTGTGGGACACCGAGGACGTCGTCCGCTCCTTCGATCCCGGCTGGCAGGGCTCCCAGGGCGGCGAACGCCTGGGCCTGGCCTTCCTCTGCGACAGCCCGGCCGAGGTCGACTCCGTGTACGCGGACCTGACCGGTGCCGGCCACCGGGGCCACCTGGAGCCCTGGGACGCGGTCTGGGGGCAGCGCTACGCCGTCGTCCTCGACCCGGACGGCTGCGCCGTCTCGCTGTTCGCCGCCCGCTCCGCGTGACCCGTCGCGGCGAGATGGGCGCCGAGCGTGGTGCCGGTCAGCCCCCGCATCTCGCGGGCCAGGTGCGCCTGGTCCGCGTAGCCGGTGGCACAGGCGGCCGAGGCGTACGGCGTTCCCGCGCGTACGAGGTCCAGGGCACGCTGGAGCCTCAGGACCCGGGCCAGTGTCTTGGGGCCGTAGCCGAACGCGGCCAGTGAGCGCCGGTGCAGCTGACGGGCACCGAGGCCGACGGCGTCCGCGGTCGCGGCGACGGACCGCCCCTGCCGCAGCTGCGCGGCGACGGCGGCCGTGAGCGGGTCCGGGGGTGCCGCGCCGGAGGACATCGCCCTGCGCAGGGCGATGTCCTCCAGCGCGGCGGTGGGGTCGTCGGCCGAGCCGGTCCGCTCGGTGAGCCGGCGGACCTCTCCGCCTGGCCAGAGCGTGTCGAGGGGGACCCGCCGGTCACGGAGCTCGTGTGCCGGCACGCCGAGGAGCGGGGGGGCCGTGCCGGGGGCGAAGCGGATGCCCGCGCAGCAGCCGGAGAGCGTCCCGGCGGGGGTGAAGGCGTGGGTGTCGGGGCCCGCCACCACCAGTCGGCCGCCCACCCAGAGCAGGTCCATGCAGCCGTCGGGGAGCACGGGACGGGAGGGTTCACGCCGCCCGCTCCAGGCCCAGAGGACCGCGCCCACGAAGCGCGATGCCCGCTCGTCGTAACGTGCGCCCGCGGTCACCACGGCTGTCGGGACCGCACTCAGGGAGCGTCCTTGTCCCGGTTGCCGTGCAGCCGGGACTTCACGTCGTCCGGGGGCAGGAAGCGCGACCAGCGCTCCGGGAACTCCGACGGCATGGACACGTCGTCGTCCTCCTCGTCGTCGGCGTAGGCGTCCCAGTTCGCCGCCTGGGTGCGGGCGACGAGCTCCGCGGCCTGGGCGGCCTTGAGCCGGTCGCTCGCGGCGCGGGCCGCGGCGGTGGCGAGCGAGGGCCAGACACGGTCGATCGCGGCGTTCACGGCGGCGCCGACGAGCACCGCGAAAGCGGAGATCCCTATCCACAGCAGGACGGCGATGGGCGCGGCCAACGAGCCGTAGATGGTGGGCCCTTCGACCGTGCCGGTGAGGTAGATCCGCAGCAGGAAGCTGCCCAGCACCCACATCCCGAGCGCCACGAGCGCACCGGGCACATCCTCTATCCACGGCGAACGTACGGGCACGGACACGTGGTAGAGCGTCGTCAGGAACGCGATGGAGAGCACTATCACCAACGGCCAGTACATGACCGCGAGTACCTCCGTCCCCCACGGGACGAACTCCACCACCCGGTCGGGGCCGACCACCAGCAGCGGCAGCACGACGGCGCCCAGCAGCAGTGCGACCACGTACAGCAGGAAGGCGAGCAGCCTGGTCTTGACGATGCCTCGGTGGCCGTCGAGGCCGTACATCACGGTGATGGTGTCGATGAAGACGTTCACCGCGCGTGAGCCCGACCAGAGGGCGATCGCGAAGCCGAGCGAGATGACGTCGGGCCGCGCGCCGGTGGTGACGTCGGCTATGAGGGGCTTGGCGATGTCGTTGACGCCCCGCTCGGACAGCACCGTCTGCACGGCGCCCAGGATGTTCCGCTCGATGGAGGCGACCGTGGTGGTGGCCGTCCAGTCGTCGACGTAACCGAGCAGCCCGATGAGCCCGAGCAGCAGCGGGGGCAGGGAGAGCAGGGTGAAGAACGCCGCCTCCGCCGCGAGACCGAGGATGCGGTACTCGACGCACGAGTTGACCGTGTCCTTCAGCAACTGCCACGCCATCTGCCGCTTCGAGACGTTGCGGTAGAGGACTCGAGCCCGGTGGAGCCGCCCCGGTGGCCGCTCGGGTGTTTCGTTCGCTGCCTGCACGTCCTTACCGTATCGGCATGGCAGCAAGCACCCACACAGTGACCAACCAGGTTCCGCCGCTGGTCGGCTATGACGTCTTCGCCGGGGACCGCGCGCTGACGGAGGCGGTGGAGCGGCACCTCGACCCCGGGGTCCTGGACGAGGCGCGGGAGGAACTCGGCGAGCTCGGCCGGTCCGCCGGTTCCGCCCAGGCACAGGAGTGGGGCGCGCGGGCGAACGGGAGTCCTCCGGTCCTGCGCACGCACGACCGCTACGGGAACCGCGTCGACGAGGTCGACTTCCACCCCTCCTGGCACCGGCTGCTGGGGCACGCGGTGTCGGCCGGACTGACGGACGCCTGGGGCAGGCCGGGCGGCCATGTGCGGCGGGCGGCCGGCTTCCTCGTCTGGACGCAGGCCGAGGCGGGGCACGGCTGCCCGCTGTCGATGACGCACGCGGCGGTCCCCGCGCTGCGGACCGATCCGGCGCTGGCAGCCGAGTGGGAGCCCCTGCTGACCTCGCACGTCTACGAGCAGGGGCTGCGGCCCGCGGCGCAGAAGGCGGGCGCACTGTTCGGGATGGGCATGACGGAGAAGCAGGGCGGCACCGACGTACGGTCCAACACGACCCGGGCGGAGCCGCTGGCGGGTGACGGGGAGTATCTGCTCACCGGCCACAAGTGGTTCTGTTCGGCACCCATGTCCGACGGGTTCCTGGTGCTGGCGCAGGCGCCGGGAGGCCTGAGCTGCTTCCTCGTGCCCCGGGTCCTGCCGGACGGTGCCCGCAACGTGTTCGCGATCCAGCGCCTGAAGGACAAGCTGGGCAACAGGTCGAACGCCTCCGGCGAGGTCGAGTTCGACGGGACGTGGGCCCGCCGGGTCGGCGATGAGGGGCACGGGGTCCGCACGATCATCGACATGGTCGCGGCGACCCGGCTCGACTGCGTGGTGGGTTCGGCGGCGCTGATGCGCCAGGCCGTGGCGCAGGCGGTCCATCACAGCGCACACCGGAGCGTGTCCGGCGGGCCGCTGATCGAGAAACCGCTGATGCGCAACGTGCTGGCCGATCTGGCCCTGGAGTCGGAGGCGGCCACGACTCTCGCGCTGCGGCTCGCCGCGGCGTACGACGCGGACACGGACGAGGAGCGCGCCTTCCTGCGCATCGCGGTGCCGGCCGCCAAGTACTGGGTGACGAAGCGGTGCTCCGCGGTGGTCGGCGAGGCCCTGGAGTGCCTCGGCGGCAACGGTTACGTCGAGGAGTCCGGGATGCCCCGGCTGCTGCGCGAGGCGCCGCTCAACTCGATCTGGGAGGGCTCGGGCAACGTGCAGGCCCTCGACGTGCTGCGGGCGCTCCGGCGCGAGCCGCGGGCGCTCGACGCGTTCCTCCGGGAGGTCGGGAAGGCGCGCGGGGCGGACCACCGCCTCGATGCCGCGATCAGGGACATGCTGACGGAGCTGGCGGATCTGGGCGGCGCGGAGGCGGGGGCCAGGAGGCTGGCGGAGCGGATGGCCCTGGTGCTGCAGGGGTCGCTGCTGTTGCGCTGGGCTCCGCCGGAGGTCGCGGACGCGTTCTGCGCCTCACGGCTGGGCGGGGACCGGGGCGCGGTCTTCGGGACGCTGCCGCACAGCCTGGACCTGGCCTCGGTCGTGGAGCGGGCGCGGGTCCGGGAGGGCTGAGGGCGCGGGTCGGGAGGGGCGAGGGCGCAAACGACGGGGGGTGGTGCTGCGCCGACACGGCACCACCCCCCACGCTTGTGCACACCGCGCGGAACGTCAGGGACGCGTCGCGCGGCATTCCGCCACTCTCGTACGATCCGCTCGCCGCCACCAGGGTTGCAAAGGGTTGCAACCATTGCGTGGAGTGCGAGGTGGCGGGACCCTCGGCACGGCAGGATGGGTCCTTCGGGTCGTGTCTCCCTTCTTACGGACGGGGCCCGCGCTTGGTTGGGGGACGCTCATGGAGACAAGGCCCGTCGCACCGCCGCGGCCGAGGGGAGCCCCGTACCCCGCGGCGACCGAGCGATCGGTGCACCGCGCACGGGAGGCCCGGCTCGCGGGCGAGCGCACCGCGGTGGGCCCGCGCCCGGAGATCGACGCGTCCTGGGAACGGGTGATGCGCTGCGGGATCGACCCCGGGCAGTCACCGGAGAGCAGGCTGCTGGAGACGGGGGAGATCGAGCACCGGCGCACCAGTTCGGCGCTCGGCGAGATCATGCCCCTGCTGCGGGAGGGGCTGGCCGGCATCGCGGACGCGGCGCAGCAGATCATGATCGTCACCGACACCGACGGACGGGTCCTGTGGCGACAGGGCCACGCGGCCGTGATGCGCAGGGCGAAGGACATCTGCCTGGAGGAGGGCGCCGCCTGGTCGGAGTCGGCGACCGGGACGAACGCGATCGGCACGGCCCTCGCCGTCCGGACGCCGGTGCAGGTCCACTCCGCCGAGCACTTCATCCGCGCCCTGCACGGCTGGACGTGCGCCGCCGCGCCGGTACGGGACCCACGGGACGGGCGGCTGATGGGCATCGTCGACATCAGCGGTCCCGCCTCGACCTTCCATCCGGTGACGCTGGCCCTGGTCGGCTCGGTGGCCGCGCTGGCGGAGAGCGAGCTGCGCGGCAGGCATCTGGTGGCGATCGAGCGGCTTCGCGCCGTGGCCGCCCCGATCCTGTGCCGGCTGGGCGGGCGCGCCCTGGCCGTGGACACCCACGGCCGGCTCGCGGCGGTGAGCGGTATGCCGCCCCTGGACAGGCTTCCGCTGCCGAAGTCCCTGCGGCCCGGGACGGTCTGGCTGGCCGCGCTCGGGATGTGCAGGGTGGAGCCTCTGCCGGGCGGCTGGCTGGTGCAGGTCGCGGAGGGCGCGCACGACGGCCCGCCGCGCCGGGTGGTGCTGGACCTGAGCAGGGAGCAGGAGCTCACGGTCCATGTGGCGGGCCCGGTGGGCACCTGGACGCGCCGCCTCTCCCCCCGTCACGCCGAGCTGCTGTACGCCCTGTCCCTGCGCCGCGAGGGGCGTACGGCGGCGGAGCTGGCCGAGGACGTGTTCGGCGACGCGACCAGGACGGTGACGGTGCGGGCCGAGATATCGCGGATGCGTCGGCATCTGGCGGAGGTGCTGTCCCATCGTCCGTACCGCTTCGGCGAGGGGGTCGAGGTGGAGGTGGTCCATCCGGGGGTGCCGGCCGATCTGCTGCCCCGGTCGACCGCTCCCGTGGTGGTCAGGGCACGCGCGTCGGCGGAGGCCGTCTGAGATGGCCGGGTTTGGGCGTGGGGGCCCGGCCGTGCTTCTCTGGCCGCTATGAGCGACTCCGCAGCCTCCGCAGCCCCCGTCTCCGACGTGACCGTCTGGTACCTCGAGCAGACGTCGCCCGCCGACCTGAGCCCCTCCGCCGCTCCGGCGGCCGGAGTGACGGTCGTACGCTCGGAGACGCCACTGCCGGAGTTCAGCCGGTTCCTCTACACGTCCGTGGGAGGGGACCTCCGGTGGACCGACCGGCTGGGCCTGACGTACGCGGGGTGGCAGGAGATCCTGGACCGTCCGGGGGCGGAGACCTGGGTGGCGTACGAGAACGGGACCCCCGCCGGGTTCATGGAGCTCGACGCCCAGGCGGACGGCGCGGTCGAGATCGCCTACTTCGGGCTGATCCCCTCCTTCCGGGGGCGTGGGACGGGCGGGCACCTGCTGTCCTACGGCACCGCGCGCGCATGGGACCTGGCCGAGCGCCACCCGGGCCGTAAGCCCACCGCGCGGGTGTGGCTGCACACCTGCTCGAACGACGGCCCGCACGCCATGGACAACTACCTGCGGCGTGGATTCAGGCTGGCCGACACGCGGATCGAGCAGGAGCCGCACGTCGCGAACCCGGGCCCCTGGCCAGGTGCGCACGCCTGACCCCTGCCCCGCGCGCCCCCGGTCGGGCGTCCGGCGGGCCCCATCACATCGCTTTGTCGACAGGGCGGCGTGACGGATGCCACAGCGTCTCGCATTTCGGGACCATCGCGTCCACATGATGGATCGTGGTGGACTGGCCCGAGATCCGCGTGACACGCTCTGGCCATGTCCGGAACTGGAATTGCCTTGGTGAGTCGGCGGCACGTCGACCTCGGCCGCATGTCCAGCGCCATCTGTCCGGTCCGCTGAGAGTCTCCAGCACCGCGATCTCCTGATTCCGCTCCATCCCTGCGCACCGCCGCGCCTCACGCGGGTGTGCAGTTCAGAGCCGCCCTCCTGCAGTCCCGAAGGACGTATTGCCATGGCCGCCATCCCCGAGAAGCCTGCTACCGCCACGCCCCGCCGCAAGGCCGGACGTCACCGTGGTGAAGGTCAGTGGGCCATGGGTCACTTCACTCCGCTGAACGGCAACGAGCAGTTCAAGAAGGACGACGACAGTCTCAACGTGCGGACACGCATCGAGACGATCTACTCCAAGCGCGGTTTCGACTCCATCGACCCGAACGACCTTCGCGGGCGCATGCGCTGGTGGGGCCTGTACACGCAGCGGCGTCCCGGCATCGACGGCGGCAAGACTGCGGTGCTGGAGCCGGAGGAGCTGGACGACCGCTACTTCATGCTCCGCGTGCGCATCGACGGCGGACGGCTGACCACCGCTCAACTGCGCGTCATCGGCGAGATCTCCGAGGAGTACGCGCGCGGCACCGCCGACATCACCGACCGGCAGAACGTCCAGCTGCACTGGATCCGCATCGAGGACGTGCCCGCGATCTGGGCGAAGCTGGAGGCCGTGGGGCTCTCGACCACCGAGGCCTGCGGCGACTGCCCCCGCGTGATCATCGGTTCGCCGGTGGCCGGCATCGCCGCGGACGAGATCATCGACGGCACGCCGGCGGTCGACGAGATCCACGAGCGCTACATCGGCAGCAAGGAGTTCTCCAACCTGCCCCGCAAGTTCAAGACCGCGATCTCGGGATCGCCGGTCCAGGACGTGGTGCACGAGATCAACGACATCGCCTTCGTCGGCGTCGACCACCCCGAGCACGGCCCCGGCTTCGACCTGTGGGTGGGCGGCGGGCTCTCCACCAATCCGCGGTTCGCGGAGCGGCTGGGCGCATGGGTGCCGCTGGACGAGGTCCCCGACGTGTGGGCCGGTGTCGTCGGGATCTTCCGCGACTACGGCTACCGCCGGCTGCGTACGCGCGCCCGCCTGAAGTTCCTGATGGCCGACTGGGGTCCGGAGAAGTTCCGCCAAATCCTCCAGGACGAGTACCTCAAGCGCCCGCTGCTGGACGGACCGCCGCCCGCACAGCCCTCCTCCCGCTGGCGCGACCACATCGGCGTGCACGCGCAGCAGGACGGCCGCTTCTACGTCGGGTTCGCGCCGCGCGTGGGCCGGGTGGACGGCTCCACCCTGGCCAAGATCGCCGATCTGGCCGAGGCGCACGGCTCGGGGCGGGTGCGTACCACCGTCGAGCAGAAGATGCTGATCCTGGACGTCGAGCAGGACCGGGTCGAGTCGCTGAAGGCCGGTCTGGTGGCCCTGGGCTTCCAGGTCGACGCCTCACCCTTCCGGCGCGGCACGATGGCCTGCACCGGCATCGAGTTCTGCAAGCTGGCGATCGTCGAGACGAAGGCGCGGGGCGCCGCGCTCATCGACGAACTCGAGCGCCGTATGCCGGACTTCGAGGAGCCGCTCACGATCAACATCAACGGCTGCCCCAACGCCTGCGCCCGGATCCAGACCGCGGACATCGGCCTCAAGGGCCAGCTCATGCTGGACGGCGAGGGCAACCAGGTCGAGGGCTACCAGGTGCACCTCGGCGGCGCGCTCGGCCTGGAGGCCGGCTTCGGCCGCAAGGTCCGTGGCCTGAAGGTCACCTCGGCCGAACTGCCCGACTACGTCGAGCGGGTGCTGGGCAACTTCCAGGAGCAGCGCGAGGACGGCGAGCGCTTCGCGACCTGGGCGGCGCGCGCGGACGCGGAGTCGCTGTCATGAGCGAACGAGCCGCGCCGTTCTACTGCCCCTACTGCGGCGACGAGGACCTGCGCCCGCACGAGGCCGGCCACGGCGCCTGGGAATGCGCGTCCTGCAACCGGGCGTTCCAGCTGAAGTTCCTGGGCCTGCTGGCCCAGGGACTGAAGCGCGACGACGCCGAAGGGGACGGAGCATGACGGACACCCTGCGAGCCGACCGGCTCACCGACGAGGCTCTGAGGGAGCTGGCCGTACGGGCCGGGCGTGATCTCGAGGACGCATCGGCGAGCGACATCCTGAAGTGGGCCGCGGACACCTTCGGCCAGGGCTTCTGCGTCACCTCCTCCATGGAGGACGCGGTCGTCGCACACCTGGCCTCGCGGGCCTTGCCCGGCGTGGACGTGGTCTTCCTGGACACGGGCTACCACTTCGAGGAGACCATCGGCACCCGGGACGCGGTGGGCGCGGTGATGGACGTCAACCTCATCACGCTGACTCCGCGTCAGTCGGTCGCCGAACAGGACGCCGAGTACGGGCCGCGGCTGCACGACCGCGATCCCGACCTGTGCTGCGCGCTGCGCAAGGTCAAGCCCCTGGAAGTGGGGCTGACCGGGTACACCGCGTGGGCGACAGGACTGCGACGTGACGAGTCGGCCACCCGGGCAGGTACTCCCGTCGTCGGCTGGGACGAGAAGCGCCGCAAGGTGAAGGTCTCGCCGATCGCCCGCTGGACGCAGGATGATGTGGACGCCTACGTCGCCGAGCACGGCGTCCTGACCAACCCGCTCCTGATGGACGGTTACGCCTCCGTCGGCTGCGCACCCTGCACCCGCCGGGTGCTGGAGGGCGAGGACGCACGGGCCGGACGCTGGGCCGGACGCGGCAAGACCGAATGCGGGCTGCACGGCTGATGACGACTGATCAGGAGATATCGATGAGCGTGACGGAGACGGGAGCAACCGTCTGGCTCACCGGTCTGCCGAGCGCCGGCAAGACCACCATCGCGTACGAACTGGCGGGCCGGCTGCGCGGTGACGGGCACCGGGTCGAGGTGCTGGACGGCGACGAGATCCGGGAGTTCCTCTCCGCGGGCCTCGGCTTCTCCCGCGAGGACCGGCACACCAACGTGGCCCGCATCGGCTTCGTGGCCGAACTGCTCGCCGCCAACGGCGTGAAGGTCCTGGTCCCGGTCATCGCGCCGTACGCCGACAGCCGTGACGCGGTGCGCAAGCGTCATCAGCAGGAGGGCACCGCGTATCTGGAGGTACACGTCGCCACTCCGGTCGAGGTGTGCTCCGTGCGCGACGTGAAGGGGCTGTACGCCAAGCAGGCGGCGGGCGAGATCAGTGGTCTCACCGGGGTCGACGACCCCTACGAGGCACCCGTGTCGCCGGATCTGCGGATCGAGTCGCACCAGCAGACCGTGCAGGAGTCCGCAGCGGCGCTTCGTGCGCTGCTCACCGAGAGGGGCCTGGCGTGAGCACCGTCGCCACCGTGCCGGGAGGCACCGTCAACCCGTACGCGCTGAGCCATCTGGACTCCCTGGAGTCGGAGGCCGTGCACATCTTCCGTGAGGTGGCGGGTGAGTTCGAGCGGCCGGTGATCCTGTTCTCCGGCGGCAAGGACTCGATCCTGATGCTGCACCTGGCTCTGAAGGCGTTCGCGCCGGCGCCCGTGCCGTTCACGCTGCTGCACGTGGACACCGGGCACAACTTCCCCGAGGTGCTCGAGTACCGCGACCGCACCGTCGAGAAGCACGGGCTGCGTCTGCACGTCGCCTCCGTGCAGGAGTACATCGACGCCGGGAAGCTCCGCGAGCGCCCGGACGGCACCCGCAACCCGCTCCAGACGGTCCCGCTCACCGAGGCCATCCAGCAGCACCGCTTCGACGCCGTGTTCGGCGGCGGGCGTCGCGACGAGGAGAAGGCGCGGGCCAAGGAACGGGTCTTCTCGCTGCGCGACGAGTTCTCCCAGTGGGACCCGCGCCGCCAGCGCCCCGAGCTGTGGCAGCTCTACAACGGCCGCCACGCCCCCGGCGAGCACGTCCGGGTCTTCCCGATCTCCAACTGGACCGAGCTCGACGTCTGGCAGTACATCGAGCGCGAGGGCATCGAACTCCCCGAGATCTACTTCGCCCACGAGCGCGAGGTCTTCAGCCGTTCCGGGATGTGGCTGACCGCGGGCGAGTGGGGTGGTCCCAAGGACCACGAGAAGACCGAGACCAGGCAGGTGCGGTACCGCACCGTCGGCGACATGTCCTGCACCGGCGCCGTCGACTCCGACGCCACCACCCTGGACGCCGTGATCACGGAGATCGCCGCGTCCCGCCTCACCGAGCGGGGCGCGACCCGCGCCGACGACAAGATGTCCGAGGCCGCGATGGAAGACCGCAAGCGCGAGGGGTACTTCTAAAATGACCACACCCATCCTGTCGGCAGAGCAGCTCTCGGCCACCACCCTCCTGCGGTTCGCCACGGCCGGTTCGGTCGACGACGGCAAGTCCACCCTCGTCGGGCGCCTGCTGCACGACTCCAAGTCGGTCCTCACCGACCAGCTGGAAGCCGTCGCGCTGGCCTCCACCAACCGCGGCCAGGAGGCGCCCGACCTGGCGCTGCTCACCGACGGCCTGCGGGCCGAGCGCGAGCAGGGCATCACCATCGACGTGGCCTACCGCTACTTCGCCACGCCCAGGCGCCGGTTCATCCTGGCCGACACCCCGGGCCATGTGCAGTACACACGGAACATGGTCACCGGCGCCTCCACCGCCGAGCTGGCGGTCGTGCTGGTCGACGCCCGCAACGGCGTGGTCGAGCAGACCCGCCGGCACGCGGCCGTCGCGGCCCTGCTGCGTGTCCCGCACGTCGTCCTCGCCGTCAACAAGATGGACCTCGTGGAGTACGCGGAACCCGTGTTCGCCGCGATCGCCAAGGAGTTCACCGCGTACGCCGCCTCCCTCGGGGTACCGGAGATCACCGCGATCCCGATCTCGGCCCTGGCCGGCGACAACGTCGTCGAGCCGTCCGCCCACATGGACTGGTACGGCGGCCCGACCGTCCTGGAACACCTGGAGACGGTCCCGGTCAGCCACGACCTGACGGAGTGCCACGCGCGCTTCCCGGTGCAGTACGTCATCCGCCCGCAGACCGCCGAGTACCCCGACTACCGGGGGTACGCCGGCCAGATAGCCGCCGGGGTGTTCCGGGTCGGCGAGACCGTCTCCGTGCTGCCGTCCGGACGCACCACGACGATCGAGGGCATCGATGCGCTCGGCGAGAGCGTCGAAGTCGCCTGGGCCCCGCAGTCGGTGACGATCCGTCTGTCCGACGACATCGACGTGTCGCGCGGCGACCTGCTCGCTCCGGCGGACGACGCCCCCGCGGTCACGCAGGACGTCGAGGCGACCGTCTGCCACGTCGCGGACCGGGCGCTCACCGTCGGCCAACGGGTGCTGCTCAAGCACACCACCCGCACGGTCAAGGCGATCGTCAAGGACATCCCGTCGCGCCTGACGCTGGACGACCTCTCCCAGCACCCGGCGCCCGGGCAACTGGTGGCCAACGACATCGGCCGGGTCGTGGTCCGTACCGCCGAGCCGCTCGCGCTCGACACCTACGCGGACTCGCGGCGTACCGGATCGTTCCTGTTGATCGATCCCTCCGACGGCACGACGCTGTCGGCCGGCATGGCGGGCGCCTCGTTCGCCGCTGTCGCCGCAGGGGCCGAAGAGGCGGACACCTCGGCCGAGGACGCGGAGTGGGACTTCTGATGACGACCGATTTCTTCTCGACCTTCGCGAAGGAGGGCGGCCGCGTCGGCAGCGGCGCCCTGGGGTGGGGGTGCCCCCTGGTCGAGCGAAGTCGAGAGCTCGGGGGAGGACTGGGCGGGGTCGGGCGATGTGCGTGATGACGTACGCGCACTGCCTGCGCGCCCGACCGCACCGCCCGCTCAGACGAAGACCTGCCGACCGCCCTGCCGCGCCACCCGGTTTCCGGGGGATGTGAGCACCGGGCCTACGAGAGGAAAGCCTCCCGTGCCAGCCACCCGTACCACTCTCCGCCGCAGCCTCGCCGCTGCCGCCGCTCTGCCGTTGCTCGCCGTGGCGCTCACCGCCTGCGGCTACGGCTCCGAGGCGAAGGACGACGACGCCGAGAAGTCGAACGTCTCCGCCGACGGGAAGAAGCTCTCCACGGACACCGTGAAGATCGGGTACTTCCCGAACCTCACGCACGCCACCGCCCTGGTCGGTATCCAGGAGGGCCTCATAGCCAAGGAGCTGGGCGGCACCGCGGTCAAGCCCTCGACGTTCAACGCCGGGCCCTCCGAGATCGAGGCGCTCAACGCGGGTTCGATCGACATCGGCTTCATCGGCCCCTCCCCCTCGATCAACGGCTACGCCAAGTCCAAGGGCCAGAGCCTGCGCATCATCGGCGGCTCGGCGTCCGGCGGCGTGAAGCTGGTCGTGGACCCGAAGAAGATCAAGACCCTGGACGACGTCAAGGGCAAGAAGATCGCCACCCCGCAGCTCGGCAACACCCAGGACGTGGCGTTCCTCAACTGGATCTCCGAGAGGGGCTGGAAGGTCGACGCCCAGAGCGGCAAGGGTGACGTCTCCGTGGTCCGCTCGGACAACAAGGTCACTCCGGACGCCTTCAAGTCCGGTGCCCTGGACGGCGCCTGGGTCCCCGAGCCGACGGCCTCGAAGCTGGTGGCCGAGGGCGGCAAGGTCCTGCTCGACGAGTCGAAGCTGTGGCCGGACGACAAGTTCGTCATCACGAACATCATCGTGTCGCAGAAGTTCCTCTCCGAGCACCCGGACGTCGTGGACGCGGTGCTGCGCGGCACGGTGAACACCAACAAGTGGATCAACGCCAACCCTGACAAGGCGAAGGCCTCGGCCAACAGCGCGCTGGAGAAGCTGAGCGGCAAGGCCCTGCCCGCCGAGGTCCTGGACCCGGCGTGGGCGTCCATCCAGATCACCGACGACCCGCTGGCCGCGACGCTCCAGGCGCAGGCGGACCACGCGGTCAAGGCCGGTCTGCTGGAGAAGCCCGACCTGGGCGGCATCTACGACCTGAAGCCGCTGAACAAGATCCTGAAGGCAGCGGGACAGCCCGCGGTCGCCGACGCCGGACTCGGCGCGAAGTAGCCCACCCGACCGCACCAGGATTCCTGACGACTCCCAGGAGGTGACGACCATGGCGACCACCACCCTCACCAAGGCCGAGGACCGTGCAGCGGTCGAGTACGCCGCTCGCATCAATCACGTCTCCAAGTCCTTCGCCGGACCCGCGGGGCAGCAGCTCGTCCTGGACGACATCACGCTCGATGTCGCTCCGGGTGAGTTCGTCACCCTCCTGGGAGCCTCCGGGTGCGGCAAGTCCACACTGCTGAACCTGGTGGCGGGACTCGACCGCCCGACCGCGGGGTCGATCGAGACCCCCGGCGGGCGGCCGGCCCTGATGTTCCAGGAGCACGCGCTCTTCCCGTGGCTGACCGCGGGCAAGAACATCGAACTGGCCCTGCGGCTGCGCGGGGTGCCGAAGTCGGACCGCCGCCCGGAGGCGGAGCGGCTGCTCGAACTCGTGCGCCTCGGCGGGGCGTACGGGAAGCGGGTGCACGAGCTGTCGGGAGGGATGCGCCAGCGGGTGGCGATGGCCCGGGCACTCGCCCAGGACAGCCAACTCCTCCTGATGGACGAGCCCTTCGCGGCGCTCGACGCCATCACCCGCGACGTGCTGCACGACGAGCTGACACGGATCTGGCGCGAGACGAACGCGACGGTCCTCTTCGTCACCCACAACGTGCGCGAGGCGGTGCGGCTCGCACAGCGCGTCGTCCTGCTGTCGTCGCGCCCCGGCCGGATCGCCCGGGAGTGGACGGTCGACATCGAGCAGCCCCGCCGTATCGAGGACACCGCGGTGGCGGAGCTGTCCGTCGAGATCACCGAACAACTGCGTGGGGAGATCCGCCGTCATGGCCAGCACTGAGACAAGGGCCGACGACCTGGCAGGTCTCGAAGCGGGCCTGGACGCGCTCGACGCCGTGCAGGTACGCCGGACGCCGACGCGCGAGGTGCTGCTCGACAAGGTCCTGCCGCCGGTCGTCGCGGTCCTTCTCGTCGTCCTCGTCTGGCAGCTGCTGGTCTGGGCGAAGGTCACCGACGACTACAAGCTGCCGCCGCCCGGCGCCGTCTGGGACAGCCTGACCGACATGTGGGCCCAGGGGACTCTGCTGGAGGTCATCTGGACCAGTGTGTCGCGCGGACTGCTGGGCTTCGTGATGGCCGTCGTGATCGGCACCCCGCTGGGTCTGCTGGTCGCGCGGGTGAAGGTGGTCCGGGCGGCGATAGGCCCGATCCTGTCCGGGTTGCAGTCCCTGCCGTCCGTGGCATGGGTGGCGCCGGCCATCATCTGGCTCGGCCTGGACGACAAGACGATGTACGCGGTGATCCTGCTCGGCGCCGTCCCGTCCGTGGCCAACGGTCTGGTCTCCGGTGTCGACCAGGTGCCGCCGCTGTTCCTGCGCGCGGGCCGCACGATAGGGGCGACCGGGCTGCGGGGGACGATCCACATCGTCCTGCCGGCGTCCCTGCCCGGCTACCTCGCGGGTCTCAAGCAGGGCTGGGCGTTCTCCTGGCGTTCGCTGATGGCCGCCGAGATCATCGCCTCGTCGCCCGACCTCGGTCTGGGACTCGGCCAGTTGCTGGAGAACGGCCGCAACAACTTCGACATGCCGGGTATCTTCCTTGCCATCCTGCTCATCCTGTTCGTCGGCATCGCGATCGACCTGCTGATCTTCAGCCCCCTGGAGCGGCGCGTCCTGCGCAGCCGCGGTCTCCTCGTCAAGAGCTGAGTGACATGTCTGCCCCTGTTCTCCTCGTCGTCGCCCACGGCAGCCGCGACCCGCGGCACGCGGCGACCGTGCACGCGCTCACCGCGCGGGTGCGGTCGCTGCGGTCCGGGCTGCGCGTGGAGAGCGGCTTCCTCGACTTCGACGCCCCGTCGGTGCCCGGGGTGCTGGAACGTCTGGCGGCGGAGGGGGCGGACGAGGTCGTGGCCCTTCCGCTGCTGCTGACCCGCGCCTTCCACGCCAAGGCGGACATCCCCTCGGTGCTGGACGAGGCCCGGGCACGGCTCCCCGGGCTGCGGATCAGCCAGGCCGGTGTACTCGGCCCGTCACCCCTGCTGAACTCCGCGCTGGAGCAGCGGCTCGCCGAGGCGGGGCTCTCGTCCGCCGACAAGGCCTCGACCGGGCTGGTCCTGGCCTCGGCGGGCTCCACGGACCCGGAGGCGATCGCAGTGATCGCTGAAATCGCGCGGGAGCTGCGGCACACCGGTTGGTGCGCCGTGCGGCCTGCGTTCGCCTCCGCCGCGGTCGCCGGGGGCTTCTCCCGTACGGCGGAGGTGGTGCGCGGCCTGCGGGCCGACGGCATCCGGCGGGTGGCGGTCGCCCCGTACGTCATCGCCCCCGGCCGTCTGCCCGACCGTATCGCCGCGGGTGCGGAGGAGGCCGGTGCCGACGTCCTGTCCGGCGTGCTCGGCCCGTCCCCCGCACTGGCCCGGCTCCTGCTCACCCGGTACGACGAAGCGCGTGTCCCGGCGCTCGGGCGGACGACGCCGGGCGATTGAGGGCGCGCCCCGCTCCCGACGTCGTGCCCGGTGCGGTGGAAGGCGCCCGCCGCGTACCCGTACGACGACGCCGACGGGCTTCCACACCGCTCAGGCCTCCGCGTCCACCAGCGCGACGAGTTCGGCCACCGTCATGGACCCGGCCGCCCGCCGCTCGCGGGCGAAGGCGTCGGCGGTGCGCCGCAGGACGTCGTTGACGGGCGTCGGGACACCGTGCAGCCGCCCGAGCAGGGCGATCTCGCCGTTGAGGTAGTCGGCCTCGATGGTGCCCGTACCCCGGGTGAGGCTCTGCCAGGACGATCCTCCGCCTCGTGCCGAGCCGTCGAACGGGTCGAAACGGATCCTGTCGCCGCGCGCGGCGGCCTGCTCGGCGGCTCCGGCGGCCTCGATCCCGGCGGCCGCGAGCACCGCCCGCCCCTCCTCCGACGCCCGGTCGAACAGGGCGCGGCCCTCGGGACCGTCGATCACACCGGTTGCCGCCTCGATCGCGTTGGCGAGGTTGGAGAGCAGTTTGGCGTACTTCCAGCGCATCACGTCGGGTACGACGGGTGCCTCCAGCTTCGCCTTCGCCCAGTCCGCCGCGACGGCTCGCACGGTGTCGTCGGCGCCGGACGGGTACCGGCCGAGGTGCAGGATGCCGGTGAGCGGGGCTCCGGCGGCGAGGACCCTGCCGGGCTCCACGAACGTCGCGGGGAGGTAGACGCAGCAGCCGTAGACGCGGTGGAAGCGGCGCAGGGCCAGGCGTTCGCCCTCGACGCCGTTCTGCGCGCAGATCAGGGGCAGCCGCTCCCCGGCCGTTCCGCCGCCCTCCACGGGGACGGCGCTCCAGGTGTCGAGCGCCTCGGCGGCGTCCTGCGTCTTGACGGCGAGGACGAGTACGTCGCCCTCTCCGAGACGCAGTGCGGCCGGGCCGTCGACGACGGGGAGGCGGTGGGTGCGGGTGCCTTCGGGTGTGGTGAGACGGAGCCCGTCGTCGCGCAGGGCGGTGTACTGCGCTCCCCGTGCGACCAGCACCACCTCGTGGCCCACCTCGGCCAGCCGTCCGCCCAGGGCGCCGCCGACGGCGCCCGCTCCCACGATGATGTAGCGCATACGGGCGAGCCTCGCACAGCACCGCGGCACGGGGAAAGCGGATACGGCGACGGGCCGCGCTCAGGGAGCGCGGCCCGCCGGGGGTACGAGTCGTTCAGGTGGATCAGGTGGATCAGATGGTGCCGGTGGCTCAGGTCGCGACTAGAAGACGCTGACGCCGTAGGCGCTCAGCGCCTCCGTGACGGGCTGGAAGAACGTGGTGCCGCCCGAGCTGCAGTTGCCGCTGCCGCCCGAGGTGAGGCCCAGTGCGGTGCTGCCGGCGAAGAGCGAGCCGCCGCTGTCGCCGGGCTCGGCGCAGACGTTGGTCTGGATCATGCCGTAGACGACGTCGCCGCCGCCGTAGTTGACCGTCGCGTTGAGGCCGGTGACGGTGCCGCTGTGGACCCCGGTGGTGGAGCCACTGCGCTTGACGGACTGTCCGACGGTGGCGTTGCCGGCGGAGGTGATGTCCTGGTAGCTGCCGTTGTAGAGGTAGACCCGGCCGTCAGCGGCTGCGGAGTTGGAGTGCCGGATCAGACCGTAGTCGTTGGTGGGGAAGCTGGAGCCCGCCCGCGTACCGAGGGAGGTGGTCTGGCCCGAGTTGGTGTACCAGGTGCTGCCGATCTCGGTGCAGTGCCCCGCGGTCAGCGCGTAGTAGGTGCTGCCGCTGCGGACGTTGAAGCCGAGGGAGCAGCGTCCACCGCCGGCGTAGATGGCCTGCCCGCCGGCGATGAGCTTGTTGAACGTGCCCTCGGTACGGTTGATGTCGGCCTTGGCGCCCGAGTCGGTGACCGACTTCTTGATCGTGGCGATCTCGGCAGCGCTGACCGTGCTGTCGACGGTCACGACGACCTTGCCGGTGCTCGCCTCCGTGTACCAGGCGGTGCCGGCGATGTCGGCGCCGCCCACGGCCGAGCTGGCCGACGCCAGTTCCGCCTTCGTCACGGTGTCCGGTGCGGCCTGTGCGACAGCGGTGGGGGCGGCAAGCGCCACGGCCGTGACCAGACCTGAGGTCGCGGCGATGAGGCGAGCGCGTCTGGAGAGCGAACCGAGAGGAGCGAAGCGCTTGAAGGTCACAGGATCCTCCGTCTTTGGGGGGTGACCGGTCCACTGGGTGGGCGGACCGAGTGCTGTGCGGCTCTCCACCACCAATTGGGTTCTGGTCGTGGACCTGCCAACCGCACGGCTCGAATCCTTGACTCCGGTTGACCCGGTGGCAAGGCCCCCTTCCGGACCCTGGCGGAGAACGGACCGTGAACTCCGATATGCGTGCGGGTGCCCTCCGAACGCCGACGTCCGCCCACCGAACGGAGCGGCCAGGCGAATTGCAGCAAAGCGCGAAGCGGCGAGCGGACGTCGGATCCTGTCCGCGCGCATCGCGTTCACACACGCCCCGGCCGCCCGGGAGCCGGCGGCACCAAGCGGCCGGCGGGCACGGTCCGGGCCCACCGGAACGCTGTCCGTTCAGGCGCTTTACCTGCCTTTTGCCCGAGCGTTCCAGTTGGCTGAAAACAGCCCTTCCGGCGAGAATCGGCCGGGTTCCGAGCACGCATCAGACCGGGGCGGCACTCTTGCGAGGCCGCCCCGTGATGTGCAGAGGAGGATGACGGAACGCCCGCCGGTCGGCCGGTCAGGCCTCGGCGAACGGATCGTCGATGAACGGCGTGGCCTGATGGAAGTAGAGGAGCCAGCCGGCTCCGGTCAGCCGCCACAGTGAACTGCGGTGGGAGCGCAGCCCCCTGGACTCGGTGTCGAAGGTGAGATGCACCAGGTCCGGCGCGAGCAGGTCGCCTCTCATCCTGGACGCGGTGAGGGGTCCGGGACGTGGCGCGTCCGGGTCGGTGAGCATGGCGATGATCGTGTCCCGCTCCCACAGCCGGCCACTGGTGCCGATCTCCCGGAAGTCGGGGTGGAGCAGGGTGGCCAGCTGGTCCACGGAGGCTCGCACCAGGGGGTCGAGGAGCCGGAGCTCACCCTCGATGGCTGCGGCCACGGCGGGCGAAGGCTCAGTCACGGGTCATCTCCACAAGTCTGACCACGGTGTTCCAGTTACGGCTGGTCGCCACGAGGTCACGGTTCAGAGCCGGGCGGCCCAGTGCCACGGCGAGCTTGGAACGGCCGAGCCCGTCGGGCGCGTACAGGTAGAGGGCGCGCTCCCCGAGCCGGAACTCCTCGGGGCGGAAGGCTTCGGGGTCGAGCGGGGCGAAGCGGGCGGCGTCGACGGACTTGTCGAAGTAGGTGACGTGCAGCTGCTTCGGTTCGAGCTCGGCGGCGGGGAACGGACAGGCGTCGGCCACGTCCGCGAGGTAGGCGGCGGAGCGCACGAGGCAGTCGACGGGAAAGCCGAACCGCTCCTCGATGGCCCGCTCCAGAGCGGCAGCCAGGGTGTTCTCGTCGCCCGCCACTGCGCGGAACACGGCGTTCCCGCTCTGCAGATACGTGGCGACGTCCTCGTGGCCCAGATCCCCGAGCAGCGAGCGGAGTTCGGCCATCGGGACCCGGCGGTGGCCGCTGACGTTGACCCCGCGCAGCAGCGCCGCGTACATCGTGCTCATGCACCCACCCTAGAGCCTCCGGTCCGGATCGGACCGAACGCCCCTGCCGGGCGAGCAGACGGCGGCCGCCGTGCCCCGTGGGGGAGGGCACGGCGGCCTCTGGCCTCGTTACTCCACGATCTTCAGGAGCTTGTTCGCCGTGCCCTCGGTCGCGTTGCTGATCGCGTCCGGGGTGGCTCCCTCGGTGAGCGCCGTGGCGACCGCCTCAGGGGTGGCGTCCGGGTGCCCGCCCAGGTACACGGCCGCGGCACCGACCACGTGCGGGGTCGCCATGGACGTGCCGGAGATGGTGTTCGTGGCGTCGTCGCTGTCGTTCCAGGCCGACGTGATGTCCGAGCCGGGAGCATAGATGTCCACGACCGAACCGAAGTTGGAGAACGAGGACTGCTCGTCCTCCTTCGTGGACGAGGCGACGGTGATGGCCTCGGGGACACGGGAGGGGGAGCCCTCGCCGGCGTCGCTCGACTCGTTGCCCGCGGCGACCGCGAAGGTGACGCCGGAGGCGATGGCCTTCTGTACGGCGGCGTCGAGCGCCGGGTCGGCGCCCCCGCCCAGGCTCATGTTGGCGACGGACGGCCCCTCGTGGTTCGCGGTGACCCAGTCGATGCCCGCGACGACCTGCTCCGTGGTGCCCGAGCCGGCGTCGTCCAGGACCCGGACGGCCACGATCTTGGCCTTCTTGGCGACACCGTGGGCCGAACCGGCGATGGTCCCGGCCACGTGGGTGCCGTGTCCGTTGCCGTCGTTCGCGTCGTCGTCGTTGTCCACGGCGTCGAAGCCCGAGGTGGCCCGGCCACCGAAGTCGGTGTGCGTGACGCGTACGCCGGTGTCGATGACGTAGGCGGTGACACCGTCACCCGCGGCGTCCGGGTAGGTGTACGCGCCGTCGCCCGCGGTCTCGGCCTGGTCGATCCGGTCGAGACCCCAGGACGGCGGGTTGTCCTGCGTGGCGTCGATGTGGAACTTCTTGTTCTGGACGACCTTGGAGACGGCCGGGTCGGCCGCGAGTCGCTTGGCCTCGGTGTCGGAGAGGCCGCTGGCGGAGAAGCCGTTGATGGCCGAGCTGTAGTTCCTCTTCAGCTTGCCGCCGTACTCCGCGGCGAGTTCGGCCTTGTCGGTCTTCTGGTCCAGCATCACGATGTAGCTGCCGGACACGGCCGTGGCCGCGTCGGCGCCGTACACGGTGCCCGTCGCGGGTGCGGTGGCGGCTCCGGCGAACGGGGTGGCGAACAGGGTGACACCGGCGGCCGCTGCGACTGCGGTTATCGCGGCGGTGAGCTTGACCGAGCGTGCACGCTTGTGAGTTGCCATGAAGAGGGGCCTCCTCGTCATTCTTTGTGGGGGGATTGACCCTCGGCCGGAAGATCTCCGGGGGTTGGGTCGAAACCCTGCTCGATTGACGCGCCCAGATCAAGGCCTTCATGTAGCCGTCACGTAGTCGGCAAGCTTTCGCCACAGAAAACTGCCGCACTTCATCCGATATAAGACATTGCCGTCCGGGCCGCTCCCGCACACCGGGGCCCATCCGAGTGCCGGGCGGGTGGACTCGGCCCGACCCACGGCGAACAACCGCAGCTCAGCGCTGTGGCGCAACGAAGCGGAACGCGGGTTCCGCTCGTGCGCACCGCGGGCGACACGCCGCTCCCGGCGCCGGACGGCCGACGCGGGGAGCGGACCGCCCTCAGCGGGCGGGTAGTTCGGCCTCGACCAGGTCGGCCGCCCGACGCGCGCCGCCCTCGCCCCTCATCCGCTCACGGATCCGCGCGAGCCTCGCGGCGACCTCGCGATCGTCCACCAGGGCGAGGACGGCGGCACGCAGGGCGGCGGCGTCCGCCTCCTCCTTCGGCAGGTGCCGTGCCACGCCGAGGGACTGGAGCACGTCCGCGTTGCCGAACTGGTCGACCGCCTGCGGGACGGCGACCATCGGGGTTCCGGTGGCGAGCCCCTCCTGACTGCCACCGGCGCCGGCGTGCGTGACGAAGGCATCGGCCTGCTTCAGCACCGACAACTGCGGAACCCAGGAGCACACCTCGATGTTTGCCGGGATCCGCCCGAGCTCGGCCTGGTCGACCTGCGTGCCGATCTGGAGCACCACGTGCCAGTCCGGCAGGCCTCCGAAGGCCTCGACGCACGCGCGGTAGAACCCCGGCTCGCCGGTGAACGAGGAGCCGAGCGAGACGAGCAGGACCTTATCGGCCCCCGCGGGCCGTTTCCACTCCCCCTGGTCGGCCCGCTCCCCCTGGCAGGCGCCGACGAAGGTGAAGCGGTCGTGGTCCACGCGTTCGGCGTTCGGCTGGAGCACCTCCGGGATCAGCACCAGCCCACGGCGCGGCCGGGCCACGAAGTCGTCGCTGGAGAGGTCGCCGAGGCCGTTCTCCGTGAGCCAGCCGGCGAAGCGCGCGTAGTAGGCACGACCCCGTTCGGTCTGCTTGAGTCCGGCGGTCGCGGGCTCCCCCACCTCCTCGGCGTACCCCTCCCAGGGGACGAGATTGGGCCAGAGCTGGACGGCGGGTACGCCCCACCGGTGGGCGAGGACGCGGGCCGGGTACGAAGTGATGTCGTGCAGGACGAGATCCGGCTCGTCGCCGTCGAAGGCCGCCGCCAGTTGCGGGAGGGCCTGCACGGCGTCCTCGAGGAACGGCTCGAAGTGATCGATGAGTTCACCGCCCCACTCCTCCGCGGTGGTGGGCAGCACGGAGTTGTAGATCACCGGCTCCGCCCCGGTGGCGGCGACCTTCTCGGCGAACGAGGCGGGGATGGCGTAGCTGACGCGGTGCCCACGGGCGACGAGTTCCCGGATCACTTCGAGGCTCGGATTCACGTGCCCGTGGGCGGCGATGGAGAACATGGCGATGTGGGCGCTCGGGGTCGATGTCATGCCACGGGACGCTAGGCGAGACGATACGTATCGTCCACTCCATTTCGGACCACGCCGCGGCCGGATCAGCGCTGGTAGCGGGCCAGCACCCGGTTCCCGTCGTCGACCAGGCGCTTCCTCAGCTCCCTGGTGCCGATCGCGCCGCTGTAGTACTCCTGGAGCGCGGGCGTCGCGACCTTGTCCTTCCACTCCGGGTAGCCGCGCACCGACTGCGCGGGGGCGGGGCGCAACTCGCGGGCCAGGGCTGTCCCGGTCGCCCAGCCGTTCTCCTCGGTGTGCAGCGCGGGGTCGGCCAGGGCCTCGGTGCCGGTCGGGAGCATCCAGTCACCCTTGGCGAGGCGCACCATGTTCGCCGGGCGCAGCATGAAGTCGATGAACCGGGCCGCCTCCTTCTTGTGCGGGCTCTCCTCCGCGACCGAGAGGGTCTGCGGACTGACGCCCTGGGCGAGTCGGCCGCTGCTCGCCGGGGTGGGGAGAACCGTCCACTCGAAGCCCTCGGGGGCCTGTTCGACGACCTGCTGGCGGTAGGAGAAGCCCAGCGGGACCATGGCGTACCTGCCGCCGAAGAAGCCCGGGAGCGTGTCCGAACCCCCCATGCCGAGGGCGGTCCGGGCCGCGCTGCCGTCGTCGACCTGGTCACGGACCGTGCCGGGCACGACCCCGTCCCCCTCGTCGAAGCGGATCGTCACCCTGCCGTCCGCGCCGCGGTGGAAGAGCTGCCCGCCGGCCGACAGGCCCAGGTTGAGGGTGACGGAGACCGGCTCCTTCAGGGGCCAGGCAACGCCGTACCTCCCCTCACCGGCCAGCTCCGCCGTGACCTGCCGGAACTCCGGCCAGCTCCACGGCTTCCCGGGGGTCGGGATGCGCACGCCCGAGGACTCGAGGATCTTCTTGTTCGCGATCAGGACCTTGGGCTCCTGGAGGAAGGGCACCCCGTAGACGCCGTCGCCGAAGGTGGCGGTCTCCCAGGACTGCTCGGGGATGTCCTCGGTCAGGCGGTCCGGCAGCAGGGTCCGCAGATCGGCCAGGTAGCCGCCGTACGCGAAGTCCGCGAGGTCGTCGGAGGCGTCGTGGATGATGTCCGGCGCCTCACCGCCCTCGAAGGAGGTGAGCAGTTGGTCGTGGACGTTGTCCCAGCTGCCCTGGACGTAGTCGACCTGGATGTCCGGGTGGGCGGCGTTCCACTCGCGCACGAGTCGCCTGTTGACGTCGACCGACTCCTTCTGCCAGGCCAGGGACTGGAAACTGAGCCGGACCGTGCCGTCGGCGTCGGTACCGCGGCCGTCATCGCCGGAGCACCCGGAGAGCAGGAGGGCGAGGGCGGTGACGGCCGCCGCGGCCGTCACGGGGAGTCGGCGCATCAGTGCTTCACCGCCCCGGCCGTGAGGCCACCCGTGATCCGCTTCTGGATGACCGCGAAGACGACGAGGGAGGGGAGCGTGGCGAGGAAGGCGGCAGCGGCGAGCGGCCCGAGGTCGACCACCCCCTCCGCGCCGAGGAAGTGCGTGAGTACGACCGGCAAGGTCTGCTTCTCCGGTGTCTTGAGGAGGACGAGCGCGAAGAAGAACTCGTTCCACGCGGTGATGAACGCGAACAGCGCGGTGGCCACGATCCCGGGCGCGAGCAGCGGCGCGGTGACCGATACGAGGATGCGCGCCTTCCCGGCCCCGTCGACCGCCGCGGCCTCCTCCAGTTCGGGCGGTACGGCCCGGACGTATCCGGCCAGCATCCACAGCGCGAACGGCAGCGACCACACGACGTACACCAGGATCAGCCCCCACAGCGAGTTGATCAGGTGCAGGTACTTGAGGACCAGGAAGAGCGGAATGATCACCAGGACGAAGGGGAAGGCCTGACTGATCACGACCCACCCGGTGGCGGCCGTGGACAGCTTCCCCCGGTGCCGTGCCATCACATACGCCATGGGCGTGGCGATGACGACCGCGATCAGGGCGGCGCAGACCGCGGCGGTGAGCGAGTTGCCCGCCGCCCGGAGCAGCGGCTGCTCGTCGAAGGCCTGCCGGAAGTTCTCCAGCGTCGGGTCCCGGGGGATCCAGGTGGGGTGCAGCGAACCCAGCTCGCGGGCCGGTTTGAAGGCGGTGGAGATCAGCCACAGGAACGGGAACGCCAGGAAGACGAGGTAGCAGAGGAGCGCGGCGTACTGTCCGGCGCGCGCGGTCGGGCTCGTACGCGGCATCACGCGTCCTCATCTCCCTTGAGCCG
This sequence comes from Streptomyces sp. NPDC049970, assembly GCF_040660235.1. Classification (NCBI taxonomy): domain Bacteria; kingdom Bacillati; phylum Actinomycetota; class Actinomycetes; order Kitasatosporales; family Streptomycetaceae; genus Streptomyces; species Streptomyces sp. NPDC049970. The sequence goes on along the minus strand of NZ_JBFALP010000001.1, from coordinate 147,442 downwards.
GCCGGCGAGATACACCGCGAGCAGCACCGAGATGACGGCGACCATCACGCACCCCATCGCGGCCGCGTAACCGAACTGCCCGTAGCGGAAGGCCTCTTCGTAGGCGAAGAGCATGGGCAGCCGGGTGCGGCCACCGGGTCCGCCGCTGGTCAGGACGTAGACCAGGGCGAAGGAGTTGAAGTTCCAGATGAAGTTGAGGACGCTGATGGCGAGTGCCACGGGGCGGACGGCCGGCCAGGTGACGGTGCGGAAGCGGCGCCAGGCGCCCGCACCGTCGAGGGCGGCCGCCTCGTGGAGCTCCTGCGGGGTGTTCTGCAGTCCGGCGAGGAGCGCGACCGTGGTCTGCGGCATGCCGGCCCAGATGCCGACGACGACCACCGCGGGCAGGGCGGTGGCGAGCCCGGTCAGCCAGTCCCGGCCGTCGCCGAGCCCGAGGTCGCGGACGGTCTCGTTGAGGATGCCCGCGTCGGGGTTGTAGACCAGGCGCCACATGATGCCGACGACCACCTCGGGCATCGCCCAGGGGATGATCGCCAGCGCCCTGGCGAGCCAGCGCATCCGGAGGTTCGCGTTGAGCAGCAGCGCGAGGCCGAGGGCGAGGACGAACTGCGGGACCGTGACGCCGACGGCCCACAGCAGCCCGATCCGGAAGGAGTCCCAGAACAGGGTGTCGTGCAGCAGGTCCTGGAAGTTGAGGGCGCCGACCCACTGCGTGGACCGGGTGCGACCCGACTGCGCGTCCGTGAAGGCCAGCGCGATGCCGTAGAGCAGCGGGCCGACGCTCAGGATCAGGATCGGGATGAGCGCGGGCAGCACCAGGAACCATGTCGCGCCGTCCCGCACCCGGCGACGCCCGCCCTGTCCCTCCTGCGGAACCCTGCGCCCGGACCGCCTCGCCGCGGTCGCCAGTGTCATGAATTCGACCCCTTTGCATCATTGGATCGGTTTCACACCTGTATGGCCGCCCGGGCAGCCATCGTCATCGTGCTGACGGGCCGCCCGTTCGTCAAGGTGGTCTGCGGGGATGAGAAAATCGGGCCATGGACGAGACGCGTGCACGCCAGGTTCTGACCGCCGCCGGACTGCCGGCCGGGGCGGAGCTCCTCGCGCTGGGCGAGAACGCGGTGTTCGCCGACGGCGGCCTGGTCGTCAAGGTCGGCCGTGACGCCACGCACCACCCGGAGCTGCGGGAACGGGCCGAGCGCGAGGTCGCCGTCGCCCGGTGGCTGGCCGAGTCGGGCGTGGCCGCCGTGCGCGCCGCCGAATCCCGGGCCCGCCTGGTGGAAGGCCACCCCGTCACCCTGTGGCACCGGCTGCCGGACGCCGTGCGTCCGCCCGAACCACGCGATCTGGCTCCGCTGCTCACCCAGGTGCACGCCCTGCCCGCACCGGAGGGCTTCGCCCTACCGCGCCGTGAGCTGCTCGGCGGTGTCGAGCGCTGGCTGCGGCTCGCCGGCGACGCGATCGACCCGGCCGACGCGGACTACCTGCGCGGCCGGCGCGACGGCTTCGCGAAGGCAGCGGCCGCGCTCGTCCCCCATCTGCCCTCGGGTCCGATCCACGGCGACGCGCTCCCCCGCAACGTCCATGTCGGCCCGGACGGGCCGGTGCTGGTGGACCTGGAGACCTTCTCCGCCGATCTGCGCGAGCACGACCTGGTGGTCCTGGCCCTCTCCCGTGACCGGTACGGCCTGCCGGCCGACGCCTACGACGCCTTCACCGAGGCGTACGGCTGGGACGTCCGTTCATGGGAGGGATGCGCGGTGCTGCGCGGCGCCCGCGAGACGGCGAGCTGCGCCTGGGTCTCCCAGCACGCCCCGGCCAACCCCAAGGCGCTCACGGAGTTCCGGCGCAGGGTGGCGTCCCTGCGCGAGGACGACCCCGAGGTGCGCTGGTACCCCTTCTGACGCGTCCGCCGTCAGGAGGCGTGCACCCCGGCCGGCTCCCGCAGTGGCCAGCGGCCGTCGATCACGGCGTCGGCCGTGCCCTTGCGGCGCAGGAACTCCTGGAAGTCGGCCGCCCAGTCCGCGTACCACGCGATCTGACGCTCATGCAGCTCGTCGGTCCCCAGCGCGGCCACCGAGCCGTGCCGTGCGGCTATCGCGTACGCCACGCGTACGGCCGCCAGCGCGTCGGCGGCGGCGTCATGGGCCCCGCCGTGCACCACGCCGTACTCCACGCAGACCGCTTCCAGGGTGCGCTTGCCCTTGCGGTAGCGGTCGACGGCCCGGTCGATGGTGTACGGGTCGACCACCGGCCCGACCTCCCTGCCGCCCAGCCGGTCCCCCAGCGAGGGCAGGCCGTGGCGTCGCAGCTCCGCGGCGAGCAGCGTCAGGTCGAATGCCGCGTTGTAGGCGACGACGGGCACCCCCTCGCGCCAGTACTCGACGAGGGCCTCGGCGACCTCGTCCGCCACCTCGCGCACCGGGCGGCCCTCCGCCGCCGCCCGCTCGCTGCTGATGCCGTGGATCGCGGAGGCCTGTTCGGGGATCCTTATGCCGGGATCGGCCAGCCAGGTGCCGCAGCGGACCGGCTCCGCGTCCCTGCCGTCCACGGCGACGACCGCGGCGGTGACGATCCGGGCCTCCAGCGGGTCTGTGCCGGTCGTCTCCAGGTCGAAACCGACCAGGCGCTCCTGGTGCCAGCTCATCCCGTACCTCCTCCTGTGGTGCGTTCCCCCGAGTGATGGACAAACCCTCGCACGCGCCACTGACAACGGCGGAAGGGACGTCAGGAGACCGGCCTGGAGTCCGTCCAGACCGACTCGAACTCCTCGCGGTACGTCTCGAAGAGACCGTGCTCGCTGTCCTGCCCCGCACGGACCACGGCGCGCCCGCCGCCCCGCAGCACCAGCACGGGCGCCTCCATGCCGCGTGCGCGCCGGAGGTACGGCTGGACGACCCCGACCGCGTCGGGCCCGTCGCCGTCCACCAGGTACGCCGTGAAGCGCGGTGTCTCGTCGAAGACGTGGATCTGGAAGGCGCCGGGGTCCCGGAGCTTGGAGCGGACCCGGCGCATGTGGAGGATGTTCATCTCCACCGAGCGGCTCAGCTCGCCCTTCTTGAGGCCCAGTTCGCGCTCCCGGCGCTTGACCGCGCTGCTCGCCGGGTTGATGAACAGCAGTCTGACCCGGCAGCCGGACTCGGCGAGGCGGACCAGCCGGCGCCCCGAGAAGTTCTGGGTGAGGAGGTTGAGCCCGATGCCGATCGCGTCGAGCCGGCGCGCGGCGCCGAACAGGTCCTCGGCGGGCAGCTGGCGCTGCAGCCGCACCCGGTCGGGGTGGACGGAGACCACGTCGGCGTAACGGTCGCCGACCAGCTCCTCGACCGCGTCCACGGGCAGCCGGTCGGCGGAGGGGACCGCGGCGCCGTTGCCCAGGATCTCCAGGAGGCGGGCCGAGGCGCGTTCGGCCTGCGCGAGGACGGCCTCGTTGAGCGCACGGTTGCGGGACACGACGTTGCGCGCCACCTCGAGCTCGTCCAGCGCGAGCTCCACCTCGCGGCGGTCGTCGAAGTACGGCTCGAAACAGGGCCAGTGCTGGACCATCAGCTCGCGCAGCTGGGGCAGCGTGAGGAAGCTGAGGACGTTGTCGTCGGCCGGGTCGAGCAGGTAGCCCTTGCGCCGCGACACCTCCCGGACCGCCACCGCGCGCTGCACCCACTCCTGTCCGGCGGGGCCCGCCGCGGCCACCACCCAGTCCTCGCCGTGCACCGGTTCGTAGATCGGCCGGATCACCGCCGAGACCACGGCGCGCAGCCGCTGCTCCACCAGATTCAGCCAGATGTACGCACGACCGGCCCGCTGGGCTCGGGTGCGCACCTCGTTCCAGGCGTCCGCCCCCCAGTCCAGCTCGGCGCCGATCTCCATGGGCTGCACGAGGGAGACCGCCCCCGGCTGAGCATCGGTCGACTCCCCCTCGTGACCTGCGTCACCTGGGGGCAGCTCGAATCCTCCCGAGCTCACCCGTGTACCGCCTTCCACTCCCCCACCAACGATCAAGGAAGGGTACTCCGCGAGCGGGAGCCGGTGCAGCAGGATGCACAGGCTCCTCACTCAACTCCCCTATGAATCAGGCCTGTTCCTTGCGGCGAGATCGGGTGGAGTGAGATGGTTCATAGCGATTGTGCACGCTCTCGCAGGCCGTATACCGGACGGAGGAGCTGTCGGGCAGCCCGTGACACCTGTCCGGGCGACACCGAGGTGTCCCAGGTTGACCGGCCCGACGGGATCGCGTCGACGGGACCCGGCCGCACCGGCCGACGTACTAGGTACAGGACCGTCTTTCGGGGAGTATCGGGGCGAAAACCCCCAGCACCCGGATCAGAAGTGGAAGAGTCCTATCTATGCAGGTCTGGCCGGGACACGCCTATCCCCTCGGCGCCACGTACGACGGCGCCGGAACCAACTTCGCGGTCTTCTCGGAGGCCGCCGACCGGATCGAGTTGTGCCTGCTGCACGACGACGGCTCCGAGACGGCGGTGGAGCTCCGCGAGACCGACGCCTTCGTGCGTCACGCCTACCTGCCCGGGGTGATGCCGGGGCAGCGGTACGGCTTCCGGGTGCACGGCCCCTACGAGCCTCAGCACGGGCAGCGCTGCAACTCCGCGAAGCTGCTCCTCGATCCGTACGCACGTGCGATCTCGGGGAAGATCGAGTGGGGCGAGGCGGTCTACGGCTACCCGTTCGGCAAGCCGGACGAGCGCAACGACCTGGACTCGGCGCCGCACATGATGAGCTCCGTCGTGGTCAACCCCTACTTCGACTGGGGCGACGACCGCCGACCCCGTACGGACTACCACCGCACGGTGATCTACGAGGCCCATGTGAAGGGCCTGACGATGCTTCACCCGGGCCTGCCCGAGGAGCTGCGCGGCACGTACGCGGGACTCGCGCACCCGGAGGTCATCGCCCACCTGACCGAGCTCGGGGTCACGGCGATCGAGCTGATGCCCGTGCACCAGTTCGTCCAGGACCACCGCCTCGCCGACGCCGGTCTCGCCAACTACTGGGGCTACAACACCATCGGCTTCTTCGCCCCGCACAACGCCTACGCCTCGTGGGGCGACCGCGGTGAACAGGTGCTGGAGTTCAAGCAGGCGGTGAAGGCGCTGCACCAGGCGGGCATCGAGGTGATCCTCGACGTCGTCTACAACCACACGGCGGAGGGGAACCACCTCGGCCCGACGCTCTCCTTCCGGGGGCTGGACAACGCCTCGTACTACCGTCTGGCCGACGACCAGAAGTACTACATGGACACCACGGGCACCGGGAACTCCCTGCTGATGCGGTCGCCGCACGTCCTGCAGCTGATCATGGACTCGCTGCGGTACTGGGTGACCGAGATGCACGTGGACGGCTTCCGCTTCGACCTGGCGGCCACGCTCGCACGGCAGTTCCACGAGGTGGACCGGCTGTCGTCGTTCTTCGACCTGGTGCAGCAGGACCCGGTGGTCAGCCAGGTGAAGCTGATCGCCGAGCCGTGGGACGTGGGCGAGGGCGGTTACCAGGTGGGGAACTTCCCCCCGCTGTGGACCGAGTGGAACGGCAAGTACCGGGACACCGTCCGCGACCTGTGGCGGGGCGAGCCGCGCACGCTCGCGGAGTTCGCCGGGCGGCTCACGGGCTCGTCCGACCTCTACCAGGACGACGGGCGGCGGCCTCTGGCGTCCATCAACTTCACCACCTGCCACGACGGTTTCACGCTGCACGACCTGGTCTCGTACAACGACAAGCGCAACGAGGCCAACGGCGAGGGCAACCGGGACGGCGAGAGCCACAACCGCTCGTGGAACTGCGGCGCGGAGGGCGAGACCGAGGACAAGGAGATCCAGGAGCTGCGCAGCCGTCAGATGCGCAACTTCGTCGCCACGCTGATGCTGTCCCAGGGTGTGCCGATGCTGAGCCACGGCGACGAGTTCGCGCGGACGCAGCGGGGCAACAACAACGGCTACTGCCAGGACAACGAGCTCTCCTGGGTGCACTGGCCCGATCCGGCCGCCGCCTCACGCGCCGAGGACGGCGACCGGGGCGCCGCCGGCACGGACACCAGCCTGCTGGAGTTCACCCGGGCCATGGTCTGGCTGCGGCGCGACCACCCGGTCTTCCGGCGCAGGCGCTTCTTCCACGGCCGCCCGGTGGAGGGCACGCACGACGAGCTGTCCGACATCGCGTGGTTCACCCCCAGGGGTGAGGAGATGACCCAGCGGGACTGGCAGGCCGCGCACGCCAAGGCCATGACGGTCTTCCTGAACGGCCACGCGATCTCCGAACCGGGGCCGCGGGGGGAGCGGATCTCCGACGACTCGTTCCTGCTGATGTTCAACGCGGGCGCCGAGACCCTGGAGTTCACGGTGCCGATGAACCACGGCAGGCAGTGGCAGGTGGTCGTGGACACGGCCGTCCCGGACGGGGTGCCGCCGGGCGCGGGGCCCAAGGTGTCCGCGGGCGAGCGGGTGACACTGGTCGGGCGCAGCCTGACGGTGCTCAAACGTCCGGCGTAGGCCGATGGGGTGCCGGGGGCCCGGCGAGCACCGCCGGCCGGTGCCGGGTGGCGGAGACGGGTGGGAGAGAGTCGCGTGGCTGGGTACGTACGAGACCATGACGCCCACCGCCACGTACCGGCTGCAGCTCCAACCGGACTTCCCCTTCGCCGCCGCGGCGGACGCCGTGCCGTATCTCGCCTCGCTCGGCGTCTCGCATCTGCACCTGTCGCCCGTCCTGGAGGCAGTGCCCGGCTCCGGGCACGGCTACGACGTCGTCGACCACGGCAGGGTGCGGGCCGAGCTCGGCGGTGAGGAGGGGCTGCGGCAGCTCTCCGCCACGGCACGCGCCCACGGCCTGGGGCTGGTCGTGGACATCGTGCCCAACCACATGGCTGCCGCCCCCCGGCACAACCTGGCGCTGTGGGAGGTGCTGCGGGAGGGGCCGGATTCGCCGTACGCCCGCTGGTTCGACATCGACTGGGCGGCCGGCGGCGGGAGGATCCTGCTGCCCGTGCTCGCCGGACGCGTCGGTGAGGAGAGCGCCGGCTTCGAGACCGCCGCCAGGGACGACGGCACGCCTGTGCTGCGCTACGGCGACCTGGAGTTCCCGCTGCGCGAGGGCACGGCGGAACTCCCGCTGCCCGAGCTCCTGGCCGCCCAGCACTACCGCCTCGCATGGTGGCGGCTGGCCAGGACCGAGCTGAACTACCGGCGCTTCTTCACCATCTCCGAGCTGATCGGTGTCCGGGTGGAGCACCCCGAGGTCTTCGCCGCCACCCACGGCAAGATCCTCGAACTGGTCCGCGACGGGGTGGTCGACGGGCTGCGCATCGACCATCCGGACGGGCTGGCCGATCCCGCGGCGTACCTCGGCCGGCTGGGCGAGGAGACCGGTGGGCGGTGGACCGTGGTGGAGAAGATCCTCACCGGTTCCGAGACCCTGCCCGCGGGCTGGGCGGTCGCGGGGACGACCGGGTACGACGCGCTGCACAGGATCGACGGGCTGTTCACGGACCCGATGGGCGCGGCGGACCTGCTCGGCCGCTACCGGGACTTCGCGGGCCCTCCCGGGGATCGCGGCGGCTACTGGACCGCCACCGTCCGCAGGGCGGCGTACCGCGTGGTCACCCATGAACTGGCCGCCGAGACGGAGTGGCTGACGCGTCTGGCGGTCCAGGTCTGCGCGGAGGATCCGGCCCTGCGTGACCACGCCCCGTGGGCGCTGCGCACGGCGGTGCGCGAGCTGCTGGTACGGGTCCCGGTCTACCGGCCGTACGTCACGGCGGGCGGCCCGCTCACGGAGGTCGCGGAGTCGGCGCTCCCGGCCGAGGCGGTGCGGGACGCCAAGGCGGTGTTCTCCGTCCCCCAGGAGGCGGAGGCCGTGGACGTGGTGCGCGACCTCGCGCTGGGCCGCCTCGGCGCCGGGCCCGGGCAGGCGGCGTTCTGCGCCCGGTTCGCGCAGACGGCGTCCGCGCTGCACGCCAAGTCGGTGGAGGACACGGCGTTCTACCGTTACGTCCCGCTGATCTCGGCGACCGAGGTGGGCGGCGACCCGGGGCAGCCGGCGGTGAGCCCGGAGGAGTTCCACGCCTTCGGCGCCCGGATCGGCCGGGACTGGCCGGGCACCGGCACGGTGCTGACCACGCATGACACCAAACGCAGCGGGGACATGCGGGCCCGGATCGCGGTCCTGTCCGAGTGCCCCGAGCGGTGGTCGTCTTTGGTGGCGCGGCTGTCCACGGCGACGTCCGTGCCGGCTCCGGACCCGCAGCTGGCCTGGCAGGCCTGGCAGTCGGCGTACGGTTGCGCGGCGATGCCCGCCGGTGAGACGGCGGGCAGGCTGGAGCCCGCGCTGCTGAAGTCCGTGCGCGAGGCGGGGCTGTTCACCAGTTGGACCGAACCGGATCCGGCGTACGAGCGTGCGGTGACCGACTTCGTCGCGGCGGGTCCGGGCGGTGAGGCGGGTGAGGCGCGGGAGCTGATGACCCGGTTCGCGGACGCACTCGCCCCCTTCGTGCGGGCCAACGTGCTGGGTGCGGCGCTGGTGCATCTGACGATGCCGGGTGTGCCCGATCTGTACCAGGGCACGGAACGGGAGTACATCGCACTGGTGGACCCGGACAACCGGCGGCCGTTCAGCAGGCCCCCCGAGGGCGACGACGAGAAGGCGGCCCTGACCACGGCAGCGCTGCACCTGCGCCGGGAGCGCCCGGAGGTCTTCGGCGGGGCGGGCACGTATGTCCCGCTGACGGCGCGGGGCACGGCTGCCGCACACTGCCTGGCGTTCTGCCGGTCCGGCGAGGTGGTCACGGCGGTGACGCGGCTGGCGCTGCGGCTGGACGAGGAGGGCGGCTGGCGCGACACCGTGCTGTCCCTGCCGGACGAGGGACCGTGGACCGATCTGCTGTCGCCGGGTTCGGAGTTCACCGGTCCCGGGGTCGCCGTGGCGGGGCTCTTCGCGCGGCGGCCGGTGGCACTGCTCGTGAGGGCGGCGCCGGGGCAGGGGTGAAGGACGGCCGTGGGAGCGGTCAGGCCGGGGGTACGGGCGGTGACGCCGTGAGCCGGAAGGTCATCCGGCCGAAGCTCACCTGGTCACCGTCGCGCACCCCGACCGATCCGACGACGCGCTGCCCGTTGACGCACGTGCCGTTCGTCGAGCCGAGGTCGCGGAGGATCCACCGGCTGCCGTGCGCGGACAGTTCGGCGTGCAGCCGCGACACCGTCTCGTGGCTGAGCCGTAGTCCGTTGCCGGGGTCACGGCCGATGAGCAGGGGGTGTGGGCCCGGCACCGGCAGCAGGAGCCTGGGCAGCCGCTCGGACTGCCAGGCCCTGCGCACCCGGGCCGGGAAGGCGGAGACGCCGCCCACCGCGCGGAACAGGCCCCGGGACCAGCGCCCGCCCGGGTCCAGGTCCGATGTGAGGGCGACGAGTTCCTCGGGGCGTCTGGCGACCAGGGCGAGTTCCATGCGCCGCAGGAACGTGTCGTGGGAGAGCTTGCCCTGGGCGGCGCCGTCTCTGAGTACACCGAGAACACGGTCGCGCTGGGCGTCCGACAGCCGCGCGGGATGCGTGGAGGACTCGAAGGAGGACGTCACAGCAACGATTGTCGGGCCGACGGGCCCGGGGTGTCCAGACGATGCCCGTTTCCGGCCTCCCCGACCTGTGCGGCAGCGGGCGGCTGCCATCCGGGAACACCCCCGCCCGGTGTGGGCGCAGCTCCCCGCGCGCCGGCCGTGCGCTGCGCGCTGATCACGTCGCGGTACCAGGCGTAGGACTCCTTGGGGGTGCGCCGCAGCGTCTCGTAGTCGATGTGGACCAGGCCGAACCGCTTGCTCGCGCCTTCGGTCCACTCGACGTTGTCGGTCAGTGACCAGGTGAAGTAGCCGCGTACGTCGACGCCCGCGTCGATGGCCGTCCGCAGCGCCTCCAGGTGCCCTTGGAGGAAGGCGATGCGGCGGCCGTCGGCGAGGGGCTCGTCGACGGCGCAGCCGTTCTCCGTGATGTAGACGGGCGGCAGCCGGTCGCCGAAGCGGTCACGCAGCCCGCCGAGCGTCTCGGCGAGTCCTTCGGGGACGACGGGCCAGCCGAAGTCGGTGGTGTCGTACCCCTCGATCTCCCTGATGCCGAACGGCAGCCCCTCCGGCATGGAGTAGCCGGAGAACGAGTCGAGCGCCTCGGGCCGCGGGGCGCCGACGAGGGTCGGGTTGTAGTAGTTGACGCCGTACCAGTCGAGGGGGGCGGAGATTACCTTGAGGTCGTCCTCGACCGGGCCGGGCATCAGGGCGGCGAAGGCTTCGTCGGGATAGCGGCCGGTGAGGACCGGGTCGGCGAACAGCCAGTTGGTCAGGGTGTCGTAGAGCTCCGCGCCCGTGCGGTCCTCGTCCGACTCCCCCGCCGTCCAGACGGGCGAGTGGGAGAGCGCGATGCCGATGTTGTCCGCACCGGCGGCACGCAGCGCCCGTACGGCCAGGCCGTGTGCGAGGAGCTGGTGGTGGGCGGCGGGCAGGGCGTCGAAGAGGAGGGTGCGGCCGGGGGCGTGCTCGCCGAGCGCGTAGCCGAGCATGGTCACCTCGGCCGGTTCGTTGATGGTGATCCACATCGGTACGCGGTCGGCGAGCCGCTCGGCGACGATGCCCGCGTACTCGGCGAAGCGGTAGGCGGTGTCCCGGTTGAGCCAGCCGCCCGCCTCGTCCAGCGGGAGCGGGGTGTCCCAGTGGTAGAGGGTCGGTGCCGGGGTGATGCCGTTGGCGCAGAGTTCGTCGACGAGCCGGTCGTAGAAGTCCAGTCCGGCGGGGTTGAGCGAGCCGCTTCCGCCGGGGACGACCCGGGGCCAGCTGATGGAGAAGCGGAACGCGTCGGCGCCCAGTCCGGCGAGCAGGGCCACGTCCTCGCGGTAGTGCTCGTGGAAGCCGGTGCCGCGGGTGGTGTCGGTGCCGTCCTTGATGCGGCCGGGCTGCGCGGCGAAGGCGTCCCAGCCGGAGAGCCCTTTGCCGTCGGCGTCGAAGGCCCCTTCCGTCTGGAAAGCGGAGGCGGAGGCGCCCCACAGGAAACCGGGTGGGAACGTCGGCACGGTCATCTCGGCCTCCAGCAGCCGTAAGAGGGACCTCGTATTACTGCCCGGGCTCGCCGCGAATGAGCAGAACCCGGAAGGGCAATGATCAGGACCAGACCCTAACGGCCAGTTGTGGGCTCGCTCCAGTGTCCCGGGGCCGTGCGTGCGGATTACGCCGATCATGGGGCCTCCGGTGAGGCGTCAGGTTCATGGACGAGGAGTGGTGAATGCGGTTCGAGGTGTGGGCCCCCGAGGCCGGGTCCGTGGCCCTGTGCACGGCGGGCGGGCGGGTCCCGATGGGGCGCGACCCGCTGCGGGCCGGCTGGTGGACCGCCGAGGCGGAGGCCGCGGACGGCGACCGGTACGGCTTCTCGCTCGACGACGGCCCGGTGCTGCCCGATCCGCGCTCGCGGCGGCAGCCGGACGGGCCCGACGGCGAGAGCGCGGTCGTCGACCAGGACGCCTACGCCTGGCGGACGACGTGGGCGGGGCGCGGCCTGCCCGGCGCCGTCCTGTACGAACTGCACATCGGCACGTTCACGGACGCGGGCACCTTCGACGCCGCGGCCGAGCGGCTCGGCGACCTCGTGGACCTCGGCATCACCCATGTGTCCGTGATGCCCGTCTGCCCGTTCCCCGGAACCCACGGGTGGGGGTACGAGGGAGTGTCCCTGTGGGCGGTGCACGAGCCGTACGGCGGGCCGGAAGGACTGAAGCGTTTCGTCGACACGGCGCACGGGCTCGGTCTCGCGGTCGTCCTGGACGTGGTCCACAACCACCTCGGCCCGTCGGGCAACCACCTGCCGGCCTTCGGCCCGTACTTCACCGACACGCACCACACCCCCTGGGGCTCGGCCGTCAATCTGGACGCGCCGGGTTCGGACGAGGTGCGCGCCTACCTGCTGGGCAGCGCGCTCGCCTGGCTGCGGGACCACCGTCTGGACGGGTTGCGCCTGGACGCCGTGCACGCGCTGGCCGACGGCCGGGCCCTCACCTTCCTCGAGGAGCTCTCCACGGCTGTCGACGCACTCGCCTCGGAGCTCGGCCGGCCGCTCGTCCTGATCGCGGAGTCCGACCTCTGCGACCCCCGGACGACGACGCCGCGCTCGGAGGGCGGCCTCGGTCTGCACGCCCAGTGGAACGACGACTTCCACCACGGCCTGCACACCGCGCTCACCGGCGAGTCCCAGGGCTACTACGCCGACTTCGCGACCGCACCGCTGGCCGCCCTCGCCAAGACCCTGACCAGCGCCTTCTTCCACGACGGTACGTACTCCAGCTTCCGGGGCCGCGCACACGGCCGCCGCGTCGACGTGTCCCGGGTGCCCGCCCACCGCTTCGTCGGATACGCCCAGACCCACGACCAGATCGGCAACCGCGCCCTCGGGGACCGGCTCTCCGCCGGACTCTCCCCGGGCCTCCAGGCGTGTGCGGCGGCGCTCGTGCTCACCGGCCCGTTCGTCCCCATGCTGTTCATGGGCGAGGAGTGGGGCGCACGGACCCCGTGGCAGTTCTTCACCGACCACACCGATCCGGAGCTCGCACGCGCCGTACGCGACGGACGGCGCCGGGAGTTCGCGGCGCACGGCTGGGCGGCGGAGGACGTCCCGGACCCGCAGGACCCGGAAACCCGGGCCCGTTCCTGCCTCGACCGGAGCGAACGGGACCGGGAGCCGCACGCCCGGCTGCTGGCCTGGTACCGAGAGCTGATCGCGCTCCGCCACGCCGTGCCCGACCTCTCCGACCCCGATCTCGCCTCGGTGAAGGCGGCGTTCGACGAGGAGGCCCGCTGGCTCGTCTGCCGCAGGGGCGATCTGCGGATCGCGGTCAACCTGTCCGGGAAGCCCGCCGCCATCGCGCTGGGCGCGGGCCGGCACCGGGGCGGCGGGGGCAGGGTGCTGGCCGCCTGGGAGCCGGTGGAGGCTCCGGGCGCCGACGGGCTGCTGCACCTGCCGCCCGAGTCGTGCGTGGTGCTGGCCGACGACTGAACCGGCCCGCTGCCCCACGCCCTGCCCGTACGACGTGCCGCACCGGTTCCGCGACCTCGGGCCGCGGGACCGGTGCGGCGCCGGTCGGGTCCGCTACTCGACGACGGCGAGTTCGCGGGAGGTGGTGTTGAGCCGCCTCCCGCCGTCCCGCGTGACCGTGACGATGTCCTCGATTCGGACGCCGAAGCGGCCCGGGAGGTAGATGCCGGGCTCCACGGAGAAGCACATCCCGGGCACGAGGGGCAGCTCCTCACCCTCGATCATGTACGGCGGTTCGTGGGTGGTGACGCCGATGCCGTGGCCGGTGCGGTGGATGAACCGTTCGCCGTAACCGGACTCGGTGATCACGGCGCGGGCCGCCCGGTCGATCTCCTGGCAGGAGACGCCCGGCCGCACCGCGCGGACGCCCGCCTCCTGCGCCTCCCGTACGACGTCGTGGACCTGCTGCTCCTCGGCGGTGGGTTCACCGACGCTGACCGTGCGGGAGGTGTCGGAGCCGTAGCCGTGCTTGAGCCCGCCGAAGTCCAGGACGACCATGTCACCGGCTCCGATGGTCCGTTCACCCGCCTCGTGGTGGGGGTCGGCGCCGTTCGGCCCGGACCCGACCACGGTGAAGTCGACCTGGGAGTGCCCGTGCTCCAGGAGGAGCCCGGCCAGATCGGCCGCCACCTCGCTCTCCCGCCGCCCGGAGAAGCGGACCTTGAGGATCCGTTCGTACGTCGCGTCGGCGGCGGCGCCTGCCGCCGCGAGCCGGTCGAGCTCGGCGGCGTCCTTGACAGCGCGCAGCATCGGCAGGGCCTCGGTCAGCGAGGCGTAGGAGGTGTCGGGAAGCAGCCCGTGCAGGGCCAGCAGGTGCAACGCCCAGGCGTTGTCGCTGATCCCGAACCTGCCCTTGGCGTCGAGCAGTCCGGCGGTCAGGGCGTACGGGTTCGCGGCGTCGGTCCAGTCCCGAAGGGCCAGGGCGGGGGCGCCGGGCGCCCGACCGGCGTCCGCGGCCTCCAGCGCCGGGACGACGAGGACGGGCTCGTGCCCCGCACGCAGGACGAGCACGGTGAGACGCTCGGTCTCGGCCGTCGGGCGGTACCCGGTGAGATGCACCATGTCGGGGCCCGGGGCCACGAGCACACCGGCGAGGCCCGCGGCGTCCGCGGCCCCGGCCGCGCGGGCCATCCGGTCGCGGTAGTCGTCGGCGGTGAAGGGCACGGGCTGGTCGGGACTGGGCATGGGGACCTCCTGGCGGGAACGCGACGCGGCACCGAGCATCCTGCCCGTCCGCGCCGGTGGACGCGAGCGTGGCGCCGCGCCCGTCCTGCGGCGTGGTGCGGCGGGGTGTCGCGTGGGCCGTGCGGATCAGCTGCGTCGTACGACCAGGTCGGCGCGGTCGCGGTGGCGCTCGACCAGCCTGGCGTTGCGCTCGTCGGAGTCGGCGACCCAACGCTCGGCGTGCGCACGGGACTTGCCGAAGCGCACATGCCGCTCCACGAGTCCGCCGACCCTTTCCCGTGGATCGGCGTCCAGGAACCACACCTCGTCGAGCAGCCCGCGCACCGGCGCCCAGGGACCCTCGTCCAGGAGCAGGTAGTTGCCCTCGGTCACGACGAGCGGGATGCCGGGCGGGACGCGGACGGAGCCGGCGACCGGCTCCTCCAGGGTCCGGTCGAAGGCGGGCGCGTAGACCGGACCGGACTCCGGCGGATGCCTCAGGCGCCGCAGGAGCGCCGCGTATCCGGCGGCGTCGAAGGTGTCGGGAGCGCCCTCGCGCCCCGCACGTCCCAGACGCTCCAGCTCCGCTCCCGCCAGGTGGAATCCGTCCATCGGGACGAGGACGGCGCGCCCTTCGAGCGCGCCGACGATCCGGGCGGCCAGGGTGGACTTGCCGGCGCCGGGTGGTCCCGCGATGCCGAGGATGCGGCGTTCGCCGGTGGCGGCGAGGCCGCGCGCCCGGTCCGCCTGTGCGGCGAAGTCACTCGTGTCCATGGCGGCGATTGTCCTCGCACCGGTCGGCACCAGGTTAGTGTTACGTATAACCAACCCGTTCCGCCACTCCGACGACGAGGATCTCCATGTCCCACATCGCCCTGGTCACGCTGGTCGTCCGCGACTACGACGAAGCCCTGTCCTTCTACACCGGGGCGCTCGGCTTCGAGCTGGTGGAGGACACGGACCGCGGCGACGGCACCCGCTGGATCGTCGTGCGGCCGCGTGGTACGGCGGGTACGGGGCTGCTGCTGGCCCGCGCCAAGGACGACACGCAACTGGCGAGCGTCGGGGCGCAGACGGGCGGCCGGGTCGGCTTCTTCCTGCACACGGAGGACTTCGCGGGCGACCACACCCGGATGCGGGCCGCCGGTGTCCGCTTCCTGGAGGAGCCGCGGCACGAGACGTACGGCTCCGTCGCCGTGTTCGAGGACCTCTACGGCAACCGGTGGGACCTGCTGCAGCCGGCCTGAGTACGCACCGGCCCGGACCCGCGGGACCCGCCGCGGGCCGGAACGCCCCGGCGGACACGCGCCGTCACGCGGGCCCGACGTCCGGGGCCGTGACCGAGGCCCCGCCGCCCTCGCCGCCCGGCCGGGCCGCCGCGAGGAGCGCGTCCAGGACCGGCTTGATCAGCGGGTGCCCCTCGGCACCCTGGCGCACCGCGGCGAAGACACGGCGGGTCGGGGCGACCCCCTCGACCGGCCGTACGACGACACCGCCCAGCTCCGTGCCGCGCAGCGCCGAGCGGGGCACCAGCGCCACTCCGGCGCCCGCCCCGGCCAGGGCTACCACCGCGTGGAAGTCGTCCGACGAGTGCTCCAGGCGGGGCGCGAACCCGGCGTACTCGCAGGCCAGGACCACCACGTCATGGCAGGGGTTGCCGGGATACGGCCCGATCCACGCGTCCTTGGCGAGGTCGGCGACGGCCACCTGCTCCTCGTCGGCGAGGCGGTGGCCTGCCGGGAGCACCGCGTCGAAGGGCTCCGAGTAGAGCGGCACCCGCGTCAGCCGCCGGTCGTCCTCACCGGGCGCGCCCCGGTACTCGACGGCCACCGCCACGTCGGCCTGCCGGTCCAGCACCATGGGCACGCTCGCGTCGCCCTCCGCGTCCTGCACACGGACCCGGATGCCGGGCGCGGAGCGCGCGAGTCCGGCGATGGCGGGGGCGAGGACGAGGCCGATGCCCGTGGCGAACGCCGCGACGGTGACGGTCCCCCCGACGCCCGCGCCGTAGTCGGCGAGTTCCGCCTCCGCCCGCTCCAGCTGGGCGAGGACGGCGTTGGCGTGGGTCAGCAGGATCTCGCCGGCGGCGGTCAGCCGGGCGCCCCGCGCCCCGCGCTCGACCAGGCGGTGGCCGGTCTCCTGCTCGAGTGCGGCGAGCTGCTGGGAGACCGCGGAAGGGGTGAGGTAGAGCGCGGCGGCAGCGGCGGTCACCGTGCGGTGGTCGGCCACCGCACGGAGGATACGCAGCCGCCGTGCATCGATCATGTGCTCATTGTCCCCGGTCGCGGGGGGACGGCTACGCCTCCAGTGCCTTCCGCGCGTCGACGAACGCCTCGACGGCCCGGTCGACGTCCTCGGTGGAGTGGGCGGCGGAGAGCTGGACGCGGATGCGGGCGGCGCCCTGCGGGACCACGGGGTAGGAGAACCCGATCACGTACACCCCGCGCTCCAGGAGCAGCTCCGCCATCCGGCTCGCCTTCGCCGCGTCCCCGATCATCACGGGGGCGATGGCGTGGTCACCGGCGAGGATGTCGAACCCCTCCTCGGCCATCCGGGAGCGGAACAGCGCGGTGTTGGCGTTGAGCCGCTCGCGCAGGTCGCCCGCGGACTCCAGCAGGTCGATGACCTTGAGGGAGGCGGCGGCGATGACCGGGGCGAGGGAGTTGGAGAAGAGGTACGGGCGCGAACGCTGGCGCAGCAGCGCGACGATCTCGGCGCGCGCCGCGACGTAACCGCCCGACGCACCGCCGAGCGCCTTGCCGAGCGTGCCGGTGATGATGTCGACGCGGTCCATGACCCCGTGCAGTTCGGGGGTGCCCCGGCCGCCCGGCCCGACGAATCCGACGGCGTGCGAGTCGTCGACCATGACCATCGCGTCGTACCGGTCGGCGAGGTCGCAGATCTCCGCCAGCGGGGCGACGTAGCCGTCCATGGAGAAGACGCCGTCGGTGACGACGAGGCGGCGGCGCGCCCCGGAGGCGTCCTTGAGCTGCTGCTCCAGGTCCGCCATGTCGCGGTTGGCGTAGCGGTGGCGCTTGGCCTTGGAGAGGCGGATGCCGTCGATGATGGAGGCGTGGTTGAGGGCGTCCGAGATCACCGCGTCCTCGGGGCCCAGCAGCGTCTCGAAGACTCCGCCGTTGGCGTCGAAACAGGAGGAGTAGAGGATCGTGTCCTCCTGGCCGAGGAAGCCCGAGAGCCGCTGCTCCAGCTCCTTGTGGACCTCCTGGGTGCCGCAGATGAAACGTACGGACGCCAGGCCGTAGCCCCAGCGGTCCAGTGCGTCGTGGGCCGCGGCGACGACCTCGGGGTGGTCGGCGAGACCGAGGTAGTTGTTGGCGCAGAAGTTGAGCACCTCACCTGAGGTGACGGTGACGGTGGCGGACTGCGGGGAGCCGATGACCCGCTCGGGCTTCTGGAGCCCGGCGTCGCGGATCTCGTCGAGGGTGGTGCGCAGGTCGTCGCGTACGGAATCGAACATGAAGGGTGTCTCCCAGGTGGTTACGGGGTGCGTACGAGGAGCTTCAGGCGGCCCAGTCGAGCAGTACCTTGCCACCGAGGCCGCTCGCGGCGTCGTCGAACGCGGCTTCGAAGTCGCGGTAGCCGTACCGGCCTGTGATCACCGGGGCGAGGTCGAGCCCGCCTTCCAGCAGTACGGACATGGCGTACCAGGTCTCGTACATCTCGCGGCCGTAGATGCCCTTGATCGTGAGCATCGAGGTGACGATCCGGGACCAGTCGACGGGGAACTCCGCCGCGGGCAGTCCGAGCATCGCGATACGTCCGCCGTGGGTCATGTTGGCGATCATGTCGCGCATGGCCTCGGGGCGTCCCGACATCTCCAGGCCGATGTCGAAGCCCTCGCGCAGGCCGAGTTCGCGCTGGCCGTCGGCGATGGTCCCGGTGCCGACGTTCAGCGCGAGGTTCACCCCGACCTTGCGGGCGATCTCCAGCCGCGCCTCGCTGACGTCGGTGATGACGACGTTGCGGGCACCGGCGTGACGGGCGACGGCGGCGGCCATGATGCCGATCGGACCGGCGCCGGTGATCAGCACGTCCTCACCGACCAGCGGGAAGGACAGCGCGGTGTGCACGGCGTTGCCGAACGGGTCGAAGATCGCGGCGATGTCGAGGTCGACCTTGTCCCGGTGGACCCAGACGTTCGAGGCGGGCAGGGCGAGGTACTCGGCGAACGCACCGTCCCGGCCGACGCCGAGCCCGAGCGTGGAGCGGCACAGGTGCCGACGGCCGGCGAGACAGTTGCGGCACTTCCCGCACACCAGGTGGCCCTCGCCGCTGACCAGGTCGCCGACCTTGATGTCGACGACGTCCGCGCCGATCCCGGCGACCTCGCCGACGAACTCGTGGCCCAGGATCAGCGGGGTGCGCACGGCCTGCTGCGCCCAGCCGTCGTAGTCGCGGATGTGCAGGTCGGTGCCGCAGATCCCGGTACGGAGGACCTTGATCAGCACGTCCCCGGGGCCGGTCTCGGGCTCCGGCACGTCCATCAGCAGGAGTCCGGGCTCGGCCTTGTGCTTCACGAGTGCCTTCACGGGTGCGGCTCCCTGTCCTGGTGCATGGTGAGTACCCCGGACGGAGGCACGGCCAAGGCGGCCTTCGGCCCGGGGTGGCTGGGGGGTCACGACGGACGGGGCGGACCGTGAGGCCTGCCGACGGGCTGTCCGCCGTCATGACGAATGTGCCGTACGCAGGGCCTCAGGTCCATCGAGGATTTCTTAAGCGAGGGCGTAGATCGACTTCAGGCCGTGATCCCGAGCGAGGCCGTGGATCAGCCTCGGGCCGTGGTCCGGAGGGCGCCGAGGGGTGGCCGCGGGGGCCGGGCCGGGGCCTCGGGAGCAGGGGGCGGGACCGGGGCCTCAGGAGCGGGGCCGGGGCCAGGGCCGGCCGTCGAGGTCCTCGATGTCACCGTTGAAGCGCTTGAGGTACGCGGCGAAGCCGGCGACCTCGTCAGGGGCCCAGCCGGCCATCACCTGGTCGAGACCGCTGATGTTCTCCGCGCGCTCGGCGTCGAGGCTGCCCTCGCCCTGCTCCGTGATGCGGAACTTCCGGGCGATGCCGCCGGCGGGATCCGGGATCCGCTCGACGAGCCCGGCCCGCAGCATCGCGGCGGTCTGCCGGTTCAGGGTGGAGGCGTCGAGCCCGAACGCCTCGCTGAGCTGCCCGATGGACATCGGGCCCTCCATCCGGATCCGGCTGAGCAGGGTGTACGCACTGCGGTCGAGGCATCCGCCGCCCCTGCGGGACCGGGGAGCGCCCAGCTGAAGGTGCCGCCCGAGCAGCATGGTCTCGAACTCGATCAGATGCGTGGGCTTGTCCA
This sequence comes from Streptomyces sp. NPDC049970, assembly GCF_040660235.1. NCBI lineage: Bacteria > Bacillati > Actinomycetota > Actinomycetes > Kitasatosporales > Streptomycetaceae > Streptomyces > Streptomyces sp. NPDC049970. The sequence goes on along the minus strand of NZ_JBFALP010000001.1, from coordinate 127,882 downwards.
TGGTCCTTCTCTCGACCGCCTTCGCGACGCTTCGGGGCTCTTCGGGGCCCTTCGGGGCTCTCAACTGCACGTATACCACCCCTGTGAGCCCTCACCCCAGGTGCGCCGGAGCCACTCTCCCCGACCGCGTACCACCCGACACCGCATTTAAGTATGTTGACATAGCTATCATCCGGTACCTATGCTGCCGGCGTGCCCGACTCCACCGCGCCCGACCAGGACATCGACCACGTCGCCTCCGTGCTCGTGGCCTTCCTGCCCGCGCTGCACCGGGGTCTGGAGCGGCAGGTCGCGCACGGATTCCCTCACCCCCGGCTTCCGGACGGCCAGTTGGCGCTGCTGTTCCTGGTCGAGGAGCGTGCGGGGATCACGGTGCGCGAGTCGGCAGACGCCCTGCTCATGAAGCCGAACAACGTCAGCGCGCTGGTCTCCCAGCTCACCGAGCAGGGGCTGCTGGAACGCAGGCAGGACACGGCCGACAAGCGGGTCGCCCACCTGTACCCGACGGCCACGGCCCGGGAGCGGCTCGCCCAGGCGCGGACGCTCAAGGAGACGCACCTCGCCCGCGCCCTGCACACCCTCACCGAGGGTGAGCTGGACGCCCTCGGCGCGGCTCTGGGTGCACTGTCCTCCCTGAACCGGAACCTCCACTCCGCCGCCGGCTGACCTCCCGCCGAGCCCTCAGCACATCCCTGCGGCCCGGCCGCCGCACCCGCGTGCCGCGGCCCGTCCCACCGGTGCGCGCCGTTCCACTCCCGCACGCCTCCACGCTTCCGTCTCCCCTGATCCAGGGCCTCCCCCGATCAAGCAGTTCACAGACAAGGCTTCCGCATGTCCTCCACCACCGTGGACACCTCCTCCCCGCCCGAGACCAGCCCGGCCGACGCCCCCAGGGGCAGGCGTACCAACCCCTGGCTGACCCTCGTCGCCGTCGCCATCGGCCTGTTCATGGTCAATCTCGACGCCTCCGTCGTCGCGATCGCGAACCCCGAGATCGGCCGCGACCTCGACGCGTCCACCGCGGACCTCCAGTGGGTCACCAACGCCTACCTCATCGCCATGGCGGCCCTGCTGATCCTCGGCGGCAAGCTCGGTGACCGCCTGGGCCGGCACACGGTCTACATGGTCGGCACCGTCGGCTTCACGCTGGCCTCGGTGGCCATCGGCCTCTCAGGTTCGATCGAGGGGGTCATCGCCTTCCGTGCCGTGCAGGGCCTCTTCGCCGCGCTGCTGATCCCCAACACGCTGGGGCTGCTGCGCGCGGTCTTCCCGCCCCACAGGTTCGGCACGGCCGTCGGCCTGTGGGCGATGGTGGCGTCCTGCTCCACCGCACTCGGGCCGATCGTCGGCGGGCTGCTCATCGAGCACGTCGGCTGGGAGTCGGTCTTCTACATCAACGCCCCCATCGGCGTCGTGGCCCTGGTGATCAGCCTGCTCGTGCTCCCGAAGAGCAAGGACTCCACCGGCCACCACCGCTTCGACGTACCCGGCGTGATCCTGCTGGCGCTCGGTCTGGTGGCCCTGGTCTTCGGCGTGGTCAAGGGCGAGACCTGGGGCTGGACGTCCGCCGGAACACTGGGTTCGGTCGTCGCGGGCCTGGTCGTGCTGACCGTCTTCGGCTGGTACGAGACGCGTCTGCGGCACCCGCTGCTGCCGATGCGCCTCTTCCGCGACCGGTCGCTGACCATCGGCACGATCGTCACCGCGATCAACTTCTTCGTGCTGCTCGGCGTCATCTTCTTCCTGATGCTGTACCTGCAGAACGTGCGCGGCTTCAGCCCCGTCGAGTCCGGCGTCCGCACCCTGCCGCTCAGCCTCGCCACCGTCGTGGCCGCACCTCTGGGGGCCGCCCTGACCCAGCGTTTCGGCCCGCGGCTGACCATGCCGGCCGGCATGGTCCTCCAGGCCGCCGCCTCCCTGTGGATGCTCACCTGGGACGCCGGTTCCCCGTACGCCGCCCTGTGGCCGCCGTTCCTGGCCATCGGGCTGGGCGTGGGCATGGTGATGTCCGCGTCCTCCGACGCCATCGTCGGCAACGCCCCGAAGAGGGACGGCGGGGTGGCGGGAGGCCTGCAGGCCACGTCGCTGCAGGTCGGCGGGGCGCTCGGCACCTCCGTGCTGGTTTCCCTGATCAGCGGCAAGGTCAGCTCCACCCTCACAGGCGAACTGACCTCCGCGGGTGTTCCGGCGGGGGCCGCGGCGGGCTTCCGGAAGGCGGAGGACGCTGTGGCCATGGGCGTCGCCCCCGTCACGGACGACATGCCGGCCCAACTGCGGGCCGCTGTCGTGGAGGGCAGCGGCAACGCGTTCATGAACGGCGTGCACAGCGCCGCACTCGTCACGGCAGTCCTCTGTGTCGCGGGGGCGCTCCTGGCCGGATTCGGCATGCGCCGCGCCACCGGGCCGACCGACGTACGTAGTTGACGTCTCGTCAAGTGCGGCCGGGAGAAGGTCAGCGCGGGGAACGCGCCCGCCACCCGGCCGGACCGGCCCGCTCCCGCGGACCCCGGGGGCCTCGCCCTGCGCGGCCCGGACCGGCGCGGCTCCGCGGCGGCCCGGGCCGCCGCCGCCCTCGCGCTCCACCGCTCCCGCGTGGAGCGGTCCCCGGTCATACGTCCAACGTGTGGCGTCGTCGTACGGCGCGCGGCCCGACAGGGTGTCAGGCCTTGATAGCGTCGCCCGCACGACTACGGAAAGCTCCCCGCCGGGGTCGTCGCTCCGCCGGGCCGGGCCGCACCGACAGGGCGGCGAGCAGTGGCCGGTGCGTGTCACGGGGACGCACGTGGCAGGGACAATGAGGGCCTACGCATGAGCCTCCCGCAGTTGCACTACACCTCCGTCACGGCCGGCGGCGGGGAGACCGGCGGCCGCTTCACCGCCGTCGACCCCGGGATACCGGGGCCGGTCCGCGCCGAGGCCGCGCCGCTTCTGTCGTACGAAGCCCCGGCAGGCACTCCCGACCGGCTCTCCGATTCCCAACTCCGGGCCCTGCCGGTAGCGTTCGGGTACGTAGCGCTCTCCGACGGCAGCCACCTGCTCAGCCGTGCGGTCGCCACCGGCCCGGCCGGCTTCCACGCGCACGCCGTACATCTGACACCGGGTACGCCGATGCCCGGCCAGGCCCTCCCGGTGACGGCGTGGGGTGCCGCCGGCTGGCTCTCCGGGACACCGGACCGCACCCCTCCCGACCCTCTGACCTCGCTGTCCACCACGCACGGCCCGTCCCGAGGGCTCACACGGGAGGGGCTCGGCGACTTCGCGGTGTCACGCAGCCCGTGGCTCGCGGCCGTGCTCGCCGACCTGCGCCGGGCGAGCGAGGACCCGTCGGCGCCACCCGTCGTACTCGTGGAGCGGCAGAGCGCCGACGTCGCCAGGTGGATCGCGCTGGCAGCCGCCGCACTGCCCCGGGAGCACGCGGAGCGGCTGACCTTCACCACCTACACCCGGCATCCGGGTCGCACGGCGCACCAGGTCGTCGGCGTCCTGCCGGAGGACGCGCCCGACACCCGCGACCCCCGCTTCCGTGTGCACGTCGCCTCGGGCCCGCGGCCGGCCGGAGCGGTCGGCGACGCCTGGGCGGGGACCGCCGCCAGGATCTGGCGCAGCCGGGCCCCCGAGCTCTTCCGGGACGCGGCGGACCTGCCGGGCGAGCCCTTCGCGGCCGGGCCGCTCGCCGTGACCGCGCTCGGCGCCGGTATCGCACTCGGCTCCAACGAGCGTGCGGCGGCGGCCGACTGGGCGGCCGAGCGGCCGTACGCCCTGGACGAGAAGCGCACCCGGCAGCTGACCGACGCGCTGACCGCGCCCGCCGACGACCGCACTGCCGCGGAGTGCGCGGCCGCGCTACGGCTGCTGACGGCGCTGGACGGCCGCTGCCCCGCCGACGTCACGGCGCCGCTGGCGGCACTGCTGGTGACCGAGGCGGTGCGGGGCGACGACGTGGACCTGGAGCCGCCCGCACGCTCGGCGTTCGAGGAACCCGAGGGACGACGCGCGCTCGCCGCACTGGTCGAGGAGCTCGGCGACGAACTGCTGGCCGAGCTCTCCTCCGGAGTACCCCGTGGTGTCGCGCGGACCGTACAACTGCTGCGGCTCGTGCGGCTGCTCGGCCTGGACGTCGCCGAGCTGCTCCCCGACGCCGTACGCCGACTGGCCCGCGCGCTGCTCGACGATCCCGGGGCGGAGGCGTGTCCGGCTCTGCTGGAGCTGCTGGACGAGCAGTTCGACGTGCGTACGGCCCTGCTGGGCGAACTGGACCGGCTCGGGCCCGACCATCCGGCGGACACGGAGTCGCTGCTGACCCGGGTCTCGTTGCCGTTCACCGGGACGCAGGCACTGCCCCATCTGCGGATGTGCGCCGAGGCACCGGCCGCCAGGGCCCGGGGCACCGAGCGGGTGGCGGTCCTGCACACGGTGCTGCGCGCCGCAGGCATGTCCCCGTTCGCCGAGCCCCTGGTGCTGCGGACCGCGGTCGGCCTGGTGTGGGGCGAGGAGACCCCTACGGCGGGCGAGGCCAGGGCGCTGCTCGACGAGACCACGTCCGACGCCCACAGAACGGCCGGCACCTGGACGCGCCTGGTCGACGCCGCGCTCGGGGCCCCCGCACACGACGAGGACGCCGCCGAACTCGCGCACGACCTGCTGCGGGGGTTCCCGCAGGAGATCAGCACCCGGGTGCGCGCCTGCCTGATGCTGCTGGACTTCGCGCGCACCATGCGCTCGGGATCGGCGGAGCCCGGCTGGGCGGACCACGCCCGAATGCTGCGCAGCCGTGCCGAACCGGTGGAGCCCCTGGCCCTGGAACACGCCTACGGAGCCCTGGCCGGCCGGCTGCTCGCCCCGCAGCGGCCCGACGCGGAGCTGTACGCGTTCGTGCACAGCGGGGACGAGGACCTGATCGCGGCGTACGGCAGGGCCGCCCGCCGCGACGAGGTCCGGGCCCTCCTGGAGGCCGATCCGGCGTACGCGGCGGACTGCTTCGCGGTGTGGAACGCCCATCCGCACGCGGGTGAGGCCTGGACGGGAACGCGGGCCGCCCTGCTCGACGACGTACTGCGTCCCGCCGTCCGCGCCCTGTCGCCCGAGGGACTGGCCGCGGTGGAACAGGCGGTGGAACGCGAGGGAAGCAGCCGCACCCTCGACGCCTTCCGCGCCTGGAACCGTCCGCCCCGCACCCTGGGGCGCCTCGGCAAGCGGATCGCGGGCCGGGTGCGCCGGGGGTGACGGACCGGGCGTCCGCCCGCCAGGGGCAACGGCCAGGCGCGGCGCCCGGTGCGCGTGTCCGCCCGCGCCCGTGGGGCGGGTACCGTTGGCGGTTCTGATCTCGTGTGCCTCCTGGCGGGCTGCGTGACACCCCGGGAGGAGACAGCATGACGACGAACCGCGGACGCAAGGACGTGATCCGGGACCGGATGGCCGCGACCGGCGAGTCGTACAACGTCGCCGCGCGCAACCTGAAGGCGATGAAGGACATGGGCGCGACCCGTGACGCCCTTCTCGTCCAGCGCTGGCAGCCCGCAGATTCGCTGGACGTGCCCTGCCCGTGCGGCGGCACGTGCGAGCCGGGCGAGACCTGCGACCGCTGCCACGCCCGCCATCGGCACGTGAAGCGTTATCCGGGCAGCGTCACCGACGTGGAGGCCTGGGCGGACCGGTACGAGTGCATGGGCTGCTCGTCCTCGTACACGCTGACCGTCCACCTGGCCGGGCGCCCGTGGGGCGTCGCGGAGACCGTGGTGCAGGGCGGGGCGGCCGAGGAGATCGTGCGGGCCAGGGTGTTCCCCGGCGTCGCGCACCCGCTGCTCCGGGCGGAGGCGGCTGCGGAGTCCAGGTCCCCCGAGGAGGACTAGAGGGCTGGAGGCCGGCCGGTCCTCGTGCGTCATCGGGAGGGCGGACGCCTCACCCAGCGGCAACCGGCGGAAAGTGGCGTGGCTCACAGTAAATACCTGACCGATCGGCCAGAACTGACCGATCGGCCAGCTACGGTGTCGGCATGCCACGCCCGCCTTCCCCCATGCGCCGCCAGATCCTCGACTCCGCACTGCACCTCTTCGCCGAGCACGGCTTCAAAGGGGCCTCGCTGCACGACATCGCGGTCGAGGCGCGCTGCTCCAAGGCGTCCCTGCTCTACCACTTCGCAGGCAAGGACGCGATCCTCACGGAACTGCTGACCCCTCCGGCCGAGAGCCTGTCGGCCATGAGGGACGAACTGGCGACGCTGGAGGGCGACCAGGCAGTGCGGTCGGCCGTGGCCGTCTACGTAGGTCTGGCGATGCGGTTCCGCCAGGAAGTGAAGATCATCTTCGCCGAGCTGCCCGACATGCTCGGTCACCCGGTCCTGGCCGTCATCCCCCGGGCGGTCGACGAACTCGCGGACGCCCTGGCCGGGCGTTCGCGGGAACCGCGTGCCCGTGTGGCGGCACAGATGGTGATCGGCGGCGTGGCAGTCACGGTCGCCGGCGACGTGGATGTCCCCACGGAAACGATGCGCGCCGAATTGGTGCGGGGAGCCCTGAGAGTCCTCGGGCATCCCGTCAGCTGACAGAAGTCGTCCAGTCCGAAGAGAAAGACGCCTCTCTCGCATGGCAATCCTGCTCTACCGGCTCGGCCGGTCCTCCTTCCGCCGCCGAGGACGTGTCCTCGCGCTCTGGCTCCTGCTGCTCGCACTGCTCGGAGGAGGAGCGGCGGCCTTCAGCGGGCCCACCACCAGCAAGTTCTCGATTCCGGGCACCGAGTCCCAGAAGGCCCTGGACGAACTCTCCCGGGAGTTCCCGCAGGCGGGCGGCGCGACCGGGACCATAGTCGTGGCCGCACCCGGGGGCGGCAAGCTGACGAAGGCGGCCGTGGCTCCCGTGACCGGGGAGGCCGCGAAGGTTCCCGGCGTGGTTGCCGCCGTGGACCCGTTCGTGTCCAGGGCCGTCTCGCCGGACGGCCGCTACGCGCTGATCCAGGTGCAGTTCAAGTCCGGTGTCGACGGCATCACCGACGCCCAGCGCGAGGCCTTCTCGAAGGCGGGCGCGTCCGTGGCGGATCTGCGCGTCGAACACGGCGGCGAGATCATGCGGGGCGTCCCCGAAGTCGGTTCGACCGAGATCATCGGTGTCGGGGTCGCCGCGCTCGTGCTGGTCCTGACCTTCGGCTCCCTGGTGGCGGCGGGGATGACCCTGCTGAACGCCCTGGTCGGCGTGGCGGCCGGTATGGCGGGGCTGTTCGCCCTCAGCAGCACCGTCGAGCTGACGAGCACCGCGCCGATCCTGGCGCTCATGCTGGGCCTGGCCGTCGGCATCGACTACGCCCTGTTCATCACCTCCCGGTACCGCACCTACCTCTCGGAGGGCATGGACGGCGAGGAGGCGGCCGGCCGGGCCGCCGGGACGGCCGGTTCGGCCGTGGTCTTCGCCGGGGCGACCGTCGTCATCGCGCTGGCCGGGCTCGCCGTCGCCGGCGTGCCCTTCCTGACGGTGATGGGCCTGGCGGCGGCGGCCACGGTAGCCCTCGCGGTGCTGGTGTCCCTCACACTCCTTCCGGCCGTCCTCGGCTTCGCGGGGCCGCGTGTCCTGCCGCGCAAGCAGCGGACCGGGGACGGGACACCCGCCACGCCTCCCGCGGAGACCGGCACCGGCTTCGGCTTCCGCTGGGGGCGGATCGTGGCCCGGCTGCGCGTCCCCGTCCTCCTGATCGGCGTGATCGGCCTGGGCGCTCTCGCCCTGCCGGTGCAGGACATGCGGCTCGCCCTGCCCGACGCGAGCACCGAGGCCGAGGGCTCACCCAACCGCGAGGCCTACGACCTGACCACCGAGGGTTTCGGGGAGGGCTTCAACGGGCGGCTGGTCGCCGTCGTGTCCGGCGACACCGCGCAGGCGACCGGCGCCGCCGCGAAGGAGACCGCCGCTCTGATCATGGAGACCGACGGCGTACTGGCCGTGGCCCCTCCGCAGCTGAACCAGCAGGGCACCACCGCCCTGCTGGCCGTGATCCCCGAGACCGGCCCCACCGATGCCGCGACGGAGGACACCGTCAACGCGATCCGCGACCGGGTGGAGGGCGTGCGGGGCGCCGCCGTCGCCCTGACGGGCGCGACCGCGGTCGGCATCGACGTGTCGGAGAAGCTCGCCGACGCCCTGCCGGTCTACCTGCTCCTGGTGGTCGGGCTGTCGGTCCTGCTGCTGATGCTGGTCTTCCGCTCGGTCCTGGTGCCCGTCAAGGCGGCGCTGGGCTTCCTGCTGACCATCGGTGCCACGTTCGGCATCACCGTCGCCATCTTCCAGCAGGGCGCTCTCGCAGACCTGGTGGGCCTCGACGTCCCCGGGCCGCTGGTCAGCTTCCTGCCCATCCTGCTGATCGGCATCCTGTTCGGGCTGGCCATGGACTACGAGGTCTTCCTCGTCTCGCGGATGCGGGAGGACTTCGTCCACGGCAGCGACGCCCGCGAGTCGGTCATCAGCGGGGTCGGCCACAACGCACGGGTGGTCACCGCGGCGGCGATCATCATGACCGCCGTCTTCGGCGGATTCGTGCTGATGCACGACCCGGTCATCAAGTCGATCGGCTTCGCCCTGGCCATCGGCGTACTCGTCGACGCCTTCGTGGTCCGCATGACCCTCGTGCCGGCGGTCATGCACCTGCTGGGACGTGCCGCCTGGTGGCTGCCCCGCCCGGTCGACCGGATCCTGCCCGACCTCGACATCGAGGGTGAGCGGCTGCAGCAGGAGATCCCGGTGCGGCGGGAGACCGCGGAGCTCACGAAGGTGTGAGCGGCCGTGCCGCGAAACAGAACGGCGGTCCTGCTGCCCCACGGGTCGCTTACCCGCGCGGCGGGACCGCCTGATCGCACGGCGGTGTGGACGGACCGCCGGTCGCGCATCCGTCTCGCACGACGCCGCCCGCCGGGAGACCTGCTCCCGGCGGGCGGCGTCGTGCGAAGGCCCCGCGGTATGGCGGCGCCGGACCCGGCCCGCGCCCCGGACTCAGGACGACGCGGGCCCGCGCCTCTCAGGCCTCGTCGGGCGCGAGCCTCAGCGAGATCGAGTTGATGCAGTACCGCTGGTCCGTGGGCGTCGGGTAGCCCTCGCCCTCGAAGACGTGCCCGAGGTGTGAACCGCAGCGGGCGCAGCGCACCTCGGTGCGCGCCATGCCGAGACTGCTGTCCTGGAGCAGCTCGACGGCGTCGGTGTCCTTCGGGTCGTAGAAGGACGGCCAGCCGCAGTGCGACTCGAACTTGGTGTCGGAGCGGAACAGCTCCGCGCCGCAGGCACGGCAGGAGTAGACACCCGCCGTCTTCGTATCGGTGTACTCGCCCACGAACGCGGGCTCGGTGCCGGCCTTGCGCAGCACCGCGTACTCGGCGGGGGTCAGGTCCGCCCGCCATTGCTCGTCCGGCTTCTCGACGTCGTACGACACGGTGGCTCCCTCAGCTCGACAGGTGGTCCAGGATCTGCGGGCCGAGGTCGGTGACATCGCCCGCTCCCATGGTGAGAACCAGATCGCCCGGCTTCGCCATTCCCGCGACGGCGGCCGGCACCCCCGCCTTGTCGTGCACGGCCGTGACATCGGCGCCCGCGGTCCTCGCGGCGTCGATGATCAGCTCGCTGGTGATGCCCGGGATCGGGTCCTCGCGAGCCGGGTAGATGTCCAGGACCAGGGACGCGTCGGCGAGGGCGAGGGCCTGGCCCATCTCGGTGCCGAGCTCCCGGGTGCGGGAGAAGAGGTGGGGCTGGAAGACCACCAGGAGGCGTGAGTCCGCGGCCGCGCCGCGCATGGCCTCCAGGTCGGCGGCCATCTCGGTGGGGTGGTGCGCGTAGGAGTCGATGACCTGGACGCCGGCCGCCTCGCCCTTGAGCTGGAGACGGCGCTTGACCCCGGTGTACTTGCCGATGGCGGAGGCCAGGTTGTGCGCCGGGATGCCGAGGGCGACGCCCGCGGCGAGGGCGGCGACCGCGTTGTGGGCGTAGTGACGGCCGGGCACGGAGACGGTGAAGGTGAGGTACTTGCCGTTGAGTACGACCGTGACCTCGCTGGTCAGACCGCGCGGGGTGACCTTGTGCACGCGCACGTCGGCGGTCTCGGACTCGCCGTAGGTGACGACGGTGAGGGAGGACAGTTCGCGGACCCGGCGGGTCAGCTCGACGGCCCCGGGCTGGTCGGCCGCGATGACCAGGGTGCCGCCGGGGACGACCTTGCCCACGAAGGTCTCGAACGACTCGTAGATCTCGTCCATCGACGCGTAGTTCGCGTGGTGGTCGAGCTCCACGTTGAGGACGATCGCCACCTGCGGGTCGTACTTCTGGAAGCTCCGGTCGCTCTCGTCGGCCTCGGCGACGAAGATGTCACCGCCGCCGTGCGTGGCGTTCGTTCCCGGGCCCTCCAGGTCGCCGCCGATGGCGTACGACGGGTCGAGGCCGAGCTCGGTGAGGGCGACGGCGAGCATCGAGGTCGTGGTGGTCTTGCCGTGCGTGCCGGCGACCGCGACGGCGCGCAGCCCCTCCATCAGGGAGGCGAGCGCGTCGGAGCGGTGCACGACGGGGATGTCCAGCTCGGCGGCGCGGACCAGCTCGGGGTTGTCGGCGCGGATGGCGCTGGACACGACGACCGAGGTCGCGTCGTCGGCCAGATGACCGGCGGCGTGCCCGATGTGGACGGTGGCCCCCAGGGCGCGGAGCGCCTCGGCGGTGGCGGACTCCTTGGCGTCGCTGCCCGCCACCTTCGCTCCGCGCTGGGCCAGGATCTTCGCGATGCCCGACATTCCGGCTCCGCCGATGCCGATGAAGTGCGGCCGTTCCAGGGCGGCAGGAATACCGGATGCCATGCGTGTGTCTCCCGAGGTGTGACGTGGATCTGGTGCGCCCCAGCCTATTCGCTGTGCGCGAAGAGCTTGAGCACCGGTACGCCGACCTTGTGACGGGCGCGGGACGCCCAGTCGCGGTGGAAGAACTCCTCGACGTAGTGCGGCGCGGTCAGCACGATGACCTCGTCGGCCCCCGAGTCGTCGACGACCGTCTTGAGCTTGTCCAGGGGGTGGTCCTCGATCACCTGTCCGACCGCCTCGGAGCCCGCCTCGCGCAGTTCCCTGAGCGAGTACTCCAGCGCCATCTCGGCCGGCTCGCGGGCTTCCTTGCCCTCGGGCCGGTCCCCCTCGCGTACGGCCTCCCGGAGCTCACCGATCGCCACGTCGTCGATCGCGCGCAGCAGTACGTCGGCCTGGTCGCTGCGGGGCTGCATCAGGACGACGAACGAGATCCGCTCCTCGCCGTGGAGGGTCGTGACGAACTCCACGTCCTCGGGGGTGAGGGGTTTCTCGATCATCAAAACGCTTGTGAACACGACAGGCGCCCTTCCGCTTCATCTTGTCGGCCGCCGGGACGACCTCTGTTGCTGAAACCATCCTTCCCCGCAATTGCACGGGGTAGCAGGACTAAGTGTGCCCACCCGGAGCTAAGCGGAACGGTAAATTCCGCTAAGTGTCAGATCTTCCCGTACCGGGTGAAGAGGAACCCTGACTCCTCCAGCAGCGAGACAAGGGAGAAACGTTCCGGCACGGCGACGGCGGGTCCGCCGGCGATCCGCTGCGCCTCTCCGGCCGTGAGCAGCGGGGACAGGGTCAGGCAGAGCTCGTCCAGCACCCCGGCCGCGACGAACTGGCCGAGGAGGCGCGGTCCGCCCTCGGTGAGGAGCCGGTTGAGGCCCCGTGCCGCGAGTTCCGCCACCGCGCGGGCCGGATCGACAGCGCCGCCGTCCCCGGCGACGAGCACCTCGGCCCCCGCGTCCCGGGCCGCCCGGATCCGGTCCTGGGGCGCCGCGGCCCCCGTGATCACGAACGTCGGGACCAGGGGCGAGACGAAGAGCGGGAGCGAGAAGTCCAGGTCGAGGCTCGCGCTGACCACGGCGACCGCGGGGGCGGGGCCCTGACCCGCCGCAGCACGCCGGGCGGCGAAGGCCTCGCGGGCCCGGGCGGGCCGGTAACCCTCGAGGCGCACGGTCTCGGCTCCGACGACGACGACGTCGGCGAGCCCCCGCAGGGTGCCGAAGATCCGCATGTCGGCCGGGCACGAGATGCCCTGGGACCGGCCGTCGTGCTGGGCGGCGCCGTCCAGCGTGGACACCATGTTGGCGCGCAGCCAAGGGCGTCCGCCGCCGGGGTACGCGTAGGCGTCCGCCAGCTCGTCGAGCGTCCACTCGTGGTCAGCGGCAGCGGCCGGGGTTGTCGGGTCCGTCACAGGGAGCAGGCGTCGCATGCCCCGCAGTCTGGCACGGCCCTTAAGGTGGAGAGTTGTGTCGTCCTCAACAGCCGTGCCGGGGCAGCGCCCCATAGCCGAAACGGCCCCGCAGTCCCTGTGCGCCCTCGAGCCGCGCGTTCCCGCCGACCGGCTGGTCGCGGAGATGGTGCCGCCGCCGCGCTTCGACTCGGTGCGCTTCGATACGTACGTACCGGACCCGAACCAGCCGAGCCAGACCGAGGCGGTCGGCGTGCTCAGCTCCTTCGCCGCCGGACTCGGCGGGGCGCACGCGACGGGCTCGGGCGGATCGCGAGGCGGGTCCCCCGGAAAGTGGCTGCGGGCGACGGGCGGACTCTTCGGCAAGAAGCAGCCGGCACCCACCGGGCCGCGCGGTGTCTACCTCGACGGCGGGTACGGCGTGGGCAAGACGCACCTGCTGGCCTCGCTCTGGCACGCCACGCCGGCCGACCCCTCCCTCAAGGCCTTCGGCACCTTCGTGGAGCTCACGAACCTGGTCGGCGCGCTGGGCTTCCAGCAGACCGTGCAGACGCTGAGCGGGCACCGACTGCTCTGCATCGACGAATTCGAACTTGACGACCCGGGCGACACCGTCCTGGTGTCCTCGCTGCTCAGCAGGCTCGTCGAGGCGGGCGTCGCACTGGCCGCCACGTCGAACACGCTCCCCGGCAAGCTGGGCGAGGGCCGGTTCGCGGCGGTCGACTTCCTCCGTGAGATCCAGGGGCTCTCCTCGCACTTCAGGCCCCTGCGTATCGACGGCGAGGACTACCGCCACCGCGGGCTGCCCGAGGCACCGCCGCCGTACTCCACCGATCAGGTGACCAGGGCGGCGTACGCGACCGCGGGCGCCTCGCTCGACGACTTCCCGGCTCTGCTCGACCATCTGGCGCGGGTCCACCCGAGCCGCTACGGCGCGCTGACGGACGGGATCTCGGCGGTCTGCCTGACCGATGTGGGCCCGGTGCCCGACCAGTCGACGGCGCTGCGCCTCGTGGTGCTCGCCGACCGGCTGTACGACCGCGAGGTACCGGTGCTCGCGTCCGGTCTCCCCTTCGACCGGCTGTTCAGCGACGAGATGCTGAACGGCGGGTACCGGAAGAAGTACTTCCGCGCCATCTCGCGTCTGACGGCGCTGGCGCGTGACGCGAAGGGGCTGGTGGCGCAGTAGGTTCGGGGGCGAAGGGTGTCAGGCGCCGTCTCCGGACACGCCGTACACCCGTAAGCGCGCACTCCGTTCGAAGGGATCCAGCATGGCTACCACGCGTCAGGCGCACACGGTCTGGGAAGGCAACCTGATCGAGGGCAACGGCGTTGTCACCCTCGACTCCTCGGGGATCGGGGAGTACCCGGTCTCCTGGCCTTCCCGCGCGGAGAAGGCGAACGGCAAGACCAGCCCGGAGGAGCTCATCGCGGCGGCGCACTCCAGCTGCTTCTCGATGGCCCTCTCCAACGGCCTGGCCACGGCGGGCAACCCGCCGACCCGGCTGAACACGCAGGCCGAGGTCACCTTCCAGCCCGGCACCGGCATCACCGGCATCCACCTCACGGTCGAGGGCACGGTTCCCGGACTCGACGAGGCGGGCTTCGTGAAGGCCGCCGAGGACGCCAAGGCGAACTGCCCGGTCAGCCAGGCGCTCACGGGCACCACCATCACGCTCACCGCGTCGCTGGCCTGATCCCACCCGTCCCCGGGGCCTCGTCCGCCCCGGGGACACAAGGGGCACCGTGGTCCGCATGGTTCCCGCGCGCCTCGACGCGTGGTACACACATGCGGGTCACTTCACCTGTCCGCCAACAGGGAGTTGCCTCAATGTCATCCGCACCTCGACGACTCGCGACACGACGACAGGTCCTGGCAGGAAGCGCCGCGACCGCGGCCTCCGTAGCCTTCACCGGGGCCTTCACCGAACTCTTCGCGGGCACCGCAGAAGCCAGGGGCCACAGTGGTTACGGGCCCCTCCTGCCGGACCCCGACGGCCTGCTCGACCTGCCGAAAGGTTTCCGCTACCGCGTGCTCTCCCGGGAGGGCGACCCGCTCCGCTCCGGTGAGGGCCTCGTGCCCAGCAACCATGACGGCATGTCCGCCTTCGCCGGCCGCCACGGGCGGGTCCATCTCGTCCGCAACCACGAGAACCGGGTCACCGGAAAGATCGGCGTACCCACGGTCGAGGGCCTCACCTACGACCCGATGGGCAAGGGCGGCTGTACGTCCATCGAGCTCGACGCGAACGGCGGCGTACGCGGTGAGCGCGTCGCCATCGCCGGTACGGCCGTCAACTGCGCGGGCGGCCCCACCCCTTGGAACACCTGGCTGACCTGCGAGGAGACCGAGGACAGGGCCGGCACCAACGGCTACACGAAGGACCACGGCTTCGTCTTCGAGGTGGACGGCGCCGATCCGCGCCGCACCGGGGCCGTGCCGCTGACCGCGATGGGCCGCTTCCAGCACGAGGCGATCGCCGTCGATCCGGGCAACGGGATCGTGTACGAGACCGAGGACGCGTTCGAGAAGCCGTTCGGGCTCTTCTACCGCTTCCTCCCGAAGAAGCCGCTCGGCGGCACGGGCTCGCTGCGCGCCGGGGGCGCCCTGGAGGCGATGCGGGTGCCCGGCGTGCCCGACCTCTCCGTCGTGCAGGAGACCGGTGCGAGCTTCGACCGGATCGAGTGGGTCCCCGTACCGGACCCGCAGGCGGACGGGACGCCGATCCGGCTGCAGGACTTCGGGCCGAAGGGCATCACCCACGCCCAGAAGCTGGAGGGCTGCTACTGGGGCGGCTCCTCGGTGTACTTCGTCTCCAGCTTCGCGCACAGCGCGGAGGGTTCGGCGGCCGACCACTTCGGCCAGGTGTGGCGGTACGAACCGAAGCGACGCCGGCTCACGCTGGTGGTCGTCTTCGGCCCGGACACCGACATCCAGTTGCCGGGCGAGTCCCCGGACAACATCTGCCTCGCCGCGGGTGGCGGGCTGATGGTCTGCGAGGACGGCGGCGGCGCCCAGCACGTGCTCGGAGTGACGCGGCGCGGCGACGTCTACCCGATGGCGCGCGGGCGGCAGAACATCGGGACGGCCGACGAACCGGAGTGGGGCGAGTTCGCCGGGGTCACGTTCTCGCCGGACGGCGGCACGATGTTCGTGAACTGCTACACGCCGGGCACGACCTTCGCCGTGACGGGCCCCTGGCGCTGACCGGTCACGGCAGGCCCCGGGACTGACGGGTCCGGGCGGCCCCGGCGCTGAACGGGCCGGGGCGCTCGGGCGCCGGCAGGCCGGGACGGGCCCGCTTCCACGGGACGCGGTGATCCGTCCGGGCCGCGACCGGAGCGCCTCGGAATGATCTGATTATCCATCAGATAACTTCGGAATGTGATCAGATCTGTTCGTACGATGACCGCACTGGCTGTCCTGGGCGCGGCGCTCGTCGGCTGCGGGGGCCCTGACGCCACCCGCGCGGGGACGGGCGCGGAACCGGCGGCCTCTCCCCCACGAGCGCAGCGATCCGGCCAGGAGTCCGCCACGGGATCCGCGTCCCCGTCACGGGTCCCGAAGCAGGCCGCGGAGAGCGGGCCCCCCGTGCTCGCCCCCGGCCCCGGCGGCCGCACACCGGTCTTCGAGCGCCGGGCCGACGGCGCTCCGTCCCGGGCCGGGACGGAGAAGGCCGGGGAGACGGACGGAGCGGGCAGGGTTGCCGGGACCGACAAGGTCGTGGCCCTCACGTTCGACGCGGACATGACGGCGGATCAGGGGCCGAGGGCCGCTGCGGGCGAGCACTTCGACAATCCGGGGCTGATCACGTCCCTGCGCCGGCTGGAGGTGCCGTCGACGGTCTTCATGACGGGCAGATGGGCACAGGAGTACGCCGTCCAGGCCCGAGCGATCGGCACGGATCCGCTGTTCGAGATCGCCAACCACTCCTTCAGCCACTACGCCTTCTCCTCCCCGTGCTACGGACTGCCGACCGTGGCGAGGGCGGACATGCGGCGTGAGGTGGAACGGGCCTTCGCCGCGATCCGGGGGACGGGCGCACGCAACGTCGTGCCGTACTTCCGGTTCCCCGGAGGCTGTTACGACGACGCGTCGCTGAAGACCCTGGCCCCGACCGGGGTGACCGCGGTGCAGTGGGACGTGGTCAGCGGCGACGCCTTCGCCACGGACGCCGACGCCGTGGCGGAGCAGGTGCTGGCGGAAGTGCGGCCCGGCTCGCTGGTGGTGATGCACTGCACCCGGAGCGCGGCACCCGTCACCGACGAGGCCGTACGCCGGATCGTCCCGGAGCTGCGCGAGCGGGGCTACCGCTTCGTGAAGGTCTCGGAGCTGATGCGCGGCTCCCGGAGCTGACGCGCCGCCGTGGGGGCCCGGCGTGGGCACCCCCGCACCGGTCAGCCGGAGCACGCGTTACGTTCCGCCTCCTGCCAGGCGCAGACCGGGCAGAGCGTGCGCCCCTTCGCCGACTCCGGGTACTCGGTCGGCTTCCGGCACAGCACGCAGTCGGCGTACGGCGGACCCGCGTCCCCGGGTGCGGGGTCGGGGGCCGGCGCGGGCGTCTCGCAGTACGCATCGTCCATGCGCACGAGGGTACTCACGCGCGGGCAGCGGATCGCGGCTCCGGACCGGACCCGCGCGGCACCCCGGACGCACGGCCCGGCCGGCCGCCACCCAGCGGGATCAGCGGGATCAGTTGGCCGACGGCTTCTCCGGCTTCAGCTCACTGGGCCGCACGATCACGAACCCCTCCCCCTGCAGCATCAGCTGGACCGCCTCGCCGGAGCCGCCGCGCACCATCGAGCCGAAGCTCTGCGAACGGTGCAGCGAGGTGGAGAGCTGCGCGCTCCAGCCGACCACCGCGTCGGTGTCGACGTACACCGGCTGCTGCGCTGTGACGGGTATCACTATGGGAGTGCCGTCGCAGATCAGGCCGAGTTTGCCGTGGCCGCTGAAGACGCTGTTGAAGAGGCCGCCGCCGGTCATTCCGGCGCCCTTCACGGTCTTGATCTCGTACGCGAGGGTGGAGTCGAAGCACAGGACGTTGCGGCCGTTGACGGTCAGGACGTCGCCCTGCTCCATGTCCACGATGAAACAGTTCGCCGCTTCGTGGGCGAACCACGCCTCGCCCCGGCCGGAGACAGCCATGAGCGGCAGGCCCTCGCCGGTGACCGCGCGCTTGAGCATGCCGCCGATGCCCTGGCCCTTGCGCTCGAACTGGAGACTGCCACGAAAGGCGATCATCGATCCCTGACGCGCGTGCAGCTCGCCGTCGACGGCGTACTTGATGGATTTGGCGTTCTGCAGGGTCATGCCGGGGGCGGTGGCCTGCTGCGCCATGTGCTCGCTGGAAAAGAGGTCGCTCTTCATGCCGTGCATCCTCACCCGGAGCCCCGCGTTCCGCCAAGAACGGCTTCCGCGGGACGCCTGGCAGACTGGGTGGGTGAGCAGCGACAGCATTCCCGAGCCCCTTCCCGCGGCGTCCCCGGCCCCCGCCGACAGCCCGTTCCGTACGGAGCCGACACCCCGCGACGAGGCGCCGCAGTTCGTCCTGCCGCTGGTGGTGCACATCGAGAAGACGGATCCCCCGGCGCGCAACGACGCGCTGGTCACCGCCGCCCGCGCGGTGCTCACGCTCCTCTCCGACGTCCGGTCCCTCGGTGAGGACGAGATCGGGAGCGAGGGCGAGGGTGAGTGGGCGCGGGCCGTGCGCGACTGGCAGGACGCCCGGATCCGCAAGGTGGTCCGGCGGGCCCGCGGCGCGGAGTGGCGCAAGGCGTGCGCGCTGCCCGGGATCACGGTCACCGGTGAGCACGCCGAGGTCCGGGTCTTCCCGCCCGTGCCGTTGGACGGCTGGCCCAAGGAGCTGGCCAAGCTCCAGGTGTCGGGCACCGATCTCGACGACCCCGAGCCCCCGGCCGCGCCCGATCCGGCCGGTCCCGTGCTCTGGATGAATCCGGAGGTCGGCATGTCGGCGGGCAAGGCGATGGCGCAGGCCGGGCACGGCGCGCAGCTCGCCTGGTGGGAGCTGTCGGACACGGAGCGCAAGGCCTGGCGCGAGGCGGGCTTCCCGCTCTGTGTCGCGACCCCGGAAGCCGGCCGCTGGCGCGAACTCACCGCGAGCGGGCTCCCGGTGGTGCGCGACGCCGGATTCACCGAGGTCGCCCCGGGCTCCTGCACGGTCGTCGCCGATCATCCGGCGCTGCGCCGCTGACCTGACGTGCCGGGCCGGTTCCACGCGCGACCGGTTCCGGCCCGGCTGAACATCGCCGCGCCCGATTGCGTATCTCCCCGTACCGCCACATCGGCGTACCGCCAAGCAGGTTGCCCGACGAGTCAGTTGGCGGTCGATTCGACGCTGTCACGTACCGGCCCGGGAGAACATCTTGCTGCGACGCATCAACGGAACGGCCCTCATCATCGCCGCGCTGGTCGCCACGCTCGGCGCGCTCGCCTTTCCCGTCTGGTCCTACGCGGACCGCTCCGGGACCGGCGAGGCCAATCTGAACGCGTCCAGCGTCGCCACCCAGTGGGGTCCGCTCTCCGCCACCGACCGGGACTTCCTGGTCAAGGTGCGCCTGGCCGGGCTGTGGGAACTGCCGGCGGGGCAGCAGGCCATCGAGCGCGCGCCGAGCGAGGGCGTGAGGCTGGCCGGCGACCACCTGGTGGTCGGGCACACGGACCTGGACCGGCGGGCCCGCGACGTGGCGGCCAAGCTCGGCGTCGAGCTCCCGAACCAGCCGTCGGAACAGCAGCAGGGCTGGCTCGACGAGCTCACCGCCGCCAGTGGCCAGGAGTACGAGCAGAAGTTCGCCAACCTCCTGCGGGCCGCGCACGGCAAGGTGTTCGCGCTGATCGCCCAGGTCCGGCACACCACACGCAACTCGCTGATCCGCCAGCTGGCCTCGGACGCCAACCAGACCGTGCTCGACCACATCACCATGCTGGAACGCACCGGGTTCGTCGACTTCGACGGTCTGGCGCGCGACGCGGCGGCGGCTTCGACCGCCGGCCCCTCGGGTCCGCCCGTATCGTCGGGCGGCGGCGTCCCCCAGGTCCCGGTACCGGTGACCCCGGGCGCCGACCAGTCCTTCACCTCACGCCCGGTGCCGCCCACCATGGCCCCGCTGCCGCAGCCGTAGGCCCGCGAACGGCCGGCCGAACACATCGCGATCGTGCAACGGCACGACATGCGCGCGTCAGGGAACCTCAAATTCACCTCTGAACGTCCCCCCTTTCGGGTTCACCGCCGCCCGGCGGGGCCATCACCCCTGGACAGAACGGGGAGGGGACACCATGAGGCTGGGAACAGGGATCGGCTGGCGGCCGGAGATAGCGGACGCGGTCGAGGCGCTGCCGGGGATCGACTGGGTCGAGGCGGTCGCGGAGAACATCTGTGCGGGCCACCTCCCCGAGTCCCTCGCGCGCCTCAGGGGGCGAGGGGTCACCGTCGTCCCGCACGGCGTCTCACTGGGCCTCGGCGGGGCAGGCCGACCGGACCCCGGCCGTCTCGCCGACCTGGCCGCGCGGGCCGAACTGCTGGACGCGCCCCTGGTGACCGAGCACATCGCGTTCGTACGGGCCGGAGGACTCCTCACCGCGTCGCAGGTGCTGGAGGCGGGCCACCTGCTGCCCGTGCCGCGGACCTGGGACGCGCTGGAGGTGCTGTGCGAGAACGTGCGGATCGCCCAGGACTCGCTGCCCGTTCCCCTTGCCCTGGAGAACATCGCAGCGCTGATCTCCTGGCCGGACGAGGAGCTGACCGAGGGGCAGTTCCTCGCGGAGCTGGTCGAGCGCACCGGCGTAGGGCTGCTGATCGACGTCGCCAATCTGCACACCAACCACGTCAACCGCGGCGAGGACCCGGCGACCGCCCTCGACGAACTGCCGGTGGAGGCCATCGCGTACGTCCACGTGGCGGGCGGCGTCGAGAAGGACGGGGTCTGGCACGACACCCACGCCCATCCCGTGACCCGCCCGGTCCTGGACGTGCTGAGCGAGCTCCGCTCCCGCGTCGACCCGCCGGGAGTGCTGCTGGAGCGCGACGACGACTTCCCGCCGGCCGCGGAGCTGGCGGGTGAACTGGCCGCGATCCGGGACACCCTGGCCGCGTCGACCGCGGTGCCCGTGCCGACGCGGCAGAGGCCCGTGCGGGCCGCCGAGCCGTCCTCCCGGACTGCCGGGGCCCGCGACCGTACGGCGGTGGCGCAGACCGCGCTGCTCTCGTCCCTGGTGGCCGGGACACCGGCACCGGACGGCTTCGACCACCGGCGGCTCGGGGTGCAGAGCCGTGCCCTGGCGGCGAAGCGCGCCGACGTCGTCGCCAAGGTCGCACCGGAGTTGCCCGAGATCCTCGGCGACGGCTACCGGCAGGCGTTCCTCGCGTACGCCAGGAACCGGCCGATGTCCGCCGGCTACCGCCGTGACGCCCTCGGCTTCGCCGAGCAGTTGCTCGTCTCGGGCCAGCCGGACGACGAGGCGGCCCGACGGAGGCTGACCCGCTGGTGGCAGGAGCGCGCCGCACCGCGCCCACCGCGCCGGGGGACCCGTCTGGTCCGCGCCGCCCGTTCAGCCCTCATCGGAAAGTGACCGCCGTGAACACTCTCGCTCTTCTTGTGACCCTTGTCGTGGCCGTCTCCTCGACACTCCTGGTCGTCGCGACGCGCCACGCCGGTCTGCGGGGCAGCGGCACCGCCGGGTACGTGCACGACCTCTTCGAGGCGGCGTTCCTGAGCGGCGGCCCGGCCAGGGTGGTGGACACCGCCCTCACCCGTCTGCACGCGGACGGGCGGCTGGCCGTCGGTGGGCCCGGCATCGTCGTGGTCCTGCGGGACGAGGCCCGTGACCCGGTGGAACGCGCCGTGCTCCAGGAGTCGGCCGCCGCCCCGAGCGGCGCCCTGCACACCCTGCGGGAGGCCGTGATGAGGCACCCGGCGGTGCAGGAGATCGGCGACGGCCTCGCCGAACGGGGGCTGATGGTCGCACCCGGAGGGAGCCGGACCCGCCGCGTCCGGGCGTTCACCCTGGGTATCGGGTGCATGGTGGGCTTCCCGGTCTCCATCGCCCTGACCATCGCGGAGTACGCCACGCACGACGGGTACACGGATCCTCCGTTCCCCTTCGTCGTGAAGGTGCTTCCGGCCCTCCTGGTCGGCGCCGTGGTCGGTCTGGTCACCGCGTCGGCCGCCAGGGCACGGCTCACCACGGCGGGGCGCGGGGCGGTCGAGAGCTACCGCACGGCCAACGCCCACCTGACCGATCCGGCCCACCTGGTGGCCACCCGGGGGCTGGGCTCGCTCCCCGACCCCGAGCTCCAGGGTCAGCTGGTGGCGGCGGCCCGGCAGCGGCGCACCAGGACCTCCTCGGCGTCGGACCCGGGGACGACGGCGTTCGTGCCGGTGATGTGGTGCGCGGGGGCGGGACCCGGCGGCGGCTGCGGCGGCTCCACCGGCGGGGGCGGCGACTCGGGGACGGGCTCCACGTGCAGCTCGGGATCGAGCTGCGGCGGCAGTAGCGGGTCCAGTTGCGGGGGCGGTGGCGGGTCCAGCTGCGGAGGCGGGTCGAGCTGCGGCGGTGGCGGTGGTTCCAGCTGCGGGGGCGGCGGTTCGTGAACCCCGCGGTCGCGGCGGGCGCCGGCTGCGCCGCTCCGTCACGACGGACATCCCGTCACAACCGGCACACGCCGCAGATGGGTTGGCATGCGTATGGTTTCAGCCACCGGTGACCATTCGTGACCGGGATTCGTCCGAATCGTGAACAACCCGTGGCGCTTCCCCGCAGGTTTCGCATAGAACTCCGTCATGCTCTGGGTATTGCTTCTTCTGGTCGCATGGGGTGCCGCGGCCGTCTCCTGCATCCGGCTGTGCCTCGTCACCGCGGGCGCGGCCCAGCGGCAGCCCTGCGGCCCGCGGGAACACACCCCGCCCGAACTCAACCTGTACGAGACGGCGTTCCTGGCCGGAGGACCGCACCGGGTCGCCGACCTGGCCCTGGTCTCCATGCATCTGCGACGTCGGCTGCTGCTCGCCCACACGGGCTGGGCGACGGTCGTCGACCCGGAGGGGCGGGACGAGGTGGAACGCACGGTGATCCGGGCGATCGGGCCGGGAGGCCAGTCCCGGATAGCTCCGATAAGGGCGTCCGCTGCGGCCGCCGACGCCGTACGCACCCTCGCCGACCGTCTCGTGGCGGCGGGGCTCGCCGTGCCGCACGGCACCCGTACGACCCTGGAGTCGGCGGTGCGGTCCGTCCGGGGCGCCGCCGTACTGGTCGTGGCCCTGGCCGTGACCGCCATGCTGATGCCTGGTCAGGAAGCCGACCAGGCAGGCCTGGTGGCGTCCTGGTTCGGACTGCCGCTGGTGCTGACGCTGGGATGCCTGGCCATCGCCAGGGTGGAGAACCCCCCGTACAGCCCGTGGGCCTCCCCGACCGGGCAGCGGTGGCTGGACTCGCTGCCGGCCCCGGTGCACGGTGCGGACCGCGACCTCCTGGCGGCGGTGGCGGTGCGGGGCGTGGGCGCCGTCCAGGACCCGGCGCTGCGGGCCGCCCTGCTGAGCGGGCCGCGGTCCTGAGACGCGCCGGGGCGAGCGGCGCGGCCCCGGACGACCCGGGCACGACGGAGGGCCGCCCCGGCCGGGGCGGCCCTCCGTCGTGCCGTATCCACGTATGCGGGCCGGGACACATCGGCCGGTGCCGGCGAGGAGCGGCGGTCTGCGGGGAGGAATGGATGACTCCCCCGCGCGCCACGGCGGTTCGCCGGCCTTCGGCCGATGTGCACCCGGCACCGGACCCGGTGATCGCTGGAACGACGGGCGGCGTCACACGCGCCGTTGCCCGCCAACTGATCTTCCGGGTCTGGATGACCGGAAACGCTGGCTATGCGAGTCCGGACACCAAGTCTGCGATGGACTTCCTGCGTCCCGTGTAGAACGGCACCTCTTCACGTACGTGCAGCCGCGCCTCGGACGCACGCAGATGACGCATGAGGTCGACGATGCGGTACAGCTCGTCGGCCTCGAAGGCGAGGACCCACTCGTAGTCGCCCAGCGAGAAGGAGGCCACCGTGTTGGCCCGCACGTCAGGGTAACCGCGGGCCATCTTGCCGTGGTCCGAGAGCATACGGCGACGGTCCTCGTCCGGCAGCAGGTACCAGTCGTAACTGCGCACGAAGGGGTACACGCTGATGTAGTCACGGGCCGTCTCGTCGGCCAGGAAGGCCGGCACGTGCGACTTGTTGAACTCGGCGGGGCGGTGCAGCGCCATGTTCGACCACACCGGGTCGAGTGCGCGGCCCAGCTTCGTGCGCCGGAAGAGGTTGTACGCCTCCTGGAGTTCGTCGGAGGTCTCCGCGTGCCACCAGATCATCAGATCGGCGTCGGCCCGCAGACCGGACACGTCGTAGGTGCCTCGGACCGTGACGTCCTTGGCAGCGAGCTGGTCGAACAGCTCCTGGACCTCGTCGGCGTAACCGGCGCGGTCGACAGGAAGGACGTCCTTCAGCCTGAAGACGGACCACAGCGTGTAGCGGATGACCTCGTTGAGGTCCTTGGCCTTCTTACCCGCGTTCGGAAGCTTTTCTGGCGCACTCATACGGCTATTGTCCCGCCTCGCTCCGGGTGCCCCGAACCCGGGTGGGGATCTCGGCGGTCCCACCCGCGCCCACCCCCGTGAGTTCCTCGGCGATCTCGTCCGCGGCGCGGTGCGCGCTCGCGACGCAGGCCGGGATCCCGACGCCGTCGTACGCCGCGCCGCACACCCGCAGACCGGGCAGCTTCGCGACCTCGTCGCGGATCCGGGCGACCCGGGTGAGGTGGCCCACGGGGTACTGGGGCAGCCCGCCGATCCACCGGGTGACCTCGGTGTCCACGGGCCGGGCCGTCAGTCCGGTCGCGGCGGCGAGGTCGCTCAGGGAGACGTCGACGAGTTCGGAGTCCTCACGGTGCAGGTGCTCCTCCTCGCCGTAGCGTCCGACGGAGGTGCGCAGCACGAAGAGGTCGGGGGCGGCGTCGGCGACCCACCGCCACTTGTTGCTGGAGAAGGTGGCGGCCTTGATCGTCCGCCCGTCGACCGGCGGTACGAGGAATCCGGAACGCCCCCGGAGCGCGTCCGTGCCCTCGGTGTCGGTGCGCCGGAAGGCCATGGTGACCAGGGCCATCGAGGCGTACTCGACGGCGGCCAGTTCGACGGAGGCGGCCGGGCACTCGGCGGCGAGCAGGGTGGACGCGGACCAGGCGGGGGCCGCGAGGACGACGGCGTCGGCGGCGATCACCCGGCGGTCGGTGCGCACGTCCCAGCCGTCAGCGGTCCTGGTCAGGCCGAGCACCGGGGTCTCCGTGAGGATCTCGGCGCCCCCGGCCCGCACGGCGTCGGCGACCGCGCCCGGCAGGGTACCGACGCCGCCCTCGATGCCCTGGAAGACCGGTCCTGTCTGCTGCCGGGCCGCCGCCCTCTCCTGGATGCGGCGTACGCCGTCGAGGAGCGGGCCGCCCTCCTTCACGGCCTCGAAGAGCTGCGGCACGGCGGCGCGCATGGAGATCCGGTACGCGTCTCCCGCGTAGACCCCTCCGAGCAGCGGCTCCACGAGCCGGTCCACGACCTCGCGGCCGAGCCGGTCGGCGACGTAAGCACCGACCGCGACGTCGTCGCCGACGGCCGTCGGCGTGAGGTCCCGCTCCTCCGCGATCCTGGCCAGCCCCTCGGGCGACAGCAGTGCGCCGAGGGCTGCCGGGTCGCCGGGCACGCCCATCACGTGCCCCTTGGGCATGGGCCGCAGGGCGTCGCGGGTCCAGACCGACGCGGTGGCGGTGGCGGGTGGCTGGAGGCGGTCGCCGAGTCCGGCGTCGGTGGCCAGCCGGGTCGCCTCGGGGCGGCGCGCGAGCATCGACTCGGCTCCGAGGTCGACCCGGGTGCCCGCGACCTCGCCGGTCATCAGCTTGCCGCCGAGCCGCTGGGTCGCCTCCAGGACGGTGACCCTGAGACCTGAGCCCAGCAGCCGGTGGGCGGCGGCGAGTCCGGCGATGCCGCCGCCGATGACGACGGCGTGGCCCGTGCCTGTGGTGTCGCGCTGAGGGGAACGCTGCATGGGTCCACTCTCTCAAACCCGCGCCGAGTCCTGAACGTGACCGCTTCGAAACCGCGGGCGGGCAACCCGCACACGGCCCCCGTACGTCGAACCAGCACCATCGACACGCGCCCTGGGGGGACGTCACATGCCGTTCGACCGCCACACCGACAGCCGTCCACCGGACCACCTCGCCAGCCCCGTCCACCACCCTCGGCGCCCACCGCGTGCGTGGGCGGCCGCCGGACTGCTCGCCGTACTGCTGACCACCGGAGCGTGCGGCGCCTCAGGGGACGGCGGCGGGCAGGCGCTGGACTCCGCGTCCGACAGGAAGGCGGCGGCTCCCGGCGCCGAGGGGGCGGGCGGGGAGTCCGCGGCGAAGCCGGCCGACGGCGCCTCCACCGCGCCGGGACCCGCGGTCGCGGTCCACGTCGTACGCACGGCCACGCTCTCCGTCGAGGTGGAGAGCGTGCCGAAGGCGGTCGCCGCCGCCCGGGACGCCGCGGAGGGGGCGGGCGGACTCGTGGCCGAGGAGACCACGGAACGGGTGGACGACACCCACGAGACGTCGCACCTGGTCCTGCGGGTGCCCCAGGCACGGTACGACGAGGTGCTGCGGCGGCTCGCCGGCGCCGGGAAGCTGCTGTCCCGCACGTCGAACGCGAAGGACGTCACCGGCCAGGTCGTCGACGTCGGGAGCCGGATCGCCACCCAGCGGGCGAGCGTCACGCGGGTCCGCGACCTGATGGACAAGGCGGGGAAGCTCACGGACGTGGTGGCCCTCGAAGGCGAACTCAGCAGCCGTCAGGCCGATCTGGAGTCGCTGCTCGCCCAGCAGGCGTCCCTGGAGGACCGCACCTCGCTGGCGACCGTCACGCTCGAGCTCGGCGAACCGTACGAGGAGGGCGGGGCCCCGGAGGACGGGACCACCGGTTTCCTGGACGCACTGGCCGGGGGCTGGGACGCCTTCGTGACGATGCTGCGGTGGATCGCGGTGGCGGTCGGCGCGACGGCACCGTTCCTGGCCGCCGCGGCCGTCCTGCTGGTCCTGTGGCGGCTGCTGCGCGGGCGGCGGCTGCCGCGCCGCCGCGGGACGCCCCAGGAGCCCTCCGGGACTGCGCAGACCCCACCCGCCGTCTGACGCCGTAGCGTGGGCCCCCGACCTGTACACGGCGGCGAAGGGACCCGGCATGGCGGCGGAGCGACTGGTGGTCGTCGGAGGCGACGCGGCGGGCATGTCCGCCGCGTCGCAGGCTCGCAGGCTCAAGGGGCCCGAGGAGATGAGCATCGTCGCCTTCGAGCGCGGCGCGTTCACCTCGTACTCGGCCTGCGGCATCCCGTACTGGGTGAGCGGCGACGTCGAGTCACGCGACGACCTCATCGCCCGTACGCCCGAGGAGCACCGGGAGCGTTCCATCGATCTGCGCACCCGTACCGAGGTGACGGAGATCGACGTCGAGGGCCGGCGGGTACGCGCGCTGGACCGCGACAGCGGTGAGTCGTACTGGACCGGCTTCGACAAGCTGGTGATCGCGACGGGTGCCCGGCCGGTCCGCCCCGACCTGCCGGGCATCGGCGCCCCCGGTGTGCACGGGGTGCAGACGCTGGAGGACGGCCAGGCGCTCCTGGACTCGCTGGACCGGGCGACGGGGCGCCGGGCCGTGGTCGTGGGGGCGGGTTACATCGGCGTCGAGATGGCCGAGGCGATGCTCAAGCGCGGCTTCGAGGTGACGGTGCTCAACCGGGGCACGCAGCCGATGGCGACCCTCGACCCGGACATGGGGCGGCTGGTCCACGAGGCGATGGACGGCCTGGGCATCACGACGGTCAACGACGCCGCGGTGACCGCCGTCCTCACCGGCGAGGACGGACGGGTGTCCGCGGTGGTCACGGAGGAGGAGACCTATCCGGCGGACGTGGTGGTGCTGGGCATCGGTGTCGAGCCGGAGACCGCGCTGGCGGGCGCGGCCGGTCTGCCCCTGGGCCCGCACGGCGGCCTGCTGACCGACCTGTCGATGCGGGTCGTGGGCCACGACGACATCTGGGCGGGCGGGGACTGCGTCGAGGTCATGGACCTCGTCGCGCACCGCACCCGGCACATCGCGCTCGGCACCCACGCGAACAAGCACGGCCAGATCATCGGGGCCAACGCGGGCGGCGGCTACGGCACGTTCCCCGGCGTGGTCGGTACGGCGGTGAGCAAGGTCTGCGACCTGGAGATCGCCAGGACCGGGCTGCGCGAGAAGGACGCGCGTGCCGTCGGCCTGCGCTACGTCACGGCGACGATCGAGTCGACGGGCCGTGCGGGCTACTACCCGGGGGCGCGGCCGATGACGGTCAAGATGCTCGCGGAGCACCGCACCGGCCGGCTCCTGGGCGTGCAGATCGTGGGCCGCGACGGGGCGGCGAAGCGGGTGGACGTCGCCGCCGTCGCCCTCACCGCCGGAATGACGGTGGAGGCCATGACCGCGCTCGACCTGGGCTACGCCCCGCCGTTCTCGCCGGTCTGGGACCCCGTCCTGGTGGCCGCCCGCAAGGCCGTGTCGGCGGTGCGGGCGGCGCTGCGGGAGGACGGGGACCGCTGAGACCGCGCCTCAGTGCACCGTGCGCTCGTGGACGTACTCCACGAGCCGCGTCAGGGCGTCCGGGTCGGTCGTCGGCATGACACCGTGGCCGAGGTTGAAGATGTGGCCCTCGAGACCGGCGGCGGCGTCCAGCACGTCGCGGGTCTTCGCCTCGACCGCCTCGGTCGGCGCGAAGAGCACCGCCGGGTCGAGGTTGCCCTGGAGGGCCTTGCCGGGGCCGACCCGGCGGGCGCCCTCGTCCATCGGGACGCGCCAGTCGACGCCCACGACGTCCGCGCCGGCCTCGCCCATGAGGCCGAGCAGCTCGCCGGTGCCGACGCCGAAGTGGATGCGCGGGACGCCGTACGGCGCGACGGCGTCGAAGACCTTCGCGGAGGCCGGCATCACGGAGCGGCGGTAGTCGGCGGGGGCCAGCGCGCCGACCCAGGAGTCGAAGAGCTGGACCGCGGAGGCGCCCGCCTCGATCTGGACCTTCAGGAACGCACCGGTGATCTCGGCGAGCCGGTCGAGCAGGTCGGCCCAGAGCTCCGGGTCGCCGTACATCATGGCCTTGGTGCGCTCGTGGTTGCGGGACGGGCCGCCCTCCACGAGGTAGCTCGCCAGCGTGAAGGGCGCTCCGGCGAAGCCGATCAGCGGCGTGGCGCCGAGTTCGGCGGTGAGCATGCCGATGGCCTCGGTGACGTACGGGACGTCCTCGGGCGTGAGGTCGCGCAGCCGGGCCAGGTCGGCGCGGGTGCGGATCGGTTCGGCGATCACCGGGCCGACGCCGGGCTTGATCTCGAGGTCGACGCCGATGGCCTTGAGCGGCACGACGATGTCGCTGAAGTAGATCGCGGCGTCGACCTTGTGGCGGCGTACGGGCTGCAGCGTGATCTCGGTGACCAGCTCCGGCATCATGCAGGACTCGAGCATCGCGGTGCCCTCGCGGGCCTTCAGGTACTCGGGCAGCGAGCGCCCCGCCTGACGCATGAACCAGACCGGGGTGTGGGGCACCGGTTCCCGGCGGCACGCCTTGAGGAACGCCGACTCACGGGTGGCGGGGGGCGTCCGCAGGCCCGAGGACGGGCCCTCCCCTGATCGGAGGGGGCTGATCTCTGGGGAAAGGTCGTTGACACTCACACACAGAATCTTCGCACGGAGCGGCAAGGAGCCGGACGTCGCATGGGTGTCCCTCCCTGCGCGGGGCTCCGGTTCCGCCTACTCTTCCCCGCATGGCTCCGGCTCAGGGACAATTCTCCGATCATTCCGATGGCACAGGCACCGAGGGGAGTGGGGAGGGCGAATCAGCCCCGGTCGCGTTCCGGTCGGCGGTCGACGCGCTGCGTTCCGCCCGGCTGCGCCCCGAGCTCGAGGTCGAGACCACGCCGCCGCCGAAGCGCCTCGCACCGCACGCGTACGCCCTGGAGGCCGCGGTCGTGGACGGTGAGGACGATCTCGCCGACGGCCGGCTCGTGATGCTGCACGATCCGTCCGGCCACGACGCCTGGCAGGGCACCTTCCGGTTGGTCACGCTCGTACGGGCCGAGTTGGAACCGGAGATGGCGGCCGACCCGCTGCTGCCCGAGGTCTGCTGGTCGTGGCTGACCGGCGCCCTCGACGCACGGGGGCTGTCCTACGGGGAGGCCGGCGGCACGGTGACCCGTGCCGGTTCGCACTACTTCGGGGCGCTGTCCGCGCGGCGTCCGGCCACGCAGATCGAGATCCGGGCCTCGTGGACGCCTCGGGAGGGGCGTGGCGGCGTGCCCGACGTGGCGGCGCACCTGGTCGCGTGGGGCGACCTGCTCTGCCAGCTCGCGGGCCTGCCGCCGTCCGGCACCGCCGACGCCGCGGTGGTCACCCTCCCCCAACGGCGTGGGCCACAGGTCTCATAACGCTGCGTCATTTTCGGAGAGAGCCGGTCGCACATGGACCGGCTCTCTTTTCGTACAATCGATCGCCCGTCCGATTTGCCCGAATTGTTACTCACTAAATCGCGATCTTCCCCTAAAGGAGGACGTGCCTGCTGCCGAAGAGGTCAATGACCCTTCAATCACGGTTCGCCCCGGCTTCACCCCCGAGTCGGCCCGTGCCGCCACTCCCCAGGAGGCCTGGTGTCCGTTCTCCTCGAGCAGCCCGCAAGCCTGGTCGCCTACCGCCCGAACAAGCCGACGGCCATGGTCGTCGTGGCCGACCCCCGCGTCCGTTCCACCGTCACCCGCCACCTGTGGGCCCTCGGAGTTCGTGACGTCATCGAGGCGTCGTCCATCGCGGAGGCCCGCCCCCGCGTCGGCAACCCGCGCGACATCTGCGTTGCCGACGTCCACCTGCCCGACGGTTCCGGGCTGACCCTGCTGTCCGAGACCCGAGCCGCCGGCTGGCCGAACGGCCTCGCCCTCTCCGCCGCCGACGACATCGGCGCGGTACGCAACGCCCTCGCGGGCGGAGTGAAGGGCTACGTCGTCACCGGCACCCGTACCAACATCGGCCATCCCACCCGTCCCGGTGTCGCCCCGATCGGCGCCAACGCCGCCCGGATGCACCGCAGGCCTCCCGGCTCACCGAGCCACCCGGGCGGCTACCGCGAACTGTCCGGCCGTGAGGTGGAGGTGCTCCGCCTGGTCGCCGAAGGCCAGTCCAACAAGGCCATCGGCGTCTCGATGGGCCTCTCCGCCCTCACCGTCAAGAGCCACCTCGCCCGCATCGCCCGCAAGCTCGGCACCGGAGACCGCGCAGGAATGGTCGCCGTGGCCCTGCGGACGGGCATCATCCACTGACCCCCGGGGCCTCTCGTCCGGATCGTGCCGGGCCCACCGCCTGATCCGGCCCGATCCGGACGACCCGACCCGCCGGTACCTGCGCGGATGCGCATCCGGCCGGTTTACGCGCATGGCCGCCCGTCGACGGAACGTTCCGTCGACGGGCGGCGCGCATACACAGATACCCTTGGCATGTGACCGACGCCCAAGAGACCGCAGCAGACACCTCACTGCGAACCACCGGGGGCGCTCCCCCGGACGACGTCGCCCCGGCGCCGATCCCCTTGCTCGAACCACGCGAGGGCATCCCCCCGGTGGTGGCGACCGATGACGCGCTGGCGCGGGTGATCGCGGACTTCGCCGCCGGGACCGGCCCCGTCGCCGTCGACGCGGAGCGCGCCTCCGGCTACCGCTACGGCCAGCGCGCCTACCTGGTGCAGCTGCGCCGCGAGGGCGCGGGGAGTGCGCTGATCGACCCGGTCGGCTGCCCCGATCTCTCCGGTCTCGGCGAGGCCCTCACCGGCACCGAGTGGATCCTGCACGCCGCCACCCAGGACCTGCCGTGCCTGCGCGACATAGGCATGACGCCGACGTCCCTCTTCGACACCGAGCTCGCGGGGCGGCTGGCGGGATTCCCGCGCGTCGGACTGGGCGCCATAGTGGAGAACGTCCTCGGTTACGCCCTGGAGAAGGGCCACTCCGCGGTCGACTGGTCGACCCGTCCGCTGCCCGACCCCTGGCTGCGCTACGCCGCGCTGGACGTCGAGCTGCTGGTGGATCTGCGCAACGCCCTGGAGGAGGAGCTGGACAGCCAGGGCAAGCTGGAGTGGGCGCTGGAGGAGTTCGCCGCCATCGCCTCGGCGCCGCCCGCTCCCCCGCGCAAGGACCCCTGGCGCCGGACCTCCGGCATGCACAAGGTGCGCCGCCGCCGCCAGATCGCCGTCGTGCGGGAGCTGTGGACCGCCCGTGACCAGGTGGCGCAGCGCCGCGACGTCTCGCCGGGCAAGGTGCTCGGGGACGCCGCGATCATCGAGGCGGCCCTCGCCGTCCCCGCGAACGTCCAGGCGCTGACCGCGCTGCCGGGCTTCGGCCACCGCATGGGGCGCCGCCAGCTCGAGCAGTGGCAGGCGGCCGTCGACCGGGCCAAGGAGCTGCCCGAGTCGGAGCTCCCGCAGCCGGGCCAGCAGCCGGCGGGCCCGCCGCCGCCCCGGTCCTGGGCGGACAAGGACCCGGACGCCGCGGCCCGCCTGTCCGCGGCCCGCACCTCGGTGTCGGAGCTCGCGGAGCGCCTGCACATGCCGCAGGAGAACCTGATCACCCCCGACACCGTGCGCCGGGTCTGCTGGGAGCCGCCCAAGGCCCTGACGCCGGACGCGGTCGAGACCGCCCTCGCCGGGTACGGCGCGCGCCGCTGGCAGATCGAGCAGGTCGGCCCCCTGCTGCTGCGGGCCCTGGACACGAACGCCGCCTGACCGCCGTGGTGGCACGCCCCCCTCCGGTCGGCAGGGGGGCGTACGCGTGTCGGGTCGGCGCCTGGGATCACCTCATCGGCGAGGATCGAATTCACGCCAGTTACCCGGCCTCTCCGGGCCACCGGCGGAGCCCCTCGCACGTGTGACGTTCGCCGCTCCGGCGGTGGGGGGTGGGCAGTCTGGTTACCCGCAAGTAGCATGAGGGTCGTGGCGTGCCGATGTGCGCGCCCGCAGCAGTGCCATCCCGCACCCTGGAGGAGAGCCACCGTGCCTCGTACCATCCGGGACGTCGTCTTCGTCGACGGCGTCCGCACCCCGTTCGGCAAAGCGGGCCCGAAGGGCATCTACCACGAGACCCGCGCCGACGATCTCGTCGTGAAGGCCATCCGGGAGCTGCTGCGCCGCAACCCGGACCTGGACCCCGCCAGGATCGACGAGGTCGCCATCGCCGCGACCACGCAGATCGGCGACCAGGGCCTCACGCTCGGCCGCACCGCCGGAATCCTGGCCGGTCTGCCTCAGTCCGTGCCCGGCTACTCCATCGACCGCATGTGTGCGGGCGCCCTGACCGCCGTCACGGCGACGGCCGGCTCCATCGCCTTCGGCGCGTACGACGTCGTCATCGCCGGCGGTGTCGAGCACATGGGTCGCCACCCGATGGGCGAGAGCGTGGACCCGAACCCGCGCCTCGTGTCGGAGAAGCTGGTCGACGAGTCCGCCCTCTTCATGGGCATGACCGCGGAGAACCTGCACGACAGGTACCCCACGATCACCAAGCAGCGCGCCGACGAGTACGCGGTGCGTTCGCAGGAGAAGGCCGCCAAGGCGTACGCCAACGGCAAGATCCAGCAGGACCTGGTGCCGGTCTCCGTGCGCCGCACGAACGCCGAGGTCGGTGAGACGGGCTGGGGCCTGGTCACCGCCGACGAGCCGATGCGCCCCGGCACCACGCTGGAGTCCCTGGCCGGCCTGAAGACCCCGTTCCGCGCCCACGGCCGCGTGACGGCCGGTAACGCCGCGGGACTCAACGACGGCGCCACCGCCTCGCTGCTCGCGTCCGAGGAGACCGCCCGCGAGCTGGGCCTCCCGGTCAGGATGCGGCTCGTGTCGTACGCCTTCGCGGGCGTCGAGCCCGAGGTCATGGGCTACGGCCCGATCCCTGCGACGGAGAAGGCACTGGCGAAGGCCGGTCTCTCCATCGACGACATCGGCCTCTTCGAGATCAACGAGGCCTTCGCCGTGCAGGTACTGGCCTTCCTGGAGCACTACGGCATCGCCGACGACGACCAGCGCGTCAACCAGTACGGCGGAGCCATCGCCTACGGCCACCCGCTCGCCTCCTCCGGCGTACGCCTGATGACTCAGCTGGCGCGCCAGTTCGAGGAGCAGCCGGAGGTCCGCTACGGCCTGACGACCATGTGCGTCGGCTTCGGCATGGGCGCGACGGTCGTCTGGGAGAACCCGAACTTCGACAACGCAGCCGGAGGCAGCAAGTGAGCTCCACCACCGAGCTTCTGAAGGGTGCGGCCGAGCTGTTCCCCGGTGAGGTCGTCACGCAGGCGCACGTACGCCACCTCGACCTTCCCGGTGACGCCGGCCGGTTCGCCCTCATCACGCTGGACAACGGCTTCGACCACACCAAGCCGACCACCATCGGCCCGCAGTCGCTGGCCAACCTGAGCGCCGCCGTCGACCAGGTCGAGAAGGAGGCGGCCGAGGGCACCATCACCGGTGTGGGTGTGACCGGCAAGCCCTTCATCTTCGCGGTCGGCGCCGACCTCAAGGGCGTCGAGCTCCTCAAGGACCACAAGGACGCCCTGGCCATCGGCAAGGGCGGCCACGACGTCTTCCGCCGTCTCTCCGGGCTCGCGGTCCCGACGTTCGCGTACTACAACGGCGCGGCGATGGGCGGTGGCGTCGAGATCGGGCTGCACTGCTCGTACCGCACCGTCTCCACCGCGATCCCCGCGTTCTCGCTGCCCGAGGTATTCCTCGGCCTGGTCCCCGGCTGGGGCGGCTGCGCGCTGCTTCCCAACCTGATCGGCGCCGACCGCGCCGTCTCGGTGATCATCGAGAACTCGCTCAACCAGAACCGCCAGCTCAAGGGCAAGCAGGTCTTCGAGCTCGGGATCGCGGACGCGATCTTCGAGGGCGCGGACTTCCTCGAGCAGTCGCTGATCTGGACCGCGGCCGTCCTCAAGGGCGAGATCGCGATCGAGCGCCCCGAGGTCGACCGCGGCGACGCCTGGGACCAGGCCGTCGCCCGCGGCAAGGCCGTCGCCGACTCCAAGGTGCACGGCGCGGCCCCGGCCGCGTACCGCGCGCTGGAGATCATCGCCGCGGCGAAGAGCGGCGATCTGGGCGCCGGTTTCGACGCCGAGGACCAGGCCCTCGCGGACCTGATCATGGGCGGCGAGCTGCGCTCGGGGATCTACTCCTTCAACCTGGTCCAGAAGCGCGCCAAGCGCCCGGCCGGTGCCCCGGACAAGGCCCTGGCCCGCCCGGTCACCAAGGTCGGCGTGGTGGGCGCGGGTCTGATGGCCAGCCAGCTCGCGCTGCTCTTCCTGCGCCGTCTGGAGGTCCCGGTCGTCCTCACGGACATCGACCAGACCCGCGTCGACAAGGGTGTCGGTTACGTCCACGCCGAGATCGAGAAGCTGCTCGGCAAGGGCCGGATCAACCAGGACAAGGCCAACCGCCTGAAGGCCCTGGTCTCCGGTGTGCTGGACAAGGCGGAGGGCTTCTCCGACGCCGACTTCATCATCGAGGCCGTCTTCGAGGAGATCGGCGTCAAGCAGAAGGTGTTCGCGGAGGTCGAGGCGGTCGCCCCGGCGCACGCGATCCTCGCCACGAACACCTCGTCCCTCTCGGTCACCGAGATGGCGTCGAAGCTGAAGAACCCCGAGCGGGTCGTCGGTTTCCACTTCTTCAACCCGGTCGCGATCCTCCCGCTCCTGGAGATCGTCCGCGGCGAGCAGACCGACGACGCCTCGCTGGCCACGGCCTTCGGCGTCGCCCGCAAGCTGAAGAAGACCGCGGTACTGGTGAAGGACGCCCCGGCGTTCGTCGTCAACCGCATCCTCACCCGCTTCATGGGCGAGATCCAGAACGTCATCGACGAGGGCACCCCGGTCGCGACGGCGGAGAAGGCCATCGAGCCCCTCGGCCTGCCGATGTCCCCGCTGGTGCTGCTGGAGCTGGTCGGCCCGGCCATCGGCCTGCACGTCTCCGAGACGCTGAACCGCGCCTTCCCGGAGCGCTTCACGGTCTCCGGGAACCTCGCGGCGGTCGTCAAGGCCGGCAAGCGCGGCTTCTACGTCTACGATTCCGGCAAGCCGGAGCTGGACCCGGAGGTCGCGGCTCTCCTCGAGCAGGGCGACACCGTCCTCACCGAGGAGCAGGTCCGCGACCGCGTCCTGGACGCGGTGGCGCAGGAGATCGGCCTGATGCTCGCCGAGGGTGTCGTCGCCGAGCCCCAGGACATCGACCTCTGCCTGATCACCGGCGCCGGCTGGCCCTTCCACCTGGGCGGCATCACCCCGTACCTGGACCGTGAGGGCGTCGCCGAGCGCGTCAACGGGAAGCGGTTCCTGGAGCCGGGCGTGGCGAGCGTGCCTGCCTGAGGCGGGGCCGCACTCTTCCTCACCGGATCCGCGTGCTGAGCGGAAGCGGGCCGTACGGATCACCGTGCGGCCCGCTTCCGTGCGTTCCGGCGCGACACTCGCCTCGCCGCGCCGTGCCCGGGGCCGGTCTCAGCAGCGGAGCCAGGCCTCCAGCGCCAGGCCGCGCTCGTCCGTCCGCTGCCGGCTCACGCTCAGCCCGCCGTCCGGGCCGATGACCGCGGCGACCAGCCGTCCGGCGCGGTCACGGGCGAGCGCGGGGACGCCTTCGCAGGGTTGCCTGGTGCGGGTCCACCAAGCGCCGGCCGACTCCTCCTCGGTCGGGTAGGCGGTCACCGCGAGGGTGCCCGTCTCCTCGGCCTGGGCCAGCACGGTGCAGTCGTACCCGTCGACGAGGCACCGGGACAGGGCGAGGGGGCCGCGGCCCGCACGGCCGTCCAGCGGGGCGGGGGCGACGTCCTCGCCACCGGGTGCGGGCAGCCGGTAGGCGACGACGTCGCCGGTGGCTTCGTCGCGCCAGAAGTGGGTGATCCTGTCCTCGTGGGACCCGGTGCCCGACGCCGTACCCGGCCGGGCCACGAAGGCCAGGTCCGGGGCGCGGTCCAGGGAGCCGCCCGGCTTCTCCTGGCGCCATACGTACACGCCCTCGTCGGCCGGCATGAGGAGTTCGACGCGGCCGGACCCGGTGACGACCGCGGAGATGCCGTCCCGCACCGGATCGCACGGCAGCGCCGCCCACTTGTTCCAGGTGCCCTCACGGCCCCGCCGACGGGTGAACACCCCGCCGGCCGCGTCGCGGACGAAGACGTGCACCACGTCGCTGCCGTCGACGACAGCCACCGGAGCGCCGACGGCGGCCGCCTGTGCGGCGTCCGTGTGCGGGTTTCCGATCGAGTGCCAACCCGTCATGGGACGGCCCGTCTGGTACTGGGACGCGAAGACGATCTCGACGGGTGGCTTCGCGCCCTTGCCCTTGCGGCGCGCCGCGAAGAGGTCGACGTAACCCAGGGGGCTCCGCGCGACGGAGAGGTACGGGAGTATCCGCGTGTCCGGGAGCAGTGGTTCGGGCCGGGACCAGCCGCCGGCCGGCACCGCGGACTCGGTCCAGCGCACGACGCCACCGGCCCTGCCGGCCGCGTACGCGGTGAGACGGCCTTCGCCGTCCGGCACGAGCCAGCCGGCCGTTCGCGGAGCCGCGGCCACGGCGTGCGGTGCGGGAGCCGGCTGTGCGGCAGGTCCCGCTTCGGCAGGACGACCCGCGCGCACGCGCCCCGAACGCAAACCCATGGCTCTCCGCCCGTTCCTCACCGAGTACTTCCTCCGGTGCCGGAGGCGATGGGCGGAGTCTCGTGGTTTCTCTGTCGAATGACCGTTTTTACTTTCACGGCGTCAACTAGTGTCGCAATAATACTCGACAGGGGTCGATTTCAGGCTGCTTCCTATCACAGAATGCGACTTCCAGTCGTGCACGACGTCTGGAGGAAGCGCGGCACAGGGACGACTCCGGCACGCACGAACCGGACCGTCCGCACTCCTTCTCCTCGCCTCTCGCACGCGCCGAGCGCGTCGCGACGGAAGAACCGGACGAGCCCATGACAGATCAGAACACCGGCACCGGATCGCGGATATCCGACGGGTCCCGGTCCGGACACACCCCCGAGCCACGAAAGCGCGGACGTGGCCTCAGGATCACGCTCGGGGTGCTGCTCGTACTCCTGCTCGCGGGCGGCGGCACGGCGTACTGGATGTACTCCGACCTCCAAGGCAACATCAAGGGCGTCGACATCGACAGGGCTCTCGGCGGGAACCGTCCCGAGAAGCTGCCCACCACCGGACAGAACCTGCTCGTGCTCGGCTCCGACTCCCGGGCCGGGGCGGAGAACAGGGAGCTGGGCGGGGGCGGCGCCGTCGGGGGCGCCCGGTCCGACACCGCGCTCGTGGTGCACATCCCCGAGGGGCGCACCGAGGCCGTGGCCGTCTCCATCCCGCGCGACACCCTGGTGACCCGGCCCGAGTGCACCGCGCCGGACGGTTCGAAGAAGGCGTCGGCGGAACGGGTCATGTTCAACTCCGTGTACTCCCAGGTCGGTCCGGCCTGCGTGGTGAAGACGGTCGAGCAGATGTCCGGGGTCAGGATCGACCACTACCTGGAGATCAACTTCGCGGGCTTCAAGGACCTGGTCGACGCGATAGGCGGCGTCACCATCGACGTCGAGGAGCCGATCAAGGACCAGGCCTCGGGACTCGACCTGACCGCGGGCACGCACCGCCTCGACGGCACCGAGTCGCTCGCCTACGTCCGTACGCGGCACGGCGTCGGCGACGGCAGCGACCTGGGTCGGATAGGGCTGCAGCAGCAGTTCCTGCTCGCGCTGCTGACCGAGATCAAGTCGCAGGACCTGCTGGGCAGTCCGACGACGACGTACCGGATCGCCGACTCGGCGACCAGGTCGCTGACGACCGACGAGGGTCTCGCCTCGCTGACGTCGCTGAGCGAGTTCGCCCGCTCGATGAACGGCGTCGATCCCGCCTCCATGGAGACGATCATGCTCCCGGTGGCGTACGACGAGCGGGACCCGAACCGGGTGGTGGCCTCGGAGCCGCGGGCCGGGGACCTCTGGAAGGCGATCCGTGAGGACGGCACGATCCCCGAGTCGGCGAAGAAGTCCCCGGCCACCGGCGGCTGACCCCGGGGAGGCGGCAGGACGGGCGGCGGCGGCACCCGAGGCGGTCCCCGGGCCCCGCCGCCGCCGTCACGACGAGGCGGGCCGGGTCAGTTCCCCTTTGGCCATACGGCTGTTCCGGCGCCCGTACCAGAAGTAGATGACCACGCCGATCACCATCCAGATCACGAACCGGAGCCAGGTCTCGGCCGGCAGGTTGAGCATCAGCCAGACCGACGCGGCCACCGAGACGATGGGGAGCACCGGCACCCACGGCGTACGGAAGGCGCGGTGGAGTTCCGGCCGGGTGCGGCGCAGGACGATCACACCGAGGGCGACGACCACGAAAGCGAAGAGCGTGCCGATGTTCACCAGCGTCGCGAGTTCGTTGATGCTCGTGAAGCCGGCGACGATCGCGATGATCACGCCGAGCAGGATCGTCGGGCGGTACGGGGTGCCGAAGCGCGGGTGCGTCACCGAGAAGAACCTCGGCAGCAGGCCGTCCCGGCTCATCGCGAAGAAGACCCGGGTCTGGCCGAGCAGCAGGATCATGCAGACGGTGGTGAGACCGATGGCCGCGCCGAAGCTGATCACTCCCGCGTAGAAGGGGTGCCCGACGGCCTTGAACGCGTCGGCGAGCGGCGCGCTGACGGAGAGTTCGGAGTAGTTCTGCATGCCCGTGACCACGATCGACACGGCGACGTAGAGCAGGGTGCAGATGACCAGCGAGGCGAGGATGCCGCGCGGCATGTCGCGCTGCGGGAGCTTGGTCTCCTCGGCGGCCGTGGCCACGACGTCGAAGCCGATGAAGGCGAAGAAGACGATGGACGCCGCGGTGAAGATCCCCATGACGCCGAAGTTCGTCGGCTCGTAGCCGAAGATCAGCTGGACCAGCGGGGCGTCGAGGCCCGAGCCGCCCGTCTGCTTCTCGGCCTCGGGGATGAAGGGCGAGTAGTTGGCCGCCTTGATGAAGAACAGGCCGGCGATGATCACGATGGCCACGACCGCCAGCTTGATGGCGACGACGACCGTGGTCACCCGGGCGGAGAGCTTCATCCCGAGCACCAGGATGACCGTCAGGACCAGGACCAGTGCGAAGGCCAGGATGTCGAAGCCGAAGCCGCTCGCCACGTCGGGGCCGGAGAGCGCCTCGGGCATGGTCCAGCCGACGTTGTCCATCAGCGAGCGGACATAGCCGGACCAGCCGACCGCCACCACCGCGGTGCCCAGCGCGAACTCCAGCACGAGGTCCCAGCCGATGATCCAGGCGACCAGCTCACCGAGCGAGGCGTAGGCGAAGGTGTACGCGGATCCGGCCACCGGGACCGTGGAGGCGAACTCCGCGTAGCAGAGTGCGGCGAGCGCGCAGACGATGCCCGCCACGACGAAGGCGAGGGCGGTGGCGGGGCCGGCGGTCTCCTTGGCGACCTTGCCGGTGAGGACGAAGATCCCGGTGCCGATGATGACACCGACCCCGAAGACCGTGAGGTCCAGAGCGGAGAGGGACTTCTTGAGGGCGTGCTCCGGCTCCTCGGTATCGCGGATGGACTGTTCGACCGTCTTGGTCCGGAACAGCCCCTCTCTGCTGGGGGGCGTGTCCTGCTGCGTGCTCACCGGCGTACCTCCACGCACTCGTCGTGCACGCCATGATTCGGAACCGGCCGCTCCGGCACGCTCCGCCCGGCCCCGTTTCACGCGAATGGGCCGGTCGGACCACCCGAGTGGGGTGGCCGACCGGCCCGACGGGCGCGGTGGATCAGTCGCGGACGGGCGCCGCGGTCCGGCTCTCGTACCCGCCGCCGAGCTTGGCGACCAGGCCGGTGACCTGACGGGCGATGTCCGGCGCGGTCAGCCCGATCTCGGCCATGACCTCGGCCCGTGAGGCGTGGTCGAGGAAGACCGGCGGGATGCCGAAGTCGCGCAGCGGTACGTCGACCTCCGCGTCGCGCAGGGCCTGGGCGACGGCGGAGCCGACACCGCCGGCCCTGCTGTTGTCCTCGACGGTGACGACGACCCGGTGCTCCGCGGCGAGCGGGGCGAGCGCCTCGTCGACGGGCTTGACCCAGCGCGGGTCGACGACCGTCGTGGAGATGCCCTGGGCGTCGAGCAGAGTGGCGATCTCCAGGCACATCGGGGCGAGCGCGCCGACGGAGACCAGCAGGACGTCGGGTTCGTCCGTGCCGGCGTCGCGCAGGACGTCCATGCCGCCCACCGTGCCGACCGCCTTGACCGCGGGGCCGACGGCGCCCTTGGAGAAGCGGACCACGGTCGGGGCGTCGTCGACAGCGACGGCCTCGCGCAGCTGGGCGCGGACCTGGTCGGCGTCGCGCGGGGCCGCGATGCGCAGGGTGGGCACGCACTGGAGGATCGACATGTCCCACATGCCGTTGTGCGAGGCGCCGTCCGTACCGGTGACACCGGCACGGTCGAGGACGAAGGTCACTCCGCACCTGTGCAGGGCGACGTCCATCAGGACCTGGTCGAAGGCCCGGTTGAGGAAGGTCGCGTAGACCGCGAAGACGGGGTGCAGCCCGCCCGTGGCCAGGCCCGCCGCGGAGACCGCGCCGTGCTGCTCGGCGATCCCCACGTCGTAGATGCGGTCCGGGAAGGCCTCCTCGAACCTGCCGAGGCCGACGGGCTGGAGCATGGCCGCGGTGATGGCGACGATGTCCTCCCGCTCCTGGCCGAGCTTGAGCATCTCCTCGCCGAAGACCGAGGTCCAGTCGAGGCCGGAGGTGGAGATCGGCAGGCCGGTGTCCGGGTGGATCTTGCCGACCGCGTGGAAGCGGTCCGCCTCGTCCTGGAGCGCGGGGGTGTAGCCGCGGCCCTTCTCGGTCAGGCAGTGCACGATGACGGGCCCGCCGAAGCGCTTGGCCCGCTGGAGCGCGGACTCCAGGGCCTCGATGTCGTGGCCGTCGATCGGGCCGACGTACTTCAGGCCCAGGTCCTCGAACATGCCCTGCGGGGCGATGAAGTCCTTGAGGCCCTTCTTGGCGCCGTGCAGGGTCTCGTACAGCGGCCTGCCGACGACGGGCGTGCGCTCCAGGAAGTCCTTGCCGCGTGCCAGGAACCGCTCGTAACCGTCGGTGGTGCGGAGGGTGGCGAGGTGGTTCGCGAGGCCTCCGATGGTCGGGGCGTACGAGCGCTCGTTGTCGTTGACGACGATGACGAGGGGCCGGTCCTTGGCCGCGGCGATGTTGTTCAGCGCCTCCCAGGCCATACCGCCCGTGAGCGCGCCGTCACCGATGACCGCGACGACGTGGTCGTCCTTCTTCAGGACCTCGTTGGCCTTGGCGAGGCCGTCGGCCCAGCCGAGCACCGTCGAGGCGTGCGAGTTCTCGATGACGTCGTGCTCGGACTCGGCGCGGGACGGGTATCCGGAGAGGCCGCCCTTGCTCTTGAGCCTCGAGAAGTCCTGCCGGCCGGTGAGCAGCTTGTGCACGTAGCTCTGGTGGCCGGTGTCGAAGAGGACCTTGTCCTGCGGGGACTCGAAGACCCGGTGCAGGGCGATGGTCAGCTCGACCACACCCAGGTTCGGGCCGAGGTGGCCGCCGGTCTTGGACACCTCCTCGACGAGGAAGGTACGGATCTCCCCGGCGAGCTGGTCCAGCTGCTCGGAGTCGAGCCGGTCCAGGTCGCGCGGTCCCCTGATGCGGGTCAGCAGATCCACCCGTGCCTCCTTGCGTGTGAGCTGGTCGAGCGTGTCGATCCGATGAGTCTAATGTTCCGCCGGCGGCCCGGGTCGTCGGGCGGCGCATTTCGGCCCGGCCGCGCCGGGTCCCGCCGGACACGGGTGTGCCCGGCATCGCGGAGGATGCCGGGCACATGTGCGCAGGTGCGACGGTCAGGCGCGGCCTGCGGTCTTCTGCGTCTTGCGGGTGATGGAGTCGATGACGACCGTGATGAGAAGAACAGCACCGGTGATCATGTAGTTGATCGGCGTGGCGATGCCTTCGAGGGCCAGGCCGTACTGGATCGAGACGATCACCATGACGCCGAGCAGCGCGTTCCAGGTGCGGCCCCGGCCACCGAAGAGGCTGGTGCCGCCGATGACGGCCGCGGCGATGACGTTCATCAGGAGGTCACCGGCTCCGGAGCCCTGGTTGGCCGCCGCGATCTTGGAGGCCCAGAACAGGCCGCCGACGGCCGCGAAGGTACCGGCGATGGAGAAGACCGAGACGCGGATCGCGGTGACGTTGATGCCCGCGCGGCGGGACGCCTCGACGCTGCCGCCGAGCGCGAAGATCTTCCGGCCGTAGGAGGTGCGGCGCAGGATGAAGTCCGTGCCGACCAGGACGACGAGGAAGAGGACCAGGGCCAGCGGCAGGCCGCGGTACTGGTTGAACATGAAGGCGGCGCCGAAGGCGAACAGCGCGAGGACGACGGTGCGGACCACGATGTCGACGAGCGGCCGCGCCGGGATGCCGGCGGCCTCACGGCGGCGGGTGTCGAGGAAGGCGGCGAGGAAGTAGCCGATCACCCCGACGGCGGCGAGCCCGTAGGCGGCGGCGACGTCCGCGAAGTAGTACGTGGTCAGACTGCCGACGACGCCGTCGCTGTCCAGGTTGATCGTGCCGGTGTCGCCGAGCAGCTGGAGCATGAAGCCCAGCCAGAACAGCAGACCGGCGAGGGTGACGGCGAACGCCGGGGCGCCGATCCGTGCGAAGAAGAAGCCGTGGATCGCGCCCATGACCGCGCCGCTGAGGACGGCGACGAGTATGGCGAGCCACTCGTTCATCCCGTGCGTGACGCTGAGCACGGCGACGACCGCGCCCGAGACACCGCTGACCGAGCCGACCGAGAGGTCGATCTCGCCGAGCAGCAGCACGAAGATGATGCCGACGGCCATCATGCCGGTGGCCACCATCGTGACGGCGATGTCGCTGACGTTCTTCGCGGAGAGGAACTCGGAGTTCAGGCTCTGGAAGACGACGCAGATGATGATCAGGCCGACGATCACGGGGATCGAGCCGAGGTCACCGCCGCGCATCTTGCGCTTGAACTCGCTGAGGTAGCCGGCGAGGCCCTGCTCGCGCACGAGGAGCCGGGGGTCGACCACGGTGTCGGCGCCCTTGGCCGCCTCCGGGTTGACCACTGCGGTGGACTTCTTGTCGGTTGTCACTTCTGGGCCTCCGCGTTGCGCGCCGCACGTCGGGTCACGGCGTTCTCCGTGGCACCCGTGATGGCGGAGATGATCTCTTCCTGCGACGTGGTCTTCACGTCGAAGATCCCGTTGTTCCGGCCCAGCCGGAGCACCGCGACCTTGTCGGCGACGGCCTTCACATCGGCCATGTTGTGGCTGATGAGGATGACCGCGTGGCCCCGCTCGCGCAGACGCTCGACGAGGTCGAGGACCTGTGCGGTCTGCTCGACACCGAGCGCGGCGGTGGGCTCGTCGAGGATGACGAGCTTGGGCTCGCCCAGCATCGAACGCGCGATGGCGACGGTCTGGCGCTGACCGCCGGAGAGCGACGCGATCGGGATGCGGACGCTGGGAATGCGGATCGACAGCGTGCTGAGGAGCTCGCGGGAGCGCCGCTCCATCTCGACCTCGTCGAGGATCCCGTACTTGCGGAGCTCCCGGCCGAGGTAGAGGTTGCCGACGACGTCGATGTTGTCGCAGAGCGCGAGGTCCTGGTAGACGGTCGCGATCCCCAGGTTCTGGGCATCGTGCGGCTTGTTGATCTGGACCGGCCGGCCGTCCCACTCGATGACACCGTCATCGATGGGATGTACTCCGGCGATCGTCTTGACCAGCGTTGATTTACCGGCGCCGTTGTCACCCACCAGGGCGACCACCTCACCGGCGTGGACCTCAAGCTCTACGTCGGTGAGCGCCTGGACGGCACCGAATCGCTTGGAGACCCCTCGCAACGCCAACACGGGCGTAGCGGACACGTGAACCATCTCCTTCGCCGCCTGACCCGGCGGGGATACCGCGCCTGGGGGGAGGCGCGGTGGTTGAGCAGAAGAATTGAGGAAGAGCGTCCGAAGGTGTTCCGTCCGGCACCCGGCCCGGTAGCGGGACAGTTGGTGGGCGGGGCGCCGGACAGGCTTCGGGGCCGCCCGGCAGGCCGTGAGGGCCTTGCCGGGCGGCGGGGGCCTACTTCAGGCCCGCGGAGTCGCAGGCGGCCTTGTACTTGGCCGAGCAGATCTCGTCGAGCGTGTAGATGCCGTCCTTGATGACGGTGTCCTTGATGTTGTCCTTGGTCAGCGAGACGACCGGGACGAGCACGGTGGCGATGCCCTTCGTGCCGGCGTTGTCGACCTTGGACGTGGCGATGGAGTCGAGCTTCTCGCCCTTGGCGAGCGCGACGGCCATCTCCGCGGCGACGACGCCCTCCTGCGGGTAGGGCTTGTAGACGCTCATGAACTGCTCACCGGTGACGATGCGCTGCACACCGGCGAGTTCGGCGTCCTGGCCGGTGACCGGCGGGAGCTTGGAGAGCCCGGCGGACTTGAGGGCCTGGATGATGCCGCCGGCCATGCCGTCGTTGGCGGAGTAGACGCCGGCGATCTTGTCCTTGCCCAGAGCGGTGATCGCGCCCTCCATGTTGGAGTTGGCGTTCTCCGGCTTCCACTCCTTGGTGTC
Source organism: Streptomyces sp. NPDC049970 (assembly GCF_040660235.1). Lineage (NCBI taxonomy): Bacteria > Bacillati > Actinomycetota > Actinomycetes > Kitasatosporales > Streptomycetaceae > Streptomyces > Streptomyces sp. NPDC049970. The sequence continues at coordinate 82,945 of NZ_JBFALP010000001.1, read as the reverse complement.
GTACTCCTTGCCGTAGGTCACCTTGCCGTCGAGCACCGACTTGGCGCCCTTCTTGAAGAGCGCGGCGTTCGGGTCGGTGATCGAGCCGTTCATCATCACGACGGTGGGCTTGGCGGCGTCGCCCAGGGCCTCCAGCAGGGCCTTGCCCTGCACACGGCCGACCTCTTCGTTGTCGAAGGAGGTGTAGGCGTCGATCGGACCCTCGGCGAGGCGGTCGAAGGCGACGACGGGAATGCCCTCGTCCTTGGCCTTCTTCACGCTGTTCTCGATGGCCTTGGCGTCGACGGCGTCGATGATCAGCGCGTCGACCTTGTTCGTGATCATGGTGTCGACCTGCTGGGACTGCGTGGTGGCGTCCTGCTTGGCGTTGGCGTAGACGACCTCCGCCTTGCCACCGGTCAGCTCGCTGACCTTCTTCTCGATGATCGGCTTGTCGAACTTCTCGTAACGGGCCGTGACGTTCTCGGGAAGGAGCAGACCGATCTTGAGGTCGTCGCCCTTCTTACCCGAGTCGGTGCTGGCCTTGTCGCCGGACTCCTTGGCACTGCCGCAAGCAGCGAGCGAGACGGCCATGGTGGTGGCGGCAACGGCAACGGCGGCACGACGCATACGCGTGTTCATTTCGAACCTCCCTGACGAGGCCGCGACGTTGCGGCCGAGGTGGCTGGAAGTCAACTCGGCCGCGAGGTCAGCGTCAAGGAGTAAATCCTTAACGAGATGACAACGGTGCCATTCGTTATCTAAGTGAAGGCAGGAGTCGCAGCAGGGAGGGTGCCCTCCAAAAGGGATGAATCACCCATTTCGCTGAGTACGAGGGCGAGCGCGCCGAGCACCTCGGCCCTCCCTCCGAGCGCCCCGGGGAGCACGGAGAGCTGCCGCGCGGCACTGGGGATGGCGTACCGCGAGACCGAGTCGCGGATCGGCCCCAGCACCAACTCGCCCGCCTCCGCGAGGGAACCGCCGAGGACCACGCGGCTCGGGTTGAGCAGGTTGCACAGGTTGGCCACCCCGCTGCCGATGTGCCGGCCGACGTCCCCGACGACCCTGCGGCAGCCCGGATCGCCTTCGCGGGCCAGCTGCACCACCCGCTCCATCGTGAGGTCGGGCCCGTGGCTCGGCATGAGCAGGGGCAGGACGTACCGGGCCGCCGTGAAGGTCTCCAGGCAGCCCCGGTTGCCGCAGCGGCAGACGGGGCCCGACTCGTCGAGCGTGATGTGGCCGATCTCGCCGGCCGTACCCCCGGGGCCCCGGTAGATGTGCCCGTCGATCACCAGGCCGGCACCCACACCGCTGGCGACCTTGATGTACGCCAGGTCCCTGACCCCGCGGCCACTGCCCCAGACGAGCTCGCCCAGCGCCCCGAGGTTGGCGTCGTTGTCGACGTACACCGGCACACCGAGGCGGCCGGCGAGCTCCTGGCTGGGGTTGATGCCCGTCCAGCCCGGCAGGATCGAGGTGGAGCCGAGCGTGCCGGACTCGACGTCGATGGGCCCCGGCACACCGAGGCCCACGCCGATCACCTTCTCGGGGCTGATGCCCGTGGTCTCGACCAGGCGGTTGACCAGCCGTTCGGCCCGCCCGAAGCCCTCCGCGGACGAGGCGTCCACGTCCAGCGGCTCGGACTCCTCGGCCAGCACCTGGTGGGCCAGGTTGCCGATGGCGACCCGTAGGTGCGTGTGCCCGAAATCTACCCCTATGACAATTCCCGCGTCACCACTCAGGGACACGCTCCTGGCACGGCGCCCGCCGGCCGAGGTGGGGGTGACCTCGACCGTGCCGCCGTCCTTGAGCTCACGCACGATGTTGGAGACGGTGGCTGCGGAGAGGCCGGTGCTCCTGGCGATCTCGGCCTGGGTCAGCGACCCTGCCATCCTCACGGCACGTACGACCCGCTCAAGGTTGGCCCGATGCAGAGATGTCTGCGACCCCGGAGTCTCCATCGACTCACTCACTCCTGCCGTTTTCTCTAACATGTGAACCCTAAGCTGAGCGTTTTGGGGCGCCTCCCGTCAAGACCTTGAGCAGTCGCAGCCTCCGATGAGCATGGGGCCTCCACAAACCGACGGGCGCGAAAGCATCGCAAAGGTCACGAAAACCACCCCCCGGCCGATGGCCGAAGGGTGGTTCCCCGCTCCGGGAGCCTGTTCGCTTCCGGTGACTCCTGTTACCGGAGTGACGACAAGACCTGACAGCTGAACGCGCGCCGCTACTTGAGCGCCCCCGCCGTCAGCCCTGCGACGACCTGGCGCTGGAAGACGATGTAGGCGAGGAGTACCGGCAGCATCGCCATGACCAGACCCGCGAACAGACCCGACCAGTCCCCCTTGTACCCCTGGCTGGTTGCCAGTTCGACCAGGCCCTGGGAGAGCACCTTGCCCTCCGGATCGGTGTTCAGCACCGTCGGCAGCATGTACTGGTTCCACTGCCCGAGGAAGTTGAAGATGCCGACGCTGATCAGTCCGGGCTTGGCCATCGGCAGCATCACCTGGAAGAACGTCCGGGTGTGCGAAGCGCCGTCGAGCATGGCCGCTTCCGCGATCGAGGTCGGCAGGGTCCGGAAGAACGAGGTGAGGAAGAAGACGGTGAACGGCAGCGAGTAGGCGATGTAGACCAGGATCAGCCCGTGCGGCGAGTTCAGCAGGCCCATGTTGTTCATGACGAAGAACAGCGGGACCAGCGCCAGGATGATCGGGAAGCTCATCCCCCCGATGAAGAGGAAGTAGACGAAGCGGTTCCCCGGGAAGTCGAACCGCGCCAGCACGTACGCCGCCATCGAGCCCAGCAGCAGCGTGCCGATCAGTGAACCGCCCACCACCAGGATGGTGTTGAAGAAGTAGTCGCTCATGTGCGCCTGGTTCCAGGCACGCGACCAGTTCTCGAAGTGGAGCCTGTCCGGCAGCGCCCAGGGCGTCGACAGGATCGAGTCGTCCGTCTTGAAGGACGCCATCACCGCCCAGAGCAGCGGCATGATGACGAGCACCGCCCAGATGACCAGCACACCGTGCGAGAAGACGTTGAGGACCTTGCCCTCGCTGCTCTTCGCCTGCTCACCGGCGGGTGCGTCCGTCTTCGTCACCGGCGAGCGCTGGGCCGGGACGGCGGGAGGAGTCTCAGTGACCTTCATGTGTGCTCACCTCGTACAACTGTCGAGCCGGCCACCGGGACCGAACTGTTCTGCGTGCCGCCGGCGGACCGGGCGGCGTAGCGCGAAGGGGCCGGCATCAGAACTCCAGCCGCTCGCGCCGGCCCAGCCGCATCACGACGGCCGCGAAGAGCATGGTGACGATGAGCAGTCCGACGCCGATCGTGGTCGCGTAGCCGGCCTGGGCGTCGCGGAAGGCCGTCTGGTAGACGTACAGCGGCAGGACGGTGGTGGAGTAGTCGGGCCCGCCGGGCCCGACCGTCATGACCTGTACGGCGGTGAAGGCCTCCACCCCGAGCGCCAGGATGCCCATGTAGACCCAGCCGGACTGCACGGTGTCCCAGAGCAGCGGAAGCGTGATCTTGAAGAACGTGGTGATGCGGTTCGCCCCGTCGAGCAGGGCCGCCTCGTAGAAGTCCTTCGGGATGGACGCCATTCCGGCGGAGAAGAGGACGACGAAGAACCCGACCGTCGACCAGATCAGCACCACCATCACGCAGTAGAGCGCGAGGTCGGGGTCGCCGAGCCAGTCCGGCTGGAGGCTCTTGAGCCCGACCGCCTTCAGCGTCTCGTTCAGCATTCCGGACGACGGGTTGAACGCGAACTGGAACAGCAGGGCCACGATCACGATCGACAGGACCTGCGGGAAGAAGTACGCGATCTTGTAGAACGAGGAGCCCCGCACACCGGCGACCGCGGCGCTCTTGCGCCGACGGCCACCGACATTGAGCATGAAGGCGAAGAAGAGCGCGAGGCCCAGCGTCACCAGCGGCAGCAGCAGCGCCAGCAGCACGCTGTGCTGCAACGACTTCCAGAAGATGTTGTCGTCGAGCATCCGACTGTAGTTGTCGAAGCCGACCATCTTGAAGTCAGGGCTCAGCCCGGTCCAGTCCGTGAACGAGTAGTAGATGGACTGGGCGAAGGGCCAGATCACGAAGATGGCGTACAACGCCAGTGGGGCGACGAGGAACCCCACGATGAAACGGTACTTGCCGTGCTGCATCGCTTACCGACCCCGGTTTCTGAGCGGGTGCCGCCGCTGGTGACGGTGGCTCACTGGTGCTTGTAGTGCTTGACGGACTGGTCCTTGGCCGCCGCGTCCGCGAAGGCCTGGATCTTCTTGATGGTCTCCGCCGGGGTCGCGCGGCCGGCCATCATCTCGCCGATTCCGGCGATGCCGATCTGCTCCTTCTGGAGCTTCACGTACCAGTCCTGCAGACGCGGGTTCAGCACGTTGTCGCCGGCCGTCTTCAGGACGTCGACGCCGGACTGCATGGCGGTGGAGAGCGTGAGGCCGTCGGTGCCGCCGTTGAAGGCGCTGAGGGACTTCACCGACTTCGTGAAGTTCTTGGAGGACTCCTCGCTGAGCATGATGCGCAGCTGCTCCATGCCGCCCTCGGGGTTCTTCGCCTTCGCCGGGACGACGAACGGCTCGCCACCGGAGGCCCACAGGGTGCCGAAGGGCAGCTTGTCGGACGAGTCCAGGCTGGACGGGGCGCCGACCATCATCTTGAAGTCCTCCGGCGTGGTGGGCGCGGCCTCGTTCTCCACCCACGAACCGTTCGGGATGAACAGCGCCTTGCCCTTGGTCCACTCGGTCTGCGACTGGATGTGAGTGAGGCCGGGCGTGCCCTTGAGGATGTACCCCTTCTTGAAGAGCTCGTAGTACGCCTCGAAGGCGGCCTTGACGGCCGGGTCCTTCCAGGCGTTCGGCTCCAGGTTGTCGATCTTGTCGAGGACCTCGCGGCCACCGATCTTGCCGATGAAGGGGTAGAGCGAGAACGGCAGGTAGTACGGGTACTTGCCGGGGTAGGTCCAGCCGGCGATGCCCTTCTTCTTCGCCTTCTCGCACAGCGCGAGCATGTCGTCCCAGTTCTCCGGGTACGTCGCGTCGAGCTTCTCGAGGTTGGTCTGCGAGTACCAGACGCCGTAGACCGTGTACGCGTAGTACATGATCCAGACCGGGTCGCCCTCGAACTGGCCCATCTCCAGGACACCGGGGCGCAGCGTGTCGCGGACCTTCTTGGCCGGGTCGTCGTAGGACGGGGCGTCCATCAGCGGCGTGAGGTCGGCCAGCTGCTTCTTGCCGACCAGGACACCCATGTCCATCTGCTCGGCGCCGGAGTTGTCGATGAGGTCCGGCGGGGTGCCGCCGTTGAAGCGCGGCTGCAGCGTCGACTGGATCTTCTCGGTCGCGGCGTGCTTGACCTTGGGCGCCTTCGGGAAGGCGGTGTTGTACTTCTTCTCGGCGTCGATGGCGTACTGCTCGCCGAAGCCACCGTTGAAGATGACGACCTCGAGGGCGGCGGTCTCGTTGACACCGAGCGGGTTCTTCGCGCTCTTGGTGCCCTTCTCGACCTTCTCGTCGCTTCCGCTGTCGCTGCTCGCGCAGGCGGACAGGAAGCTCATCGTCGGAACAGCGATCAGGCCGAGTGCGGCAGAACGCTTGATCAGATCGCGACGGCCAAGGCCCTCATTCGTGTGGCCTGAGGTGGATCCCATGCTCAAGTCCTCGCCTTCTCCAGGACTCAGGCGGTGTACCGGTCACCCGTCGTGAATTCGCCTCAGGCGAAGGGTCCCGCCACCGCGGTCAGTTGCGCTCGGGTCGTGCAGATTGCGGTTTACCAGATGCCGTGGAGGAGTTTTGGGGACCGTACAGCAGGCCGCCTTCGCGACCCACGCACGCACCCCCTCCCCCGTGCCCGCGTGCCGTTGTGAAGCGGCTGTGCAGACGCCGACAGGTATAGTCCACTTCCCGCCAACTGAGCAAGATCGAATGCATGGTTGAGCGGCAGTCTTTCCCGAGTTGAGACCTCACGGACACCTCGGCACCGCGCGCCCTCACGCGGATGCACCGTTTCTCGCAATACGGTCGAACCACCAGGGCGGCCCCGTGCAACACCCTTGACACACTCGGTCACTTGGCTCCCTACTGGAACACGTATCCCATGATGACAACGTTGTCCAGGCATGCCCCTCCGGGAGGAATGGCTCCGTATGCAGCCCCTACGTGGTCCCCAGCAAGGCTCGCGCCACAGACAAAGCCGCTCGGCCGCGGTCCTCGCGGCCTCTCTCGTCCTGACTCTCGCGGCACCCACCGCGGCCCTCGCCCAGCCTTCCGGCGCCGCCAAGAAGCCTTCCGGCGATCTGTCGTTCAGCTCCTCCTTCGAAACAGATGAAAAGCAGCCGGACTGGCGCAATACGGTTGAGGAGGGGGCGGACGGAAAGAAAAGGGCGTCGGGTGTCGACGGCGGATTCTCCGCCGGAATACCGGGCAATGTCACCGATCAGGTCACCGATCTGCGCGCCAGCGACGAGAACACCGCCGGCGGCGAGGTCAAGGAGAACCTGACCGACCTGGAACCCGGCAGCAAGTGGCTGGCCTTCGAGACCACCGGATGGGTCGAGTTCGACCTCGCCGCGCCCACCAAGGTCGTCACCTATGCCCTGACCTCGGCCAACGACCACGCCGAGCGGGACCCCAAGGACTGGACCCTGAAGGGCTCCGCCGACGGCAAGACGTGGACGGACCTGGACACCCGCACCGGCCAGGCGTTCACCGGGCGGCTCCAGACGAAGTCGTACGACTTCACCGCGGACAGGACCTACCAGCACTTCCGGCTGGAGATCACGAAGAACAACGGCGCGTCCGACGCGCTCCAACTCGCCGACGTGCAGTTCTCGAACGGGGACGCCTCCACCCCCGCCCCCGACGACATGCGCACCCAGGCGGACCGGGGCCCCTCCGGCTCCCCCACCGCCAAGCAGGGCGCCGGCTTCACCGGCAGGAAGGCACTGCGCTACGCGGGCACGCACAAGCCGGACGGCCGCGCCTACTCGTACAACAAGGTGTTCGACGTCGACACGGCGGTCACCAAGGACACGCAGCTCTCGTACCTGGTCTACCCCCAGATGAACGAGACGGACCTCGACTACCCCGCGACGCACGTGGCGGTGGACCTGGCCTTCACCGACGGCACCTATCTGAGTGAGCTGAAGGCCACCGACAGCCACGGCGGACCGCTGACCCCGCAGGGCCAGGCGGACGCCAAGCGGCTGTACGTGAACCAGTGGAACAAGGTCGCCTCGCGCATCGGCTCGGTGGCCGCCGGCAAGACGGTCGACCGGATCCTGGTGGCGTACGACTCCCCCAAGGGCCCGTCGAAGTTCCAGGGCTGGATCGACGACATCTCGATCGCCCCGAAGGCCCCGGAGAAGCGCAAGGCCCACCTCTCGGACTACGCGTCGACCGTGCGCGGCACCAACTCGAGCGGCGGTTTCTCGCGCGGCAACAACTTCCCCGCGACCGCGGTCCCGCACGGCTTCAACTTCTGGACCCCGGTCACCAACGCGGGCTCCACGAGCTGGCTCTACGACTACTCGCGCGGCAACAACGACGACAACCTGCCCACCCTGCAGGCCTTCAGCGCCAGTCATGAGCCGAGCCCCTGGATGGGCGACCGCCAGACCTTCCAGATGATGCCCTCGGCGGCCTCCGGCACCCCGGACGCCTCCCGCACCGCCCGTGCGCTGCCGTTCCGCCACGAGAACGAGACGGCGACCCCGCACTACTACGGCGTGACGTTCGAGAACGGCCTCAAGGCCGAGATGACGCCCACCGACCACGCGGCGCGGATGCAGTTCACCTTCCCCGGTGACGACGCGAGCCTCGTCTTCGACAACGTCTCCAACGACGGCGGTCTCACCCTCGACGCGAAGTCCGGTTCCTTCACCGGCTACTCCGACGTGAAGAGCGGCGGCTCCACCGGCGCCACCCGCCTCTTCGTATACGGCTCCTTCGACGCGCCGGTCACCGACAGCGGCAAGCTGAAGGGCGGCGGCGGTGACGACGTCACCGGCTTCTTCCGATTCGACGCGGGCAAGGACAAGAAGGTCGGCCTGCGGCTGGCCACCTCGCTGATCAGCGTCGACCAGGCGAAGAAGAACCTCGCCATGGAGCTGCCGGCGAGGACCTCCTTCGACAAGGTGCGGAAGAACGCGCAGAAGGCCTGGGACAAGATCCTCGGCAAGGTCGAGGTGGAGGGCGCGAACGCCGACCAGCTGACCACGCTCTACTCCAGCCTGTACCGGCTCTACCTCTACCCGAACTCGGGCTTCGAGCAGGTCGACGGCAGGTCCACCTACGCGAGCCCCTTCTCGCCGCAGACCGGGGCAGACACCCCGACCCACACCGGCGCGAAGATCGTCAAGGGTGAGGTGTACGTCAACAACGGCTTCTGGGACACCTACCGGACGACCTGGCCGGCGTACTCCTTCCTGACCCCGAAGCAGGCCGGCAAGATGGTCGACGGCTTCGTCCAGCAGTACAAGGACGGCGGCTGGATCTCCCGCTGGTCCTCCCCCGGCTACTCCGACCTCATGACCGGCACCAGCTCCGACGTGGCCTTCGCCGACGCGTACGTCAAGGGTGTCGACTTCGACGCCGAGGCGGCTTACGACGCGGCGGTCAAGAACGCCACGGTGACCCCGCCGTCCTCGGGCGTCGGCCGCAAGGGCATGGACACCTCGGTCTTCACCGGGTACGCCGACACCTCGACCCACGAGGGCCTCTCCTGGTCGCTGGAGGGCTACCTCAACGACTACGGCATCGCGCAGATGGGGCAGGCGCTCTACAAGAGGACGAAGAAGGAGCGCTACAAGGAGGAGTCCGAGTACTTCCTGAACCGCGCGCGGAACTACGTCAAGCTCTTCGACGACAAGGCCGGCTTCTTCCAGGGCAAGAAGGCGAACGGCGACTGGCGCCTGCCGTCCGACCAGTACGACCCCCGCGTCTGGGGCTACGACTACACGGAGACCAACGGCTGGGGCTACGCCTTCACCGCCCCGCAGGACAGCCGGGGCCTGGCCAACCTCTACGGCGGCCGTGACGGTCTCGCGAAGAAGCTGGACACGTACTTCTCCACCCCGGAGACCGCCGGGCCCGAGTTCGTCGGCTCGTACGGCGGCGTGATCCACGAGATGACCGAGGCGCGCGACGTGCGCATGGGCCAGTACGGCCACAGCAACCAGGTCGCGCACCACGCCACCTACATGTACGACGCCGCCTCGCAGCCCTGGAAGACCCAGGAGAAGGTCCGCGAGGTCCTCGGCCGGCTGTACACCGGCAGCGAGATCGGCCAGGGCTACCACGGCGACGAGGACAACGGCGAGCAGTCGGCCTGGTTCCTCTTCTCCTCGCTCGGCTTCTACCCGCTGGTCATGGGCAGCGGTGAGTACGCCATCGGCTCGCCGCTCTTCACGAAGACGACCGTGCACCTGGAGAACGGCCGCGACCTGGTCGTCAGGGCTCCGAAGAACAGCGCGACGAACATCTACGTCCAGGGTCTGAAGGTCAACGGCAAGAGGTGGAACTCCACTTCGCTGCCGCACGACCTGCTCGCCAGGGGCGGGGTGCTGGAGTTCGACATGGGCTCCGAGCCGTCGGCGTGGGGCACGGGCAAGGACGCGGCCCCGGTCTCCATCACCAAGGACGACAAGGTGCCGACACCGAAGGCCGACGTGCTCAAGGGAGCCGGCGCCCTCTTCGACGACTCCTCCGCCACCTCGTCCACGGTCGAGACGGTCGACCTGCCGGTCGCCACGGGCACGAAGGCGGTCCAGTACACGCTGACTTCGGCCACCGCGGCCAAGGCCCCGGCGGGCTGGGTGCTCCAGGGATCTGCGGACGGGAAGTCCTGGAAGGACCTCGACAAGCGGTCCGGCCAGACGTTCGCCTGGGACAAGCAGACCCGGGTGTTCTCGGTGCGCGCGCCGGGGACGTACACGAAGTACCGGCTGGTGAGCGCGACGGCGGCGACGCTGGCGGAGATCGAGCTGATCTCCTGACCGCCTGATCCGCACACCGCTCCGCACATCGGGGGCGGACCACCCGCAGACGCGGGCGGTCCGCCCCCTTCGGCGTGGTGCGCCGCGTGCCCTCACCGGTACGGCACCGGGCGCGCGGTGGCTCCGGTCACGGATGCCACCACAGCTCTCGCCCTGGACCTCGTGCCGGCCGCTGCCACAGGCTGCGCTCCAGATCGGCCTGACCGGCCGCCGACGGACCGGCACCCGTTCCGCTCCAGAGCCACTCGATATCCGTCTTGGGCCAGTCAGGGGTCTTTTGCGCGCTTTTACGGTGTCCTTACAGACTCTCTCGATGATCCATGTCATCCCTTATGCGATCAGGTGATCAGTACGACAATCATCTCGGCTCGAAGGGGTCCAGCATGCGCATTTCCGCTTCCGTCCGCTCCCGCACCGCCCGCACGGGTGCCAAGCTCGCCGCCGCAGTAGCGGTCGCGAGCGTCGCCACTCTGGCCGGCGCACCCGCCGCGTTCGCCATCGGCGAGAGCGGCGACATCGACGTCCGCTCGGTCAGCTGGCACTCCCGAGGCGACCGCGACGGCGTCGAGGTCTGCCAGTTCGCACTCGTGGCCAACAACTTCGACGCGCTCCCGTTCGTCACGTGGACGATCACCGAGCAGCCGCCGACCGTTCCCCCGGGCGACACGCTCACCGCCTCCCTGCCGCTCATCCAGGGCAAGGCCCGCAGCCAGGAGTACCTGCTCCCCGAGGGCACGTACCAGCTCACCTGGCTGGTCCCCGGTGCCACGCCGAAGCAGAAGAGCTTCGAGGTCGACTGCGCCCAGCGCGGCCAGGGCGGCGGCCGTGCTGACGGCGAGCGCGGCTCGTCGTCGGCGTCGGGTTCCGAGAAGGGCGGCGAGAAGGGCGGCGAGAAGACCTGGGAGAAGCCGTCCGGCGCGGTGCCCGCGGGCGGCGGCGGCGTACCGGAGATGGAGAACATCGGCTCCGAGAGCGAGTCCGGCATCGGGACCTCGGCCGCGCTCGTGGCCGGCGCTGCCGGTATCGCGGGACTGATCGTGGTCCGCCGATCCGCACGCCGCCGTGCCCGTAACGAGGCATAGCGCGCGCGGCCGACGGCGACGACGGGGGCCGAGCCGCGCATGCCGGCTCGCGATGACCCTCGGTGTGACCTTCTCGCTGGTGACCGGCGTCGTGTGGGCGAGTTCGGACTCGCCCGAGGACGCCTCGTCGGTCACCGCCGCCCGCGGCAGCGACGCCGCGGGCGGCGAGGCGCCGCCCTTCCGGAGGGCGCCGCACAAGCCTCAGGAGAAGGTTCCCGCCTCGCACGCCCCACTGGTGCACTCCCGGCCGGTGAAGGTCGCCATCCCAGCGATCTTCATCGAGGCCCCGGTCACCGGCCTCGGCCTCGACGCGAAGGGCCGCCTGGGCGCCCCGCCGCTGACGAAGCCCAAGCTGGTGGGGTGGTTCCGGAAGGGGCCGTCCCCCGGGGAGGCGGGAACGTCCCTGCTCGTCGGCCACCGGGACACGGCGACGGGACCGGCGATCTTCCTCAACCTCAACGCCCTGCGCCGCGGCGACACGGTGAAGGTCAGCCGGGCCGACAGGAGGGTCGCGGTGTTCACCGTCGACAAGGTGAAGACGTACACGAAGGACAAGTTCCCGGACGAGCAGGTGTACGGGCCCACCGGCCGCCCGGAGTTGAGGCTCCTGACGTGCGGTGGACGCTTCGACAAGAAGAACGGCTACTCGGCCAACGTCGTCGTGTTCGCCCACCTCACGTCACTCGGCAGGAAGGCGGCCTGATCACGCCGCACGGAACAGGCCGGTACCTCGGGGGCGAGGTACCGGCCGTTCGTGCGCCGGGTCGGTGCGTCGAGCGGCTCAGCCCACCCTGCAGCCGATCTCCAGGCCGGGATCCGGGGCGCCTCCGGCGCTGACGTAGCCGAAGGTCGTCGATTCACCGGGGTCCAGCGAACCGTTCCAGTCCGTGTTGTGGACCATCACCTCCTGCCCCTGCGCCGTCATGGCTCCGCTCCACAGACTCGCGACGCTCTGACCGGCCGGCTGCGTCCACTGCGCCATCCATCCGAGCATGGGCACCGTCCCGGAGTTGGTGACCTTCACCTCGGACTGGTAGCCGCCGCTCCAACTCCCGGTCGTGCTGCGGGTGGCGGTGCAGGCGCCGGGCGGGGGCTCGGTCGGCGTGGTGGAGGAGCCGTCCTTGACCCCGGTCACCTCTCCGTCGCCACCGTCGAACACGACGTCGGAGCAGGAGTAGAACGTCTCCTGGCTGTCGGACCGCTGCCAGACCACGTAGATGACGTGCCGCCCGTCCTTGCCTTCGGGCAGGGCGCCGGTCCATTTGTAGTCGGCCTCGACGGTCCCCGGGCTGCCGTTCAGCGGCGGGTGGTCGACGGAGAGGAACGGCGACTCCTCCATGTCGTCCCAGGTGAGCGGCTGCGCCGGGTCGTACCCGTCCTTCGTGACGTAGACGTAGAACCAACCCGGGTGCGCGGCCCAGGCGTTGTACGAGAAGTCGATCGTCGCGCCCTCGGTCAGATGGGTCAGCGGCCAGTCCGTGCTCGGCGTGTTGAACCCGGTGAAGTTGGGGTTGCCGCCGCTGCACAGCTGCCCGTCGGGGACGAAGCCGCGCGTCCGGCCGGCGCCGTCGGAGCGCAGCACGGAGAACCAGTTGTAGAAGGGGGTGGTTCCGCTCTCCTGCGCCGCGGCCTTGCACGCGGGGTTGACCGGCTTGATCTCGCCGGTGTCGGTCAGCCCGTCCTGCCAGCACAGGAACGTGCGGCTGGCGGGCTTCATCGGGGTGCCGTGGGCTTCGGCCTTCTCGCCCGTGGTGACGACGAGTCCGATGGCGGGGACGGTGGCGAGGAGGGCGAGCAGGGTGAGGAGCAGCGCTCGTCGGCGGGTGCCCGCCAGTAATCGATGCCTGTCGAGACGGATCACGATGTACGTCCCTTCGCTGCGGTGCCGGTTGGGGCCGGAGTACGGTGCGAGTTTGGGAGCGCTCCCATGGGCGGAGGCTAGCGCCGACGCCACGACCTGTAAACGCCCCGGACCGGATCGCCTCGGCGGCGAAGGAGTTCTTGGCGCCATGACCACCGTGCCTGATCTGCGTACAGCTGCCTGGCGTAAGGCGTCCCACGGCAACGGCGACGGCGGCGAGTGCGTCGAGGTCCGCCGACGGCTTCCCCGGCCTCGTCCCCGTACGCGACAGCAAGGCCCCCGACGGCCCCGCGCTCGCCTTCGCCACCGCGCACTGGGCTCAGTTCGTCCAGGCCCTCAGGGGCGGCGCACTCTGACACCGGTCAGCGGATGGCGTCGAACAGCTTCTCCGGAAGCGCCATGTTGAGCGCCGTGACGACCGGCTTGTCGTGTTCCGTGCCGAGGCGGGAGACCGCACCCGTGGCGAGCTGGAACAGCTCACCACTCGCGGGCGTCAGCCGCAGGTAGCGCGCGGTGAGGACGCGCAGGAAGTGCGAGTGGGCCACCAGCGCGATGTCGGCCTCGCCGAGCCGGGAGGCCGCCGCCCGGACCTCCGCCAGGATCCGGTCGGCCCGGTCGCCCACCTCCTGCGGGCTCTCCCCCGGGTGCTCCTCGGGGCCCGGGGCCACTCCGTCGGTCCAGAGGTTCCAGTCGGGGCGGGTGCGGCGGATCTCGACCGTGGTGATGCCCTCGTACGCCCCGTAGTCCCACTCCCGCAGGTCAGGTGCCTCGCGGGGCGCGGTCAGCCCCGCCAGTTCCGCGGTACGGCGGGCGCGGAGGAACGGGCTGACCATGGTGAGCCCGATCTCGCGTTCGGCGAGGAGCGGGACCAGGGCGCGGGCCTGGCGCTCCCCGAGTTCGGTCAGGGGCAGGTCGGTCCAGCTCGTGTGCTGCCCGGACCGGGACCACTCGGTCTCGCCGTGCCGGATGAGGATGAGCTCGCCCATGGATACTTCCGCTCTGTGCGCCGTGCTCGTACGTGTGTGCCACAGGTGCCAACCTGCCGGCCAACGATCGCATTCCACCGCGCCCGGGGCGGGGCGGCTCGCCCGGGCAGGCGGCAGGACCGGGCACTCCGGCCGCCTGCCCGGGGCCTGGTCAGCGGCTGACAGCCGTCAGGCCGTGCCGCCGACGACCACCGTGACCGTGTACGGCCGGTCCGTGTCCGTCGCGACGCGGACCTCGCCGCCCTCGTGGACCACTTCGTACGTCGCGGCCACGGCGCCGGTCGGGCCGGGGACGGTCACCGTGCGGGTGAAGTCACCCGTGCCGGCGGGTGCGAAGACGCGCAGTTCGAGGCCGTCGAGCCACGCTCCGTCCGGGCGGGACTCGTCCGCGCCCAGCGCCAGGACCGCGCCCTGGCGGACCAGGAGCGGGAGGCTGTCGAAGCCGTGGGTCTCGCGACGCCAGGCGGGACCCGTGACCGTCTCACCGGTGAGGAGGTGGGTCCAGGCGCCCTCGGGGACGTAGTACTCGACCGTGCCGTCCTCCGAGAAGACCGGCGCGACCATGAGGTCCGGGCCCAGCAGGTACTGGCGGTCGGCCACGCGGGCGGTCGGGTCGTCCGGGAACTCCAGCAGCAGGGGGCGCATCATCGGGACGCCGGTGCGGTGCGTCTCGACCGCCGCGGCGTAGAGGTACGGCATGAGGCGGTGTTTGAGGCGGGTGAACTGCCGTGCCACGTCCACCGCTTCGTCGCCGAACTCCCACGGCACACGGTACGACGACGAACCGTGCAGGCGGCTGTGCGAGGAGAGCAGGCCGAAGGCGAGCCAGCGCTTGAAGACCGCGGGGTCCGGGGTGCCCTCGAAGCCGCCGATGTCGTGGCTCCAGAAGCCGAAGCCCGACAGGGAGAGCGAGAGTCCGCCGCGCAGGGACTCCGCCATGGCCTCGAAGGAGGACCAGCAGTCTCCGCCCCAGTGGACGGGGTACTGCTGGCCGCCGGCCGCCGCCGAACGGGCGAAGAGCACGGCCTCGCCCTGGCCGCGCTCCTCCTCGAGGAGCTCGAAGACGGCCTTGTTGTACAGGTGCGCGTAGTAGTTGTGCATGCGCTCCGGGTCGGAGCCGTCGCGCCAGACGACGTCCGTGGGGATGCGCTCCCCGAAGTCGGTCTTGAAGCCGTCGACCCCCTGGTCGAGCAGGCCCTTGAGCTTGCCCTGGAACCAGGCGGTGGCCGCGGGGTTCGTGAAGTCGACGAGCGCCATGCCGGCCTGCCACTTGTCCCACTGCCAGATGTCGCCCTCGGGGGTGAGGACGAAGTAGCCCTCGCGGGCGCCCTCCTCGTACAGGGCGCTCCGCTGCCCGATGTACGGGTTGATCCAGACGCAGATCTTCAGCCCCTTGTCCTTGAGGCGGGCGATCATGCCCTCCGGGTCGGGGAAGACCGCCGGGTCCCACTCGAAGTCGCACCACCGGTACTCGCGCATCCAGAAGCAGTCGAAGTGGAAGACGCTCAGCGGGATGCCGCGTTCGGCCATTCCGTCGACGAAGGAGGTGACGGTCGCCTCGTCGTAGGAGGTGGTGAAGGACGTGGTGAGCCAGAGCCCGAACGACCACGCGGGCGGCAGTGCCGGGCGGCCGGACAGCGCGGTGTAGCGCGCCAGGACGTCCTTGGGGGTGGGGCCGGCGATGACGAAGTACTCGAGCGTCTGGTCCTCGACGCTGAACTGCACCTGTCCGACGGCCTCGGAGCCGACCTCGAACGAGACCTTGCCGGGGTGGTTGACGAAGACGCCGTAGCCACGCGAGGAGAGGTAGAACGGGATGTTCTTGTAGGCCTGTTCACTGCTGGTGCCGCCGTCGGCCTGCCACATGTCGACGACCTGGCCGTTCTTCACGTACGGCGTGAAGCGCTCGCCGAGACCGTGCACGGTCTCGCCGACACCGAGGGCGAGTTGGGCGAGCATGTGGTGCCCGCCGCCGTCGACCGTGGCGAACGCGCTGCCCTTGCGGCCGGCGGAGGTCAGCACCCGGCCGGCCTCGTCGAGGAACTCCAGGCCGAAGGCGCCCTCGGTGGGCAGGCGCAGGGTCAGCGGGCCGCTCACCAGCTCGGCGCGGGCGCCCTCGGTGCGGGTGGTCGCGGCCGAACTCGCGGCGGCGCCGGGCATCTCGAAGTCGGGGCCCCGGCGCCGCCTGCCCGCGTGGTGGGTCAGGCGTACCGCGATGACGCCCTCGGCCGGCGCGTAGGCGTCCACGGTGATCAGCGGGGCGTTCAGCGTGTCGCCGCGCCGCTGGACGCGCTGCACCGCGGCGTAGGCGGCGAGGCGGTCGTCGTCGAGGCGGACGTCGCGGACTTCGGTGGCGTACGAGGCGTGCACACCGGTGCGCAACTGCCAGAAGCCGTCGGTGAACTTCATGGGGGTGGTCCTTAGCCGGTCGGAACGTGCGGAGGTGCTGGACTGCTGGGCTCCAGGGTGCCCGCGGGAGGCGCGGCTGCGGGTCGTCCCGATTTTGATCGTACACAAAACAAATGCGAGCGACAGGGCTGGTACGTGACGGGAATCCCCGCATTGCCCGAGTAGTCGCACGGCCATGACCGGGCCTGAATCCGCGCCGTTGGCGCCACGTGACGGACACGTCACGGAAACGGTCTGGAAACCATCGACGAGATGACGTATTAGTACTGCAAGCAAACAAATTGGCCGATCGATGGAGGGGTCATGCCGGTCCGACCCGCGACACGAGGCATCGCGCCCGCCGCCGCGGTGAGCGGCCGACGGCGGTCGCGCACCCCTCATCCCTCCCCGCACGGACACCGCCGGATTCACGCAAGGGCTTGACGAGCATCCCGTGGGAGCGTTCCCATGGGCCCCGGCCTCCCCCTCTCACCGCAAGGGCACACCGTGACAGAACCATCCCCGGACGGGCGGACCGGACGCCGCAGCCGCCGTACCAGGCGGATCGCCGTCCCCCTCACCGTCGTCTCCGCGATCGTCGCCGGCAGCGTCCTGTCGGGGTGCGGTCAGCAGCGGGACGAGGACGTCTTCACCGTCATGAACTCCTCGACCGACGAGTCGTACCACCGCTGGGACGGCGACACCCTCGCGCGCTGCAGCAAGGAGCTCGGGGTCACCATCGAGCAGCAGAGCGTGCCGGCGGCGCAGCTCATGACGAAGGCGCTGCGGATGGCCTCCTCGAAGTCGCTGCCGGACGTGCTCCAGCTGGACGCCTCCGAGATGCCGACGTTCGCCGAGGCCGGCGGGCTGATCCCGCTGAAGGACCTCGGGCTGACCACGACGGACATCCCGGACGGGATCGTCGACTTCGGCTCGTTCGACGGGAAGTACTACGGGGCGGCGCGCACGGTGAACACCCTGGCGCTGTTCTACAACAAGGACACCCTCGACAAGGCCGGCCTGGAGGTGCCCACCACCTGGGCCGAGATGCGGTCGACCGCCGAGAAGCTGACCCAGGGCAAGAGATACGGACTGGCGCTGAGCGCGGGCGGCGCGGAGGACGGTGTCTTCCAGTTCACCCCGTTCATGTGGTCCAACGGCGGCGACGAGTCGAAGCTCGACACCCCCGAGGTCGCCGGCGCGCTGGACTACTGGAAGGGCCTGCTCAAGGACGGCTCCCTCTCCAAGTCCACGGTCAACTGGACCCAGGCCGACGTGAACGACCAGTTCATGGCGGGCAACGCGGCCATGATGATCAACGGCCCCTGGCAGGTCGAGACCCTGAACGCCAAGAAGGGTCTCGACTGGGGCATCGCCGAGATACCCGTCCCCGAGGCGGGCGACGACTCGGTAGGTCCGCTGGGCGGCGGTGTGCTGACCGTGCCCAACACCGGTGACAGCGAGCGCGAGAAGACGGCCGCGAAGATCATCGGCTGCATGTCGGGCGAGCAGGAGCAGATCACGTACGCCCTGAACAGCTGGATGGTCCCGGCGAACACCAAGGCCGCCGCCGTGTGGCGTACCAAGGCCCCGGAGCTGGCGGCGCTCGCCGGGCAGGTCTCGACGGCCCGCTCCCGTACGGCGAAGGTCGGCGCACAGTGGTCGTCCGTGTCGCTCGCCCTGCAGAGCGCCTTCCAGTCCGCCCTCACCGGCGAGTCCAGCGAGGCCGCTCTGAAGCGGGCCCAGCAGCAGGTCACGAGCGGGAACTGAGGTCACCGAACATGTCATCCACCACGGCCTCGGCCGCCACACTCCCCTCCGACCCGAAGGCCCCGGCGGCCGGAGCGGTCGGCAGGCCTGTGAACCCTCGGAGCACCAGGCGGCGCAGGACGCTCGCCCAGTGGGGGTTCGTCGCGCCCGCCGTGATCTTCATGGCGCTGTTCTTCGGCTATCCGCTCGTCCGCAACATCGTGATGAGCTTCCAGGACTACTCTCCGTCCACGTTCTTCACCGGTGAGGCGCCGTTCAACGGCACCGACAACTGGAGCAACGTCTTCAGCGACGGGCTGTTCGGCAAGGCACTGTGGCAGACGGTCCTCTTCACCGTCGGATCGCTCGTCGGCCAGTTCTGCATCGGTCTGGCGCTCGCCGTCTTCTTCACCCGGCGCTTCCCGCTGAACGGCATCCTCCGCTCGCTGATCCTGCTGCCGTGGCTGGTCCCCATGGTCGTCTCCGGCATCGTCTGGCGGCGCATCTTCGACCAGGACACCGGTGTCCTCAACTCCTTCCTGGGCACCGTCGGCCTGCCGGGCGACACCCCTTGGCTGACCAGCACGAGCATGGCGTTGACCTCGGTGATCCTGGTGAACATCTGGATCGGCATCCCGTTCAACATGGTGATCCTCTACGGCGGCCTCCAGGAGGTCCCCAAGGAGCTGAACGAGGCCGCCGCGCTCGACGGGGCGTCGGCCTGGCGTACCTTCCGCTCGGTCACGCTGCCGATGCTCAAGCCCGTCATCACCGTGGTGCTGGTGCTCGGCTTCATGTCGACGGTCAAGATCCTCGACCTGGTGCTCGCCCTCACCGACGGCGGTCCCGCCGACTCCACGCAGACGCTCGGCACGCTGACGTACCAGAACTCCTTCGTCCAGATGGACTTCGGGGCCGGTGCCGTGGTCGGCAACATCCTGATCCTGATCTCCGCCGTCTTCGCGGTGTTCTACCTGCGGGTCAACCGCAACGAGGGGAAGTGACCGGCATGGCGACCACCACCCAGATCCCCGCCGCCCCGGCTCCGGCCGCCGTCCACCGGCCGAGGCGCCGCTGGGGTGCGACCGTCTTCGGCCTCGCCGTCCTCGCCGTCATGCTGTTCCCGCTGTACTGGATGATCAACACGGCGCTGCAGCCGGACGCGAGCCTGGTCGACGTGGGCCCGGTCCCGACGGGCCTCGACTTCTCCGGCTTCGCCTCGGCCGTCACGGACCAGGGCGCCAACCTGCTGACCTCGCTGGCGGTCGCGCTCGGCGCGGTGGCCATCTGCCTGGCGGTCTCGGCGCCCGCCGCGTACGGGCTGGCGCAGTTCAGGCTGCGGGGCGGCAGGACCATCGTCTTCGGCACGCTCATCACGCAGATGGTGCCGGGGATCGTCATCGCCAACGCGCTGTACAGCGCGTACGTGGACCTGGGCCTGGTGAACTCCTACTTCGGCCTGATGCTGGCGGACGCCTCGCTCGGCATCCCCTTCGCGATCGTGCTGATGCGCTCGTTCATGGTGTCGATCCCCCGCGAGGTCGTCGAGGCCGCCGAGGTCGACGGCGCGGGCCGCCTCCGCACGTTCGTCCAGGTCGTCCTGCCGATGAGCCGCAACTCCCTGATCACCGCCGGACTGTTCTCGTTCCTCTACGCGTGGAGCGACTTCATGTTCGCGCTCACGCTGAACACCACGGACGACGTCAAGCCGATCACGCTCGGCATCTACCAGTACATCGGGGCCCACGTCGGCGACTGGGGTTCGGTCATGGCGGCGTCCGTGCTCTCCGCGGTGCCGGCGGCGGTCCTGCTCGTCCTGTCCCAGAAGTACATCGCCGCCGGGATCACCGGCGGCTCGGTCAAGTAAGGGTTTCCATGACTGACTTCCCGGTCTTCCCGCCCGGATTCGTGTTCGGCGCGGCCACGGCCTCCTACCAGATCGAGGGCGCCGTGGAGGAGGACGGCCGCGGCCCGTCCATCTGGGACACCTACAGCCACACGCCCGGCAGGACGGACGGCGGTGACACGGGTGACGTCGCCTGCGACCACTACCACCGCTATCCCGAGGACGTGGCGCTGCTGCGCGACCTGGGCGTGGAGTCGTACCGCTTCTCGATCGCCTGGTCGCGCGTCCAGGCCACGGGCGGCGGCGCCGTCAACCCCAAGGGGCTGGACTTCTACTCCCGGCTCGTCGACTCGCTCCTCGACGCGGGTATCGAGCCGGCCGCCACCCTCTACCACTGGGACCTTCCGCAGGCCCTGGAGGACAGGGGCGGCTGGCGGGTGCGGGAGACCGCGGAACGCTTCGGCGAGTACACGGCGATCATGGCCGAGCACCTCGGCGACCGGGTGCCGCGCTGGATCACCCTCAACGAGCCCTGGTGCAGCGCCTTCCTCGGCTACTCGGTGGGCCGGCACGCGCCGGGCGCCAAGGAGGGGCGCGGGGCGCTGGCCGCCGCCCACCACCTGCTGGTCGGCCACGGCCACGCGATGGAGGCGCTGCGCGCGGCGGGCGTCCGCGAGGCGGGAATCACACTGAACCTGGACCGCAACGTCCCGGCCACCGAGTCGGACGCCGACCTCGCCGCGGTCGTGCGGGCGGACACCCAGCACAACCTGGTGTGGACCGAGCCGCTCCTCGCGGGCCGCTACCCGGCCACCGAGGAGGAGACCTGGGGCGAGCTGATCACCGGTCAGGACTTCCGCCGCGAGGGCGACCTCGAGCTGATCTCGCAGCCGATGGACTTCCTGGGCATCAACTACTACCGGCCGATCGTGGTCGCCGCCGCCCCGCACCACGAGGCGGACCCGGCCCTGCGCGTGGCCACGGACAACCGGTACGCGGAAGGTCAGTACCCGGACGTCCGCAGGACGGCGATGGGCTGGCCGGTCGTCCCGGAGTCGTTCACCGACCTGCTGACCGCGCTGAAGCAGACGTACGGCGACGACCTGCCGCCGGTGCACATCACGGAGAACGGCTCGGCCGAGCTCGACGGCGTCGAGGCGGACGGTTCCGTCCACGACGCGGACCGGGTGGAGTACCTGCGCACCCACCTGACGGCGCTGCGCGCGGCGATGGACGCCGGTGTCGAGGTACGCGGGTACTACGTCTGGTCGCTGCTGGACAACTTCGAGTGGGCACTGGGCTACGCGAAGCGGTTCGGGATCATCCGGGTCGACTACGACACGCTGGAGCGCACACCGAAGGACAGCTACCGCTGGTATCAGCGGCTGATCGCGGCGCACCGGGGCTGACCGCCGCCCGGGAGGCGTACGCGGGCACGCTCAACGCGCCGCGTACGCCGCCGGGTTGTCCATCACCTCGTGCACCACCCGCGCCGCCGCTCCCCGGGCCGCGTCGCCGGACAGGGACGAGGCCCGCAGGCTGCTGCCGTTCTCGTGCCAGCGGCCGGAGACCACCCGGGCGGTGAGCTGGGCGTCCGCGGGTGCCTCGAGCCACGGCATCAGATTGCGGTAGATCCCGCCGAGTACGACCGCCTCCGGGTCGAAGAGGTTGACCGCGCCGGCCAGGACGACGCCCAGCCGGTCCCCCGCCTCGCGCAGCGCGGTGACGGCCCGCTCCTCCCCGTCGGCGGCCCGCTGCTCCAGCTCGGCGATCCCGCGTACGCCGGTGTCCGGGTCGATCCCGGCCGCCCGCAGCAGCGCCGCCCGGCCCGCGTACTGCTCCAGGCAGCCGTGCGCGCCGCAGCGGCAGAGCGGGCCCTCGGGGTCGACGACGACGTGCCCGATCTCGCCCGCGAATCCGTGGGCGCCGCGCAGCATCTCGCCGTTGACGACGAGCGCGCCGCCCACCCCGGTCTCGCCGGTGAGATAGAGGAACGTGCGTACGTCGCCGAGCCCGCCGAACCACAGCTCGGCGAGGGCCGCCAGGTTGGCCTCGTTGTCCGAGCCGACGGCGAGTGCGCGTCCGGCCGGGCGCAGTGTGCTGAGCGCCTGGCCGAAGATCCCCTCGGCGGCGACCCGGCTCCAGCCGAGGTTGGGGGCGTGTCTGACGACGCCGCCGGACACCAGGCCGGGCAGGGCCAGCTCGACGCCCACCACGCGCAGTTCCTGCTCCCGGGTGGAGGCGATGACCCGGTTGGTGAGCCGGGCCGCGTGGGCGAGGACCTCGGCGGGCGGGACGTTCCGGTGGTCGGTGTGC
This sequence comes from Streptomyces sp. NPDC049970, assembly GCF_040660235.1. Classification (NCBI taxonomy): domain Bacteria; kingdom Bacillati; phylum Actinomycetota; class Actinomycetes; order Kitasatosporales; family Streptomycetaceae; genus Streptomyces; species Streptomyces sp. NPDC049970. The sequence goes on along the minus strand of NZ_JBFALP010000001.1, from coordinate 60,729 downwards.
TCGGTGACCCGGACCCGGTCGGTGCCGGTCAGGTCGACCGCGCACACCGACACGTAGTCGATGTTGATCTCCACGCCGAGCCCTGCCGGGCCGGTGCGGGACAGCTTCAGTACGGTGCCGGGGCGCCCGGCCGATCCGCTGGAGGTCTTGCCGGACTCGCTCAGGCAGTCCAGCGCGAGCAGCTCCTCGACGAGGGAGGAGACGGCGGCCCTGGTGAGCCCGACGAGGCTCGCCACCCGGGCCCGGGTGACCTCGCCCTCGTCGCGCACGGTCCGCAGGACGAGGCTCAGGTTGTGACGGCGCACGGACTCGTGTCCGGCCTTGGCCGCGGGCGAGGTGAGGGTGTTCTTCATCAGGAGCTGAGCCTAACGGCGAAGGGCCGCACCCCCGGGGTGCGGCCCTTCGCTCACTTCGCGGCCGTGGCCGGTGTTCCTAGCTGCGGATCAGGCTGCGCAGGACGTACTGCAGGATGCCGCCGTTGCGGTAGTAGTCCGCCTCGCCCGGGGTGTCGATGCGGACGACGCCGTCGAACTCCACACCCGTGTCGGTGGTCACCTTGACCGTGCGCGGCGTGGTGCCGTTGTTCAGCTCGGTGACGCCGGTGAAGGAGAAGGTCTCCTCGCCGGTCAGACCGAGGGTCTCGGCGGTGTGGCCCTCCGGGAACTGCAGCGGCAGGACGCCCATGCCGATGAGGTTCGAGCGGTGGATGCGCTCGTACGACTCGGCGATGACGGCCTTGACGCCCAGGAGCGCGGTGCCCTTGGCCGCCCAGTCGCGGGACGAGCCGGAGCCGTACTCCTTGCCCGCCAGGATGGCGAGCGGGGTGCCCGCGGCCTGGTAGTTCTGCGAGGCGTCGTAGATGAACGACACGGGGGCACCCTCGTCGGCCCGGGTGAAGTCGCGGGTGAAGCCGCCCTCGGTGCCCGGCGCGATCTGGTTGCGCAGGCGGATGTTGGCGAACGTGCCGCGGATCATGACCTCGTGGTTGCCACGGCGCGAGCCGTAGGAGTTGAAGTCGCGGCGCTCGATGCCGTGCTCCGTGAGGTACTTGCCGGCCGGGGTGTCGGCCTTGATCGCACCGGCCGGGGAGATGTGGTCGGTGGTGACCGAGTCGCCCAGCTTGGCCAGCACGCGGGCGCCGGTGATGTCCTCGACCGGGGTCGTCTCCATCGCCATGCCCTCGAAGTACGGGGGCTTGCGCACGTAGGTGGACTCGGAGTCCCACTCGAAGGTGTTGCCGGTCGGGATCGGCAGCGCCTGCCACTGGGCGTCGCCCGCGAAGACGTCCTGGTAGGACTTGTTGAACATGTCCTCGCCGATGGAGTTGGCGACGACGTCGTTGACCTCGGCCTCGGAGGGCCAGATGTCCTGGAGGAAGACGGGCTTGCCGTCCTGGTCGACGCCGAGGGCGTCCTTGGTGATGTCGACCTTCATCGAGCCGGCGATGGCGTACGCGACGACCAGCGGCGGGGACGCCAGGTAGTTCATCTTGACGTCGGGGTTGATCCGGCCCTCGAAGTTGCGGTTGCCGGAGAGCACAGAGGTCACGGCCAGGTCGTGGTCGTTGACCGCCTTGGAGACCTCTTCCGGCAGCGGGCCGGAGTTGCCGATGCAGGTGGTGCAGCCGTAGCCGACGAGGTTGAAGCCGACCTTGTCGAGGTACGGGGTCAGGCCCGCCTTGTCGAAGTAGTCGGTGACGACCTTGGAACCCGGGGCGAGGGTGGTCTTGACCCAGGGCTTGCGGGTCAGGCCCTTCTCGACCGCCTTCTTCGCCACGAGCGCAGCGGCGACCATGACGTAGGGGTTCGAGGTGTTGGTGCAGGAGGTGATCGCGGCGACGGTGACGGCACCGTGGTCGAGCTCGTACGTCGTGCCGTCGGGGGCCGTGACGGTGACCGGGTTCGACGGGACGCCGTTGGTGGCGGCCGGGGAGTCGGAGGCCGGGAAGGACTCCTTGCCCGCCTCCTCGTCGTCTGCGACGTAGTTGCGCACGTCCTGGGCGAACTGCGCCTTGGCGTTCGCGAGGACGATCCGGTCCTGCGGGCGCTTCGGGCCGGCGATGGAGGGGACGACCGTGGAGAGGTCGAGCTCCAGCTTCTCGGAGAAGTCGGGCTCGGCGGCCGGGTCCAGCCAGAGGCCCTGCTCCTTGGCGTAGGCCTCGACGAGCGCGACCTGCTGGGCGTCGCGGCCGGTGAGGCGCAGGTACTTCAGCGTCTCGTCGTCGATCGGGAAGATCGCGGCGGTGGAGCCGAACTCCGGCGACATGTTGCCGATGGTGGCGCGGTTCGCGAGGGAGGTGGCGGCGACGCCCTCACCGTAGAACTCGACGAACTTGCCGACGACGCCGTGCTTGCGGAGCATCTCGGTGATGGTCAGCACGAGGTCGGTGGCGGTCGTGCCGGCCGGGAGCTCGCCGGTCAGCTTGAAGCCGACGACGCGCGGGATGAGCATGGAGACCGGCTGGCCCAGCATCGCGGCCTCGGCCTCGATGCCGCCGACGCCCCAGCCCAGCACGCCCAGGCCGTTGACCATGGTGGTGTGCGAGTCGGTGCCGACGAGGGTGTCGGGGTACGCCTGGCCGTTACGGACCATGACCGTGCGGGCCAGGTGCTCGATGTTGACCTGGTGGACGATGCCGGTGCCCGGGGGGACGACCTTGAACTCGTCGAAGGCGGTCTGGCCCCAGCGCAGGAACTGGTAGCGCTCCTTGTTCCGGCCGTACTCCAGCTCGACGTTCTGGGCGAACGCGTCGTTGGTGCCGAACTTGTCGGCGATGACGGAGTGGTCGATGACCAGCTCGGCCGGGGCCAGCGGGTTGATCTTCGCCGGGTCGCCGCCGAGCTCCTTGACCGCCTCACGCATGGTGGCGAGGTCCACGACACACGGGACACCCGTGAAGTCCTGCATGATCACGCGGGCCGGCGTGAACTGGATCTCCTGGCTGGGCTGGGCCTGCGAGTCCCATCCGCCCAGCGCACGGATGTGGTCGGCGGTGATGTTCGCGCCGTCCTCCGTCCGGAGCAGGTTCTCCAGCAGCACCTTCAGGCTGTAAGGGAGGCGCGCGGAGCCCTCGACCTTGTCCAGCTTGAAGATCTCGTACGACTCGTCGCCCACGCGCAGCGTGCTGCGGGCGTCGAAGCTGTTCGCCGACACGACAGTCTCCTTCTTCAATGTGCGCGTCCTACCGCGCCGCGCCTCATGTGCGGCCGGCGCCGCCTGCGGCCCCCACCATCCGCTAAGGTAAGGATTAGTTAGGTAACCCTTACCGCGTGGCGGCTGCGGTGCGCCTCGGCAGATATCTCGATGTCGAGATAACTCTAGTACATCGCCGCCGCGCGGTCATGCCCGGGCACCCGTGACCGCTGCCATCCGGTCGAGGCGTCCGACGGCGAACCCGGCCGTTTCGGCCTCCGTGCAGGCGAACGCGGTTCCGCCTGTACAGCCCCGGCTCGAAGGACCGGGGCTGTAGCGGCGCCTGCGCGTGGCGAGGGCTCGGGCGCGACCAGGGCGTGAGGTGGGGAGCGCCGGACACCAGTGGCGCGGAAGTGCCTAGGGTCGCGTCCATGACGATGACCACGCCGCCACGCCCGCTCGATGTCGAGGCGCTGTTCCCGGAACTGGCAGCATTTCGCGGGACGACAACCCGGTTGCACCCACGGCCGGGCGATCCGGGGGTGTCGGACAGCTCCGTGGGCGGGCCGTTGCTGTGGCCGGCGGACGAGCCGTGGCCCGTGTGTCCCGAGGTGCACGGGCGCGGGCGGGGCCGGCGCCCGGCGGACATCCACCGAGAGCGTCGCGTACTGGCCGCCGCGTGGGCCCGTGACCGCCCCACGGACGAGGAACGGCTGCTTCTGGATGAGCTGCGTCATGAGCACCGCGTCCCGGGCATCACCGAATCCGCTCCGCTGCCGCTGATCGCTGTCGCGCAGTTCTACCGGCGGGACATCGCGGACCTGCCGGCGGGGCCGGACGGCAGTGACCTCCTCCAGGTGTTCTGGTGCCCCTTCGACAGGCACGGCGAGGGCGGGTACGGGATGTCCCTGGACCTGCGGTGGCGCCGGTCGTGGGAAGTGGCGGAAGTACTGACGGAGCCGCCGCGACCCGAGGTCGTGGGTTTTGAGGGGTACGTCGCGGAGCCCTGTGCGCTGCATCCGGAACAGGTCGTCACGTACCCGTTCGCCGGGCTCCTGCCCGAGGAGCTGTGCGTTCGGATCGACGCCTGGGAGGAAGGTCTCGAAGAGGCCCACGAAGAAGCGGAGGACGAAGAGCCCGAGCCACCCGCCTATCAGTACGACTTGTCCATTCCGCCCGGCTGGCGCGTCGGAGGGTTCGCATCCTGGCACCTGACCGATCCGTGCCCCATGGACTGCCGAACCTGCGCGACCCCGATGGAGCTGCTCGTCACGATCGACAGTTCGGAGTGGGACGGCGGCAGCGCGAGCTGGATTCCCCAGGAGGAGAATCGGACGGCACCGACGTTCCTGTCCGCAACCCCGACCGGGGTCACCGTGGGGCGTCACGGCGAGTTGAACATTTTCGCCTGCCCGATCGATCCCAACCACCCGCACCGCTGGAGCATCCAGTAGGTCCCGCGACAACCGCCGGTCAGCCGGAGCCGGGACGCAGCCGCCACCCCGCCGGACGCGGACGGGCCGCCGAGCCCGCTCCTGGTTCCGTCTCCCCCGCACATCCCGACGCAGGTGGTCGACGGGCGTGACCTCGCGGCACGGCTGGTCGACCGTGCGGAGAAGCGGACGACCGGAACGTACGACGCGGTCGGCCCGGGACACCGCCACCCGTCACACGCCTGCCGCCCCGCCCAGCTGCCGCCTGCCGCCCGGAACCGCGGTGCGCCGTTGGTCCCGACGGGCCCACACCCGTTCGAATTCTCGCGCATGACCCGGCCGGTTCGGGATACCCGTACCGCTGACACAGGAGGCGCAGATGCCGCTCACATTCCGCAAGAGCTTTCAGATCCTTCCGGGCGTCCGGTTGAACATCAACAAGCGCTCATGGTCCGTCACGACCGGTGGACGGAACGGCCCGAAGCGCACCACCAGCAGCACCGGTCGGCGCACCACGTCGATGGACCTGCCCGGCCCCTTCGGATGGCGGAAGACGACGAAGCGCAGCCGCCGCAGCTGACCTCACCCGTTCGGCGGAGCCCCACACGCCGGGCCGCCAGGCGGGCCTGATGCTTCAACCAGGCGCCCGCCTGCGGTCCGGCACAGTGCTGTCACCCGACTCGCCCACCCCGGACACGGCCTTCATCTCATATCTGAGATAGCGTGCGGGCATGGAAGACGACTACCTCGCACGTATCGGCAAGCTCATCCGTGACGCGCGTCAGCATCGTGGCTGGACACAGAGCCAGCTGGCCGAAGCGCTCGCAACGAGCCAGAGCGCCGTCAACCGCATCGAGCGCGGTAACCAGAACATCAGCCTTGAGATGATCGCCCGTATCGGTGAGGCACTCGACAGCGAGATCGTGTCCCTCGGCTACGCCGGTCCCATGCATCTGCGAGTGGTCGGCGGGCGCCGGCTCTCCGGCTCCATCGACGTCAAGACGAGCAAGAACGCGTGCGTCGCGCTGCTCTGCGGATCCCTGCTCAACAAGGGCCGCACCGTGCTGCGCCGGGTGGCGAGGATCGAGGAGGTCTTCCGGCTGCTGGAGGTCCTCAACTCCATCGGGGTGCGCACCCGTTGGATCAACGACGGCGTCGACCTCGAGATCCTTCCGCCGGCCGAGCTGGAGCTCGGGTCCATCGACGCCGACGCGGCGCGCCGGACCCGCTCCATCATCATGTTCCTCGGCCCGCTGCTGCACCGGCTGGACACCTTCACCCTGCCGTACGCCGGTGGCTGCGACCTCGGCACGCGGACGATCGAGCCGCACATGATCGCGCTGCGCCGGTTCGGCCTGGAGATCGCGGCCACCGACGGGCTCTACCACGCGCAGGTCGACCACCGGGTCCGCCCCGGCCGCCCCATCGTCCTGACCGAGCGCGGCGACACGGTGACCGAGAACGCCCTGCTGGCCGCCGCCCGGCACGACGGCACGACGGTCATCCGGAACGCCTCCTCCAACTACATGGTCCAGGACCTGTGCTTCTTCCTGGAGGCACTCGGCGTACGCGTGGACGGCGTCGGTACGACGACACTCACGGTGCACGGCGTGCCCGAGATCGACGTGGACGTCGACTACTCCCCGTCGGAGGACCCGGTCGAGGCGATGAGCCTGCTGGCCGCCGCCGTGGTGACGGAGTCGGAGCTGACGATCCGTCGTGTTCCGATCGAGTTCCTGGAGATCGAACTCGCGGTCCTGGAGGAGATGGGCGTCGACTGCGACCGGACGGCCGAGTACGCCGCCGACAACGGCCGCACACGCCTGGTGGACCTGACGGTGCGGCCCTCCAAACTGGAGGCGCCCATCGACAAGATCCACCCGATGCCCTTCCCCGGGCTGAACATCGACAACGTGCCGTTCTTCGCCGCGATCGCCGCGTCCGCGCACGGCCAGACCCTGATCCACGACTGGGTCTACGACAACCGCGCCATCTACCTCACCGACCTCAACCGCCTCGGCGGCAGACTCCAGTTGCTGGACCCGCACCGCGTCCTGGTCGAAGGCCCGACCCGCTGGCGCGCCGCCGAGATGATGTGCCCGCCCGCGCTGCGTCCGGCGGTGGTGGTACTGCTCGCGATGATGGCCGCCGAGGGCACGTCGGTGCTGCGCAACGTGTATGTGATCAACCGCGGTTACGAGGAGCTGGCGGAGCGGCTGAACTCGGTGGGCGCGCAGATCGAGATCTTCCGGGACATCTGAAAGCCTGCAAAAATGGCACCGCCACACCCCTTCTGACCTGCACAAATGCGAGTCGAGGCGGGGTGTGACGGAGTCCCTGGGACTTTCCTGGGACTTTAAACCAGGAGCGACGGCTTCCGTGCACCGCGCTCTTCAGGCGATGAGTCATCGAAAAGATGTCGGTCTGAGCACCTAATGGAAAAGCCTAGGTCAGAGACCATTTCTCAGCTCGTCCTGCGTGGGGCGGCTTGGAGCGTCATGGCCGACAGCCGGTGAACAGACCGCCCAAGGTATGTCACCCATCGGGTCCACCCCGCCGGCTCCGACCGCCAGCCCTCCCTGTCATCCCCGCACCATCTGTCCGGACAACGTCATGGGCCATGCCCGCCGGCCGACGACACTCCGCACCCGCGCGGAGGAACTTCTCTGGCACGGACGCCAACGACTTCGCGCCGTACCGGGAGAACCCCATTCCCGGCCCGGCCTCCGCCTGGGCGAGGTTACGACGCGATGGTGGGTGACCGCGGAAAGCAGGCGCCTGTGGGTAGCGGCCAGATAGGCCGACCCCTTCAGCGCCTGCCGTCAAAGGCCATGGTTCGGTGCGGTCCGGCCCTGTCCTCGGCCGCCTCCCGCCGGGCCGCGAGGTAGGCGCCGACCCTCGGTCGAGGGCGTCACCGACGACAGTGGCCAGCACCCGGCCGATCATGGTCCGCGAAGCCAACAGCGCCACTGAAGGCTCCACTCCCGCACGTCGACAGCAAGCAAGGTCCGCGAACGAGGCGCACCTTCACTCCCCCACAGTCGCCACAATCACGCTGGCCTCCAAACAGAAACCAAGGCTTGGCCGACTGCCCTCCGGGTGTTCAACTACCGCCTCCAGGGCAGGGCGGCGTGTTCACGCCAATCGCCCATCCCAAGGCGACTGGCCGACCGCGCGACCAGGGGACACTCCAGGCACCGTTCGGCGCGACACGTCTGGATCCAGCCCCATCCGCCGCCGTGCGTTAGTTCGATCCGCTTTTGGATCAAGCATCACCCCGACTCTGTTCACGACTTACTCACGGGTGATGCACTGTGCGCACACAAGCGCGAAGACTCCTCACGACACTCCTGGCTCTGGCTCTCCTTGCCGTCGCAGGGGTCATCCCCTCCTGGGCATCCCCTGGAGGCCAACAGACCTCCATACCCCCATCGGCTGCCATACGGACGGCTGCGGCGAGAACCGCTTCGGACCTCCCGAAGCCGCCCAAGGCCATGACGCTGGCCGAGAGACGCCAGCAGGTGAAGCGGGACCGGGGCGAGCTGTCGCCCATGCACAACTACATCGCCCCGCGCGCAAAGAAGCCGTCCGGCACACCGCACCCCCGCCCCACCGAACCAGCCGACCGAGGCCCGGCCGCCAACAGATCGGCAACTCCGTTCGGCACTCAGGCAACAGGGAATCCCCCATGGGTCAGCGCGTACGCCACTGCTTACCCGGCGATGTTGTCGATCGGCGGGCAACTGCAGCTACCAACGGGCACGACGGCTTCCTCGGTATCCGGGATGTGGCTCTACGTCCGCGACGAGGCCGGGAACTTCGTCCTCCAGCAGGAGATCAAGCGCTCCACCGGTGACCCTTCGGGCCGCTACCTCGACAACGGCGCCTGGTGCTACGGATGGTGGCCGGGCAACGCCTACCCCGCCGACCAGTGCTTCTGGTGGAGCGGCAGCACGCTCGGGGGGCATCTCGAGGACGGCAAGAAGTACTACGCCTGGATCTTCCTCACCGGCACGGACGGGTCGTCGAGTCCGGGTGGAACCACCTCTCCCCTGGTGGAAGCCTTCTACACGCCCGACATCCCTGGGGCGCAGGCGGGCATCTGCACCTGCTACGCCCAAGCCCACCGTGCCGACCCGGTCAACACGGCGACCGGCATGTTCTTCGAACAGCTCACCGACGCCTCCCTGGTCGGCCCAGGTGTGCCCCTCGCCCTGGAACGCACCTACCGTTCCGACTCGACCGCAGCGGGCCTGCTGGGACGCGGCTGGGCGACACCGTTCGACTCGAAGCTCACGGTTGCGACGGGAAAGGTCACCTACCGGGCGGACGACGGGGCGTCGTTCGTGTTCACGCAGAACGGCGACGGGACGTACAAAGCCCCGGCCGGGTCGGCAGCCAAGCTGGTCAAAGGCACCAGCGACTACATGCTGACCACGCCCGACCACACCAAGCGGACCTTCACCAGCGGTGGTCAGCTCGTTTCCGTCGTGGACAAGGCAGGGAAGGGGCTGAACCTGACGTACGTGTCCGGCAAGCTCGCCTCCGTCAAGGACGCCGCCGGACGCACGACGACCCTCACGGTCGGCGCGGACGGGCTGCTGACCAAGGTGGCCCTGCCGGACACGACCTCGGTGTCCTACGGCTACACCGGTGGTCTGCTGACCTCGGTGACCGACCCCGCCGGAAAGACCTCTTCCTACACGTATGACGCGAACAAGCGGCTGTCGTCCTACACCGACCCCGCAGGCGGCAAGGTCAGCAACACCTACGACACCGCAGGCCGGATCACTTCCCAGACCGACCAGAACACCAAGACGACCACGTTCACGTGGGACGGCAGCCGTGAGTCGCACACCACGGCGCCCGACGGCGGTGTGTGGACCGACGTGTACTCCGGCAACGTCCTCATGTCGACCATCGACCCGTACGGCAAGAGCATCACCTACGACTACGACCGCAATCTGCGGCCCGTGGGCATCACCGACCAGCGCGGCAACACCACGTCGATGACGTACGACAGCGCCGGCCGGATGCTCACGCGCAGTTCACCGTCGGGGCTCGGCTACAAGGAGATCTGGACGTACGACACGTCGGGCAACATCACCAGCCATACCGACGGCCGTGGCAACAAGACAACGTACGCGTACAACACGTCCAACCAGCTGACGATCACCACCGACCCGCTCGGCGGCACCACCTCCTATACGTACACGACGCTCGGCGCCATCCAGACGGTGAAGACGCCGCGGGGCAAGGTCACCACGTACGGCTACGACATGGCCGGGAACCGGACGTCGGTGACCACGCCCCTGGGTGAGAAGGCGACGTTCACCTACGACGCGGCCGGGCGGATCCTGACCAAGACGGACCCGCGCGGCAACGTCACCGGCGCTGACCCCGCCGCCTTCACGACGACGTACGCCTACGACGGGCGGGGGCTGCTCAGCTCGGCCACCGACCCACTGGGCCGTACCACGGCCTACACGTACAACGGCGCGGAGCAGCTCCTCACCGCGAAGAACCCTGAGGGCGACACCACGGCATTCGCCTACGACGATGTCGGGCACCTGACGCGAACGACAGACCCGGCGGGCAAGTTCGTCACCCGCACCTACAGCGCCGCCGGACACCTCGCCTCCGAGACGGACGCCGCCGGCAACAAGACCACCTACACCTACGACAAGGTGGGCCGCCTGCTCACCAGCGTCTCCCCGCGCGGCAACGCCACAGGCAACGACCCGGCCGCCCACACCACCAACTACGCCTACGACGCCGCAGGCAACAGCACCAAGGTCACCGGCCCCACCGGCGCGTTCACCACCACGACCTACGACGCGATCAACCGGCCGCTGGTGAACACCAACCAGCTGGGCCACACCACCGCCTACACGTACGACGCCAACGACAACGTCACCAAGGTCACCGACGCCGCAGGCAAGACGACCCTTTCGGTCTACGACAAGAACAATCGGCTGACCAGCAGCACCAACCAGCTGAGCAAGACCAGCACCTACACCTACGACGCCGACGGGAACCTGCTCAGCAGCACCTCGCCCCTGGGCAACAAGGAAAGCTGGACCTACGACGACGACGGCCGCCAGGCCACCGCCGTCGACCCGCGAGGCAACGTCACCGGCGCCTCCCCCGCCCAGTACACCACCACCTACGACTACGACCCGTCGGGCAACCCGACCACCGTCACCGACCCGCTCGGCAACGTGACCAGGACCGAGTACGACGCCGCGGGCAACGTCACCCGAAGCACGGACGCCGACCAGCGCGCCACCACCTACAGCTACAACAAGCTCGACCAACTGACCACCGTCACCGCCCCCGGCGGCGCGGCCACCACCTACGGCTACGACGCGGTCGGCAATATGACCGGTCGCACCGACGCCAGCAACCACGTCACCACCTACGGTCATGACGCCGCGCACCGCCTGACGTCGGTCACCGACCCCCTGGACAGGGCGACGACGTACGCGTACGACGCGGACAGCAATCCGGTAAAGGTGACGACGCCCCGCGGCTCAACCACCCGGACGTATGACGTCCGCGGCCTGGTCACCAAGATCGACTACTCGGACTCCACGCCGGACGTCACCCTCGGCTACGACGACGCCGGGCAGATGACCGCCCGCGCCAACGCGAAGATCTCCGAGGACTTCGTCTACAACGCGGTCGGCGACCTCACCAAGACCCGCGGCTTCGCCTACACCTACGACGCCGCCGGGCAGATACTCACCCGTAAGTACTCCGACGGCAACACCATCGGCTACACCTACGACAACGACGGCCGCACCGCCACCATGACGGCCGACGGCACCACCACCTACACCTCGGACCCGGCGGGCAACCTCACCAAGACAGCGCTGCCCAACACGGAGACCGAGGAACGCACCTACGACCGGGCGGGCCGCGTCACCGCCGTCACCTCCGCCAAGGCGGGCACGACGGTCACCAGGACCGCACTGACCCTGTCGGCGGCCGGCCTGCCCACCCGCGTCGATGTCACCCGGGCCGGAGTCGGCACCGGCGGCTACGACCAGACCTACGACACCTCGGGCCGCCTCACCTCCGGCTGCTACCCCCAGCCCTGGGTCACCGGCTGCGCACCGACCCGCACCACGTCCTACACCTACGACAAGGTCGGCAACCGCCTGACCTCCACCCTCGGCGCCACGTCCACCAGCTACGCCTACGACGACGCCGACCAGCTCACCTCCACCACCGCCGGGGCCACCACCACCGCATACGAGTACGACGCGGAAGGCAACCAGACCAAGGCCGGCGCCGACACCTTCACCTACGACCTGGCCGGACAGATCTCCGCCGCCACCGACGCGGGTACCAACTACGCCTACGACCACGACGCCAGCGGCAACCAGGTCGCCACGTCCAAGGACGGCGCGGTCACCAGCCGCACCCAGTGGGACCCCAACGCCCCCCTGCCGATCCTCGCCACCGAGTACGACAGCGCCTGGACCGTCAAGCAGTCCTACCGCTACGACCCCCTCGGCCAGCCCGCAGCCACGAAAACCGGCGCGGGCGCGGTCTTCTACTACCACCACGACACCCAGGGCTCCCCGCTCGACGTCACCAGCAGCACCGGCACCCTCCACCAGCGCTGGGCCTACGACCCCTACGGCACCCGCGTCCTGGGCACCGTCACCGGAGGCGCCCCCTCAAGCACCCCCTCCTACACCGGCGCCCGCTACGAAACAACCACCGGCAACATCGACCTCCACGCCCGCCAGTACACCCCCGCCACCGGCCGCTTCACCAGCACCGACCCGGCAACCCGAAGTACCTCGACGCCCTATGTGTCCCCGTACGCCTACGCCGACAACGTGCCCACCCTGCTCACCGACCCCAGCGGTCGCACCCCCGAAGACCCCAACAGCCCAGGAGCGATCCTCGGCGACTTCGGCTCGGGCTTCCTCCAGGGGCTGAAGGCACCCTTCCAGTTCCTCGGAGACGCCTACGACGCCGTCACCGGCCAGAACGGCGGCGCCGGCGCCTTCCTCGACAAGTACCTCCCCGTCCGCCCCGCCTACCGCCTCTACCGCGCCGAATACATGCTCCGCCAACAAGGCTGCGACGCACTCGCCGACCTCTACGCCGAAGCAGCCGACGAACTCACCCAACAGCTCGCCGTCACCGGACTCGGAGGACTGACCGGGTGGCGGCGAGCAGCCGTCGCACCGGAGCTGCGTGGCCACGAAATTCCCACACACGGCAAAGGTGTGGGTCCTGCAGCAGAACGACTGCCTGGCGGACGCCCTGATGGGCAGGCGGTCATCGCAGGGCACGGTTGGTATGTTCGCGGCACCGGGGACACTCACATGCCCAGTGGCACGTGGGGCTACTTCTACGTGGAAGACGGCATAGGTCTTCGCCAGTCAGTCGGTCTCGCAATCGAGCAAGGGAAAAAGATCAAGCCCACAGAGATCGTCGGACCTGGCAAGTCACTCCCCGACTACACCGTAGCGCCCGGGAGCGACCTCAGAATGGTGAGCGGATCGATCACGGTGAGCAAGGACACCTTGCTCAGTGAAATCCTTAAACCCAATATGGGCCCGGTTCATCTGGCAATTTGCCGGAAACACTGCGACCCACGGCGCTGAGGAACACCACATGACCCATTACATGGATTTGTCACTATATTCCTACGACGAGTCGTCCCGTGACATGCTCAACGTCGGATGGCTAGGCCCCGAACATGAGTACACCACTGGGGTCGTAGATCAGCGTGTGGTGCAGGCGCTGGTGACCCTCAGCACCGCCTACGAGAACCAGATGCGCGGCTTCCATCACTGCGCATTCTGTGATGCCGACCGGCTCTGGGTCTCCGACAGTCCGGGCGGAGGCACCCGTACATGGCTGGGCTCGGCGGAGATCAGAGTAGAAGGAGAGGACGGCACCCTCTACGCCTCACCGAACCTGATCATCCACTACATCACCGAGCACCAGTACTGTCCACCCGAGGATTTCTGCCGCGCGGCGGTTAGAACGGCGGGCATCGAAACAACTGGTCCGCTAACCCTGGTCGATTAGCGGCCACGGGCGAAGCACCCAAATCAACATGGTGGCATGGCGCTCGGACGGAATCCTGCATTTCAGTGTGAGGAATCTCGTTCGAGCGCTGCCAGAGACCACGAGAGTCCGCTGGGCTTCGTCGTCCACACGACCGTCCCGTTCTACCTGCAGGGGCCACACGCACATGTCCATGAAACCCCGCGAACACGACCGGCGGTAGGGCGAGCTGAAGTAGGTGACGCACGCAGTCCGTGCCAGGCATCGGCAGCCACTGGCGATCGGCATCCGCCGATCTCGCGCTGATCACTCAGCGCGAGCCCCATCGTGGCTCGGCTGCGGACAGGCGACGCCTGAACATGCGAGCTCACCAGCCTCGATGCCGACGTAAGGAACTCACCCCTCGGTTTCCATCACCCGCAGTCGGGCCTCGGCATCGAAGGCGACCCGCCCCGATTCCTCGGGCATCCGTCCCTCCACGGCAATCAGCTTGTTCAAGTTGGCCACCGATCGGGTGATGGGCCGCGAAGTGCAACCAGCGAGGCCCGCGGGCTGTTGATCCAGATGTCTGACGTTGCTCGGGGGCCTCGTTGGTCATCCACATCCTGCCGCACTCGGCCTGCCGCATGCACTCGTGGAGTGGGTCACCATGCTGATCATCACCCGTGAGGGCGACCGGCGCTGCAAGCTGCGTCCGTCCCAGCGCGCGATGGTGGCACCGGTGTACCTGCGCGAGCACACCACTCTCGCGAAGATCGCCGCCGGGTTAGGGATAAGCGAGTCCACGGCCCATGCCTACACCAGCGCGGTTATCGACCTGCTCGCCGAACGCGCACCGGGCCTGCTGAAGACACGGCGCGAGCACGAACCCGAGTTGGCCCTGCTCGACGGCACCCTCGCCGAGTGCGACTGGGTCGGCGACGGCCGAGCCGACTACTCGCACAAACACCGACGCCACGGCGTAAACGTACAGGTCGTCACCGGCCCCGGCGGTCAGTTGCTGTGGCTCTCGCCCGCCCCGCCGGGCCGCACCCACGACCTGACCGCTGCCCGCACCCACCGGATCATCCGGATCTGCGAACGCCAAGGCGTTCCCATCCTGGCCGACCTCGCCTACCAGGGCGCCGGCCCATGGCTGACCACCGGCGTCAAACGCAGACCCCTGCAGGAACTCACCCCCACCGAAAAGTCCCGCAATCAGGCACGGGCCGCAGCGCGGGCGCCCGTCGAACGCGGCGTCGCGAGGCTGGAGTCCTGGCGGATCCTCCGCCGGTCTCGGTGCAGCCCCAACCGCATGACGTCAATCGCCAAGGCCATCCTCACGCTGGAGGGGCGACGCTGAAGAAGCTCACTTTGTGGTTATCGGCCCAGTGCCCGCCGTGCTCGCCGTCAGTAGGCCGTATCTTTCGCCACTGCGTATCGGTCAACTGACGCCGCCGCACCATAAGACGCGTCTGCCCAGCCGGTGGTCGACAACGGACAGAGTCAGCCCGCCGCGCTGCCCTACGTCGAGTAAAATTGAAAGGGCGCCCATCAGCCGTGGGAGTCTCTGGGACTTTTCTGGGACTTCCAGTTTCATCAACCGGCACGAGCGTGAAACAACTGAAAGACCATTCGCGCAGGCCAGCGACCGAATCCCTCTCATCGTTGCAGGTCACCGAGCTGTCTGGTCTCTCCCGCGACATCTGACGGGCGGGATGTCGTGCCCCTTGGAGACGAGGGGCACGACACTGCAATATGCCAGCTGACCCGCAGGTCGGGACGAAAAGCAGCTCTGGGATCGGGGACCGTGGTCACGTGTCGTCGTCCGCGGTGTCGGCCCTGCAGACCAGCCGCCTGCATCAGTCGGGCGACACGGCGGCGGCCGCACTCGGCACCCTCGCGCTTGAGCACGGCATGCACGCGCGGGGCGCCGTAGGTTCCGCGTGATCTTGCATGGACCTCGGTGATCTGCTCGGTCAGCTCGGCATCCCGTACCGCACGGGGGCCGGGCATTCCGGAGCGACGGGCATAGAAGGCGGTCCGGGAGACCTTCATCAGCTCACACGCCCGTTTGACGCTGTGACCTGCACGCTTCTCCGCCTCGATGAACGGGTGCACCGTCACCGGGTCTCCTTCGCGAAGAAAGCCGTGGCCCGCTTGAGGACGTCGACGTCCTCGCGCAGCCGACGGTTCTCCCGCCGCAGCGCAGCCAGTTCATCGCGCTCACTGCTGGTCAGCCCGTTGCGTTCGCCCGCGTCGACCTCGGCCTGCTTCACCCAGTCCCGTACCGCGGTCTCGGTGAGCTCGAAGTCCTTGGCGACCTGACCGACCGAGCGGTCACCCCGCCGGCACAGCCCGACGATCTCGGCCTTGAACTACGGCGTGAACGAACGACGAGGGCGGCGAGGCTTCTTCTTCCCCATGCTCTCCATGATGGACATCCCCCCGGGGCTGAACCCCAGATCTCGAATGTCCGTCAAAGCGGATCAAGCCCAGTTCCGCGCCGTGCGCTTTCCGCGGGCACCCGCCCGGTGGCGAAAAGGGGTACCTGGCCTCCGAGCACCTGGCCGTCCATGAGTCCGGCAGCCGCCGAGTCAGCCGTGGTGGAGGAACAGCCTTATGCGGACCGGGCATCCGGCGCGAGGAGACGGTGTCAGGCGGCAGGCATCCCGTGCCAGGAGACGGTGTGCAGGGGGCAGGCCGACAGGCGCTCGGCGGGCCGCCGAGCGGTCCTGCCCGCGATCACCCACGCCCGGAAGTCTCCGCCCGGGGCGGCGCCGTCGAGGCGCGTACCACGAGTTCGGTGGCGAGTTCGATGTGGTGGGACCCGACCTTTTCGCCGTTGGCCAGCCGGAGGGCGGTGCGCAGGGCGGCGCCGCCCATCTCCCGTAGCGGCTGGCGCACGGTGGTCAGCGGCGGCGATGCCATCTGGGCGAGGCTCGTGTCGTCGAAGCCGACCACGCTCAGGTCCTCAGGGATACGCAGGCCTCGGGTGCGGGCCGCCTCGATGGCACCGACGGCGATCTCGTCGTTGGCTGCGAAGATCGCCGTCGGTGGCTCCGGCAGGCCCAGGAGCGCCGTGGCGCCGAGCGACCCGGCCCTGTACGTGAATTCACCCGGGCGGACATAGGCGTCAAGCACCTGCGCTCCTTCCGCCTCCATGGCGGCGCGGTAGCCGTGCATGCGTGCCTGGTTGCATACGGCCATGGTCGGTCCGCCGAGATAGGCGATGCGTCGGTGGCCCAGGGAGAGCAGATGCTGGGTCGCGGCCAGGCCGCCGGCGAAATTGGTCGCCCCGACGCTGTTGACCCGGCTGTCCGGCAGGTGCAGCGGGTCGAGCACGACCAGCGGCAGCCCGGACCGGGCCAGTTCGTTCAGGTGCGCCGCGGTGTACACGCTGGTGACCGCGATGACGGCGCGGCGCCCGGACGAGACCAGGTTCCGGGCCCAGTGCGGGGCACTGGAAGCCTTGCTGATCACCACCGAGGCCCCCAGTTCGGCGGCGGAGTCGACGACGCCCTCCAGGGTCTCGGCCACGTACGCCTTGAGCCCGCCCTTGAACTGCACCTCGATGGTCGGGCTTTCGACGGCCTCGGTGTAACGGAACACGGGCGCGAGGTAGTGGTGCTGATGCAGCAGCTCCTGCACCCTGGTGCGGGTGTGCGGCGCCACGTCACCGCGACCGTTGACCACCTTGGACACGGTGGCGACGGAAACCCCAGCCGCTCGGGCGATGTCCGCCAAAGTGGTGCGCCTGGTGTTCGGTCCCATCGGTTCCCCTCAACTGTAGGTCCACGGGCATGGTGAGCCGCCGGCCGGGCCGGCTACGCGGGTGGAACCGGTCAACCGTACGGCAATCCGGCCCCGCTCCCGTCCAGCTCGACGGCTGCCGAGCCGCACGCCCTGCCCACCCCCGCCGTGACAGCCGGGCGAGCATCGACCCGCCCGGCACGGTCGGCACCGGGCCCTGTCGACGCGGCATGACCTGCACCGACGCCGCGGCGGCCGCAGCCATCGCCTCCCCTCTCACCATCAACCAACCCTTTTCGAAACAGTTTCGAAGCACGCCGAGACTACTCGCGATTCGGCTCCACCTGTACCCAGAATGCCTTCTACGGACCAGGGAACGGGTCTGCACATGCCTTGACAGGGCGTCAGTTCGAACCTAATTTCCACAACCAGAGCTCGAAGAAAGTCCTACTTTCGAAAACCTTTCACCATGACTCACGAGAGCCAGTGGCTCTCGAGTGCGGAGAAAAGACATGGCGCTCTCCCGACGTACCCTCCTCGGCCTGGCCGCCGGCATACCGGTCTCCGCGGCGCTGGCGGGGTGTGGCTCATCCGGTCCCGGCAAGAGCAGCGGTGGGGCCACGTACTGGTACCTGAACGGCCAGCCGCAGGAAGGCGTCAGAGCGGGCGCCGTGGACGCGTTCAACAAGGCCCACCCCAAGGGGCAGATCAAGGACACCACCTTCCAGAACGACGCGTACAAGACGAAGATCAAGACCGCGATCGGCGCGGGGCAGGCGCCCACCATCATCTGGGGCTGGGGCGGCGGGACGCTGCGGACCTACGTGGAGGCGGGCCAGGTCGAAGACCTCACCTCGTGGTTCGGCGAGCACTCCGAGGTCAAGAAGAGCCTGTTCCCGTCCTCGTTCGGCGCGGCAACCGTCGACGGCAAGATCTACGCGATGCCGTCCGAGGTCGTGCAGCCGATCATCCTGTACTACAACAAGAAGGTTTTCGAACAGGTCGGTGCGCAGCCGCCGAAGTCCTGGGACGACGTCATGGCGCTGGTCCCCAAGTTCAACTCCAAGGGCATAGCGCCGTTCTCCCTCGGTGGCCAGTCCCGGTGGACGAACATGATGTGGCTGGAGTTCCTGTTCGACCGCATCGGCGGTCCGGAGCTGTTCCAGGCCATCATGGAGGGCGAGAAGAACGCCTGGTCCCACCCGGATGCCATCACCGCCCTGACCAAGGTGCAGGAGCTGGTCAAGGCCGACGGGTTCGTCAAGGGCTTCTCCTCGATCACGGCGGACTCCAACGCCGACCAGGCGCTGCTGTACCGCGGCAAGGCCGCGATGATGCTGCACGGCGCCTGGTCGTACGGCATCCAGCAGGCCGACGGCGGGGACTTCGTCTCCAGCGGCGCGCTGGGCTACATGAACTTTCCGCCCGTCGAGGGCGGCAAGGGCGATCCGGGCAACACCGTCGGCAACCCCGCCCAGTACCTGTCCATCTCCTCGAAGGCCAGTGCCGAGGAGAAGAAGATCGCCAAGGACTTCTTCGCCACGGGCATCCTCCAGGACGAGGAGTCGAAGAAGTGGATCGACAACGGGTCGGTCCCGATCCGGCTGGGCACGGAGAAGCTGCTGGCCGCCTCCAAGAACGCCGATTTCCTGCAGTTCACGTACGACATCGCCAGTAAGGCCAAGGTGTTCGGCCAGTCCTGGGACCAGGCGCTGAGTCCGGCGGCGGCCGAGGCCCTGCTGGACAACATCACCAAGTTGTTCCAACTGTCCGTCTCACCAACGCAGTTCGCCGGCAACCTCAATGCGGTCATCGGCAAATGACGGCACTCACCGGCCCTCCGCCGCGTCGCGAGCCGCGCAACATACTGCCGTGGCTCGCGGTGCCGGCGCTGGTCCTCTTCGTCGGCTTCGCCGTGATCCCGCTCCTCGGCGTCTTCGCGCTGAGCTTCACCACGTGGGACGGGATCGGCGCCATCCACCCGTCGGGGCTGACCAGTTGGCGTGCGGTGCTCACCGATCCCGGGCTGCCGCACGCCCTGTGGGTGACCTTTCTGGTGATGGCCGTGTCCTGGGCCGTACAGACGCCGCTGAGCATTCTGCTCGGCACGTTCATGGCAGGCCGCCAGCGCTACCGTGCGGTCCTGGGTGTGGTGTACTTCGTGCCGCTGATGCTCAGCTCAGCGGCGATCGCGATCGCGTACAAGGCCCTGCTGGACCCCAACTTCGGGCTCGGTTCCGGGCTGAAGATCCAAACGCTCAGTCAGGACTGGCTGGGGAGGCCCTGGCTCGCTTTCGGGGTCGTCATCTTCGTCGTCTCCTGGCAGTTCGTCCCGTTCCACTCCCTGATCTACCAGGGTGGTGTCCAGCAGATTCCGAAGTCCCTCTATGAGGCTGCCCAGTTGGACGGAGCCGGACGGATCCGGCAGTTCTTCAGCATCACGCTGCCCCAGCTGAAATACACCATCATCACCTCGTCCACGCTGATGGTGGTCGGATCGCTGACCTTCTTCGACCTCATCTTCGTCCTGACCGAGGGCGGCCCCGGCGACGCCACCCGCGTCCTGGCACTGGACATGTACAAGCGGGGATTCCAGGCCAGCCTGATGGGACCGGCCAGCGCCATCGCGGTCATCCTGGTCCTGGTGGGCCTGGCCCTCGCCCTGCTGCTGCGCCGGCTCGGGGGCCGGGACGCCGGCGCGAGTCAACTCGAAGGGGCCTGACGTGACCACCACGCCGACCGATCCGCGACGACCGCGGAAGGCCGAGCGCCGCAAGCCGCGGCGCCACTCCCGCCGGCCCAACTGGGCCGGCGGCCTGGCCGGATGGATCTGGCTCATTATCGTCGCCGTACCCCTGTACTGGACCCTCATCACCAGTTTCAAGGCCCAGAGCCACTATTACGCGAGCAACCCGCTGGTGCCTTCGGGCGACCCGACACTGGACAACTACCGGCTGGTCATCGAGTCCGACTTCCTCCGCTACTTCGTGAACAGCGTCGTGGTCACCGCCGGCGCCGTGGTGCCGGCCGTGGTGTTCTCGTTCATGGCCGCCTACGCGATCGTCCGCGGCTGGCGCATGCGAGTCCTTCGCGCGACGAACGGGCTGTTCCTCATGGGCCTGGCCATCCCGCTGCAGGCGACGATCATCCCGGTCTACCTGATCATCATCAAGCTGCACCTGTACGACAACCTGTTGGCGCTGATCCTTCCGTCGATCGCCTTCGCCATCCCGCTGTCCGTGCTGGTGCTCGCCAACTTCGTCCGCGACGTACCCAACGAGCTGTTCGACTCGATGCGGGTCGACGGCGCCACCGAATGGACGACGATGTGGCGGCTGGCGGCACCGCTCACCCGACCGGCCATCCTCACCGTGACCATCTTCAACGCGCTGACCATCTGGAACGGATTCCTGCTGCCCCTGGTCCTCACCCAAAGCCCTGACCGCCGGACCCTGCCGCTCGCTCTGTGGTCCTTCCAGGGCCAGTACGGAGTCAATGTTCCTGCCGTTCTCGCCGCCGTCGTCCTCACCACCCTGCCCCTCCTGGTGCTGTACGCGTTCGGCCGCCGCCAGCTGCTGAGCGGTCTGACCGCCGGATTCAGCCGGTGACAGAAGCCGGCGCCCCGGCCGGTGGCCGGTAGCCGCCCTGTGGTCCGAGACGTCCGGAACCCGGACGCAATCCGCTCCGTCCCAAATCCTGCTCGCCCACCTGTTCGCCCGTCGTGCCCCGGTCGGGGGCCCGGCGGGCGTGAGAGGAAAGTGAACACCCACGTGGCTGTAGAGAAGACTCCCCACATACCCCTCTGGAACGACCCCACCGTTCCCGTCACCGCCCGAGTCGACGCCCTGATCGCTGCGATGACCCTTCAGGAGAAGACCGCCCAGCTGTACGGAGTGTGGGTGGGCGCCTCCGACCAGGGCGGTGAAGTGGCCCCCCACCAGCACGACATGCAGGAGGCGGCCGTCGATCTCGAAGCGCTCCTGCCGACCGGACTCGGCCAGCTGACCCGGCCCTTCGGCACGGTCCCGGTCGATCCCGCCCTGGGTGCGCTCTCCCTGGCCCGCACCCAGACCCGCATCGCCGCGACGAACCGGTTCGGCATTCCTGCTCTCGCCCATGACGAGTGCCTGGCCGGCTTCGCCGCCTGGGGGGCGACGGCCTACCCCGTTCCCCTCTCCTGGGGCGCCACCTTCGATCCGGACACGGTGCGGCGCATGGCCGCCGCCATCGGCCGCGACATGCGTGCCGTCGGCGTCCACCAGGGGCTCGCGCCCGTGCTGGACGTGGTGCGCGACGCCCGCTGGGGACGGGTCGAGGAGACCATCGGCGAGGACCCGTACCTCGTAGGCACCATCGGGACGGCATACGTGCAGGGCCTCGAGTCGGCCGGCATCGTCGCCACCCTCAAGCACTTCGCCGGCTACTCGGCCTCTCGCGCCGGCCGCAACCTCGCGCCCTCCTCCGTGGGCCCGCGAGAGCGTGCCGACGTCCTGCTGCCCCCCTTCGAGATGGCGATCCGCGAGGGCGGTGCCCGGTCGGTGATGAACGCCTACACCGACACCGACGGCATGCCCTCCGCAGCCGACGAGGACCTGCTCACCGGACTGCTGCGCGACACGTGGGGCTTCGACGGAACCGTCGTCGCCGACTACTTCGCGATCGCCTTCCTGAAGACCCTGCACGGCGTCGCGGGCGACTGGGGCGGCGCCGCCGGCGCGGCGCTGCGGGCGGGCATCGACATCGAACTGCCCAACGTCAAGGCGTACGGCACGCCCTTGACCGAGGCCGTCACCGACGGCCTCGTACCGGAGGCCCTGGTCGATCGCGCACTGCGCCGGGTCCTCACCCAGAAGGCGATGCTCGGCCTGCTAGACCCGGACTGGAACCCTCTGCCGGCCGCACTCGACGGGGCGGATCCGGAGGACCCGGCGGCCCTGCGCGGCCGGATCGACCTGGACGGTCCGGACAACCGCGCGCTGGCCCGCACGGTCGCCGAGGAAGCGGTCGTGCTGCTGAGCAACGACGGCACCCTGCCGCTCGACAGGCCCCGCCGCATCGCCCTGCTCGGCCACAACGCCGACGAGCCCGCAGCCGTACTGGGCTGCTACTCCTTCCCCCAGCACATTGGCGTCCGTCACCCCGGGACCCCCCTCGGCATCGAGCTGCCCACCCTGCGCGACACCCTGGCCGCCGAGTTCCCCGACGCCGAGATCACGGTCGTCCGCGGCACCGGAGTCGACGACGGAGATCGCTCCGGCTTCCGCGAGGCCGCACGGGCGGCACGCGAGGCCGACGTCGCCGTGGTGGTGCTCGGCGACCGCGCCGGGCTCTTCGGGCAGGGCACCAGCGGCGAGGGATGCGACGTCGAGACGCTGGCGCTGCCCGGGGCGCAGCAGCACCTGCTCGACACCCTGCTCGACCTGGAGACACCCGTCGTCACCGTGCTGCTCGCCGGACGGCCGTACGCCCTCGGCCGCGCCGTGGAGGAGTCCGCCGCGATCGTGCAGTCCTTCTTCCCGGGTGAGGAAGGCACGCACGCGATCGCCGGGGTGCTCAGCGGCCGGATCAACCCCTCCGGACGTCTTCCGGTCAGTGTGCCGCGCGGGCCGGGGGCCCAGCCGGCCACGTACCTGGGGGCGCGGCTCGCTCACGCCAGCAAGGTGTCCAGCATCGACCCGACGCCCGCGTTCGCCTTCGGCCACGGCCTGTCCTACACACGGTTCGACTGGACGGACCTGGGCGTGGACGTCCAGGAGGCGGCGACGGACGGCGAGTTCACCCTCACCTTCACCGTCCGCAACACGGGCGGGCGGTCCGGAACCGAGGTCGTCCAGCTCTATCTGCACGACCCGGTCGCCTCCGTCGTCCAGCCGGTGCAGCGCCTCATCGGTTACGCCCGGGTCGATCTGGAGCCGGGCGAGGCCCGGCTCCTTCGCGCCACGGTCCCGGCCGACCTCGCCTCGTTCACCGGACGCGATGGTCGTCGCGTCGTCGAGCCGGGCGAGCTTGAAGTGCGGCTGGCCGCCTCCAGCGCGGATCCGCGCCTGTCGGCCCGGGTCACGCTGACCGGAGCCGAGCGCCACCTGGACCACACGCGGCGCCTGCACGCCGCGATCAAGCAGGAGCCCGCCGCCCGGACGTGAGTCGGCGTGCGCAGCGTACGTCGCGGCAGCGGCGGCGCTGCGCACACGAGGCCCCGGGCCAGGCATGCGACCGTAGGGGTTTTCGTCGCCCTACAGCACGCCGCGCCCGGCGAGGTTGCGCATCAGCGCGCGTACGCCGAACGTCCACGGCGCGGCCTGCTCGCTGGGGACGACGGTGTTCACCAGAGCGCCGAGTCGCGGGCTGGAGATCCGCACGATGTCGCCGTACTCGTGGGTGAAGCCCGCGCCGGGTGCCTGCCGGTCCTCGGTGGGGGCGAACAGCGTTCCGGTGAACAGCACGAATCCGTCCGGGTATTGATGGTGCGGACCGTGCGTGGCGGCCACCAGGTCCAGGACGTCGCGGCTGATCTCGCGCATGGAACTGCTGCCGTGCAGTACGTAGCCGTCCGTGCCGTCGATCCGCAGGTCGATGTCGAGCCCGCGTACGGTGTCGAGGTCGAAGTCCTCGTCGAAGAGGCGGACGAACGGGCCGATCGCGCAGGAGGCGTTGTTGTCCTTGGCACGGGACAGCAGCAGGGCGCTGCGTCCCTCGATGTCGCGGAGGTTGACGTCGTTGCCGACCGTCGCACCGCGCACCCGGCCGCGCGAGTCCATGACGAGGACGACCTCGGGCTCGGGGTTGTTCCACACCGAGGCGCCGAGCACCCCGATGTCGGCGCCCGTGCCGACCGCGGACAGCACCGGGGCCTTGGTGAACACTTCAGGGTCCGGTCCGATGCCGACCTCCAGGTACTGCGACCACAGCCCTTCGGAGACGAGCAGTTCCTTCGCCCTGTCCGCTTCCGGCGATCCGGGACGGATGCCGTCGAGCGTGCCGCCCACCGCCTGCCCGACGCGGGCCCGTACCCGCGCGGCCTGCGCCGGATCGCCACCCGCGCGCTCCTCGATGACGCGTTCCAGCAGGCTCCGGGCGAAGGTGACGCCCGCGGCCTTGATCACCTGCAGGTCGACGGGCGTGAGCAGATGCGGGACGTCGGGGCGGCCGACCGGTGCCTCCAGCAGTTCGTCCAGGCGCCAGACACGTCCGCCGTCGGCCTCGCGGACGACCGCCACCGCGTCGTCGCGTTCCATGAGGTCACAGACGGTGGGTGCGAGGGCCGTCAGGTCGACGACCTGCTCGCCTCGGACCGCGGCCACACACGGCCCGCCCTCTTCCGGGTCCTGGACGCGTGCGACGAGGGCGGCCCGGTCGGCGTCCACGGGCAGGACGGAGCCGGGTGTGAGGACCGGACGAGGGCGCGCTGCTGCCGATTCCACGATCGATGCTCTCCTGGTGTCGAGGGGGTGCGGCCGGCGAGGTCGGGCGGTGGGGACCGGGCCGGACTCAGTGGGAGTCGCGGGGGACCTCGTGTCCGCGGCTTCCGCGCAGGAAACCGAAGTCGGCGCCGCGGTCGGCCTGTTCCACGTTCTGGGTGTAGAGCCAGGCGTAGCCGCTGGCGTGCCGCTCAGCCGGTGCCCTCCATGCCTGCCGGCGTCGCGTGAGCTCGGCGTCGTCCACGTCCAGCCGCAGGGAGCGGTTCGGGACGTCGAGGACGACGGGGTCCCCGTCGCGTACCAGGGCGAGAGGTCCGCCGACGGCGGCCTCGGGCGCAACGTGCAGGACCACGGTCCCGTACCCGGTGCCGCTCATCCGGCCGTCGCAGACGCGCACCATGTCCTTGACGCCGGCCTTCAGCAGCTTGGCGGGCAGCGGGACGTTGGAGACCTCGGGCATGCCGGGGTAACCCTTGGGGCCGGCGTTGCGGATGACGATGACGGTGTTCTCGTCGATGTCCAGGTCCGGGTCGTCGGCCACCTCGTGATAGGCCTCGGGCGAGTCGAAGACGCGCGCGGGGCCGCGGTGGGTGAGCAGGTGGGGTGACGCGGCGGACTGCTTGATCACAGCGCCGTCGGGGCAGAGGTTGCCGCGGAGGACGGCGATACCGGTGCCAGCCGGCTGGAAGGGGGCGTCGAGGGCGGTAATGACGTCGGAGCCGACGCGCTCGGTGCCCACCGTGTTCTCGGCGACGGTGCGTCCGCTGACCGTGATCTGTCCGCCGTGCAGCAGCTCGCCGCTGAGCAGCTCGGCCAGGACGGCCGGCAGGCCGCCCGCGTAGCAGAAGTCCTCCATGAGGTACTTGCCGCTGGGCATCAGGTTGACCAGGGTCGGCACCGCGCGAACCAGGGCGTCGAAGTCCTGGAGCGGCAACTCGACGCCGACCCGTCCGGCGATGGCGGTGAGATGGATGAGGGCGTTCGTGGAACCGCCGATGGCCGCGTTGACTCGGATGGCGTTCTCGAACGCCTCCCTGGTCAGGATCTGCGAGGGGCGCAGCTCCTCCTCGACCATCCCTACGATGCGCTGCCCCGCCGCCTGTGCGATCTCCATCCGCCGGGAGTCGACCGCGGGCCAGGCCGCCGAGCCCGGCAGCTGCATGCCGAGCGCCTCGGCCATGCAGGCCATGGTCGAGGCGGTCCCCATCGTCATGCAGTGCCCGTGGGAACGGGCCATGCACCCTTCCGCGAAGAAGCACTCCTCCTCGGTCATCCTGCCGGTCTTCAGGTCTTCCTCGAACTTCCAGACGTGGGTGCCCGAACCCACGTCCTGGCCCCGGTACTTGCCGTTGAGCATCGGCCCGCCGGTCACCATGACGGCGGGCAGGTCGACGCTGGCAGCGCCCATGAGCATGGCGGGGGTCGTCTTGTCGCAGCCGGACAGCAGCACGACACCGTCGAGCGGATTGGCCCGGATCAGCTCCTCGACCTCCATGGCCATGAGGTTGCGGTAGAGCATGGCGGTGGGGCGCATGAGGGTCTCGCCGGTGGCCATGGTGGGGAACACGAGCGGCAGGCCGCCCGCCTGCCACACACCACGCTTGACGGCTTCGGCGACCTGCGTCAGGTGGGCGTTGCACGGGGCCAGCTCGGAGGCGCTGGTCGCAACGCCGATGACGGGACGCCCGTCGAACACCTCGTGCCCGAGGCCCTGGTTGCGCATCCAGGAGCGGTACAGCATCCCGCTGCGGCCCTGGGCGCCGAACCATGCCTGGCTGCGGCGGCTCGTCTTCTGCACGTCGGTCATGTGGGCACTCCCGTGGCTCCGGCGTCGTCCGCTTCGCGGTGGGGCGTTGTGGGGTGCGGGCCCGGAGGCCGTACCCTGGAAGACAATCATTAAATGATTCGATGATTGGCGTCCAGGGGGTGGGCAGAGATCGTGGTGAAGTTCCTGACCATGCATCAACACGTGGTCGACGAACTCGGGCGGCGCATCGTGGCCGGCGCATGGAAGCCGGGGGACCCGTTGCCGGTGGAGGACGCGCTCGCGGCGGAGACCGGCGTCAGCCGGGGGGTGCTGCGGGAAGCGGTCAAGGCGCTGGTGGCCAAGGGAATGCTGCACGTACGCCCGCGCACGGGCACGCGCGTGCTGCCTCCGGAGCACTGGAACCACCTGGACCGTGACGTGCTGCGCTGGAAGCAGGCCGAGGACTCCGCGGCCCTTCTGCGCGACACGGGTGAACTGCGCCGGATCGTCGAACCCGCGGCGGCCCGGCTCGCCGCCTACCGGGCCGGCCCCGACGACCTACGAGCCCTGTACGACTCCCTGGCGGCCATGGAGGCCGCGGCGTCGAAACCCGGCCGCCGCGGCTACGTCGAGGCCGACATCGCCTTCCACCGGGCCCTGCTCGACGCCGGCGGCAACCGTCTCCTCGGCTCACTGGGCCGTGCCGTCGACATCGCGCTGGAACACAGCTTCCTCGTCAGCACCCGGACCCCGGGAGCCGTAGACGCCTCGCTGCCGGGTCACCGCGCCATCGTCCAAGCGGTCGAGGCCCGCGATGGCGCGGCTGCGGCGGCCGCAGTACTGGCCATCATCGAAGCCGCGGAACAGGAGATCGCCCAGTCACCCGCAGACGCCGATTGACGCCGCATGCCGTCACAGGCGCGCCCCCGCCGCGAATCAACGGGCAAGGACCGGAGCGGCCGACGCCGCCGCGTCCGCACCATCGCTGCCGCTGCCGCCGTTGAACGTCCCCGGCCGCACCGCGGTGCCGTTGGCCGTAGCGGCGCCCACGACCTCCAGGCACAGCCCGGATGCGACGACCACGACCCCGCCGTCGGACTTCCGTGCGTCATTACCGTCGGGTCCGATGCGGCGGGTTCGCGTGGAAGTGGGGTGAGGTTCGGGGTCCGGTGCGTCTCAGCCGGCGGCAGGGCCGGTCCAGTCCGTGGGGACGTGTCCGGGGCGGACCCGCTGCGGGTGGTCGCCGACGGGGATCGAGATGACCTTCCTGCCGGTGGCGAAGTCGATGGCCGTCACCTGGTCGGTGCCGCTCTCGGACACCACGCAGTGCTTGCCGTCCCCGCTGACGGTGGCCCAGTACGGCTTGGAGGCGGCGACGAGCGGGCCCACCTGCAGCGTCTCCCGGTTCACGACGGTGAAGTAGTCGTCCATGGTTCCGGCGATGCAGAGCTTGTCGCCCCGGGGGCTCATGGACATGCCGTGATGGCGGGAGTCGTTGACGTAGGTGGTGCGGTCGTCGCTGGTGTCCGGATTCTCCGGCAGCGTCTTCACCCGGGTGATCCTGTCGTTGAGCACGTCGTACTCGACGAAACCGTTGAAGAAGGAGACCTGGAAGTACATCTTCGACTCGTCAGGTGTGAAGGCCACGGGGCGCAGCGCGTCGGGCAGGTCTTTGCGGCCGAAGGCGTCGAGCCCCTCGCGCATGTCGATGATCTTCTTGACCTGGAAGGTCTTCGCGTCGGCGACGGTGATACGGCGGTCGCCCTTGGTGAAGTCCTGCCAGGGCGCGTCCATGTTGGTGTCGACCTCACCGATGGCCATGTTCCAGAGGTACTTGCCGCCGTCGGTGTACACGTTCTCGTGCGGCTTGTCCCCCGTCTTGAAGTTGCCTGCCTCCTCGCCCGTCGCCATGTCCAGAACGTGCACGGTGGTGGAGATGAAGGGAGGAGACGGCGACCTGGGTGCCGTCGGGAGAGACCACCATGTGGTCGGAGCGGACACCGGGAAGCGCCAGTTGACCTTCCCGCTCTCCACGTCGATGGAGACCACATCGGCGAAACTCGGCCGGGAGGCGACGACGGACTTGCCGTCTTTCGTGGTGTACATGTCGGGAGTTGATGACGTCGGCAGTGCCCTCCCAGTTGTTCCCGACGAAGAACACCTCCCTGCGCTCCGCCGAGTCGCTCCGACAGCAACACCATCGGCTACACCTACGACAACGACGGCCGCACCGCCACGATGACGGCCGACGGCGCCACCACGACCTACACCTCGGACCCGGCGGGCAACCTCACCAAGACGGCACTGCCCAACACGGAGACCGAGGAACGCACCTACGACCGGGCGGGCCGCGTCACCGCCGTCACCTCCGCCAAGGCGGGCACGACAGTCACCAAGACCGCCCTGACCCTCTCGGCGACCGGCCTGCCCACCCGCGTCGACGTCACCCGCGCCGGAGTCGGCACCGGCGGCTACGACCAGACCTACGACACCGCGGGCCGCCTCACCTCCGGCTGCTACCCCCAGCCCTGGGTCACCGGCTGCGCACCGACCCGCACCACGTCCTACACCTACGACAAGGTCGGCAACCGCCTGACCTCCACCCTCGGCACCACGTCCACCAGCTACACCTACGACGACGCCGACCAGCTCACCTCCACCACCACCGGGACCACCACCACCGGGACCACCACCACCGCATACGACTACGACGCGGAAGGCAACCAGACCAAGGCCGACGCCAACACCTTCACCTACGACCTGGCCGGACAGATCTCCGCCGCCACCGACGCGGGTACCAACTACACCTACGACCACGACGCCAGCGGCAACCAGGTCGCCACCCTCAAGGACGGCGCGGTCACCAGCCGCACCCAGTGGGACCCCAACGCACCCCTGCCGATCCTCGCCACCGAGTACGACAGCGCCTGGACCGTCAAACAGTCCTACCGCTACGACCCCCTCGGCCAGCCCGCAGCCACCAAAACCGGTGCAGGTGCCGTCTTCTACTACCACCACGACACCCAGGGCTCCCCGCTCGACGTCACCAGCAGCACCGGCACCCTCCACCTCCACGCCCGCCAATGCACCCCCGGCCACCGGGCGCTTCACCAGCACCGACCCGGCAACCCGAAGCACCTCGCCCCCCTATGTGTCCCCGTACGCCTACGCCGACAACCAGCCCACCCTGCTCACCGACCCCAGCGGCCGAACCCCCGAAGACCCGAGCCTGTTCCATCTGCAACCCCCACGGGCACCTCATGCCCCTTGTCCCTGACCGGCGATCCGGGCCGGGGCGAAGGCGGAGAACGCCGAGGTTCTCTTCGTCGACCAGGTCGGTACGCGCTCGGACCAGGTCACCGGCCGCACCTGGGGCGCCAAAGGCTCCACCCGCATCGTCCGCCGGACCGGGAACCGGTTCTCCGTGAACGCGATGTCCGCGATCAGCACCCGTGGCCGGAAGCACTTCATGGTCTTCACCGAGTCGTTCGACGCGAAGGTGATGTGCCGCTTCCTGGACCGGCTCGTCGGGCACTTCGACCACAAGGTCCACCTGATCGTCGACCGGCACTCGGCCCACCGCTCGAAAACCGTCCGGGCCTGGCTCGCCGACCATCAGAACCAGATTGAGCTGCACTTCCTACCCTCGTACTCACCCGAACTGAACCCCGACGAACTGGTCAACGCCGACCTGAAACGCAGCCTGCCCCACACCCACCGGGCCAGGAACCAGGCCGAACTCGCCGCCGAATCCCGAAGGTTCTTCCACAGACGCCAGCGTCAGCCACACATCGTCCGCGGCTACTTCGGCGGCCCGCACGTCCGCTACGTCCTGGACAAGAACCCCATAAGTTTCTGATCAATATCGGTGCAGCGGGACGCCCACCCGGAAGACCTTGCCTTCTGCCGATGGTCCGGTCCACAGGACGCCAGCCGGAGAAAGTCACGGGCGGTCAAGGCTTCCGATTCGAGCGTCATATGAGCGGACCGCGCCTGCGTCCTCGCCGCCACGGCTCGACGCCGTGGCAGCGAGGGCACACGCACCCATGACAGCGCGCTTGACCGCGGCCTCAGCACCTCTCCCTGAGCACCCGACTGCGCTCCGGGAGCCAGCCCTGAGAGGCTCAGCCTCGCGCTTTCAGGTTGGTCAGTGTCCGGCGACGACGCCCGACAGCTCGTTGGTGCTCTTCGGCAGGGTGACCGAGGTGATCTTCTTCCCCGTCTCCACGTCGATGGCGTGCAGCGCCTTCTTCCCGGGTTCGGAGACGTACGCGACGTGCCCGCGCACGAACAAGGTGGGTCTGGCCTGCTGCCAGTCCAGCGGCTCCTGCCAGTCGCCCACGACGGGGATCTTCTTCTCTATCTTGCCGGTGTCCGGGGCGATGACGTGGATGGCGCCGTCGGTTCCGAGGACCAAGGCCTCACCGTGCGGGCCGCGGGCCAGTGAGCGGAAGGAGTAGCTGGTGCCCAGGTCCACCAGGCGCAGCTTCTTCTTCTCGGTGTCGATGAGGGAGACGCGGGTGGGGCGTTCCAGCTCGGCGTCGGGGTCGGTCTTGTAGTCGCCCAGCAGAACGGGCGAAGCGTCGCTGCCGGCCTGGTTGCCGATGCGGCCGTAGTCGTCGGGGGAATCGATCTTGGTGAACGTGCCGTCCTTGTAGATGAGGATGCCGTCCTCGCAGCCGACGCCGACGGCTTCGTTCTTCGCGGCGGCTTCGCCGTGGACACCGGGGCAGTCCTCGCTGCGCGCGATCTCCTTGCCGTTCCGGTCCAGCACCAGCGCGCCGGTGCGCTTCTCCTCGGTACCCAGGGTGCTCACGAGTTTGCCGTCGGCCAGTTCGATGGCGACACCGTGGTGCGGCTCGGCGGAGGTGTAGGTGCGCCCTGTCGGCTTCTTGCCTCCGCCCAGTGCGGTGGGGTCGAAGACATTGACCTCTCCGGTGCCGTCGGTGAAAAGCACGGTCTTCGCGGCGTGGCGGACTACGTGGCCGGGTTTGGCGCCCTTGTACTCGATGTCGGTGAGTGCCTGGTCGGTGGCGTCGAGGACGCGGAATCCGCTGTCGGTGGAGACCATGACATGGTCCTTGTCACCTGCGGGGTTGACCCGGTTGAAGCCGGGCAGGTCGATGGTCTTGGCGAGCTTCAGGCTTTCGCCGTCGAGGATGTAGAGGCCGCCGTCGAAGGTGGCTACCAGCGGCTCCTTGACCGCCACCGCGGGCGTGGTGCGCGCGGCTCCGTCGGACTTGGTGTCGGCGGAGGAGGTCTCTCCGCCGCAGGCGGTCAGGACCGTGGCGGTGGCCAGGGCCAGCGCGCTGCCTGTGAGGGCTCTGCCGCGTATCGACTTGTTCATGGGTCTGTTCCTTTCTGCACCGCGCGGTGGCGGCGTGGGGGTACGACGAGTCGGCGCCCGATGGGCGGGGGTGCCGGAGGCTCGGGGGGTCAGTCGCCGGTCAGGCCGGTGACCATGGCGGTGGTGTTGACGCGCATCATCCGCAGGTAGGTGTCGGCGCCCGCACCCTTGGCGGTCAGCGACTCCGAGTGGAGTTCGACGACACGGACCCCGCCGCCCATTTCCGTTCGCAGTACCTCGGCGAGCCGTTTGGGCTGGGAGGAGTCGGCGAAGACCGTGCGTACCCCTGCTCCCTCCATGGCCTCGGTGAGGGAGCGCAGGTCCGAGGAACTGGGTGAGGCCAGGGTGGATCCGCTGGGGATGACCGCGCCGATCACCTGGAACCCGAATCGGTCGGCGAGGTAGCCGAAGACGTGGTGGTTGGTGACCAGGGCCCGGTGGTCCGGGGGGACTCGGCCGAAGGACTTCTGCATCCAGTCGGTGAGGTCGGTGAGTTGCTTCACGTAGCGGTCGGTGTTGGCCCGTATGGTGCCGGGGTCCACGCTGTCGACGTGCTCGATGACCTGGTCGGCTATCAGGCCGGCGACCTTGTGCATCCGGTCGGGGTCGGTCCAGAAGTGAGGGTCGGGCTGCCCTTCCTCGCCCTCGGGGCCGCCGTCGTCGGCGGTGCGGAAGGTGAGCGGATCGGCCGCCTCACCGGCGGCGAAGGTGGCGACACCGGACTCGCGGGCGGCCTCCACGTGCCGCAGGACGTCCTCCTCCAGGCCCAGGCCGTTGTAGACGACCAGATCGGCATGTTCCAGTTCGGCGGCCTGCACCGCAGACAGTCCGAAGGAGTGCGGGTCGGCGTTGGGCTTCATCAGGACGGTGACGTCGGCCTCGTCGCCAACCATCTCGCGGGTGACGTCGCCGAGGATGTTGGTCGTGACGACGATGCTGGGCCGGTCGTCCTCGGTGGCGGTGCACGCGGTGGCGGTCACAGCTGTCGCGATGGCGAGCAGACCTGCGATCAGGTGTCGCGGTCGAGCGCTGCCCGCCCTCGCGCGACGCTTCGCCGCGGTTCGGCTCATCGACCGGCCTCCACCATGAGGACCGGCTTGACGTCCAGGCCGAAGGAGCGCGCGATGCGAAGGCCGTCGTTGTAGTCGATCTCGAATACCTTCTTGCCCTCGGGGTCGTTGACGTAGGCGCGGCTGCGGTCGACCTCGATGACGGGGGCGTTGCCGTCGGAGTGGTCCCGTTTCCCCGCTGTCAGCAGCGGCTTGGTCCGTGCGGTCTGCTTTCCGGTCGCGATGTCGTAGCCGTGTACGGAGCCGTCGGTCTCCAGAACGAGCAGCGGGGAGCCCTCACCGGCCGTGTTGACCGCGACGACGGGCCCGGTATCCACCCGCCTCCAGGTCCGCTCGGGGACGTCCAGGACCCAGACGGCATCGGCTCCGGCCGGGGCGGTGAGGGTGTCGCTGCCGGGACGATGGCGGAAGGCGGTGGCGCGTTCCTGCTCCGGGACGTGCTCTCCGTACGGGATCTTCTCGGCAGTGAAGGCACCGTCCTGCGCACGCACGAGCAGAGCGCCGTCGGCACAGCCGAGAATCACGCCGCGCCGGGTGTCGGCGTCTCCCTGGGGGGCTTCGCACGTCACGTCCGGGGAAGCCACGCGTTCGCCCTTGCGGTCGAGGACGACGAGTTCCGTGGTGCCGCCCTTGTTCGCGAAGGCGAGCAGGTGTTCCTCGTACGGCACGACCGCACCGGCGTAAGTGCCGCCCAGCGTCCGAGAAGTCGCGATCCGCCCCTTCTCCATCTTGCTGCGGTCGTAGAGGACGGTGCGGCCGTTCTCGTCGGTCACCGCGGTGACGGCGACATCACTGCGTATCTGCGCTTGGCTGCCGGCAGGGATCTCACCCACGTCCCGCGTCGGCGCACTGTAGTAGTGGACGTGGTCGCCGTGGTCCACCATCCATGCGCCGCTGTCGAGCACATGGGTGCCGGCGGGCCCATGGAGGTAGCCGAACCTGCCGTCCATGCCCAGTCGAACGGCACCCCTCACCTCGGCGGTCCTGTGCACCTTGCCGGTGACGAGGTCGAGGACTCCGGTGTTCCCGCTGTCGGGGTCGTTCAGGAGGAGCCGGGACTGCTGCTCAGCAGCCTCCTTCGCTCCCTCGACGTACCCGTGCCGAGTGGCGGACGGGGTTTTCGCCTCGGGTCGTCCGGCGCTGGGCTCCTCCCCCGCGCAACTCGTGGTGAACAGCGCGGTGAGCACCAGTGCGGCCGATGCCCACGGAGTGACGTTTCTGCGGACGGTCATGATGATCGCCTCTGGCTTCTTTCAGTTGGCTTCGAGTAGGGGTGCCGCCGGGGAGTGGACCTGGCGCGTACGCCGGTCACGCAGGCCGGACAGGACATGGGAGACGAAGAACAGGCTCACCGCGAGGGCCGCGACAGTCGCGCCGGCGGCGGTGCTCAGGTGCCAGGACAGCAGCAGGCCGCCGAACGTGGCCGAGGTGCCGAGCAGTGCGGCGAGCAGCATGACTCCGCGCACGGAGCGAGCCCAGGGCAGAGCGGCCGCCGGCGGTGCGATGAGCAGGCCGAGGACGAGCAGCGTTCCCACGATGTGGAACGAGGCGACGATCGCCAGGCCGAGCAGGCCGAGGAGCGCAGCGTGGGCAAGGCGCGGCCGCAGCCCCAGGGTGTGGGCCTTGCGCGAGTCGAACGCGAGGGCCAGGAAGGCGCGGTGACCGAGGACCGACACCGCCATCGCCGCGAGCAACGCCGCCGCGAGCACAAGGAGATCTTGCCGCCTGACGGCGAGGACGTCACCGAAGAGGAATCCGGTCAGGTCGACCGCGAAGGACTGCGAGCGCGACACGATGATCACGCCGAGCGAGAGCATGCCGACGAACAGCAGCCCGATGCCGGTGTCCTGCGACAGCCGGGGCGTACGGCCCAGCGCGGTGACGCCTGCTGTCATGACGGCGGCGCTGACCACAGCGCCCACCATCAGATTGCCCCCGAGGAGCGCGGCGACCGCGACCCCCGGCAGCAGCCCGTGGGACATGGCGTCACCGAGGAATGCCATCCCCCTCAGCACCACCCAGGTGCCCGCCAGCGCACAGATGGCGGATACCAGCATCCCGCCCCACAGGGCGCGCTGCACGAAGGTCACCTCGAACGGGACCGTCAACCATTCCATGCCCCGGACACTACAATGAAAATCATGTTCAATACACCGCCCCCCTCAACCGCCCCCCTCCTCGACCAATCCACCTCCCTCCGCTTCTCGGAGCTGTGCGCCGGCTATCCAGGACGACCGGTGCTCCATCAAGTCAGGGGTGAAATAACCGAGTTGACCATGACGGCGCTCGTCGGCCCGAACGGCAGCGGCAAGTCGACCCTGCTCGGCGTGCTCGCCGGTGTGATCAAGCCGACATCCGGCGACCTCCTCCGCACCGGTGCGCGGCCGCCCGCCTTCGTACCGCAGCGCGGAGCAGTGGGCGACACTCTTCCGCTCACCGTCCGGCAGACCGTGGAGATGGGACGCTGGGGCGAGCGCGGTCCGTGGCGGCGGCTGACCGCACAGGACCACGCGACCGTGGACGCGATGCTCGACCGGCTCGGCATCGGCGACCTCGCCCCACGCCAACTGGGCGAACTCTCCGGCGGGCAGCGGCAACGCGCGCTCATCGCCCAGGGTCTGGCTCAGGAGTCGGACCTACTGCTCCTCGACGAGCCGACCACCGGACTGGACCCGGAGGCGAGGGGCCGGATCGGGTCGCTGCTGACGGCGCTCGTCGCAGACGGGGTGACGATCGTCCAGGCCACACACGACCTTGAGGTGGCGCACGCGGCGGACGCCTGTCTCCTGCTCCAGGACGGCCGCCTCACGGGGCAGGGGCGTCCGGACCAGGTCCTCACCACGTCGTCACTGACGCGGATCTGGCAAACGCTCTGAGGAGCCACGCAACCGCGACGGCCATGCCGGCAGGGCCGAGCGGTGCGTAAGGCCAAGGTGTTCGACCCGCACGACTGGTCCAGGGCTTCGGCACCCGGGCCCGGAGGAGTTCAAGGACTCGAAGGTCTGGCTGAAGATCGGCAGTTCCTCCGCCTTCCCGGACATCGGGCGCGCTGAGGAACTGACCGAGTGCAACCTCAACCGGGGTTCTGGAACTTCGCCGACCACTGAACATCGCCGGCTCGCACAGAACACCCGGGCCCGCCTCACCGTCGAGGACGCCTGCCCGTCACGTGAGGAGCCAGTGGGCCGGGGGCCGCCGGTTCAACGGTGGCTTCAGGCGGAGCCGGGGAATTTCAGGACAGCCTGGTGAATCTGCTCGGTGGTGGTCGTCCCGAACCAAGCATGACGACCACCTGCCGCACCGCACCGGGCGGGCCAGGCCGCCCACTCGTAGGTGCCGCGTCCGGAGCAGTCGCGGATCAGTGTGGAACGGCCGCCGAGGTCCGATGCACGCCCGCCGACTCCTGTACGCGTCGATGACGATCAGCGGCGGGGCAGACGTGTACACACTCGCGGACCGGTCAGGTCAGATGGCTTTCCTCCGTGGTGACGAGGTCCATGCACGCGGTGAGCAGCACCCGGGTCGACGGGTCGGGTCGGGTCGGGTCGGGTCGGGTCGGGTCGGGTCGGGTCGGGGGACCGAACCCGGCGGTCACGTACCGGGCCGGGTCGGTCGGGCTCCACCCGACGACGGCACCGTCCTGAACGAGAAGTGCCACGTCCGGGGCGATACCGACGCGAGCCTCCAGCAGCTCGTCAAGGACATCGACGACGACCACCGACCCCTCGTCGGCACCACCGTCCACACGTGCACGACGCTCGGTTCCATCCAGGCTGCCGTGCGCAGCGGCGGTGGCTGCCCGCCCCGGTGGACGCAGGGAGCACGGACCGATCCGGGTCCCGCGGGCCACCGGGCTTCAGGGTGTGGGAGGAAGGAACAGCGGGTCTCCGCCGCCTTCACCACTGCCCGTTTGTCTCTACGGCCGGCCGCCGCCGACGGGCACGCTCGGGCTGGCACCGGTACCGACTGCGGCGCCCCCACCGACCGAGGAGAGACGGCGATGTCCGACCACACCGAGAGCGTCTTCCGCGTCGTGCTCAACGACGAGGAGCAGTACTCGATCTGGCAGGCCGAACGGGAGCTGCCCGCCGGCTGGCGGGCCGAAGGCACCGAGGGCACCAAGCAGGAGTGCCTGGACCACATCGGCCGGGTCTGGACGGACATGCGTCCGGCCGGCCTGCGCCGCCGGATGGAGAGCGAGGCCGCCGGGGCGGCGGCCGGTCGGAGCGGACTGCAGAGCACCCCGGTCTGATCCGCCTACCGACACTGAGGGGAAGCCCGGCGATGAACTCCGTCTCCCAGCCGAGATCCCGGCCGGCCCTCGTGGCGAGGGCGGACCAGCCCAAGGCCGAGGAAGCCGCACCGCCCGACGCCACCGACCTGTCCGGTCCCGCACCCAGCGAGTACGGCGCGGACCGTACCGGGGCGCTGTCCGCCGTCGGCGGGACGCCGCTGGTGGAACTGACCCGGCTGCTGCCCGGCGCCCGCTTCCGGGTCTGGGCCAAGCTGGAGTCGGTCAGCCTCGGCGGCAGCATCAAGGACCGTTCCGCGTACACCATGTTGAGCCATGCCGTCGCCACCGGCGCGGTGGTGCCCGGCCACGGGACCGTGGTCGAGTCCAGCTCCGGAAACCTCGGCGTGGGCATGGCGCAGGCCTGCCGCGCCCTGGACCTGCGGTTCATCTGCGTGGTGGATCCGCGTACCAATCCGCAGAACATCGCGATCATGCGGGCGCTCGGCGCGGAGGTGCACACGGTCACCGAAGGCGATCCGGTGTCCGGCGAGTTCCAGCCGGTGCGGATCGCCCGGGTGCGGGAACTGGTGGCCGCGCTGCCCGGGGCGTACTGGCCCAACCAGTACGCCAATCCCCGCAACGCGTGGGCCCACCGGATCACCATGAAGGAGATCACCGAGGACCTGGGCGGGGCGCCGGACTACCTGTTCTGCACCATCAGCTCCTCCGGCACCCTGCGCGGCTGCGGCGACTGGATTCGCGCGCAGGGACTGCCGACCCGGGTGGTCACCGTCGACGCCGAGGGCAGTGCCATCTTCCGACCGCCGACGGGGCGCCGGCTGATTCCCGGCCATGGCGCGGCGGTCCGCCCGCAGCTCTACCGGAGCGGGCTCGCCGACGACGTACTGCATGTCAGCGATCTGGACAGTCTGGTGGGCTGCCGCCGTCTGGCGCTGCGCGAGGGGCTGCTCCTCGGCGGCTCCTCCGGCGCGGTCGCCACTGCGCTGGAACAGCTGAGCCCGCGAATCCCGGACGGCTCCTCGTGTGTGCTGATCATGCCGGACCGTGGCGAGCGCTACCTGAACACGATCTACGACGACGCATGGGTGAAGGCCAAGTTCGGCGAGGTCACCCATCTGTGGAAGGCCGAGGGGGCCGAAGTGGCCGAGGGGACAGTGGCAGTGAACAGCGGGACGGCAGGGGTGGCTTCATGCTGACGCTCGGCAACGGAGACGTCCGCAGGATTCTGGACGGCCGGGAGAAGGAGGTGCTGAACGCGGTGCGCGAGGCGTACCTGCGCCACGCCGACGAGCAGACCTCACTGCCGCACTCGGTCTTCCTCCGGTTCCCCGACGACACCCGCAACCGGATCATCGGGCTGCCCGCCTACCTGGGCGGACCGGCGCCGCTGGCCGGGATGAAGTGGATCGCCTCCTTCCCCGGGAACGTCGCGGAGGGCCTGGAACGCGCTTCCGCGGCGATCATCCTCAACTCGATGCGGACCGGCCGGCCGGTGGCGCTGGTGGAGGGTTCCACCATCTCCGCCCGCCGCACCGCGGCCAGTGCCGCTCTCGCCGCCGCCGCACTGCCGCCCGCGGACGGCCGGGAGACCGGCGTCACGCTGATCGGCTGCGGTGTGATCAACTTCGAGGTGTTGCGCTTCCTGCTGGCGGTACGGCCCGAACTGGCCGACATCACCGTCTTCGATCTGGACGCGGACAGGGCGGAGGCCTTCCGCGCCCGTAGCGCCGCGGAGTTCGGCGCAGACGGTCGGGTGGTGCGGGTGGCGGAGAGCGCCGAGGCGGCTCTGGGCGCGCACCGGCTGGTGAGCCTGGCGACCACTGCGGGCGTGCCCTATCTGGACCTGCGCGGCTGCCGGCCCGGCACCCTGGTGCTCCATGTCTCGCTGCGGGACGTCACGGTGGAGGGCGTGCTGGACGCCGTGAACGTGGTGGACGACGCCGACCACGTCTGCCGGGCGGCGACCTCGGTGCATCTGGCGGAGACCCGGGTGGGTGACCGTTCCTTCATCCACGCCACCCTCGGGGAGCTGTTGCGGGCGGAGTCACCGGCCCATCGCGACGAGCGACGCCCGACGCTCTTCTCTCCGTTCGGGCTCGGGGTGCTGGACCTGGCGGTGGCCGGACTGGTGCTGAGCGAGGCCCGGGCGGCGGGCATCGGCACCGAGGTCACCGGCTTCCTCCCGGAACCACACGACTCCGGGGCGACCGCGGCCGGCTGACCGGCTGGCTGGCGGGCCACCATGCCGCCGGGTGGCCCGCCTGCCGGGTGGCCCGGGGCGGGCGCCCACCTCGGGAGCGGCACTGTCGGCCGGTCTCGCTCCGTACCCACGGGTATCGGCGGCCTGAGTCGCACCGGCCTCTGTCCGGACCCACGAGTGCCCTCGTCGGAGCCGCACCGGGCACACCGGCACGGCTCCGACGAGGGCCGCATGGGGGAAGATCCCCCATTATTGCCGCACGTCCTACCCACCCCTCCCCGCAAGATCGCTCCTGGGCAGGTCAGCGCGGGGGCGGGGCGGTGCACGGCCTCGGTAGCGGACGCTGCCGAGGCCGTACTCCGTCCAGGGCACGGCCTCGGGCGGGCCGGGCGCGGCGCTTCCCCGCCGCATCGGCCCGTCCCTCGCCCGGCGGCGGGAGGCCCCGAGGTCCCCGGGCCGAGACGACGGCGTAAATCTGGGTGTGGCGCACCGATGCCGGGCGCGGCCGAGTTTCCCATGATCGGTGTCACTGGCGAGAGCCAGCAGAACCGAGAGGGAGTACCTATGCAAGAGCCGGTGCGAGTAAGCGTCATGGCGCTGGACCCGGTCCTCGAGGCGGGCACGCGAAGCGCTCTGGAGGACAGTCCGGAGGTGCGCCCGGTCACCGAGGAGCAGCGGCCGGACGTGACGGTGGTGGTGGTCGACCGGGTGGCCGACCCGGTTCTTGATCTGGTGCGCCGCATCCGGGCCGCCGAACACCGGCCGGAGGTCGTCCTGGTGGCCGCCGAGCTGGCCCCGGCGGAAGCACTGCACGCCATCGCCACGGGCGCGCGGGGCCTGCTGCGCCGCCGTGCTACCAGCGGCCCACGGCTGGCGCACGCCGTGCTGGCCGCGGCGGGCGGTGACTGCGCCGTACCGCCCGACCTGCTGGACGGACTGCTGGAGCACCGCGCGGAGGGCGCCGCCTCGCACGTTCCGGACGCCTGGGGCGTGGCCGGGCTCAGCGACCGTGAACGTGCGGTGCTGCGGCTGGTCGCGGACGGGCGCGAGACCAGCGAGATAGCGAACGAGCTCTCCTACTCGGTACGGACGGTGACCACGGTGCTGCACGACATCACGCAGCGGTTCCGGCTGAAGAACCGCGCCCACGCGGTCGCCTACGCGCTGCGGGCGGGCCTGCTGTGAACACGGTGACGCCGTACGGCAGGTCGGCCCGCGAGCTCCACTCACCGGACGACTACGCCCAGGACCGCCCGCGGCTGCCCGGCAGGCTTCCGTCCGGCGCCCTTCCTGGCGGCCGTGTCCCGCATCCGCACGGACCGGTACGCGTCCATGTGCGGGCCAAGGACGACGCCCTGCGCCGGTCCTGGCACCAGCGGCTGGCCGGCGCCGGGATCCCGGTCGCCGACCGGGCGGAGGCGCACCCCGGGACGGTGCTCCTGGCCGCCGGCCGTACCGTCGACGAGGCGGTGGAGGCGTGCCCGGCTCCGGGATCCCCGGAGCAGGACGGGCAGGGCGTACTGGTGGCCGCCCATCTGGTGTCCCCGGACGGTGTGCTGCGGGCGGTACGGGCGGGTGCCCGGACGATCCTGCGAGCCGCCGACGCCAGCCCGGCGCAGCTCGTGGCCGCCGTGCACTCCGCCCGGCACGGCGACGGGCGGCTGCCCTACGGTGTGCTGGTCCGCCTGCTGGGCGGCCCCCAGCACGCGGTTGGGAGGCCGGTGGTCGCGGCCTCCGACACGGTCCGGGTGCCGAACGCGGCGGCACCGCTCACGCCGCGCCAGGCGGTGGTGCTGACCCTGGTCGCCGAGGGCCACGGCAACGCGGTGATCGCCCGTCTGCTGTCCTGCTCGGAGCACACCGTCAAGAACGTCATCTACGAGCTGATGGCCCGGCTCCAGGCGCGCAACCGCGCCCACGCGGTCGCACGAGCGGTGCGGACCGGTCTGATCTGACCGGTCCGCACCGCCTGTCTCCCACCTGTTCACGGGACCGCGCCCTGCCGGTGCCAGGGGGACCGGCGCCGGTGGCGATCCGGCTCGTCCGGCCGGGTACCGCTTCCCACGGGCAGTAACCCCTGGGAACCGGTAGCCGGCCTCGGTGCTACGGCCGGACGAGATCGCCGCGGAGCGTGCCGCTGCCGGGGACCGGCTCCGCCAGGTCCGAACCGGTCTCCAGGACCTGCCGGTTGAGCTGGTCCACGTGGACGACGCGGGGTACCAGCGCCCTGGCCTCGGCGTCCGTCACGGAGGCGTAGGAGATGATGATGACGAGGTCGCCCGGCTGCACGAGCCTGGCCGCCGCGCCGTTGATGCCGATGACGCCGGTGCCGCGCTGCCCGGGGATCACATAGGTCTCCAGGCGCGCGCCGTTGGTGATGTCGACGATGTGGATCTGCTCGCCGGGGAGCAGATCGGCGGCGTCCATCAGGTCCTCGTCGATCGTGAGCGAACCGACGTAGTGGAGATCCGCCTGGGTGACGGTCGCCCGGTGGATCTTGGACTTGAACATGGTGCGCAGCATGGCGTTGTCTCCATCTGACTGAGTGGTTCGGCGGGAGATGTCCGGACGCACCGCCGTCAGGGTCGGGTGCGGCCGCGGTACCGGGGCCGGGCGGGTGCCCGGCACCTCAGCGCGAGTCCGCCGCCGCTACGGGCGCGGACGGCTCGGGCAGGGGGACGTCCGGGCCCGGGTCGTGCCGGGTCCGGGAGGGCGAGGTGGCCGCGGACGGCGCGGGCGGGTCGCCGACCACGACCATGGTGGCCCGGCGTACCGGTCCGGCGAGGGTGGCTGCCAGCGCCATCAGCACCATCCACCCGGCCAGCACCGCGGCCGCCGCTCGTACGCCCAGGCCGTCCAGGAGCAGGCCGCCGGCCAGCGCGCCCAGCGGCAGCGCCCCGTTGGCCAGCAGGCTGGAGGCGCTCAGCACCCGGCCGCGCAGCTCGTCGGGGGTGACGGCGAGTTGGTAGCTGCCCACGGCCACGTTCCAGATGGGTCCCACGAACCACATCGCCGTGTAGGCGATCATGGCCGGCCACAGTCCGCCGCCGAAGGCCAGCACGCACATGAGCAGCGCCCAGACCCAGTTGGCGCTGATCACCAGGGCGTTCATCCTCAGGCGGCGTCCGCACCAGCCGGCGACCAGCGAGCCGAGCATTCCGCAGGCCCCCGCGACGCCGATCAGCAGGCCGATCGCGGCCGGGGCGGCGCCCTCCTCGGCGAGCAGCACGATCATCACCAGGAAGAGCGCGCGGAAGAGCAGATTGCTCCCGGCCACCAGCAGGGCCGTGGTGCGCAGCAGCGGCCGCTTCCAGAGCCAGACCAGCCCCTCGACCATCCGGCCGGCCTGCCGCAGGACCCGGGTGCGGCGGCTGTCCGCCGCCACACCGCCGCCCGCAGCGGCCTCCGCGCGGGCGGCCTCACCAGGGCGGGCCGCCTGGAAGTCCTTCCGGATGCACAGCAGGGACACCAGCGACACCAGGTAGGCGAAGGTCTCCAGCACGAAGGGCACCGCACGGCCGAGGCCGAAGAGGATGCCGCCCAGCGGGGTACCGATCATGGTGGCTGCCCTACCGCGGGCCTCGTTCCCTGCGAGCGCCACCGAGAGCTGGCTCGGGTGCACCACGTTGGGCACCGCGGCCGTGGAGGCCAGACCGTTGAGCACGGTGAGCGTGCCCTCCGCGAAGCCGACCACCAGCACATGTGCCAGGCGCAGTTCGCCCGCGAGCAGCGCCAGCACGACGGTGGAGGCGCCGACCGCCCGCAGGGCGTCGCACCAGATCATCACCCGCTTGCGGTTCCAGCGGTCGACCAGCACGCCGGCCGGGAGCTGGAGGAGCAGCGCAGGGAGCAGCACAACGAAGCCGACCAGCCCGGCGGCGGACGCAGAGCCCGTCACGGCCAGCACCAGCAGCGGATAGGCCACGGTGGACGCCGTGGAGCCGATGATCGCCACCGCCGAACCGCTCCACAGCAGCAGGAAGTCCCGGTTGCGCCGCAGTGGCGGCACCTCGGGAACGGCACGGGCGTCGTCGGCCACCGTGCTCATGGGCTCGTCCCTTCGCTCCGACATGGGAGTCCTCTCGACAGCCGCACGGAATGCTCGGCACACCGGTTGGCCGGACGAGCTGCACGGTGCCGTCAGCGTGCCCGGCACCGGCGGGCGGGCCCAGGGAAGGACGCGCAGAAAGGAGTACACCCGCGCTGCCGGAGACTCCGCCGGTTGTTCTCTGCCGGGGCGAGCCGGGTGCGCCGACCCTGACGGGATGACTGCGAACCCTTCAGCGCTGTTCGCGCCGGCAGCCGCCGAGCGGCAGGCGTCCGGACAGACGCTTCCCCATCTGATCGCCGCGGCGCCCGGCGGCGGCTCTCCGGCGGCCCAACTGGCCACCGCCCGACCCGAGATCCGCGCCCGGCTGCGTGAGCACGGCGCCGTGCTGCTGCGCGGCTTCGGCCAGGACGGAGTGGACGGCTTCGAGCGGACGGTGCGGACCGTGGGCGGCGAGCCGCTGACGTACGCCGAGCGCTCCTCGCCGCGGTCCACCATCAAGGGCCAGGTCTACACCTCGACCGACTATCCGCCGTCGGAGGAGATCTTCCTCCACAACGAGAACTCCTACCAGGCCACATGGCCGTTGACCCTGTTCTTCCTCTGCGTGACCCCGCCCGACACCCTCGGCTCCACTCCGCTCGCCGACACCCGGCGTGTACTGGCCGCCATCGACCCGGAGGTGCGGGAGGAGTTCACCGCCCGCGGCTGGATGGTGGTGCGCAACTTCACCGAGGGATTCGGTGTTCCCTGGCAGCACGCCTTCAACACCGGGGACCGCGCACAGGTCGAGGCGTACTGCGCGCGCAACGGTGTGACCGCCGAGTGGACCGCCGGGGGCCTGCGCACCCGCGCCCGCCGCGAGGCAGTGCACCAGCACCCGGTCACCGGGGAGCGGGTGTGGTTCAACCACCTGACGTTCTTCCACGTCACCACGCTCCAGCCCGATGTCTGCGCCGCGTTGCGGGAGATGTACGACGAGGCGGACCTGCCGACCAACACCTACTACGGCGACGGCGCCCCGGTGCCCGACGAGGTGGTGGCCCATCTGCGGGACTGCTACCGCGCCGAGCAGCGACGCTTCGACTGGCAGCGGGACGACGTGCTCGTCGTGGACAACATGCTCGCCGCGCACGCCCGGGAGCCGTTCACCGGCCCCCGGAAGATCGCCGTCGCGATGGCTGAGCCCTCCAGCGGACCGGTCGAGCAGGGCTGACCGCTCCCGCGCCGGCGGCACCGGCCCGCGCTCCTGCCGTGACCGGACTCGTACACCCGCCGCCCACCGCCC
The DNA here is from genome assembly GCF_040660235.1 of Streptomyces sp. NPDC049970. Classification (NCBI taxonomy): domain Bacteria; kingdom Bacillati; phylum Actinomycetota; class Actinomycetes; order Kitasatosporales; family Streptomycetaceae; genus Streptomyces; species Streptomyces sp. NPDC049970. The sequence continues at coordinate 16,020 of NZ_JBFALP010000001.1, read as the reverse complement.
GTACCGGCCCTCACCACCACTCGCCCCAGGGAGACACGACCGATGGCAACCGTCGACGGCGGTTATCCGCTGTCCTTCGCACAGGAACAGCTGTGGCTGCTCGACCAGCTCAGGTCGGGTGACGCCGCCGAGTACCTGATGCACGAGACCTTCAGGATCAGGGGCACGCTGAACACCGAGGCCCTGACCGCCGCGCTCACCGAGATAGCCGCCCGGCACGAAGTGCTGCGCACCCGGTACGTCGACGAGGACGGCTCCGCCGTCCAGGTCATCGACGAACCGGAGCCGGTGAAACCCGAGTTCACCGACCTCAGCGGCGTACCCGACGACCGGCGGGAACAGGGCCTGCGCGCGGTGGTGGCGGCCCGTGCCCGTACGGCGATCGATCTGCGCCGGGACCATCCCTGGCGGGTCGCGGTGGTCCGGCTGGCACCGGAGGAGTCGGCTCTGCTGCTCACCTTCCACCACATCGCCTTCGACGGCTGGTCCTGGGGCCTGCTCGCCGACGAACTGAGAGTGCTGTACGGGGCGTTCGCGACCGGTGACGTCTCTCCGCTGGAGCCGCTGGAGCTCCAGTACGCGGACTACGCGGAGTGGCAGCGCGAGTGGTGGCGGGCGGAGCCGGAGCGGATGGGGCGGCAGCTCGACTACTGGCGGGAACAGCTGGCGGGGACCTCTCCGCTGGAGCTTCCCACCGACCGGCCGCGTCCGGCGGTGTGGGACGCGACCGGGGACACCGTCGGCTTCACCGTGCCCGGCCCGTTGGCATCCCGCTTCACGGCGCTCGCCAAGGAGCAGGGCGCCACACTCTTCATGGCCGGGCTGACCGCCTATCAGCTGCTGCTGGCCCGGTACTCGGGCAGGCCCGACATCGCGGTCGGCGTCTCCCTGGCCGACCGGAACGACGCCCGGCTGGAGCAGTTGGTCGGCATGTTCCTCAACACCGTGGTGCTGAGGGCCGAGTTGGACGGGGCGTCGGACTTCCGTGGGCTGCTGTCCCGGGTGAAGGACACGACCCTGGACGCCTACAGCCACCAGGAGGTGCCCTTCGAACGGGTGGTCGCCGCCCTGGCCCCGGAGCGGGAGACCAACCGCAACCCGGTCTTCCAGGCCGGCTTCGCGCTGCACAACGCGCACCGCATCCCGTTCTCGCTCCCGGGTCTGGAGGTCAGCCGGGCCGACACCGGCGCGCGCAGCTCCGCCTTCGACCTCTCCCTGCACCTGACCGAGCGTCCCGACGGCAGCATCGCGGGTGAGTTCATCTACCCCACGGCGCTGTTCGACCGGGACCGGATCGAGCGGATGGCGGAGAACTTCCTGCACCTTCTCGACCAGGTGGTCGCCGGCCCGGACACGCCGGTGGACCGGCTGGAGCCGGCCTCCCCCGAGGAGCGCGCCGTGCTCACCGCCTGGGGCGACGGCGGGGCCCGCCCCGCCGGGGAGGACCGCTCGGGCCGCGGTCTGGTCCAGCTGGTGCTGGACCGCGCGGCAGCCACTCCCGGGGCGGTGGCCGTCGCCCATGACGTCGGCGGCCTGTCCTACGCCGAACTGGTCGAACAGGTGGCCGTTCTGAGCGGGCGTCTGCGCCACGCCGGGATACGACCGGGCGACCCGGTCGCGGTCAGCCTCCACCGGGGCCCGGCGCTGGTGTCCGCGGTGCTGGCGGTCCTGGCCGTCGGTGGCGTCTACGTACCTCTGGCTCCCGATCTCCCGGACGCCCGGCGGGACTTCCTGCTGACGGACTCCGCAGCGGGCCTCGTGCTCACCGAGCAGGCCCTGCGCGATCGGTTCGCGAGTAACCCCGTCGTGCTCGCCCGGGAAGGCGAGTGGTCGGTTGCGGCGGGGGCCGCCGCCATCGCGCCGCCCGGTGTCCTCCCCTACCCGGCCGGCCCGGACGACGCGGCCTGCCTGATCTACACCTCGGGATCCACCGGCACTCCCAAGGGTGTGGTGGTCACGCACGGCGGTCTGCGCAACCGGGTGCTGTGGTCGGTGGAGCGCTACGCGATGACCGCCGCCGACCGGCTGCTGCAGAAGACCACCATCGGGTTCGACGCCTCCATGTGGGAGTTCCTCTCGCCGTTGGTCTCCGGCGGCACCGTGGTGACGGCCCCCGCCGACGCGCACCGTGACCCGTCGGTGATGGCCGCCGCCATGGCCCGCCACCGGGTCACGCTGCTGCAACTGGTGCCCTCGGTGCTGCGGCTCCTGGTCCAGGAACCGGCCCTGGCCCACTGCACCGCACTGCGACTGGTCAGCTCCGCGGGCGAGCCGCTGTCCGCGGATCTGTGCGAGGAGCTGCGCGCCGCCGTGCCCGGGGTGGAGATCTCCAACACCTACGGCCCCACCGAGTGCTCCATCGACTCGACGGCCCACCGCTACACGGGCGTCGGCCTGCCCGGTTCCGGCACGGTCGCCATCGGCGGCCCCCTGCCCGGCGTGGGGGTGTCCGTGGTGGGCGCGGGAGACCTCCTGGTCCCGATCGGGGTCCCCGGTGAGCTCTGCGTCCGCGGCGTCGGACTTGCTCGCGGGTATCTGGGCCGCCCCGGGCAGACCGCCGAACGCTTCGCGCCCGACCCGTACGCCTCCGTGCCCGGCGGACGCTGGTACCGCACCGGTGACCTGGTGAGCTGGCGGGCCGACGGCACCCTGGAGTTCCTGGGCCGGGCGGACGACCAGGTCAAGATCCATGGCGTACGGGTCGAACCGGCCGAGGTCGAGGCGGTGCTGCTGACCCATCCCGGGGCGGCCGCCGCGGCCGTCGTCGCCCGGCCGGGCGCGCACGGCGAACTCGAACTGACCGCCTACGCCGTGCCTTCCGCCCCGCAGACCCACGGCGGCCTCGCTCCCCAGGCGGCGGAACTGCGGGCGGACCTGCTGGCCCGTCTGGCCGAGCGTCTGCCGGCGGCGGTGGTGCCGTCCCGGCTGGTGCTGCTGGACGCCCTGCCGCTGACCGCCAGCGGCAAGGTGGACCGGCGCGCACTGCCCGCACCGGAACACCCGGCGCAGGCGGCCCACGGGCCGGCGAAGGAACACACCGCCGTCCGGACGGCGACCGAGCGAGCCGTCACCGAGGCCATGTCCGAGGTCCTGGAGATCCCCGGGCCCGGGACCGACGAGGACTTCTTCACCCTCGGCGGCCACTCCCTCCTCGCGATCCGGCTCGTTCTCCGGCTGCGCCGTGCCTTCGGCATCGACCTGACCGTCGCCGAACTCTTCGCCGACCGCACCGCCTCGGCTCTGGCGGCCCGCATCGACGCCGCCGTCGCGGCACACACCGGCGGTGCCGCCGAGGACACCGCGGGCGCGGACAACACCGGCGGCAGCGGCGATGCCGTCGTGCCGGTGCCCCGTGACGGCGAGATGCCCCTCTCCTTCGGACAGCAGCGGATGTGGTTCCTGGACCAGCTGGAGCCCGCCGGCCAGGAGTACCTGATCCCGCTGGCACTGCGGCTACGGGGTCCGCTGGACACCGCCGCGTTCCGCGGGGCCCTGGACGAGGTGGTCCGGGTCCACGAGGTGCTGCGCACCCGGTACGCGGACCACGGCGGCAGCCCCGTCCAGCTCATCGACCCGCCGACCCCGGTGGCCTTCCGCCTGGTCGACCTCAGCGAGGGCGCGGGCGACACCGCGGACACCCTGGACGGCCGCGCGCGTACGCTGCTGGACGAGGCGCTGAGCAGCCCCTTCGACCTGTCCGCCGAGCACCCGTTGCGGGTGACGGTGGTCCGCGCCTCGCCCGTGGACCACTGGGTGGCGCTCGCCGCTCATCACATCGCCTTCGACGCCTGGTCGACCAAGGTGTTCCTCCGCGATCTGGACACCGCCTACACCGCGCTCGCCGCCGGGCAGCCGTCGCCGCTGCGCCCCGGGCCCGTCCAGTACGCCGACTTCGCCGCCTGGCAGCGTCGGCGGGAGGACAGCCCCGACACCCGGCGCCACCTCGACCACTGGCTCGGGCGCCTCCGCGACCTCACCCCCGTCGAGCTGCCCTCCGACCGTCCCCGGTCGGCCGCGCGCGACGCCGACGGCGACACCGTCATCGTGGATGTCCCGGAGGCCACCGGCCGCGCTCTGACCGAGTTGGGCGCCCGGCACGGAGCGACTCCCTTCATGACCCTGCTCAGCGCCTTCCAGGTGCTGCTGGGGCGTTACACCGGACGCACGGACATCGCGGTGGGCGTCCCGGTGGCCGCGCGTACCCGGGAGGAGACCGAAGGGATGCTCGGCCTCTTCGTCAACAGTCTGGTCATCCGGACCGATCTGGGCGGAGACCCGGCCTTCGCGCAACTGCTGTCGCAGGTGAAGGGTGCCTGCCTGGAGGCGTTCGCGCACCAGGAAGTGCCGTTCGAACACCTGGTGGACGAACTGCGACCTGACCGCGACCTCTCCCGTAACCCCCTGTTCCAGGTGATGTTCGAGCACCAGCACATGGGCGGGCTCACCGCCACCCTCGGCGGGCTGACCGCCGATCCGCTCAACGCGGGCCCCGCGACGGCGAAGTTCGACCTCACCCTGACGGTGAAAGAGCGCCCGGACGGGCGGATGCACTGCTGGTTCGAGTACGCCACCGCGCTCTTCGACCGCGCCACGGTGGAGCGGATTGCGACCCACTACCTGCGGCTGCTGGAGTCCGTGACCGACGCGCCCGCAACCGCCGTGTCCGAGCTGGAGCTGATGCCAGAGGCGGAGCGGCGGCAACTGCTCGACAGCTGGCCCGACCCGCACTCGGCGAGGCTGCCCGCGATCGATCCCGAGGCGGAACGGGCCCTGACCGTACCGGAGCTCTTCGTCCGGCAGGCCGCCCGCACGCCTGACGCCACCGCCCTGCTCTTCGGCGCCCAGGAGCTCAGCTACGCCGGTCTCGAGGCACGGACCGCCCGGTTCGCCCGTCGGCTGCGCGCGCTGGGCGCCGGCCCCGAGACCGTGGTGGCCTCCTGCCAGGAGCGCGGCATCGACGCCGTGGTGACGCTGCTCGGCGTTCTGCGTGCGGGCGCGGTGTACGTACCGCTCGACCCACGGCATCCGGAGCGGCGCCTCGCCCAGACCCTGGAGGACGCCGGTGCGGCGGTCGTGGTCACCACCGCCGACCGCGCGGACTCCTTCACCGGCGGCTTCCGGCTGCTGGTCGTCGACGACGGCGCGGACGACGGCGCCCATGTGCCGCCCGGCGCACCGGAGTTCCCCGTGTCCCCGGACCATCTCGCCTACGTCATCTACACGTCGGGCTCCACCGGCCGCCCCAAGGGGGTGATGATCGACCACCGGGCCTACGCCCACCACTGCCGGGTCGCCGCCGACGCCTACGGCATCGGTCCCGGTGAGCGGGTGGTCCAGCTCTCCTCGCTGACCTTCGACGTCTCGATGGAGCAGATCGCCGCCCCGCTGCTGACCGGCGCCGCCGTGGTGATCGCCGACCCCCTCTTCTGGAACCCGGCCGAACTCCCGGCCCGACTCGCCGAGCACGGGGTCACCGTCATGGAGACCACCCCGGCCTACTACCGGGAGGCGATGAGTTACGACACCGGGATGCTCACCGGCCTGAAGCTGATCAACCTCAGCAGCGACGTGGTCACCGTGGCCGACGCCCGGCTGTGGAACGACAGCGGGCTGCCCGGCCGGTTCGTCTGCTGCTACGGCCCCACCGAGGCCACCGTCACCTGCCTGCTGCACACCGGGAGCGGCGAGCGGGACGGGCGGCGGGACACCGCGTCCATGCCGCTGGGCCGTCCGTTCGCCGGCACCCGCGCCTACGTGCTGGACTCCGGGCAGCGCCCGGTTCCGCTCGGCGTCCCCGGCGAACTCTGCGTCGGCGGCGTCCGCCTGGCCCGCGGCTACCACCGGCGGCCGGAGCTGACCGCCGAGCAGTTCGTGCCCGACCCGTTCGGCGGCGTGGGCGAGCGGCTGTACCGGACCGGCGACCTGGTGCGGTACGGCCCGGACGGCACCCTGGAGTTCCTGGGCCGGATCGACCAGCAGGTCAAGATCCGCGGGCTGCGTATCGAGCTCGGCGAGATCGAGGCCGCGCTCACCGGGCACCCCGGCGTCGGGGCGGCGGCCGTCACCGCGCCCGAGATCACCCCGGGCAACCGTCAGCTGGCCGCCTACGTGACCGGCCGGGACGGCGCCGCCGCCCCGGACCCGGCCCGGCTCCGCGATCATCTGCGGGACCGGCTGCCGGAGTACATGGTCCCGGCGCTGTGGACCGCCCTGGACGCCCTGCCGATGACCTCCAGCCAGAAGATCGACCGCAAGGCGCTGCCTGCGCCGACCGCCTCCACCGAACGCGCCTACGTGGCGCCCCGGGACCCCGCCGAGGAGACGGTGGCCGCGATCTGGGCCGAGACGCTCGGCATCGAACGGATCGGCGTCGAGGACGACTTCTTCGTCCTGGGCGGCCACTCGCTGCTGGCAACCCGGGTGCTCGCCCGGATCCGGGAGACGTTCGCGGTGGACCTACCGCTGCGCCGGCTCTTCGAGGACACCACGGTCGCCGCCCTCGCGGCGGCCGTGACCGAGGCCGTCGAGGCCGCAATCGACCAGCTCTCCGACGCCGAGGTCGCGGAACTCCTGACCCGGGAAGGCGCACGATGACGCACCAGACTCTCGATCCCACCGCACTCCGGGCCCTGCTGCTGAACCAGCGGCTGCGGGGCACCGCGGCACCGTCCCCGGCCGACGGCATCTCCGCCGCACCGCGCGGCGGACCGCTCCCGCTCTCCTTCGCCCAGCAGCGGCTGTGGGTACTGGACCGGCTGAGCCCGGACACCACCACGTACCTGATGACGTCCGCACTGCGGCTGCGCGGCCCCCTGGACGTCCGGGCACTGCGCGGAGCACTGGACGCCGTGGTGGCACGGCACGAGGTGCTGCGCACCCGTTACCCGGTCGTCGACGGCAGACCCTCCCAGGTGATCGACCCGCCCGCGCCGGTGGAGCTCACGGAGACCGATCTGACCGGGCTGGACGCGGCTGCCCGGGCCCGCCGCCTGGCCGCGCTGGGCACCTCGGAGCGGCAACCGGTGGACCTGGCCGCCGGACCGGTGCTCCGTGCGGTACTGGCCCGGTGCGCGCCCGAGGAGCACATGCTCTTCACGACCGTGCACCACATCGCGGCGGACGGCCGGGCGGAGGACCTGCTGGTCCGCGAGGTGACCGAGCAGTACCGGCGGCTGGCCGGCCAGGAGCTGCCGCCACCCCCGCCGCCGGCCCTCCAGTACGCGGACTTCGCGGTGTGGCAGCGCGGACGGCTCACCGAGGAGCGGCTGGACGAAGGGCTCGGCTACTGGCGGAACCGGCTGGCCGGGCTCGCCCCGCTGGAACTGCCGACCGACCGCCCCCGCCCGGCGGTGCGCGAGGAGAGCGGGGCGGTCGTACCGTTCACCGTGCCCGCCGAAGTGGCAGCCGCTCTCACCAGGCTGGCGCACGAGCACGGCGCCACCCCGTTCATGGCCTGCCTCGCCGCCTTCCAGGTGCTGCTGAGCCGCTACACCGGCAGCGGCGACATCGCGGTCGGCACCCCGGTCTCCGGCCGGGACCGGCCGGAGACCGAGGAGATGCTGGGGCTCTTCCTCAACACCCTGGTGCTGCGCACGGATCTGTCCGGCGACCCCGGATTCGCCGAGGTGCTGACCCGGCTGCGGGAGGGCGCGCTGGACGACTACGGTCACCAGGAGGTGCCCTTCGAACGGCTGGTCAACGCACTGGCCCCGGAACGCGACCCGTCCCGCACCCCTCTCTTCGCCACGATGTTCCTCTGGGAGGGTGCCGGCGGGCAGGACGCCGCCCGGACCGGTGACAGCGCCGAGGGGACGTTGACCGTGGATCCGACGGCGGTCGGCGAGACCACCGCCAAGTTCGATCTGACGCTGAGCCTCACCGAGCGGCCGGACGGCTCGCTCTCCGGCGGACTCAACTACGCCACCGCGCTGTTCGACCCGGCCACCGCCGAACGCATGGCCGGCCACTTCACCCGGCTGCTGGCCTCCGCCGTCGCCGATCCGGACGCTCCGGTCACCGGACTGGAACTGATGTCCGAGCCGGAGCGGCAGCAGGTACTGCACGACTGGAACGACACCGCCACCCGCTTTCCCGGCGGCACCCTGCACGGCATGTTCGAGGCTCAGGCGGCGGCCACCCCGCAGGCCGTGGCCGTCACCGACGAGGCGGGCGAGCTCAGTTACGCGGAACTGGACCGCCGGGCGGACGCGGTGGCCGCCGAACTGCTCGCGCTCGGCGCGGGCCCCGGCACCGTCACCGGGGTGTGCCTGGACCGCTCCCGGGAGCTGCTCGTGGCGCTTCTCGGGGTACTCAAGGCGGGCAGCGCCTATCTGCCGCTGGAGCCGGAGCTCCCCGCCGAGCGGCGCCGGTACATGCTGACCGACTCCGGCGCCCGGATCCTGCTCACCGGCGGCGACGCCGGACAGGCCGGCGACACCCCGGCGGACGTGGCCGTACTCTCCCTGGGACGCGGCGGGCTGTTCCCGGGCGGCTCCCCGACCCGGGCGGACGCGCACACCGCCGCCGCACCCGGCCCCGACGACGCCGCCTACGTCATCTACACCTCCGGGTCGACGGGACGCCCCAAGGGCGTGCTGGTGGAGCACCGGGCGATCGTCAACCGACTGCGCTGGATGCAGGAGGAGTTCGGCCTCGACGCCACCGACCGCGTGCTCCAGAAGACGCCCATGGGCTTCGACGTCTCGGTCTGGGAGTTCTTCTGGCCGGTGGCCACCGGCGCCACCCTGGTGATGGCCCGCCCCGGTGGCCACCGCGACCCCGACTACCTGGCCCGGACCATCGCCGAGGAGTCCGTCACCACCCTGCACTTCGTCCCGTCCATGCTGCGCGCCTTCCTCTCCGGTCCCGGGACCCGGCTGCCCTCGGTGCGCCGCATCGTGTGCAGCGGCGAGGCGCTGCCGGGTGACCTGGTCACCGCCTCGGCCGAACGTCTCGGCGTGACCCCGCACAACCTCTACGGCCCGACCGAGGCCGCCGTGGACGTCACGAGCGCCCGCTGCGTCCCCGGACAGCGGGTCACCATCGGAAAGCCCGTCGCCAACACCCGCACCTACATCGTGGACGCGGCGCTGCGCCCGGTGCCGGTCGGCGTACCGGGCGAACTCCTGCTCGGCGGAGTCCAGTTGGCGCGAGGCTACCTCGGCAGGCCGGCACTGACCGCCGACCGGTTCGTCCCCGACCCCTTCGGCGGTGCACCGGGGGCGCGGCTCTACCGCACCGGCGACCTGGCCCGCTACCTTCCGGACGGTTCCATCGACTACCTGGGCCGCCTGGACCACCAGGTGAAGATCCGGGGCCAGCGCATCGAACCGGGCGAGATCGAGGCGGTGCTCCACGAGCACCCCGCGGTCGCCACGGCCGCCGTCGCCGTGCACGACGAGCGGCTGGTGGCCTATCTGACCGGCCGTCCCGGACCGGTCACCGCGACCGACGTCGCCACCGCGCCCGACACCGACGAGATCCGGACCTGGCTGCGGGAGCGGCTGCCGGACGCCATGGTGCCCGGCGACTGGATGGTGCTGGACGCACTCCCCCTGACCGCGAACGGCAAGACGGACCGCAAGGCGCTGCCCGCCCCGGACCGCACCCGCGACAGCCGCGACGGGGAGTACACCGCACCCCGCACCCCGGTGGAGCGGGCGATCGCCGAGGAGCTGGCTGCCGCGCTGGACATGGACCAGGTCGGTGTGCACGACCGGTTCTTCGACCTCGGTGGCGACTCCATCCGCGCCATCCGCGCGGTCGGAGCCCTCCAGGGCCGGGGTCTGGCCCTGTCCGTGCAGCACCTGTTCACCCATCCCACCGTCGCGGGGCTGGCCACCGTGGCAGCCGAGGCCGGCGCAACCGGACAGCGGCACCAGCTGGTGGAGCCGTTCGCCCAACTGGGACCGGCCGACCGGGAGCGGCTGCCGGACGGGCTGGCCGATGCCTACCCGCTGGGCGAGGTCCAGGCCGGCATGGTCTACGAACTGCTGGCCGATCCGGAGAGCAACACCTACCAGAACGTCAGCAGTTTCCACTTCACCGACGACGGGCCGTTCTCCCTTCCCGCGCTGCGCGAGGCGGTCAGGCGGCTCGTCGACCGGCACGAGATCCTGCGCACCTCCTTCCGGCTGTCCGGCTTCTCCGGGCCGCTCCAGCTGGTGCACCGGCGGGCCGAGGCAGAGGTCGGGTTCACGGATCTACGCGGGCTGGAGCCCGACGGACAGCGTTCCGCCCTGGCGGAGTTCCGTGCCGCCGAGCAGCGCGTGCCGTTCGACCTGGAACGCGCCCCGCTGCTGCGGTACCACGTGCACCGCACCGGGGAGCGCACCTGGACCCTCACCCACACCGAGTGCCACGCCATCCTGGACGGATGGAGCCATCACTCGGTGATCCAGGAGATCCGCACCGACTACGGCCGCGTCCGGGACGACGCCGACTGCGCCGTCACCCCGCCGCCCCGCGCCCGCTACGCCGACTTCATCGCGCTGGAGCAGCAGGCGCTCACTTCCCCGGAGGACCGCGCCTTCTGGCAGGGGCGGATCAGCGACTTCCCCCGGCTGGAGCTGCCCGCGCCCACCGCGCTCGACGAGTCAGGAGGCCCCGCCCACGAGGTCCGCGTCTCCTGGGCCGCCCTGGACCCCGCGCTGCGCCGACTCGCCGCCCGCACCGGCACCTCACTCAAGACGGTGCTGTACGCCGCCCATCTGAAACTGCTCGGGATGATCTCCGGGCAGCAACGCTTCTTCGCCGGTGCGGTCTGCAACGGCCGCCCCGAGCTGCCGGACGGGGACGAGGTGCGCGGTATGTACCTCAACACCGTGCCGTTCGCGGTGGATCTGGACCGGCACAGCTGGGAGGAGCTGCTGCGCTCGGTCTTCACCGAGGAGGCGGCCGTCTGGCCGCACCGCCGCTATCCCCTGCCTGCCATGCAGCGCGAGTGGGGCACCGGCGTCCCGCTGGTCGACGTGGTCTTCGGCTATCTCGACTTCCACGTGCTGGACACTCCGGGAACGGCGCCGGACACCGTCACCGACAGCAGCCCCAACGAGTTCACCTTCGACGTCTGGACCTTCCCCGGCGAGCTGCGGATGACGTGCCGTCCGGGCTGGGCCGGACGCAGCCGGCTGGAGGCCATGGCGACCACCTTCGTCGAGGTGTTGCGGACGATGGCCGAGCGGCCGGAGACCTCCCCCGCCGCCTTCGGCGCGCCGCTGCTGACGGCGCCGGCCGTCGCCCCCGATGCCCGGCCGCTGCCCCCCGGCATGACCCTGCCGGAGATGATCGACCGTCACTCACGGCCGGACGACACGGCGCTGGCCGACGCGCACTCCACCGTCACGTACGGTGAACTCCGCTCCCGCTCCAACCAGTTCGCCCACATGCTGCGTTCTCGTGGGATACGCACCGAGGACCCCGTCGCGGTGTGCCTGGAACGCGGTCCGGAGACGGTGATCGCCCTGCTCGGCGTGGTGAAGGCGGGCGGATGCTACGTGCCGATCGATCCGGAGTACCCCGAGGAGCGGATCAGCCATCTGCTCTCCGACTCCGGCGCCGGGCTGCTGGTCACCCGCAGCGGTCTCGCCGACCGTCTGACCGGACTGCTCGCGGACGGCCCTCGGACCGTCCTGCTCGACGCGGACCGGGCCGAACTCGAGGCACAGCCGGAGACCGACCCCGTATCGGCGCTCTCTCCGGACAACACCGCCTATGTCATCTACACCTCGGGGTCGACGGGTCGGCCCAAGGGGGTCCAGGTCACGCACCGCAACATCGTGCGTCTGGTCCACGACGAGAGCCACGCCGGGCTCGGCCCCCAGGACACCGTCCTGGTGGTCTCCCCCCTGGCCTTCGACGCCTCCACCTTCGAGATGTGGGGAGCGCTGGGCAACGGCGGCCGGCTGGCGTTCACCCCGCCCGGCACGCCCACCACGGCGGTCATCGCCGAGGTCCTGCGCGAGCACCGGGTCACCGTCGCGTTCCTCACCACCAGCCTCTTCCATCTGATGGTGGAGAGCTGCCCCGAGGCCCTGACCGGGCTGCGTGCGCTGCTGTCCGGCGGAGACGTGCTCTCATCGGGCCGGGTACGGACCGCGCTCTCCCACGGGATCCCGGTCAGCAACGTGTACGGGCCGACCGAGTGCACCACCTTCAGCACCGCGCAGCACGCCATCACCGCGGAACAGACGGCCCGGCCCATCCCCATCGGCCCGCCGATCGCGCACACCACCGCGCTGGTCACCGACGAGGACCTGAATCCGGTGCCCTACGGTGTCGCCGGAGAGCTGCTGCTCGGCGGACCGGGGGTCGCCCGCGGCTACCTGGGCAGGCCCGCGATGACCGCCGACCGCTTCGTTCCCGACCCCACCGGCAGCCGGCCGGGCGGCAGGCTGTACCGGACCGGAGACCTGGTCCGTCAGGACCCGGACGGCGTGATCCACTTCCTGGGCCGACGCGACCACCAGGTCAAGGTGCGCGGCCACCGCATCGAACTCGGCGAGGTGGACGCCGGCCTCAACGATCTGCCCGGGGTGCGCGGCGCCGCGGCGGCCGTGCGTCCGGGGCCCGACGGCGACAAGCAGCTGGTCGGCTACGTCGCCCTGGACGGAAACACGGCCTTCGACCCGGCTGCCCTGCGATCCGTGCTGCGCCGACGGGTCCCCGCCTTCCTGGTGCCCAGCGCCTGGGTCCGGCTGGACGAGCTGCCCCTGAACGCCAACGGCAAGCTGGACCGCGCCGCCCTGCCCGCACCCGAGCGCACCGGCACGGACGGCGGGCCGGTGGCACCGCGTACCGCCGCCGAGCGGGCTCTGGCCGAGGTGTGGGCGGAGGTGTTGGACGTCGAGCGGGTCGGCGCCCACGACGACTTCTTCCTGCTCGGCGGGCACTCCCTGCTGATCCTGCGGGCGATCGCGCTGCTGCGCGAACGCCACGGCCTGGAACTGACCGTGCGGGCCTTCGTCGAGCACCAGACCCTGGACGCCGTCGCAGCCGCGGCGGAACGCGGCGACACGGGCGACGGTGCTCGCAGTGCCCTGATGTGGCTGCGCAGGGAAGGCGGACAGGCCCCGCTGTTCTGCGTCCATCCCGGTGGCGGCAGCGCCCACTGGTACCAGCGGCTGATCCCGCACCTGGACGCGGATCTGCCGGTCGCCGCCCTGGAGTGGCCCGGGCTCCAGTCCGGCCCCGGCCGGCCGGTGCCCACCGCCGCGGAGATGGCCGGACGGTATCTCTCCGAGATCCGGCAGGCACGCCCCCACGGCCCCTACCGGCTGCTCGGCTGGTGCGGCGGCAGCGGGATCACCGTCGAGGTGGCGGACCGGCTCAGGGCGGACGGTGAGGAGGTGACCCTGATCCTGCTCGACCCGGGCCTGGACAGCCATGAGCGGCAGGGCCTGTGGGACGAGTTCCGGCTGATCGAGAGCTGCACAGCCAGGCTCGAGGAACTCGCGGCGGCCGGGCCGGAGGACGACACCGGTCCGCTGCGCGGCGAGATCCTGAAGCTGCTGAACCACCTGGTGGACGACGCCGACCCGGTGACCGGGATCGTGCTCCCCGAGCGGAACGGTGCCGACGTGTGGCTGCCGTCCGCCCGGATCTGGCGCGAGGTGATGGAGATGACGCTCACCTACCGGCACCGCTACTACCCCGGCGCCCTTCATCTGCTCATCAGTGACGAACTCGCCCGCGGGGAGCACGAGGTGGCCCTCGGTCAGACCTACCAGGAGTATCTGGACCGCTGGCGGGAACTGAACGCATCGGTCGAGGCCCACCGGGTTCCCGGTGACCACTTCGGCGTCATGCGCCTCCCGCATGTCACCTCGCTGGCCGACACCCTGGCCGGACTGCTCGGCTGATCCTCACGAGACGGCGCACGGAGCCCGGCCGGGCCGCCCCGGCCGGGCTCACTGCTGCCCGGACCGGGTTCGAGGGGCGATCCGCCAGCCCGCCGGCCCCCTCGGTGCCCGGCGACGTCACCCTGTGGCATCGGGACGGCTGCTCCCAGGTGCCCCTGTCGGCCCCCCGGAGAAGCCCGCTCTCTCACCGGCGGTCGGACCCGAGGGTCGTGTCCGGCCCCGTGAACGAGGCCGGACACGACTGACGGGGTGCCCGGCCTCTGCGGCCGGACACCCCGTCAGGGAGTTCGCGTGTTCTCAGTCGTGCTGGTCGACGGCGACGAAGCGGAGTTCGGAGGTGTAGGCGTTGCCCTGGTCGTCGGTCAGCCAGGCGTGCTCCGGCGTCGGGAGCATCTCCGTGATCGTCAGCTTCGCCTCCGGGTCCTTCCGGGCCAGCCGCCGGGCCGCCTTGGCAAGGATGTTCACGTAGACCGGCGCGTCGAAGTCCACGTAGAACGGACGCGGCTCGGTCGGCGACACCACGAACACATAGCGCGGCAACCCGAGCCCACTACGCCAGTTGCGCGCCCGCACATACCGACGCGCCTCACTCTTCTCCGCCGCGAACTCCAGATCCCCACCCGTGAACCGCCACGACTCCCGACTCACCACCAACTTGTCCACCGCCACCCGCGGCACATGATCCGCGTCGGGGAGCAGCCGGAACATGTCCATGGCCAGGGTGGTCAGCACATGGCCGAACACGTCCGTGACAGCGAACTCGGCGCCGTCCGGGAGCAGCACCGTCAGCCGGCCGCGGCGCCGGGTGACCCGGGCGTCGGCGCTGAGCACGGTGCGGTCCCGGTGCGGGTCGGCGGTCAGCTCCCGCAGCGCGATGTAGTAGTCCTCCGGCCGCACCAGGACATTGCGTACCCGGATGGACAGTCGTGACGTGTGCTCCTTGGGCAGGAGCGGAAACAGCCGGGGCGCGGGGAAGTCCCGTCCGGTCAGCCCGAAGAGCTCCGCCGGGTTCGGGTGCTGGTTGACGAAGAGCGAGGCGCCCATCGTGTTGGAGGCGAGGTGGAGTTCGCCCAGCACCAGGTCGAAGTCGCCGTTGTCGATCGACTGCACGTCGCGGGCGGCGATCATCACGTCGGGGCTGATGCAGCGGGCGGCGGTCCAGCCGGGGGGTGCCGGCGGGAACTCCTCGGCGGCCCGTTCCGCGATCGCGGAGTGCGTCACCTGTACGCGTCCGGCGTCGTCCGGGACGGGGATGATCCGCGCCCAGCGGCGCTGGAACTCCGCCAGTACCTCCTCCGCGTCGGTGACCGCGGCACCGTGCAGGATCGGCATGCAGGCGAACCAGAACGACGCGAGGTCGACCTCCTCCGTGCTGCCGCTGGACGCTGCCAGCTCCTCGAAGACCTCCTCCGCCCGGCGTTCCACCCGGGCCGCGAGCTGGGACATCAGCCAGGCGGCGCTGTTCATCAGCGGTTCCAGCGGTGCCATGGCGTCCAGGACCCCGGCGCCGACTCGGGCGGTGGCGGAGCGTCGGGTGTCGGAGTAGACGAGTGAGCGGTTGGGGGCGGTGCGGGTGCCCTTGGCACGCTGGGAGGCGGTGTCGGTGATCCGGGTGAAGTCCTCCTCCAGCCCGGCCAGCGCCTCGCACAGAGCGGTGGCGTCCCGCCCCGCCGCCTGCACCCGGTCACGGCCCCGCTCCAGCACCTCCAACGGCTCCAGCACCCGCTCCCGCAGACCGGCGTCCCCGACCCGCTCCAGCACCGCACGCAACTCACGCTCCGGCCGGGCACCGGAGGGAACCTCCAACCGCCAGGTCACCCAACGGCGACGGACCAGCTCGGTCAGCCCGGCGGTCACCTCCGCCGGTGTCAGGCCCAGCTCGCGGGCCAGTTCGCCGGGCGACCGTCGGCCGTCGGCCAGCCGGAGCAGGGCCACCAGCCGCGGCGGCGCCTGCTGGGGGGTACGCCCGGGAATCCGGACGGGGCCTTCGTCGGAGTCGGCTCGGATGTAGGGCATCCGTCGTGGGGGTATCCAGGCCATCAGGCGCTCGTCCGCGGACAACGTCTTCGCCAACGCGTCGATCGACCAACTCGAGAAGAACACCGACGACGAAGCCGTCAACCCCTCCCCAGGATCAACCACCACCCCCCGCACCGAACCA